>JBBARC010000085.1:0-3573 GCA_040400005.1 Acetobacteraceae bacterium | reverse complement strand
ACGCCGTGGGGCCGCCGCCGAAAACCTTGCCGGCCTGACGCTGGGACACGCCGACGGCCTGCCTCGCGGCGCGGATCATCAGCGGCGAAATCGGCGAGTGCTTCGCTCGCGCCATGACTTCGTGTAGGGCCGCGTCGGCATAGTCGTTGTCCGACCCTTCCAGAACCCCGTCGTCACCGTTTTCGCAATGCCAGCCGGGTTGCAGGTAGGTCAGCGCCTCGCCTTGAAAGGTAACCGTCTCCTCCTGAGCGCCACGGCGCATGACGCCGTCGCAGGAGGGGCAGGGCCTCGTCTTTTCTTCGACCATGTCAAGCCTCCTTGAAGCTTGTGAGTAAAAACTTACCTTCGTCATCGACAGTGAACTTCAGATAGAGTGTGCGCTGGTCGACAACGGGTGTGTAGCTATCGTGCCACTGTCGCGGGTTGTGGTGCGCCGTGGCGCTCTTGTCGAAGTCGGCCGGATATCGAAGCGCTTGGATCACCGCCACCACGGCCGCGCCATGCCAACTGAGTGCAACATAGATTGTTGCAGGTCGAGTTCCAAGGGGGGACAGGGCAGGCAATCGGGTGAATGCCCAAAAAGTAAGTATTTTCTTTTTTCTGAAGAAAAAAGAAACAAAAAAGACTTTTTTGACGCTGGTTCGGAGAACGCGGTGGCAGGGTTGCCCCAGGCCCAGCGTCACAAAAGTCTTTTTGCTTCTTTTTCTTCAGAAAAAGAAGACTCTTACCTTCCCCCGCGCCTCAACTGCGCCGATGGGTGGGCGGTGAACTCGATGGTGTCAGGCTAAACGCGCCGCCGGCACATAGCAGCGTCAAGCACGCCGGCAGCAGCCAAATCGGCCGCACCAGCAAGGGCTGCGCCACATCCAGCCAGAAACCGTGGCCGAACCAGCCCAGCACGGTATCCTGAAACGCGCGCGGCCAATCGGGGTCGATCAGGGCCAGCACTTGCAGCATCGGCATGTCGTAAGGCTCGGCGGTAGCAAACAGCACGCTGAGCACAAAAAACACCGCCGCCGCCACGGCTAGCGCCCGAACCAGCCAAATTCTGTGATGCATCTGCATGGCAATTGTCCCGCACACCGGGCCGCCATTGGTTTTTGTGCGGCGGCCCCGAAGCCAGCTTATAGCAGACGAAAGGCAAGCCCGGCAAAAGCCGCCAGTGGCAGTATCTGCAGCACTTTCCAGTGCAGGCGAAACACTGCAAACGCCGCGGCCGCAGCAATAAGGGCCGCTGCCCAATCAAGGCTTGCCAGCACCGGCACGTCTACCGTGATCGGACCAACCGCGTGCCCGACCACCTGGGCAAACAGCACGTGCAGGGCAAACCACACTGCCAACTGGCCCACCACGCCCACAACGGCCGCGGTAATGGCGGCCAATGCACCGCTCAGCGCTTTGTTGGCGGCGAGTTTTTCAATCAGCGGCGCACCCAAAAACACAAACACGAAGCACGGCAGAAACGTTACCCACAGGGTGAGCACCGATGCCGCCACGCCGCCGCCAATGCCGTGGGCGCGAAACCCGGCCATGAAACCGACAAACTGCAGCACCAAAATTAACGGCCCCGGCGTGGTTTCGGCCAAGCCCAAGCCGGCCAGCATTTCGTGCGGGGTTACCCAATGGTAAATTTGCACCGCATCTTGCGCGACATAGCCCAGCACCGCGTAGGCGCCGCCGATGGTGACCACCGCCATTTTGGAAAAAAACCAGGCGACATCGGCGTAAGGTGCCGGGCGCCACAGCAGCAACGCGGCCAGCGGGATTAACCACAGGGCAAGGGCTATAAAACCTGCGCGCCGCGCGCTGGCGGCCAGGCGTTGCGGCAGGGCAGGGTCAGCGGCCAGCACCGCATCCACCAGCCCGACATCGCTTTCGGTTTTGCCGCCATGTTTGGCACCACCAAACAGCGCCGGCTGTGCGGCCCCCAGCAGGCCTGCCACCAGCACCATCAGCGGAAATGGCACATGGAAAAAATATAGGGCGAAAAACGCAAAAACTGCCAACCCACGGGCAGCGTTGGTTTTTAATGCGCGCTTGGCGATGCGTAGCAGCGCTTCCACCACCAGGGCCAGCACTGCGCATTTCAGGCCAAAAAATAGCCCGTCCACCGCCGGCACACCGCCCAGCAGCGCATACAGCAGCGAGAGCCCCAGCATCACCACGGCGCCGGGCAGCACAAACAACGTGCCGGCAACCGCACCGCCTGCCGCGCCGTGCATCAACCAGCCCAGGTAGGTTGCCAATTGCTGCGCTTCCGGCCCGGGCAGCACATGGCAAAAGCTGAGTGCCTGCAAAAATCGGCGTTCGCTGACCCAGCCGCGCTGTTCGACAATTTCCTTGTGCATTAGGGCGATTTGCCCGGCCGGGCCGCCGAACGATAGCATGCCGATACGCGCCCACACCCGAAAAGCTTCGGCGCGCGTGGGCAGAGTGGGGGGATGGTTTATCATATCAATTTAGTATGAAAATAAATGCGCCATCGGTCAACCACCCACCCGCGCCACAATCGCCCCGACGATGCGGCCGTTCCAGTTGGTCAATGGCCGCTCCGCGTAGCCGCTCAGCACCGGATGCGGGCCTAAAAACCGCGCGACCAACGCCGCCATCGCGGCTTCGGCGGCGCGCGCCGCACCATCGCTGCATTTTAGCGCAATACCCAAACCCAAACTGGGCAGGGATGCGCAATACACCCCTTCGGCCCCGGTTTTCACAAACGCCGCCGCGCCTAGGGCCTGGCTCACCACCGTATCAAACCGGTTGTGGCCTGCAATCATCAGCGGATTTTCCGCAACGGCGGCCCGTAAAACCGCGGCCGCCGCGCCAAATTCGGCCGATAGATGCGCACCGTTGCCAAACCGGGCAAAGCCGCGGGCCAGTGCCAGCAGGGGAATTTTATAGGTCGGGATCGAACACCCGTCGGTCGCTGGGCTTTGGTGATCAAGGGCGATGCCGGTCACCTCGCCCAACGCGGCGGTGACCGCGCGCATGGTGGTGTGGGTGGGCTCCACGTAGCCGGGCACGTCGATACCGGCAGCAATGGCCGTGCACACAAAACCAGCATGCTTGCCCGAACAATTATTGTGCAGCGCGTTGGGCGCAAGCCCGCCGGCGGCCAGCGCCCGCGCCGCCCGCCCGCTGCTGGGCCAATGGGTGCCGCATTCCAGGCAGGTGACATCCCGCCCGGCCTTGGCCAGCATGACGGCCGCGGTTTGCGTATGCATCACCTCGCCGGCGTGTGACGCACACGCCAGCGCCAGTTCAGCGCTGGTCAGGCCAAACCGCGCCGCCGCGCCACCAATGATCAACGGCAGGGCTTGCAGGGCTTTTACCGCACTGCGCGGGTAAATCGCCCGATCGGGGTCGCCGCCATGCGCAACCAAGCCGCCGGCCGCATCGGCCACCACGTAAGCCCCGGCATGGCGCGATTCGACCACGCCATTACGCAAAACTTCCGCCAGTAAAATATCCTGCATGCAAGCCACCAGGGCAATCGGGTGAATGCCAAAAAAGTAAGAATTTTCTTTTTTCTGAAGAAAAAAGGTAACTCCCAAGCCCCTAGGCGTTAAGGGT
>JBBARC010000084.1:0-3894 GCA_040400005.1 Acetobacteraceae bacterium | reverse complement strand
GGGTTCTAAGGGCTTGCCCTTAGCGGGATCGAAGGGCAGAGCCCTCGCCTTTCTTTTTCCCCCCACGCCCCAAACCCAAGCTGCCCCTAGCGGCCGTGCAGCGCGTGGCCTAGGCGGGTGGATAGGCGCGTGTCGCGTAGTACTTCGCGGGCGGCGTTGTAGCCTGGCATGCCGGATACGCCGCCGCCGGGGTGGCTGCCGGCGCCGCACATGTATAATCCTTTGATGGGGCCACGATAGCTGCCGTGGCCCAGCACGGGGCGGGCGGCCCATAATTGATCGAGCGACATATGGCCGTGCATGATATCGCCGCCGATCAGGCCGAATTTTTCTTCCAAATCCACCGGGGATAGGCTGACTTTGCCTAGCACGGATGCTTTGAAATTGGGTGCGAATTGGGTGACGGTATCGATCATTAACTGGGCGACCTCTTCGCGCGCATCGGCCCAGTCGCGATTGGCAAGGGTGGGGGCCACTTGCTGGCAGAATAGGCTGGCCACGTGCTGGCCGGGCGGTGCCAGCGTGTCATCCACGGTGCTGGGGATGAGCATTTCCACAATCGGTGCGCGCGACCAGCCATAGGCCCGCGAATCCTGATAGGCGCGATCCATATAATCCAGTGTTGGTGCCAGCACGATGCCGCTGGCATGGTGTTCGGCGGCGATGCGCCCAGGCAGGCAGGTAAAATCGGGCAGTTCAGACAGGGCGACATTCATCCGAAATGTGCCAGAGCTGCACTTGTAATTGTCTATGCGCTTGCGGAAATCGGCAGCCAGATCGGTGGGTGCAATCAAGCGCTGGTAGAGCAATTTCGGGTTCACGTTGGCAATCACCAAATTGGCGGCAATCTCCTTGCCATCGGTAAGCAAAACACCGCGTGTCTGGCCATTGCTTACCAGCACCTGGGCCACTGGTGCATCCAGCAAGATGCGCACGCCGGCATCTACGCACGCCTGGCCCATCGCCTGGGTAATCGCCCCCATGCCGCCGATCGCGTGGCCCCAATTGCCTTTTTTGCCGTTCACCCCGCCAAACGTGTGGTGCAGCAGAACATAGGCTGACCCTGGCGTATCGGGGCTGGCGTAATTACCCACAATCGAATCAAAGCCCAATGCTGCCTTAATCTCGTCGCTTTCAAACCAGCTATCCAAAAAATCCCGTGCTGATTTGGTAAACAAATCCAGCATGTCGCGCTGTTGTGGCAAGCCAAGCCCGCGCAAACTATTGCCTTGGCGTATCGCGCGCGGCAGCCCCCACACGCCATCGGGCTGGTTCGGCGGCGTTTCCATCGCCAGCACCCGCAACACATCGCCCACATCATCCAGCATGGCATAATAGGCGGGCAGGGCGGCCGCATCTTTGGTTGAAAATTTCGCAATTTCGGCCTGGGTGCGCTCTAACCCGCCACCCATTTTCAGATACCGGCCATCAGCCGTCGGTAAAAAATTCGCAATCGGCCGCTCGACAATGCGCAAACCTCTCGCTGCCAAGCCCATATCGTCGATCACCTGCTGGTTCAGCAGGCTTACCGTGTAGCTGGCGACCGAATTGCGAAACCCTGGGTGAAATTCTTCGGTTACTGCGGCACCGCCGACAACGCCGCGGCGTTCGCACACGGTGACGTCAAAACCAGCTTTCGCCAGATAAAACGCGCACACTAGGCCGTTGTGGCCGCCGCCTACTAACACAACTTTGTTTTTTGCCACTTTGCCCTCGGGGGTGGGAACAGGAAGGAAGACCCTTCTTTTCTGACGAAAAGAAGCAAAAGACTTTTTATGCTGTTGGAGTCTTGCATTGCCACCATCCTGGAGCGGGCGCCCTGTGCAGTTTGGCTTGTGGAATGAGTGATCGTAGTTTTTTGCCGAAATTTTTCAGGCTCACTTCGCTATCGCCTAGCGGGCCTACTGTGTAGCTGCTTGATGCCATGCCGTGCTGCACGCGTTCGATCAGATCACGATCTTCTTCGCTCACCTGGCGGTTAATCCGCCAGTTCAAATACCTTGCCGCCCGCATTTCACGCCTGGCATCGGGCAGCACATAGGCAATTTCACGAATGATCGTTTGGGTTGGGGATATCGGTAGGCTTTGCATAAAATCGACCTGATCAGGGTACACATCAAACGCGATATTTGGCCACAGTTTGTAATAGGTCCACAACCGCTGCCGATCTGCCGGCAAATGCTCAACTGGCGGCAAATATTTTTGATACATCCGTTCCGATCGGTTGCTGGATGGCTGATCCTGCAACTCGCCCCACATTTTATCTATCCAAGGCTGCGATTCTACCCCATAGGTTTTGCCAAATAACCTGGTAAGCCCAGGATGCGCCACGCGAATATGCAAAGCATCGGAATAATTATCGCCCACATTTTTCCAGTTCACCAGGCGCGTGCGCAAGCTTACCCGCCCCAACGGCTGCAAATGCTCAAACCGGTTAGGTGCTATCTCCGCGTCATACGGCGCCATCATCTCGGCTACACTCGGGCCAGCCGCGCCGGCTAACCGCACAAACACAAACCCGCGCCAAACTTCTACATCAACTGGCGCCAAGCCATGATCGGCCATGCGCATGTGCGAAAATTCGCGGGCAGACGGCAGCCCAATCAGCGTGCCATCCAGCCCATAGGTCCACGCATGGTAAGGGCACACCACCCGGCTGCCGCAATTTCCAGACGCGCCATCGAGCAAACGGGCGGCGCGGTGGCGGCAGACGTTATAAAACCCGCGCGGCTGGCCATCGGCGCCGCGCACCACAAAAACCGTCTCGCCCAAAAAATCCAGCGTGTGGTAGTCACCCGGTTTAGGAATATCGCTCAAATGGCACATAATCTGCCACGACGGCCGAAACACCTGTGCCGACTCGGCCGCCAGAAATTCCGCATCGGTATAGAGCCAGCTCGGCAGGCTTAAACGGTCATCGGCGGTATCGTCACTCAACACGCAAGCGTTCCCTTAACCCGCAAACCCTGGGTGGCTCACCATACCCCAGCCGCTAGTATTGGGTAGTGGGTCAGTTTGCTTGTCCCGGTCTAGGCGCCGCGCGCGATCGGGCAGCCGTGCGGGCACGCGCCTATGGTGGTGGCGCCGCGAACCCAGCGGCTTGCGATGGCGATTTGCGGCGGTGCATGGCGCTTCGCTTATCCGCCAGCGGGAGGTGTGGATAGTTCGCCCCCGGGTTTTCACCCGGGCTACTCGGGCTATTGGGGCGGCGAGGTGGCGCGGGGGTCGGGGGCGGCGTCGTCGAAGTCTATTGGGTCGTACGTGGTGAACAGAAATTCGTCGGGCAGGGTTTTGAAATTGATTTCGATGCCGAGTTCGTCGCAAATGTTGGCGAGCAGATCGGGGATTTCGATGGTTTGATCGGGGTCGGCGGCCAAATGTTCGTCGGCGCGGAGGGTGGTTTCGCGTAACAGGGCGGCACCGTCGGGGTGGTTGGTGGTGACCAGGCGGAGCGCTTCTTGCAGTTTGGGGCGACGGGGGTCTGGCGGCTGGCGCATGGGCGCGCGGGATGTATTGGATGTGCCTGCGGCGCTGAATATGCCTGCGGCGCTGAATATGCCTGCGGCGCTGGCGGCGAGGCGGGTTTCCAGGGCGATGCAGTCGCGCACAATGGCGGCGAGGCGGGTGAAGAGTAAGGCCGGGTCGGTTGGTTTGGCAGATGAGGGTGTGGCGGGGCGGTTGCCCTGGCGGCTTGGCGCGGGATTGGTGTGCGGCGCCGCCGGTTGCATGCGTTGCGGCTCGGCCGTCTGTATAAGCTGCGGCTCCGCCGATTGAATACCATGCGGCTCCGCCGATTCAATGAGGTGCGGCTCCGCCGCGGGCGATTGTTCGGGTTCGGCCCAGTCGGCCAGCGTGCGGGCGGCGGCGGCGCGGGCCAGGCCCATGGCGAGGTCA
>JBBARC010000083.1:0-4771 GCA_040400005.1 Acetobacteraceae bacterium | reverse complement strand
CGGCGGAGCCGCCACCAACCCCAGCGGCGGAGCCGCCACCAACCCCAGCGGCGGAGCCGCCACCAACCCCAGCGGCGGAGCCGCACATCAATTCAGCCCCCGCGCCCCGCCTTTCAGCCAGCAGCCAAGCCGCCCGGCCGGCCACATCATCCGTCAAACCAACCGACCCAGCCGTGCTCTTCACCCGCCTCGCTGCCGTCGTGCGTGATTGCATCGCCCTCGAAGCCCGCCTCGCCGCCAGCGCCGCCGGCACGCTCCGGTCCCCCACCCGCAACCCCGACCCCCGCCGCGCCAAGCTGCACGAGGCGTTCCGCCTAGTCACCGCCAACCACCCCGACCGCGCCGCCCTGTTGCGCGAAACTACCGCCCGCGCCGACGAACACCTCGCCGCCGACCCCGATCAAATCATCGAAATCCCCAACATCCTCTTCGCCATCTGCGACGAACTCGCCATCGAAATGGATTTCCCCAAACTGCCAGACGAATTTCTGTTCACCACCGACGACCCGCCAGATTACGACGACGCCTTCGACGCCGCCGGTAACGAAACCCCCGATCCCCGCGCCACCTCCCCGCCCTAACCGAGCAGGGTGTGCTTCAGCACGCCATCGCAAGCCGCCAACAGAACCGCCGGGTTGGCAAAGGCTTTTTATCGGCGTGCGTTCAATGGTGGCACGTGGCGCGGCCGTCATGCGCTGTTATGCGCCGCGCAAAACCGTGAATTTTACCGCACCCGCCAGCGTCTCCCCCGGAGCCAGGGCGCGCATGGTGTCGTCGCGGCGGCCTTGGCGGTTGCGCACTTCGTTGATCGCGTTGGGCATGTGGGTGACCGGTTCGATTGCGAAAAAATCCTGCCCTGGCGGGGTAAACACGTGCAGATGGTCAAACACCGGGTCGGCGCTAACGCGTAACCGCGTTTCGCGTTCGGGCCAGGAAACTGTTGCCTCGCCGGGCCAGCCGGCAAAGCAGGTGTCGAAAAAATCGACGCCCGCCAAGGCCAGGCCTTGCGAAAAATCGGCATACTCATCGATGCCGCGCAGCACATCGGGCAGCATGGTGGGGCCGCATTGCCACAAAGCCTCGGCGGCAAAGGTCAGTTCAGTGCCGGGAGTGCGGGCGATCAGCGGGTGCAGGCCTAAGCCGCCAGGGGCGCGCACGGCGCTGGTGTTGGTCAGCGACAGGCCAATGATTAACGCGGTGTCGGATAATGCAAAACTTTGCGTGGCGCTAAAGGCAAAGGGCCATTCGGGATCGTTGGCATCGGCCGGCAGGTGATCAAAGCGCAGCACGGCGGCGCGTTGATCGCGGCTGACCACTTTCCATGAATGCATCCAGCCATTGCCGTGCAGCGGGTGCGGGTGGTTGCCGAAGTTTTTGGCGAGCACGTGGGGTTCGCCGTTCCAGGTGAATTTTCCATCACCGATACGATTGGCATAGGGCACCAGCGGATAGCAGGCGATGCGTGCACCTTGCTGGGCGGCGAGGGCCGGGGTGATGATGGCGCGGAAAATATCGTGGGCCCCATCAGTGAACGCGGCGATGGCGCCGCCGTGGGTGGCATCGAGATCGAGCGCCAAATCGCCGGCGCGCAAGGTGATAAGGCTGCTCATCGGCCCATCCTTATCTGCGCGCGTTTAAGGCGGTTGCCAGCGTGCCATCATCGAGCACATCTAGCGCGCCACCGATCGGCACGCCTTGGGCAACGCGCGTGACATTTACCCCGGTTTGGGCGAGGCGATCGGCGACATAATGCGATGTGGTGGCGCCATCTACCGTGGCACTTAGCGCCAAAATCACTTCCGTGATGCCGCCGCGGGTGATGCGGGCGAGCAGCGATTTGATCGCTAAATCATCAGGTGTGGTGCCGGCAATTGGCGAAAGCGTGCCGCCCAGCACGTGGTAAACGCCGCTATGCACATGGGCGCGTTCCAGCGCCCAAACGTCGCCCACACCTTCGACCACGCAAATCATTGCAGCGTCACGATCGGGGTCGGTGCAGATGGCGCAGGGGTTGGTGCTATCCAAATTGCCGCAGGTATCGCAACGCTTGACCGCACGGGCGCAGGCATCCAGGGCTTGGGCGAGCGGCAACATGCGGCCTTCGGGTGATTGCATCAGCGAGAGTACGGCGCGGCGTGCGCTACGCCGGCCAAAACCGGGCAGGCGGGCAAACATCGCGATCAGCGCATCAAGTTCACTTAGCGCCATGGGCTACGCGTGCATCAAAAAGGCAGCGAAAGGCCTGGCGGCAAGTTTAGGCCGCCGGTGACGCGCGACATTTCGGCTTGCAGCATGGCTTCTACCTTGGCTTTGGCATCCTGGTGGGCGGCCAGAATGAGATCTTGCAAGGTTTCGGTGTCGGCGGGGTCGGCAAGTTTGGGGTCAATATGCAGGGCGCGCAGCTCGCCTTTGCCGGAAAGTGTCAGCGTCACCAGCCCGTTGCCAGCGCTGCCATCGGCGCTCATCAGCGCCACGCGTTCCTGCATGTCGGCCATTTTGGATTGCATCTGGCTTGCCTGTTTCATTAGGCCGGCGAGGTTTTTCATTGCTCGGTCTCCACAATTTCGTCGAAATACTCGGCAGGTTCTGCATCATCCGGGGCAAACGGCGGGATGTCGGGGGGGGCATCGATCTGCAGGCCGTAAGCATCGACCCCGGGGTCGCGCACCGATTCCAGTTTGGCGCCGGGGAAGGCGGCCATCAGGGCCGCCACCAGCGGGTGCTGGAGGGCGAGCACGCGGCGATCACTATCGGCTTTGCGGCCTTGTTCGGCCAAGGTGGGCGCGCCGGCATCACCCGATAGCACGATGGTCCATCGCGTGCCGCTGGCGGTTTGCAATAATGTGGCCAGGCGGGAGGCGAGATCGCGCGGGGCATCGCGGTCGGCGCGCAGCTCGATCACCGGGGGCGCAAATTTCACCAGATGCGCCGAATGCAGCAAATGGCCGTGCAGCAACACGTCGGTGCCGGCTTCGCTCAATGCCAGCACATCGCGAAAACTGCTGATGCGCGGGGCGGCTTGGGCATCGGGCGCGGGAATTGCGGCGGCGCGCGCACCGCCATTGGCGATGGCGCGGGTGCCACCGCCACCATTGCCGCCATTGCTGGGGGCCGGGCCACGATCGGTACCACCCCCATCGGCTTCAAGGCGGCGCACCAAATCGGCCGGCGTGGGCAGATCGGCGACGTGGCATAGGCGGATCAGGATCATTTCGGCGGCCATGCGGCGGTCTGGGGCGATATCAATCTCGCTTGCCCCGCGCAGCAGCATTTGCCAGACCCGGCCGAGCACCGGCATGCCGATGCGGCCGGCGATATCGGCGCCGCGCACGCGTTCGGCTTCGGGTAGATCATGCGATTTGGCCAGTGCCGGCACCGATTTTAGCCGCGCCAGCAAATGGGTGAGTTCCAGCAAATCGCCGATAATTTGGCCGGCATCGACGCCGTGCACATGGGCGCGTTCGGTAATGGCTAAAGCATCGGCAACCCGGCCGGCGAGCACTGCCTCCATCAGATCAAAAATCTGGCCGCGATCGGCAGCCCCCAGCATACTGGCGACATCGGGGGCGGTGACCGCACCACCATCGGCCTGGGCGATGGCCTGGTCGAGCAGGGACAGCCCATCGCGGACGGATCCGTCGGCCGCGCGGGCAATGGCGGCCAGCGCCTCGGGTTCGGCAGTGATGCCCTCGGCGCCGGCGATGCGGCCGAAATGGGCGGAGAGCAGATCGAGCGGAATGCGGCGCAAATCAAAGCGCTGGCAACGCGATAAAACGGTGACCGGCACTTTGCGAATTTCGGTGGTGGCAAAAATGAATTTGACGTGCGGCGGCGGTTCTTCCAGCGTTTTCAGCAGGGCGTTGAAGGCGTTGCGCGACAGCATGTGGATTTCGTCGATGACAAAAACCTTGGTGCGCGCTTCCATCGGGCGAAACCGTGTGGCCTCGATAATCTCGCGCACGTCATCGACGCCGGTGCGGGAGGCCGCATCCATCTCGATCACATCGGGGTGGCGGTCGGCCAAAATGGCGCGGCAGATTGAACACACGCCGCAGGGGTCGACCGTGGGGCCGCCTTTGCCATCGGGCCCTACGCAGTTGAGCGCGCGGGCGATGATGCGGGCGGTGGTGGTTTTGCCGACACCGCGCACACCGGTGAGCATAAAGGCATGGGCGATGCGATCGCGGGCAAAGGCGCTGCGCAAGATGCGCACCATGGCATCCTGGCCGATTAAATCGTCAAACGTGGTGGGGCGGTATTTGCGTGCCAGCACCCGGTAGGGCGTTGATACAGCTGGGGCTGGCGGGGGCGGGTCATCACCAAACAAACCAGGTCCGCCTTGGGTGGGCACCGGTGCTGGATCGGCAAAAAAGCCGGTTTCCGGCGTATCAGACATCCGCGCCCCTTACTGTGCCCAACCGCAAGCTTATGATGGCGCGGGGAAAAATGGGTGGAAGACCGGCCAACGACCCGGGCGTGATCTCGCCGCGGCTGCTTCCTTCCGGATCTGACCGGGTTAGCAAGGCGCCCGTCCGCGACCGGTCTCCCGCCCCCTATATCGCCGCGCTTGCCGGCTTGCGCAAGGGTGAACGGGTAAAGGTAAGATTCTTCTTTTTCTGAAGAAAAAGAAGCAAAAAGACTTTTACTACGCTGGGCCTGGGGCTGCCCTTCCACCGCGTTCTCCGAACTAGCGTCATAGAAGTCTTTTTTGTTTCTTTTTTCGTAACTCCCAAGCCCCTAGGCGTTAAGGGTCTCGGCGAGCGTATCGGCT
>JBBARC010000082.1:0-5140 GCA_040400005.1 Acetobacteraceae bacterium | reverse complement strand
CAAAGTTTCTCATCCTGATTGACGCAGTTTCTCACACAGATTGTCGCGCCATACTCCTCCCATGTCGTTCCTTCCCACCGCAATGCCCGCAACCGCCGGTCGCGCGCCGCATCCCAAACAAACCGCTCAGCCATCGTAACCTCCCATGACATTCATGCTAACGTCACGTTAGTCAAACAAACATTTAAGGTCAACAAAAATAACTGGCAAAGTTAGCCGCCCTATCTTATAGTGCCGTCATGCCCGCTAAAACAGAAACCGTCGGCGCCCGCATCCGCGCCTTGCGCCACGATCGCGCCATCACCCAGGATCAGCTCGCCATGGCCTGCGGCGTCAGCCGCAGCGCAGTCGCCCAATGGGAAACCGATAGGGCCGGCCAGTTGCGCGAAAATATCCCCATCGTCGCCGCCGCCCTCGGGGTATCGATCGAAACCCTGCTCACCGGGCGCGGCGAAGATCCGGCAATCCAGGGTGACGAGCTCGCCATGCTCCGCCTCTACCGCGTCTGCGAACCAGATGATCGCGCCTTCCTGCTGCGAACAGCCCGCAAGCTCGCCGCCACCAACCTCGGCTAATACGCCATCGTAAGCGGTCGCCAACCAACCGGTCCTGACATCACCCGCGCACAATAATGCCGCGCAACCCCATCGCCAGCACCGCCTGCACGTCGGCCAGGGCAAGCGCCACGCATCCTTCCGTCGGCGCCATATCAGGCCGCGCAACATGCAGAAAAATCGCCGATCCGCGCCCGCGCGCTACTGGCGCGTCGTTCCACCCCAGCACGCCAATAACGTCGTACACGCCGTCCTCACGCCACAACGCCTCGTGGCGCGCCGCATGGGGCAGCCGCACGTAACAATTGTAGTCGGCATGGCGCGCATCGTCACACCAGCCATCCGCCGGCGCCAAGGCCTCAACCGCCACCAGCGCCTGCGGCTTGCGCACCCGGTCGGCACGGTACAAAACTCGCCGCAGCGGCAACTGCGCAATCGGTGTTGCGCCATCACCCTCGCTTTTGTCACGCCGCAGGCCGCCCGCACCAATAACCGCCCGGAAAACCTGGCCCCGCACGCAAAACCGCCGATCAGGCCAAACCTCGGCCCAAACCTCGCCGGGCGCGGTCTCCGCCTCAGCCAATCAAATGGCCAAATCGCGCCGCTTTGGTCGCCAAATACCGGTCATTCACCCCGTTAGCCGCAATCGACAGCGCCTCGCGCCCCACCACATCAATGCCGTATGCCGCAAGTCCGCTCATCTTAGCCGGGTTATTGGTCAGCAACCGCACCCGCGTCAGCCCCAAATCGCGCAGCATCACCGCCGCCGGCGCAAAATTGCGCTCATCGGCACGAAACCCCAGCGCCCGGTTGGCATCCAGCGTGTCCAAGCCACGATCCTGCAACGCATAGGCCCGCAGCTTATTGGCAAGCCCAATCCCGCGCCCTTCCTGCGCCATGTACAGCACAACCCCCGCCCCCTCGGCCCGCATCCGCGCCATCGCCTCATGCAGTTGCGGCCCGCAATCACAGCGCAAACTACCCAGCAAATCGCCGGTAAAACACTCCGAATGGATCCGCGCCAACGGCGCATCAGCGGCCTCGGGCGACCCGATCAAAATCGCCAAATGCTCAATCCCACCGTCGGGCGGTCGAAACGCCACCAGCCGCGCATCCTCGGCCGCAGCCAACGGCACCAACGCCTGCGCCGCCCGGGTTAGCGCCGCCGCCGCCATCTCGGGGTACGCCAACACTTCCTCGCCCGCCACCACCAACAGATCATGGCCATCGATGTTGGTCCGCGCCGGCGCCACCAGCACCGCAGGCAGTAATCGCCCAAGCTTTGCCAACCGCAAAGCAGCCGTCGCCCCGTCGGGGCTTACCACCACACGCACCCCGTCACCCGGCGGCACAGCCTGCGCCAGCGTCGGGTCCGCCAGCCGCGTCACCAAATCCGCATCCAGCGCCGCGGGCCCCACGTTCAACGCCACCGCCTGATCACCGGCCGCCGCAATCCCCAAATCCGCCACCCGTCCAGCCGCCAGCACCATCACCGGCTCACCCACCGAACTCGCCCTAAACTCCGCAAGCCCCGCGTCACAAACCGTCTCCGCCGCCAGCACAACAAGTGCGGCACCCCCTTGCGTCAGCACCACCGGCACGCCGCGCCGCAACTCCAGCAGTGCCCGGTGCACCCGGCGAAGCTGGCGCGTCACCACCGCCTCGTGCCCTAAAAATATATCCATGATCGGTGCATAGGTCGGCGGCGCGCGCACGTAAACAACCCCGGCTTACGCAATCCAGCCCACCGGTCCCGCTTGCGCTCACCCCACTTCACAGGCAAGCAATACACAATCATGTGCCGGCAGCGGCCACATCCGGCAGGGGAGACCATAACATGGCGGGTGATCGCCCAATCCTGATCATCGACGACGACGGCGCCCTCTGCGCTGAACTCGCAGCCCAGTTGGAAGTTGACGGCGAATTTATCCCCCATATCGCCACCACGCTTGCCCAGGCAACGGCACTTCTTGCAGGCCAGCCCAAGGGCTTCGACGGCATCATCCTCGATGTCACCCTCCCCGATGGTGACGGCCGCGATTACTGCGCCAAACTCCGCCGCGACGGCATCCGTCTGCCCATCATCATCCTCACCGGCTCCGACGAAGAAGCCGACATCGTCCGCGGCCTCGATTCCGGCGCCAACGACTACATCGCCAAACCCTTCCGCCTAGGCGAACTCCTCGCCCGCCTACGCGCTCAAATCCGCATTTTTGAAAATTCCGAAGATGCGGTCTTTCAAATCGGGCCCTACAGCTTCCGCCCCTCGGCAAAGCTACTCCAGGAACACACCAAAAACCGCCGCATCCGCCTCACCGAAAAAGAAGCGGCAATCCTAAAATTCCTCTACCGCGCCGGCGGCCGAGCCATCGCCCGCCAAGTCCTGCTCAACGAAGTCTGGGGCTACAACGCCGCCGTCACCACCCACACGCTAGAAACCCACATCTATCGCCTGCGCCAAAAAATCGAACCCGACCCCACCAATGCCCGCCTTCTCATCACCGAAGGCGGCGGCTACCGGCTAGATTCCGCCAAGCTCTAAACGCCGGCGCCAACCTCGCCACCCCAGCGCGCCGCCGCCTGCTCATCCTCATCCAGCGCCAGCACCCAGCTCGCCTCACCGTCCAGATAAACCTCGCGCTTCCAAAACGGTGCACGGGTTTTTAGCCAATCAATCAAAAACGCCGTCGCCTCCAAGGACGCGGCGCGATGCGCACTCGCCGCCAACACCAGCACAATGCGCGCCCCTGGGGGCAGTCGCCCGACCCGATGAATAACAGTGCACCCCAGCAAGCCAAATCTGGCTTCGGCCTGCGCCACAATCCGGCCAATCGCCCGCTCGGTCATCCCAGGGTAATGCTCAAGCTCCAACGCCGAAATCGGCCGCGCCACATCGCTGCGCACCACACCCACAAAACAGCCAATCCCGCCAACGCCGCCGCTATTCGCAAGCTCGCCCATCTCGGCCGCCACATCAAACTCCGCCTCACTCACCAAAATCCGGCCCAAAGCGTTGCTACCCCCCCGTTACCGGCGGAAAAAACGCAATCTCATCCCCCGGCGCAATCGCCGTATCGGGGCCCGCAAAATCCTGATTAACCGCAGCCCGCACCAGGCGCGGATTAGCAAAAGCCGACCGGTGCCCGTCATCGCGCGCCTGCAACCACGCCATCAAATCACCAACATTGCCCACCCCATCGGGCAACGCCACGCGCTCTTCAGCGCACCCGGTGCGCTCGCGCAGCCAGGCAAAATACAAAATCGTAATTGGCGCCGCGGTCATCCTAAGCGCGCAACCCGCCGTTATTTCGGCGCCGGCTGCGTCGTCACACTGCCATCACGGCCAATCACAGTGCTGCTGCCATCGCCGTTCGGCACCACAATATTGCCGTGCGCATCCGGCCCCGGCACCGATCGTGTCACCTCGGCACCACCCGTCGAGCCCACCGCCTTGCCCTCAACCCCGCTCACCACCCCGGTCGGGAAGCTTTGCTTGGGCGCCACCAGCGGCTCCGGCGGCGGCGTCACCGCGTAACCCGGTAGTTGCGGCAAATCGCCCGACATCGCATGCGGCGCATACGTCCCCGATGCCATTTCATCGTTCTGCTGGCGCTGCAGATCCTGCAAACTTGGGATCGCTTTCGGTGGCCCCGGCCACGCCCCAGCCGGCGCCATCACCAAAGGTGCAGGCTGTAACGCCCCCTTTACCGCCAAAACCTTTTCATGGTTCGGCGCGCTGCCTTGCGGTTGATTAGGATTATGCCAAGGCAGCCGCGTGGTATCGTGCACATACGTACCAAACCCCGACCCCGCACAGCCGCCCAGCAGCATCACAGACACAACAACACTAACATGACGCATAAGCACACAGCCTCCAGGCTCGGCGGAACCCCCACACATTGCAGCGCCACGCGGCGCGGCTCAAGTGCCGCCACCTAACCGCCGCTGCCTTATCACGAAATCAGCCACCCAGTCCGCCACCATCACCGGCGCATTCAGTGGCAAAACCGGCACCACACACCCGCCAATCACCGCCACATCACTCGCCACCGCCATCACCTGGCGGGTCTCGGCCGGCAACCGCGGCTCGCCCAAAGCCTCACGCCAAACCTCGATTTTTGGAAAATCGTAGCTCCTAAAGCCCTCAACCAGCACCAAATCCACCGGCGCCAGCCGTGCCGCAAGGGCTGCCAAATCCGGCGCATCCCCTGGGCATTCGCGCATCAACGCAAACCGTCCAGCACTCACCAGCATCACTTCCTCGGCACCGGCCTCGCGATGGCGAAAACTGTCCTTGCCCGGCCGATCCAGGTCCACGCCGTGATGCGCATGCTTAATCGTCGACACCCGCAAGCCGCGCGCGCTCAGCAACGGCAACAGCGCGGTCACCAGCGTCGTCTTGCCGCTGCCCGACCACCCCACAACCCCCAATAAAATCATCGGTCCAAAGGCAGGCTGGTGAATACAAAAAAGACTTTTTTCACGTTTGGTTGTGGATAAGGTGCAGCCAAAAGTCCCAGTCCCAAATTTCAAAAGTCTTTTTGCTTCTTTTTCGTAACTCCCAAGCCCCTAGGCGTTAAGGGTCT
>JBBARC010000081.1:0-5512 GCA_040400005.1 Acetobacteraceae bacterium | reverse complement strand
CAGCCAACGCGCGTCAAAATCCCACCGCACCCAACTGTTGCAGCATCCGTGCAGCCTCTGCGCCGGTCGCATTGCGGGAGGTAAAACGCCTACTGCGCCGGATACGTTTTTGGGTACATCACTTGATCCGGCGGCCCCGGCGGCGAGGGTGGCCCCTTTTTACCGCAGGCCGAAAGTGCCACCGCCAAGCCCACAGCACACAGCAAAACCCTGATCATGCTAGTATATCCTTCCATTTCTTCGCCTCATCCGCCACCCGCATCGGTGCTGTGCCGCCGTAGCTCATGCGTGAATTTAGCGAGGCTTCCACGCTCAACACTGAAAACACATCGTCGTTTATGCGCGGTTCAATTTCTTGCATCGCCGCCAGCGGCAAGTCTGCAAGTGTTACCCCATCCGCTTCCGCCCGCGCCACAATGCGGCCAGTGACATGATGCGCATCGCGAAACGGTAATTTCAGCACGCGCACTAGCCAGTCGGCAAGGTCGGTGGCGGTTGCAAACGAACTGCCGGCCATGGCGCGCATGCGATCGGTATCGGGCACCATATCGCGCACCATACCGGCGGTTGCGGCCAGCGACAGCAGCAAACTATCGGTTGCATCAAACACCGGCTCTTTATCTTCTTGCATGTCTTTGGCATAGGCCAGCGGTAAGCCTTTAATGGTGACCAGCAACGATACCAACGCGCCAATGCCGCGCCCGGCCTTGGCGCGGGCCAGTTCCGCGGCATCAGGGTTGCGCTTTTGCGGCATGATCGAACTGCCGGTGGTGAACGCATCCGATAGCCGGATAAAGCCAAAC
This sequence comes from Acetobacteraceae bacterium, assembly GCA_040400005.1. Classification (GTDB taxonomy): domain Bacteria; phylum Pseudomonadota; class Alphaproteobacteria; order Acetobacterales; family Acetobacteraceae; genus JBBARC01. The sequence continues at coordinate 4,709 of JBBARC010000081.1, read as the reverse complement.
GGCGCGCTGCACCAAATCACAATCTCCTCGGCAAAGCGCGATATGTGGGTCGCGGTAATCGCGGACGCAGCCAAAAATTCCAGCGCAAAATCCCGATCCGATACCGAATCTAACGAATTCGCTGTTGGCCTATCAAAGCCCAAACTGGCTGATACCATATTACGATCAATCGGAAACGACGTGCCGGCCAAGGCGGCAGCACCCAGCGGGCATTCGTTTAATCGCCGCCGGGCATCGGCAAAGCGGCCGCGATCGCGCGCGAACATCTCGATATAGGCCAGCAAATGATGGCCGAAGGTGACAGGTTGCGCCACCTGCAAATGGGTAAACCCTGGCATGGGGCTGGCCGCATGTTCAACCGCGCGCACACTTAGCGCTTGCATCACATCGTGCAGCGCGCCAACGATCGCATCAATCGCATCGCGCACCCATAATTTAAAATCGGTTGCCACCTGGTCGTTGCGGCTGCGCGCGGTGTGTAGACGGCGGCCAGCATCGCCTATGCGCGCCGATAGCCGCGCCTCGATATTCATGTGAATATCTTCAAGGGCGGCATCAAACACAAACGTCCCGGCCTCAATCTCGCCGGCAATCTCGCGCAAGCCCGCGTCAATCGCAGCACGGTCATCGCTGCCGATAATGCCGCACGCCGCCAGCATGTCGGCATGTGCGCGCGATCCGGCGATATCCTGGCGCCACAGCTTGCGGTCGAAGTCGATCGACGCATTTATACGCTGCATGATATCGGCCGGCGCAGTGACAAACCGCCCACCCCACTGCGCATTGGCGGTTTTAACCGGAGACTCCATTCTTCATGACCCTGCTTTATCGCCGCGCGCTGCTCGCCGGCCTGACACTCACACCCGTTCTCCTGCCACGCAAAGCGCGCGCTGAGCAACTTCACCCGCTAACCGAGGCCACTCGCAGTAAGCCACCCAAACCCCTGCCGGCGGCCAAATTCGCGACTTTGGATGGTAAGGTAGCGACCCTGGCGCCCTACCTGGGCCGCATCGTTGTGCTCAATTTCTGGGCCACCTGGTGCCCGCCCTGTGTCGCCGAGCTGCCGGCACTCGATACCTTGGCAGCCCTCGCCCCCGATATAACCGTGCTGGCCGCCAGCAGCGACCACGGCGGCGCCGATGTTGTGCGCCCCTTCGCTACGGCCCATGCCATCACCCACCTCACCCTGCTGCTGGATGCCCACGGCGCCATCGGCCGGAATTTTGATGTGCAAGGCTTCCCCACCACCCTGATCATCGACCGCCTCGGCCTACTGCGCGCCACCATGGTGGGGCCGGCGGCTTGGGATACAGAAGCGGCAGGGATTAGGGCACTTTGTAGTTAAGGTACAGGGTCAAGATATGGATGAAGGCAAGAAAAGGCTGGTGGAGCGAGCCGCTCCCCCAGACCCCCGGCATATTTTCGGTGTTTGGTCGTACACGTTGCCAGTCAATGTCTCTGGTTTGAGGGTACCCCGGCGCTTGCCCCGCAAAAGAGCTTGCCGTTCGTTCAGATGGGGTTTATTTACTATCAATGGTCGCGACTAATGCAATTTGCTTGGGCTGCGACTTACTCCAGCCGATCGACTCGACGCTTTCAGGGGCACGCTGCGTCTGCGGTGGGAATATCCTTCCGCTTTTGGACGAGGCGGCATTTCGCACGGCACGGTTGGCTCATCGACTCGGCGGTGGTTACTATGTGCATTCTGCGATTCTCGATATAGTCGCACATGGTGACCAACGACGGCCGATCGACTATGGCAATGTCCGTGAGGTAGGTAGAAATGACGGTACCAAATCCGTCTATGCGCTGGATCACTACCTCCGGGAAGCCACCGAAAATCCGGAAACTAAAAGTGATTTGGATCGTATTTGGATTGTTGGCGCTCTGGTCGCGCTTGCCGATGCGTTTGAGCGGAACAATTATTTTGACCGTGCGCCCCACCTCGAACTTGTTCGACATCTGCGGCATGGGGTGGTTCACGGTAACCGCTTTCGGATCGATTCCCCCCGGAAATTGGGGACGCACCCCGCAAACAATTTTCATGCTCCGGTTCGATCGCCGACAGGCAGTTCGTTTGAGATTACATCTGCAATTCAGGGGCATCCCGTTATGTTTGAATTCATGGGTCCCGGAGATTTCGTAGATTTATTTATGTCTGTCGAAGTTTACCTGTTTTCACTCGCAGTCGGGAACAATTGAATGCTCGCGCGACACAGGCACCCTTATGGCTCTCCCTTCGGGACCGAAATTCAAACTCCATGAAATTAATGCAGGGGGTCTGGGGGGCGGCTTCGCCCCACCAGCCTTTCTTTCTTACCTTAAACCATAGCCACCAAAACTTCCTGCGCGGCCCGCATGCCGGTTTCTACGGCGCCGTTTAGAAACCCTTGGGCGGCAAGCGACGTGTGTTCGCCGGCGAAGTGGCAATTGCCTTCGGCGATCGGTTCGATGCCGTGGAATGTGGTGGTTTGGTTGGGGGCAAAATAAACGTAGCTACCGTGCGACCAGGGGTTTTTGCCCCATGCGTTGATGATAAACCGGCGGTTCCATAGCGCGGTTAGGCCTGGGATCACGGTTTCGGCGGCTGTGCTGGCGGCTAGTGCTGCCAGGCGGGGATCGCCTTGGCCGGCCTGAATGGCGGTGGGGCCGCCCGACCAATAATTGAAAATGCCCAAAGTGCCGGGCTGGGCGCGGGTGACATCCCAGGTGGTTTGAAAGGGGGCGGGCAGGCGAATTTCGCCGTTGCTGCCGGCATCGTACCAGGGGCGCCGAGTGTATTGCAGTTGCAGCTTGGTGCTAACGCCCATGCCCAGCGTGGTGATGGCCAGGGTTTTTAGGGCTGAAAATCCGGCTTTGGAGAAATCAACCGATTTCGCCAGCACCGAAAAAGGCAGGGCCAGAATAACCCGATCAAAAGTTTGGCTAACGCTTGCGGTATCTTTGCCAAACGTCAGGGTAATGCTGCCATCGGTGTTGGTGACAATCGCACTGAGCACCATGCCGGTGTTGATTTGGCCGGGCAAGGCGGCCGCCATACGCGATGGGATCTGGTCGTTGCCGCCGCGCACGTGAAAGCGCTGATCGCTGTAGGCGTAAGGGCTGAAGCCGGCTTTGGGCGAATACACCAGGCCTTGCACCAGCACCAACGCACTTTGCAGTTCTGGGATGGCGGCGTCTTCTTCCTGGTAGGCATTTTCGATCAATTGCCCGAGGCGCGAGGTGCGCCCGCCGGGGACAAATTTCGCCACCCACTGGGCGATGGTCATGGCATCAAGTTTTTTGGCAAACGGCGTTGCGGTATCATAAGTTGTGCTGGCGCCGGCTTGGCCGACCTGATTGTGCACAATTAACCGCACCGGGGCGAAATCGGCGGTTGCTTGGTCTACCGTGTAGGGGGCGCCATCAAAAAACCACAGCGGCCCGGTGTTGGCCGGTGTTGCTTTCAGAACATCATCCAAGGGCAGCCCCAAGGTTTTTGCCAAGCCGCGAATTTCGTGGTGGCCAGTATCGATAAATTCGCCGCCGTGTTCGGCAATCTGGCCATCTTCAAAAAAACCGCGCGATGAAAAACACCGTCCGCCCAGGCGGGTGCTGGCTTCAAATACCTGGGCGGTAACGCCCGATTGTTTCAGCATGTAGGCGGCGGTTAACCCGGCAAGCCCGGCCCCAACAATACCTATACGTGGGGCCGTGCCGGCGCGCGCAAAGCGGGGGGCAAACAATGCGGCGGCGGCCGCCGTTGCCAGCGCCGATCGCCGCGACATTAGCCAAGGGGCGGGGGCCGATACCCCGGTTGCCGCCGCATCGGCGTTGGCGATGGTCTGCTGTAAGAACCTCATCAATGGTGTGCGCGCCATGATTGCCCCTCAAAACCCTAATTTAAGCTAAAACGCTACTATCCCGCGCGCAATTCCGCCACACCTGTTTCACTGGCAATCAACACGCGCTGGGTCATGCCAGCAAAAATACCGGTTTCCACTACGCCGACAATGCTGCGGATGGTGTCATCCAGCGCACGCGCCTCGGCGATGCGGCCGAAATGGCAATCCAGGATAAAATTGCCGCCATCGGTGACGTAAGGGGTCACACCCAGCCCGGCCCGCAAAACAACATCTGCGCCCAAATTGGCCAGGCGCGAGGCGGTGAGTTCATGCCCAAACGGGGTTACCTCCACCGGCACCGGTGCGCGCATGCCAAGCCGATCGACCATTTTGCTGGAATCCGCAATTACCACAAATTCCCGCGCAGCCGACGCCACAATCTTTTCGCGCAGCAACGCCCCCCCCAACCCTTTAATTAAATCCAGGCCAATGGTGGTAATCTCATCCGCCCCATCCACCGCCAAATCGATAAACTTGGTCGCATCAAACCCAATCACCGCCAACCCGCCATCGCGCGCCTGGGCGGCACTCCGCTCCGACGTCGGCACACACCGAATTTTCAGCCCGGCCGCCGCACGCGCAATCAACTCCGCAATAAACAATGTGGCGGTACTACCCGTGCCCAACCCCACCACCATCCCATGCTCCACCAAATCCGCCGCCCGCAACGCCGCCGCCTGCTTATGCGCAAAATTTGGGTCCATTGTGATGTGCTCCAGTGTGGGTAAGGCAAGGCAAGGCGAAGACAAGGCTGGTGGGGCGAAGCCGCCCCCCCAGACCCCCGGCATTATGATGACGGAGTTCGCCCACACGCCGTCAACATTA
>JBBARC010000080.1:0-5934 GCA_040400005.1 Acetobacteraceae bacterium | reverse complement strand
CGGGCCTTTTTTTTGCGTCGCGCGTACAGCTGCGCGTGTTTGCGATGTATGGTTAAGGCCACTAGACAAATTGGTTGGCGCCTTCGGCGCGGCCATGGCGGTCGACCACTCAGGACGCACACACCCTTCTGATTTACCTGCACCCATTACGAGTGAGTGCCTAGGAGGCCGGGCAAGCTGCATTAGCCGGTTCGCAACTACACCCAGCTCATCAAAAATGACGGCCTGCCCGCCACAACCGGGCGAATGGTCTGTCGACGATGAGGTGAAGGATGCACATGCGCAGCAACCGCAGTCAGAATATGGTCAAGGCAGATAGACTGGCTGCTGCGGCGCTGAATCGGGCGCTAATCGCGTGGCGTGCGGCCGATGGGCCTCGTTGCCCGCAGCCCGATGCTATGCGCCAGTTTTCGCACTATGCGTTGGCCGGTGCCAAGGTCCGGCCTGGGTGGCTGATGCACAGCGGCATAGCCTGGTTACGGCAGCAGCCAGAGTTGGTCATGATTACGATTTGTTTGGGTCTGTGCATGGTCGGCACCATGCACAGTTAAGCTTGTGAATTTGATAGTACGTCGTCCAAGGCACGACTCGATCCTTCCGCCCATCCAAGCTTCCCGGCCGCTACCGGTTGCAGTATGATTTGGTAGTAGTTCCTCGGCGTGAACAAAGCTTTCACCGTGCAGGAAGAGGTGGGTTGGGCGCGAGTTATGAGGGGACGTCAGGAATCTCGTTGCGCGTCACTGATTATGCCTCGACCGGTTTGCGATACACTCGACCACGTGCGCGGTTGGTGGCGGCGCGGATCGCGCTAGCGATGCGTGGCGAAGGATGGCCGGCAAAATGATCGGGATAGGCGCTTCGTACATGCTCAAGACAATCTTGTGCTGTCGTCAGATGGCCCAGTTCGGCCAGAAAGCGCACTTTGCCGGTATCACACAGCAATCGGCGGTCGATATCTATACTGCGATCGCGGGCCTGATCCAGCAGCGCCAGCTTTGTATCGAGGGAAAGCGCGCTGATGGGGTCATTGGTAAACAGGCTGGCGGGTATCGGCCGGACCAACCTGAATAGCGCTGTCGATTGGATTTCCCCAAGATATTCGAAATGTCCAGAAAGATGTTCCTGCAGGAGTTTGACGAATGGCACGCCATCGATGAAATAATCCTGCTGGATCAAGATACCGCCTACTTTGAGCATTGGGAGAAACGTGCGCATCACCCCCTCCTGAATATCCACTGATTTCAGCACGTCGAGAAACATGATCTCGATCGGTGCGCCATACCACTGTGCGGTTGTAATATCGCCCATATGCAGATCGACCAGCCCGGCAACGGTTGCGATATTGGTGCGCAGATAGCCTTCGAAACTGTCCCCGACGTGCCAGTCGCCCGGAACAACATGGCGTTCAAAAAAGGCAATCATGCCCGGATTGACCACGCCATATTCATACGTGTGGATAGGCTTGGCCCAGCGCGCGAGGATTTGATCGCGCGCCGGGTTGCCAACAATGCCTTGCCCAAATGCCACTGTTGAGGCGCCGCAAAATACGCCGGCATCAATGATCACGCCGTCACCGCGATAAAAATCACGCGCCAGCGTTATCAGCAAGGCGCGCTCATCGCGTGACATCATTGATGGAATGCGGGGGTTCACCTCACGCGAGGCGGTGCGGATTTCGCGGACGAATTGCGGAACATGGGTGGTTTTCATCGCGTCCGTGTCCTGTTGGCTGTGCCTCGCAACGCGCTCTCGGAAATTTTCGTCCGGCAGGAACCCTGGTAGATGTGACCAGAATCAAAGTGAGTTAGTTCCGTGGCCCGCGTCATGAACATGTTGGCGGCGCCAGAGGCTGGATCAAAGGCATTGATCACGATGACATTAAGAAGATTGCCAGAGATCGTTGAGGCCAGTTCCACGCGCCCTGGCCATATGTCGATGACCCGGTCAAAGTGGTGCCGTGGCTGTGGGGCGATCTGGTCGGGATCAGCCAAGATCCGCGTGCGCGGATCGACCGGTTCTGCCGTTTCAAACGTTTCAGGCGGCGGGGTGGTACGCTCTGAAATCGGCGGGAGGTGCAGCACAAAGCTGTGTACCGAATCGAACCGTAGTTGCGCGGCAGTCTGCTCCTTGGCCGGATCATAATTGGTTATGTGGCGTATGGAACATGTAAGGACCCGGTCCGGCAATCGTGTCGCAGGCTTTGCCAAGCCTGTCCGGGATGACAGGGCGAGGACGCAAGACAGCAGCAACAGGCCAGGCAACGCGCGTTGTGATTGTGTCATGGTGTGTAGATTTCCCGGCGGCTGCAATTGCCGCATAAACGCGCTCTTTACCGGGAAATGTGTCAAGCAAATGAAACATTGTGCCTTCATCAGCTTATCAGATGCGTGGGGCGATGAAACAGACATCCAGATTTTCAAATTGCTGTCTGACAGTGGGCAGTGGCGTGATCGGCAGAATGTCGATCCTAGTCGGGCTGATTTTTGTCAGTCTGGCTGCGGTCGTATCTCCGGTAGCTGCCCGTCCGGCATCCGCCAATGTGTCACACGACAACAATCTGGCCAATGTTGCGGCCGATGCCGGCCAACATTTCGCGCCGCCTTTGTATGTGGCCAGCGCGGCGCCCGCATATGATGCGCCCCTGCGCGATTATGCGCCGGCAAGCGACAATGGCAGTGCCGCCGCAAGCGAAACATCCGAAGAGCACCCAATTCCCTTTGTCTTGAACGAAAGCACACACCACAATGTTACGGCTTCACGGCGCGTAATGCTTGCTACGTCAGTCGCTGTTGTTCCTGGTGGCTTCGGCGTTGCAGGTTCGTCAGCATATAATCGCGCACTTGACTGTATGACCATGGCCATCGCCTATGAAGCTGGCAATCAGCCGGTGGCGGGTCTGGAATCAGTCGGCCAAGTGATCCTCAATCGCGTACGCACGTCGCGCTACCCCAAATCGGTGTGCGGCGTGGTATTTCAGGGCGCCGAGCGTTCTACCGGATGCCAGTTTACCTTTGCGTGCGACGGATCGCTGCGCCGGCACCTGAAAGATGATACACTTGCGCGGTCACGCGCTGTGGCACAGGCGGTGCTGACCGGGTCAACCGCCGATCACGTGGCGGGTGCAACGAATTATCATGCTGATTATGTCCAGCCATATTGGGCCAATACGGGGACGCGCGTTACCAAGATCGGTGCCCACATTTTCTATCGCATGCCGGGCGACGGCAGTACCTCGGCAGGCTCCGGCTCTTTGTCCGACGAGCCTGAACTGGTGCTGGCGCGGATGACGGTGCTGCGCCCCCGTGCGATGATCGGGGCCGATACACCACGTGCGGTCTTCGCGCCGTGGGGTTTGCCGATGACCGGAACTCCGCAGAAATGACCGTATCAGCCAGCGCGGTGGATAATCCACGGGTGGACAGTGGTGCCGGTCAGCACGACGACCGTCTCGCGATGGGCTCGGCCACCATCGGGTGTAGTGGCATCGGCCGAAATAGTGATCGCCCTTCCAATAAGGGCAGCTTTGTCAAGGAACTGGAGCGCCGTCCGCTGGCCGGCAGCTTCGCGCTGACGTTCGATAGCAAGAGGTGACCCCGTACCGCCGGTGTCCATGACCGCAATCGCCTCCGGCGAAGCATACCGGCTGTCAAACTGGATCGAGTCCACGTCAGCGCTGATATAGGGGCGCAGGCGCGCAACCACCTGCGGAGTGAAGCCACGCACCGCGCCCAATTCATCGATTGTAACAATAGCGCCATTGCGCGGAGCAAGGCCACGGCTGGCATAATACGGCTCCTCGGCACCGTCAGGCCGTGCCAAATCGTCTTCGTCGAGCCAATCGAGCAGTGAATCGCGCGCGATCGAAAGCTGTGTACCGTCGAGTCCGGCGCCGGCCAGCATGCGTTCAAGCTTGTCATCCTCCAGGCGATTGAGCGGGATCTTGCCGCGTTCGTCGGTCAGCCGCACGACCACCCGGGCGCCATCGATGTCCAACCCCAGCTGTCCACCGCTCAACAGCCCCACCGTGGCGTCGTCACCCAGGGCCAGCGCATGGAGCGTGCTTTCCACTGCCCCTTCAGCCGCCAGTTGCGCACGTGCCGCGGCAAATTCACCGCCGCCGCCCGCGATGCTGATGCGCGTCGCGGTAACAATCGCCAGTGCCATGGCCGCGAATACCGCGATGCAGGCCACTGCAGCAATCAGCGCATAACCATGCTCGCCATGCGCTGCTCTGCGCACGCCCACGGGTGTCACGGAATACGCCCCTGGCTCTTGAAGGGCTCGAGCGTGCGCAACTTGTTCCGCAATTCGTCGGTGGCGGCACGTGCGTCGTCGCTGTTGGTGATTACATGGGGTTTGAGCAGCACGATCAATTCGGTGCGGCGCTCAACATTTTCATGCGTGCCGAACAACCCCCCGATCACCGGGATGCGCGAGAGGATCGGGATGCCATTTTTGGTGAATGTCTTGGTATTGCTGAACAGCCCGCCCAGGGCAATCACTTCGCCATCGCGCACGGCCACAGTCGTGGAGATACGCCGGGTCGAGATGGTCGGCGATTGCTGTTGCGTCGCTGCTGATGCGCTCGCGGTGCTGACCTGGCTGACTTCTTGCGACACGTCGAGTTGCACCACGCCGCTGGCATTGACGCGCGGAGTGATCTTCAGAATGACACCGGTGTCCTTGTATTCGATGGTGCTAACCACCGAATTGGTGCTGCCGACCAGATTGGTGGCCGAACCGGTTGAGATCGGCACCTGATCGCCGACTTGCAATGCCGCAGTCTGGTTGTTGAGCACCATCAGCTTTGGCGCAGACACCACCTTGACATTGGTCCGCTGTTCCAACGCGTTGAGCGTCGCCGAAATGCTGCTGCCGCCGTAGAAATAGGAAAACCCGGGAAACTTGCTGGCGACTGTGCTGGTGGACCCTTCCGAATAACCCACATTGCTGTTGCCGCTCTGAAAGTTCCACTGCACCCCGTATCTCAAATCGTCGGTAAGCGCGACTTCGGTAATCGCTGCCTCAATCAGGACTTGCTGGGGCGGGATGTCGAGTTTGCGCAAGGCTTCTTCAATGATTGCGTATTCGCGCCCGGTGCCCAGCACGATGATCGCATTGTTGTTTTCGTCAGCTGTCACGCGTGCACCCATTGCCCCCGTCGATGTCCCGGTTTGCGCACTGTCCTTTGGCCCGGGTGCTGCGTTACGCGCCGGCGTCGGGGGTGCGCCGGAAAATTGCGATTGAGGCACGGCAGTACCTCCGGCAGTGTCGCGCTGTTCGCCAAACGGGTCGGCCGAGCCGTTGCCGCCGCTGTTGCCATTGCTCGCGCCATAGGCCGCGTTGATAGTGCGGGTAAGGTCGCGGGCACGGCCGTTCTGCACGCGATAGACAAAGATCCGCCGTTCGTTGCTTTCGCCTTCGCGGTCGAGAATTTCGACCCAGCGGCGGATGTCGTTCAGATATTGTGGTTGCGCGCTGATTGCCAGGATGCCGTTGAGCTGCTCCATGGTAATCAGCCGCACCATGCCGTGCGTCGGTGAATCCGGTGCATTGATCAGCTTGTCGAGCGATGGGGTGATCAGGCGTGAATCGGTGCGTTGCGGGATATACAGCGCAAAGCTGGTGTTGCGCAGCCAGTCGACATCGAACTGGCGCAGGATTTCACGCGCACTGCTGCGCTGGCCGGTGGTGCCCGCGATGGTAATTGCGCCACTGGCCGCATCAGTGGCTGTGACCACGCCGGGCAGCACAGAATCGAGCACTTTGCGCACTTCTTCGGTATTTATGAAGCGCAAAGTTATGATTTCACTGCCGAAACCTGTCGCGTTGGCCCCGATCAGCCCGCGCGCTGCGGCGGATTTCTGGATTTCATAACCCCCTGCGACTGGCACCAGCGCCAGATTGGCATTGCGCAGCGCATTCTCGAACAAG
>JBBARC010000079.1:0-6080 GCA_040400005.1 Acetobacteraceae bacterium | reverse complement strand
ACGACATACGTGCCGCCGGGAACCCGGTTGCGCCGATAATCGGTCATGGGTGGATGATGGCGGATAAATTCGTCTCGAATTAGCCGCATTTGCGCCCGCCGCCCCCGTAGTCAGGGCTGCGCGGACCTGGCGCTATACCTCAGGTTACAAATCAAATTGCCTCATCAAAAACCATAACATGCGTGACTTGCGGGGCGCCTTATTATGGTTTGTTTGTAAAAGCCCGGATTTCGGATTCCATTGCACCGCACTTTGCGCTTTTGGCGCCTTCACGCCTTGCAGATCTCGCGGTCGCACGGGTTGGTTGCCTGTTCGCTAGGTTTCTCGCGGCAGAAACCGGCCCAGCACGCCACCAGGCGGCGTCTCGCCATAGTGCAACCATGCGCGCGCAGCAAACACTGACGCAACCACAAGGCCGTGCGGCAACCTGGGATGTCTAAAAAGCAGCACGTCCGCTTGCCCGGCCGAATCGCGGCGCATCACATCTGCATCGATCCCAGCCCGGGCCCCCGGCGTGAAATCCGCCATGGTGTTGGTCAGCAGCATATCCGCACCGCCGGCAACCGCCATATCGAGCACCGCCTGATCTTCAAAATCGATCAACGGCCGCGCACCGCCGCCAAGCACCGCGTAAGGCAAATCCCCAACAATCCCCCATGTCGCCGACGCCTCAACCGCGTTCCTGGCATCCTCCCCGCCTTGGTCCAGAACAAAGCGCAGCGTCCGCCTGGCGGCCGGGGACAGCAGGGCACCAAGGGCCGCCGCACGGGCCGCCGCCTGGCTTTGCGTGACCCCGTCCGACCGGGCGATCTCCTTCACCCGGGCGGCCAGTTTGGGATCAGCGATGAACGATACCGTCGTACCCGCCATAACATCCTCCATATCCTATAGGATATATAGGATGGCCGGCCGCAGGGTGTAATGACGACCTGATCGCGCGCTATTTTTTGCCCGGCAAAATCCCCATATATTTGGCAATAATCCCCAGCATCACCTCATCCGCACCACCACCAATCGATCCCAACCGGCCATCCCTAAAGCTGCGCGAAATCGGGGTTTCATCCATAAAACCCATGCCCCCCCAATACTGCAGGCAAGAATCGGCCACTTCCCGCTGCAACCGCCCAGCTTTCAGCTTCGCCATCGATGCGGTTTTGGTGCAGTCCCCCCCCGCCACGTGAATATCAATCGATTGCCAAGTCAGCGCCCGCAAACATTCAATATCCGTCGCCAACTCCGCCAAGCGAAAATGCACCACCTGGTTATCCAAAATCGACCGGCCAAACGCATTACGCTCACGGGTATACTCAATGGTCGCGTTCAACATCTTCTCGCAACCAGCAACCGCCCCCACCGCGGCATACAAACGTTCTTCCTGGAACTGCATCATCTGATACATAAACCCAGCCCCCTCATCGCCAATGCGGTTACGCACCGGCACACGCACATCTTCAAAATACAGCAGCGCCGTATCCGAAGAATGCATGCCCATTTTCTTTAACTTCTTGCCAATGCTCACGCCCTTCACCAACTTACCGCCTTCCCGCAACGGCACAATCACCAGGGATTTATTCGCGTGCTTGGGGCCATCGCCGGTATTCACTAGCATGCACATCCAATCCGCCTGGGTGCCGCTGGTGATCCACATCTTTGATCCGTTGATGATATAATCATCACCATCGCGCACCGCACGGGTTTTAATCGCCGCCACATCCGATCCCGCACTGGGCTCCGATACCCCAATGCAACACACCACATCACCGGCAATCGCCGGATCCAAAAATTCCCGCCGCAACTCCGCCGAGCCAAACCGCGCCAAGGCCGGCGTCGCCATATCCGTCTGCACCCCAATCGCCATCGGAATGCCACCACATTTTATGTGGCTCGTCGCCTCGTTAAACACCGCAGCATACGAATAATCTAAAGCCAGCCCGCCGTTTTCCACCGGCTTGTTAATTCCCAACAAGCCCAAATCGCCCATCTTCTTAAACACCTCATGCGCCGGAAAAATCTCGGCCGCCTCCCACTCATCAACATGCGGATTAATCTCCGCCTCAATGAACCGAATAGCCGTCCGCCGAATTTCCTCATGCTGGTGCGTAAGATTCATGGTATTTGTTTCCCTTTAAGTTTTTTTAAAAAAGAGAAGGCTGGTGGGGCGAAGCCGCCCCCCCAGACCCCCGGCGTAATGTTGACGGAGATCGTTCAAACGCCGTCATCATAATGCCGGGGGTCTGGGGGAGCGGCTCGCTCCACCAGCCTTCTCTTCATCTTGCCTTCGCCGTGCTTATGCACGCCGCAAATCGGTTTTGGTGATTGGTAGTTGGCGAATGCGTTTGCCGGTGGCAGCGTAAATGGCGTTGGTTATGGCTGGGGCTATGGGGGGTAGGCCGGGTTCGCCCAAGCCCCCGCGGGGGCCGCCGGCGTCGATGAAGTGTACTTCTATTGCGGGGGTGTCAGCCAGTTGCGCCACGCGGTAATCGGGGAAGCTGGATTGTACCACGGCCCCTTTGTCGATGGTGATGTCGCCCCACATGGCGGCGGACAGGCCGAACATGATGGCACCTTCCACTTGGGCGCGGGCGGCGTTGGGGTTGACCACGTCGCCGCAATCGACGGCGGCGACTACGCGGTTGATTTTAACGGTACCGTCGGTTGCTACCGTCACTTCGGCGATTTCGGCCACCAGCGTGCCGAAGGATTTCACCAAAGCGATGCCGCGGCCTTGGCCTTCTGGCAGCTTGCTGCCCCAGTTGGCTTTATTGGCGGCGAGTTCCAGCACGGCGCGGGCGCGGCCAGTCAGTCGATCGCGGCGGAAAGCAAAAGGGTCTATGCCGGCGGCATGAGCCAGTTCGTCGATAAACGATTCGGTAAAAAAGCCATGAAAAGAATGATCGACCGATCGCCAAAAGCCTAGGCGCACGTGGTGATCGATGGTGGCGTGATCAATCGCCTGATGCGGGATATCATACAGCAAATGGGCGGCATCGTCATCGCCGGTGCCAACGTAGGTTGATGTCCACACCGTGGGCGCGCCTGCCGCATCTAGCCCGCCTTTGAAACGGGCCGCCGCCGTGGTGCGATAAAAATCGTGCTGAATATCTTCTTCGCGGGGCCAAATCAGCTTAATCGGCGTGGGCGACATCACGGCGGCAATGCGCACCGCTTGATCGACATAATCAAAAGCGCCAGGCAGGCGGCGACCGAAACCACCGCCTAGCAGCGCATTGTGCAGCGTGACATTAGCCACCGACACGCCGGCAGCATCGGCCGCCACTTTGCGCGCGGCCAGGGGGTCTTGCACGCCAGACCAGATTTCTACCTGGCCATTGGCGACCACGGCCGTTGCATTGGGCGGTTCCATGGTGGCGTGGGCCAGGAAGGGCGCGGTGTAGGTGGCATCAATCACATGCACGGCGGTGCCTAGGGCCGATGCGCCATCGCCCTGGTGGTGATCGGTTTTGCCATCCTGCGCCAAAGTGTCGGCGATGCGTTTGGCCAAAGTTGCTGAGGTTACTTCCGATGCCGGTATTGTTTCAAACACTGGCGATAGCGCCTGCACCGCCTGTTGCGCGCGCCACCAGCTATCCGCCACCACCGCCACCGCATTTTCTAGCGGCACCACCCGCACAACGCCGGCCATAGCGGTTGCTGGTTTGGCATCGACCGACACCAATTTAGCGCCAAACACCGGGCTTGCAACGATCGAGGCATACAGCATGCCCGGCCACACGGTATCGATGCCGTAGCGCGCGGCGCCGTTCACTTTCGGCGGAATATCGGCGCGCGGAATTTCGCGGCCCATGATGGTAAAATCGGCGCGCTGCTTCAGCACCGGTTCCGCCGGGATCGGCAGGCTTGCCGCGGCGGTGGCGATTTCGCCAAAGCGTAAAGTTTTGCCGCTGGCGGGATCGCTGATAATGCCGCTTTTAACGGTCAGCGTTTCAACCGGCACGCCGAATTTTTGCGCTGCCGCGGTCAGCAACATGCGCCGCGCCGTAGCGCCGGCGGTGCGCATGCCGATATCGCCAGTAGAACGCACGCTAAAACTGCCACCGGTGATTTGCACCACGCCCAGTTGGGCAATGGTGAAGGTGGCAACATTAACCGCGTGGCGCAGCATGGCCGGCACCTGGCGGCCCAGGGCCACCGCCTGCACAATGTAGCCATTGGCGAAATCATCCAGCGCCGGCGCTTCGGCAACCCGCACGTGGTCCCAGTTGGCGTCCATCTCGTCGGCCGCCATCATGGCCAGCGCGTTGTGCACGCCCTGCCCCATTTCGGCATGTGGCACCAAAATGGTGATGGTGTCGTCGGGGGTGATGGTGATCCACGTGCTAAGCCGGCCGGCATAGCTGTCGCCGCCTTTGCGGCTAAGGCGATCGGGCGAGAGAAACGCGCCGCCAATGCCCAGCACCAGCCCGCCGCCAACCAGGCCGCCCACGGCAAGCAGGCCGCGGCGGCTGTATTTGCCCAGATTGCTCATAGGTTTGGCCCTACCACAGGGGTGGGTGCGGCCATGGTGGCGGCATCCAGAATGGCTGCGCGAATGCGCACATAGGTGCCGCAGCGGCAAATATTGGTAAGCCCAGCATCCAAATCGGCCGCCGTGGGCGCGGGGTTTTTGGCCAGCAACGCACTGGCCGCCATAATCATACCAGATTGGCAGTAGCCGCATTGCGGCACTTGGGCTGCAACCCACGCCGTTTGCAGCCGGTGGGGTTGTTCGGGCGGGGCCAGCCCTTCAATGGTGGTGACGCTTTTACCGTTGGCCTCTTGCAGGGTCACCGAGCAGGAACGCGCCGCCTCCCCGTCCAGATGCACCGTGCAGGCGCCACAGGCGGCAATACCGCAGCCGAATTTGGTGCCCAACAGGCCGAATTTTTCGCGCAGCACCCACAGCAAGGGCATATCAGGGTCGGCATCTACGCTATGGGATTGGCCGTTGATGGTGAGCGAAAACGCCATAAATGCGGTTCTCCGTTGGGGGTCGCCTATAAATGGGGGCGATGCGCGCCCGGCCATAGGGTAAATGCCCTAGCACCGAGGGGTTGGCGCTGTGAAGCGGGCGGGGCAAAGTGCTCCCCAAGGAAACGCCGCTAACCCAGAACGGACACGCACCGCATGGCCAGAACTTTTGAAACACTTTTGTATTCGGTGGAAGATGGCATCGCCACCATCACGCTCAACCGCCCACACGCGATGAACGCCTTTACCGACCAAATGGGCCACGATCTGCTAGCCGTGTTCGATGAAACAGATAGCGATGATGCCGTGCGCGCAGTGATCGTTACCGGCGCCGGCCGCGCCTTTTGCGCCGGTGCCGACTTAAGCCAAGGGGCGGCCACCTTCGACTACGCCCTGCAAACCGGCGATGCCCAAGAACGCCACGGCGACGTGGTGCGCGATTTTGGCGGCCGCGTGACGTTACGCATTTTCGCCAGCCTCAAACCCATCATCGCCGCGGTTAACGGTGCCGCCGTGGGCGTCGGCGCCACCATGCAATTGCCGATGGATATTCGCATCGCCGCCGACGGCGCCCGCTACGGCTTTGTCTTCGCTCGCCGCGGCATTGTGCCCGAAGCCTGCAGCAGCTGGTTTTTATCGCGCCTGGTCGGCATCTCGCGCGCACTAGAATGGTGCTATTCCGGCAAAGTGTTCGGTGCGGCGGAGGCCAAAGACGCAGGCCTAGTGCGCAGCCTGCACGCCCCCGATGATCTCATGGCCGCCGCCCGCGCCCTAGCGCACGAACTCACTGACCAATCAGCCACCGTATCAGTGGCCCTCACCCGCCAAATGCTGTGGCGCATGCTGGGCGCACCACACCCGATGGACGCCCACAAAATGGACAGCCGCGCCATCCAAGCCCGCGGCGCATCCGCCGATGCCCTCGAAGGCGTGCAAAGCTTCCTCGAAAAGCGCGAGGCGCAATACCCATGCAAAGTATCCGATGGCCTGCCCGATGTGTTCAGCCATCTGCCAGCGGCGGTGTTTGAGTAAGGACAAGGCAAGACAAGGCAAGAAAAGGCTGGTGGAGCGAAGCCGCTCCCCCAGACCCCCGGCGATTTGTTGACGGAGTT
>JBBARC010000078.1:0-6432 GCA_040400005.1 Acetobacteraceae bacterium | reverse complement strand
GAGACCCTTAACGCCTAGGGGCTTGGGAGTTACCTTTTTCTTCAGAAAAAGAAGACCTTAACCTTAAAACTTAGCCCGCATGGTCAGCCCATACATGGCCGGATCGCCGGGGATCACGATCACTAGGCCGCTAATGGGCGAGGTCGCGCCACGGGCGACGTTATAATACGTGTTGGTGGCGTTATGTGCCCACAGGGATAGATCATAGCGGCGATCGGTGGTGCGCACGCCCATGCGCACGTCCAGCAGCCCGTAGCCAGCGATTTTGCCGTAGGCTGAATTGGCGGGGGACACATTGTAGGATGAGCGCAGGCTGTAATCGGCGCCGGCGTAGCCTGCCAGTTCGTATTGGGCCACTTCGGCCAGGCGGTGGCTGTATTCGCCGCCGGTGGTCATGGTCCAGCGTGAAATACCGGCGACCGGGTCGCCGCTGAGGTCGCGGATGCCAGCGTTGGGGCCGCAAATTTCTGCGGCACATGGGCCGTGCGGGAAATGCGCGTAGATCGCATCGGTGAAGGCGCCACCGAAGTATACGCCTAAACCGCGGGCGAGAATGGCGTGGGCATCAATTTCCAGGCCGCGGGTGCGCACTTGCGGCACGTTGGTGATGTAGGTTGCATAAAGGGCGGCGCCGGGGATCGGGGCGGTGTTGACCCCCTGGTAGTTATGATCCTGCGACCAGAACAGATCGGCGTTGAACACCACCAGATTGTTCAGGAAAGACGTTTTAGCGCCAAGCTCGTAGGCATCGACGGTTTCTGGCTTGGCGAGGTGCTGCACGCCGATCGGCAGGCTGAGGGCATTGATGCCGGAGCCTTTGTCGCCGCGCGAGTAGCTGGCGTAAACGAACATGCCGGGCGACACTTTGTAGGACGCATTAATCATGCCCGACAGGGCGGTGTCGTAGGTGTGTTCGTGGAAATATTGCGGGCGAACGAGGATATTGCGGATGATGTGGGCAATCGCTGCCCCCGGTGCGCCGATCTCTGAATCCGGCGCGCCACCGAACTGGGTTTGGCCATAGCGGCCATCCTTAGTTTCGTAAGTTAGGCGCAGGCCGCTGGTGATATCGAATTCCGGGGTAACGTGATAGGTCGCCTGGCCGTAGCTTGCCATGCTGTTGGTGATGATATCCGAAACGCCATAGCCATTTAGGCCATTGAGCACCTGATCGTAGAACGGTGCTTTAAAGCGATCGCCCAGGATGAAATTGCCGGCATCCTTGCCGAAGGCCAGGCGGGTGGTGCCGGGCAGGTCTTCGTAGAAATAGTAGAGGCCGGCGGTGTACTCTAGGCGCTGGCCGCTGGGGGACGTGAAGCGGAATTCTTGGCTTGCCTGTTTCTGGTAATCTTCCAGGCTGGTCGCGTTCAGCACATCCAAGCCGGTGGCATCGAGATCGTTGTAGGGGTTCCAGTTCCAGTAGCGCCACGAGCTGATCGAGGTGACCGTGCCGAACGGCAGGGTGTAATCGGCCTGGGCGGATACCCCGCCGGTTTCCATCACGTAATGCGGCGGCGAATTGTCATCGGTGTTACGCTGACGCGGATCGAAAGTTGGCACTTTATAGCCAATACGATCGATGCGGCTTTGAAACCCATTCGGGAAGGGCTGGCCATTGGTGAGCGTGCTGATCACCTGGTAGGGCAGCGACACCGGTGCTGATTGGCGTTGGCGGCCGTAATCGGCGATGACGCGCACGGTGAGATCGTCGTTGACCACCGCCAGCAACTGGGCGCGCACGGCGCGATCGTTCAGCGCGTTGAAACGGGCGCCGGTTTTGGGGTTGGAGATGGTGCCGCTGTTGTCGTCCCACAGGCCCGAAACGCGGTAGGCAATTTTATCTGTCACCGGGCCGGTGGCGGTGCCTTTGATCTGCCAGTAGCCATCGTTGCCGACGCTGGCATTAACTTCGCCACTTGGGGTGAAGCTGGGTTTTTGGGTGTGCACGTCGATCGCACCGGCGGTGGTGTTCTTGCCAAACAGCGTGCCTTGCGGGCCGCGCAGCACCTGGATGTTTTCTAGATCGGGGAAGGCAAAGGTTGCCTGCGCCGGGCGGGCGTAAAACACGCCATCGACGTACACGCCGACACCGCTTTCGATGCCATCCACGGCGAGCGCCGCGTTATTGCCGAGGCCGCGAATGTTAAAGCTGGTGTTGCGCGGGTTGAACTGGGTGATTTGCAGCGACGGCACCATCTTTTGGAGCTGGCCGACTGAGGTGATGCCGCGTGCCTGCAGCGCGCGGCTATCCACCGTGGTAATGGCGATGGGCACAGTTTGCGCGCGCTCGGCACGGTGGCGGGCGGTCACCACCACCTGTTCCACGTTGGCGGGATCGGTCGCTGCAGGGGTTTGGGCGCGCGCCGGCGCCGGCAGCAAGGCCACACCAAGCGCTAAGGCTGGCAGGCAAACGCCGCAAGCAAGCTGGAAACGTGTGTTCGGCATAGTGATATTCCCCCGATAGTTTTGGCCCAGCATGGTGCTGGCGGCCGTATTTTAGTAAGCCTCAGCCCGGCGCGGCGGCCGCTGGCACGCCCACGACAGCTTTATCTCTGTACCTTTGATATACGTAAATACAACCGCTACGCGATTACCCTTCAACTATTGACACAACCCCTGTCAATAGGTGCCCGCCGTGTTTAAGGGGCGAGTGTGACGTGGACGCACGAGCCGTGCTAAAAACATCACTGTGGATTTTGACCTAGCCCCAACCGCGCCCGCCCCACACCCTACCAGGGTGCGGCGCATCGCCGATTTTTTGCTCGGCCGCATTGCAACGCTGGCGCTGGTGGCGCTGGCGGCAGGGCTGGGGGTGGGCAGTTTCGTGCTGATGTCATCAGGCGCACCGCTCAGCCTGCGGCCGAATTTGGTCACCGCGCTGGTGTTGTCCAATTTATCGGTGCTGCTGATGCTGGGCGCGTCGCTCGCCGGCAGGCTGACCCGGGTGTGGGTGGCGCGGCGGCGCGGGTCGGCGGGGTCTAGGCTGCATATTCGCCTGGTGCTGCTGTTTAGTGTGGTGGCGGCGATCCCCACCATTGCGGTGGGCGGGTTTGCCACCGCCTGGTTTTCGCTGGGCGTGCAGGTTTGGTTTAACGACCGCATCCGCACCGCCCTGGATGAAGGCTTGCAGGCCAGCCAAGGCTATTTGGCCGAACACCGCGATAATATCCGCGCCGATGCGCTGGGCATGAAATCCGATCTGGAACATGCGGGTAGAATGCTGGCGACCAACCCCGATGCGTTTGCCCAGGTGCTGGTCAACCAAACCACGCTGCGCGGGCTTGATCAGGCGGTGATTTTTGAACCGATCACCGGCGATGTGGTGGCTAGCGCCGGCATGATGGCGGGCATTGGCCCCGGGCAATTGCCACCAGCCGCGGTGGAGGCCGCGCGCACCGGTGAAGTGCCAGTGCTGGGCAATAATGGTGAGACCGAAGTGCGCGCCTTGGCCGAACTAAACTCCACCCCGCCGCTGATGCTGGTGATCGAGCGTGCCGTTGACCCCCATATTTTAGACCACATGCGCCATACCGAGGCGGCGGTAGAAGAATACCAGCGGGTGGACCAGAACCGATCGGGCCTGCAGGTGACGTTCGCGCTGATTTTTGCCCTGGTTGCCTTGCTGGTGCTGGCCGCCGCCGTGCTGATTGGCCTGGTGATCGCAACGCAAATCGCCCGCCCGGTGGGTGCGCTGATGCAGGCGGCCGAACGGGTGCGCGCCGGCGATTTAACCGTGCGCGTGCCGGAAGATCCCGGCGGCGATGAGTTAAGCTCGCTATCGCGCGCGTTTAACCGCATGACCGGGCAGTTGGCGGCCCAACGCCATGAATTGATGGACGCCTACGCGCAAATCGATGAACGAAGGCGGTTTACCGAAACCGTGCTTTCCGGCGTGTCGGCCGGCGTGATCGGGCTGGATCGCGACGGGCGTATCGAACTGCCCAACCGGGCGGCATCGGAATTGCTGGGTTTAGATTTGCTGGCGGCCAGCGGGCAAAAACTGCCCGAGGTGGTGGCGGAAATGGCGCCGCTGCTGGCGAGCTTAATCGCCAACCCGGCGCGCCAGCTATCGGCGCAGATAGAAACCGGCCCGGTCCGCGCCCGCCGCACCCTGCTGGTGCGCATTGCGCCGGAGCTAAAAGCCGGCCGGGCGGATGGGTTTGTGGTGACGTTCGACGATATCACCGCCCTGGAAGCGGCCCAGCGCAAAGCCGCCTGGGGCGATGTGGCGCGCCGCATTGCGCACGAGATTAAAAATCCGCTGACCCCGATTCAGCTATCGGCCGAGCGGTTAAAGCGGCGCTTTGCCCGCGAAATCACCTCCGACCCGGAAACCTTTATTCAGTGCGCCGATACCATCGTACGCCACGTCGGCGATATCGGCCGCATGGTGGATGAATTTTCCGCCTTTGCCCGCATGCCAGTGCCGGTGATCCGCGAAGAAGATATCAGCCGCATCACCCGCGAGGCGCTAGTGCTGCAGAAGAATGCCCACCCGGACATAAAATTTGTAACCGCCGACATCCCGGAACGCGGGCCGCTGGCCCCGTGCGACCGGCGCCAGTTGGGCCAAGCACTGACCAATTTGCTGCAAAATGCCGCTGATGGCGTCGCCATGGCGCAAACACTACCTGGACGGCAGCCGGGTGGCGAAATAACGGTGAGTGTTCGCACCATCGGCGATTTCGTGCACATCACGGTAGGTGATGACGGAATCGGTTTACCAGAGGAAGATCGCGCACGTCTGACCGAGCCTTATATCACCCACAAGCCGAAGGGCACCGGGTTGGGGCTGGCGATCGTAAAAAAGATTATGGAAGACCACGGCGGGTCGATTACCTTGGATGACCGCCGCGATATCGACGGACACGCCCTTGCGGGGGCAATTGCAAGCTTGATTTTGCCGGTAAAGGGCACCGATGGCGCATGAAATTCTGATAGTCGACGACGAGCCCGATATTCGGCTGTTGCTCGACGGATTGTTAAAAGACGAAGGCTACGAAACCCGGCTGGCCGCCGATAGCGATCAGGCGATCGCCGCGTTTCGTGCGCGCCGGCCGTCGCTGGTGATTTTGGATGTCTGGCTGCAGGGATCGAAGCTGGACGGGCTTGGTATTTTACGCGCCCTGCACCGCGAAGAACCCGCCGTGCCATCGGTGATGATATCCGGGCACGGCACCATTGAAATGGCGGTGCAGGCCATTCAACTGGGCGCCTATGATTTTCTCGAAAAACCGTTCCAGACCGACCGGCTGTTGCTGGTTATTCGGCGTGCGCTGGAATCGGCCAAGCTTGCCGCCGAAAACGCCGAGCTGCGGCTGCGCGCCGGGCAGGAGGTTAGCCTCACCGGCGGTAGTGCCGCGGTGCATCAGGTGCGCGGACAGGTAGAACGGGTGGCGCCGACCGGATCGCGGGTGATGATCACCGGGCCCGCCGGCAGCGGCAAGGAAGTGGTGGCGCGGATGGTGCATGGCAAATCGCGCCGTGCCGACGGGCCGTTCGTGATGCTGAATTGCGCAACCCTCAACCCGTCGCGCTTTGAGGAAGAATTGTTTGGCATCGAGGCCGGGAACGATCCCGCCGCCCTGCCGCGGCGCGCCGGCGTTTTGGAACGCGCCCATGGCGGCACTTTGCTGCTGGACGAAGTGGCCGACATGCCGATGGAAACCCAGGGCAAAATTGTTCGCGCCTTACAGGACCAAACCTTTGAACGCATCGGCGGGTCGTCGCGCGTAAAAGTGGATGTGCGGGTGCTGGCCACCACCAACCGCGATTTGCAGGCCGAAATTGCCGGCGGGCGGTTTCGCGAAGATTTATTCTACCGCCTCGCCGTGGTGCCGTTGCGCATCCCCAGCCTAAAAGAACGGCGCGAGGATATCCCCGATCTGGCGCGGCATTTTATTCTCCGCTCGGCCGAATCATCAGGCATGGCGGTGCGTGAATTGTCCGCCGATGCCCTCACCGCGCTGCAAGCCTATGATTGGCCCGGCAATGTGCGCCAGTTACGCAATTTGATGGATTGGCTGCTGATTATGGCGCCCGGCAAACCGGGCGAAGCGGTGCGCGCGGAAATGCTGCCCCCCGAAATCGGCCAGGGTGCGCCGGCTTTGCTGAACTTCGACCCCGCCGCCGACGTAATGGCCCTGCCCCTGCGTGAAGCCCGCGATATGTTCGAAACCCAGTATCTGCAAGCGCAATTGCTGCGCTTTGGCGGCAACATCAGCCGCACCGCAGGGTTTGTCGGCATGGAACGCAGCGCGCTGCACCGCAAGCTAAAGCAGTTGGGGGTCAATTCATCCGAAGAACGCGGCGGCTGACGGGGGCGAATGCAAGAAAGTAAGAATTTTCTTTTTTCTGAAGAAAAAAAGAAACAAAAAGTAACTGCCCAGGTCTCTCCGGTCTGATCAAGCGGCCTGCAGCCGAGCGATCAGC
>JBBARC010000077.1:0-6688 GCA_040400005.1 Acetobacteraceae bacterium | reverse complement strand
ATCCTGCGCGCCGTCTTATCCACCATCAGAAAGCAGGCGAGGCATATCCTCGATGTCCTCATCCTACCAGCCGACAGGCTCGCCGAGACCCTCAACGCCTAAGGGGTTGGGAGTTACAGAAAAAGAAGCAAAAAGACTTTTACGATGCTGGTTCGGAGACCTCGGTGGCGGCGTTGCCCCTGTCCCCGCATCATAAAAGTCTTTTGCTCCTTTTCTTCAGAAAAGGTAACTGCCCAGGTAGGGTCGAAGCTACACAACCCATTGAAAACATTTATGGCGACTTCGGGTTTAGGTCTGGTTTCGATACGCAAACTGCCGAAAAAGGGACAGTTTGCGTCGGTAACGTAATGGCCTGCGCGCCGAGAGTTGAGTCTTTTGAGGCAGTTAGCGTTCTCACCCCTACCTGGGCAGTTACCAGAAAAGAAGAGTCTTTCTGAACTTTGTCGCCTCACCCTACCGATCGCGATGGTGACAGTTTTAGGGGTTATATCAGGCGGCCACCAAATCCTCCGCCCCACCCAAAGCCGCCGCAAAAGCCGCCTGCGAATGTGGATCGCGCATCATATAGCCGCGCCCCCACACTGTGCCGATCAGATTGCCGCCGCCGGCCTGGGCCAGTTTTTTGCGCAGCTTGCAGATAAAAACATCAATAATTTTCATTTCGGGTTCATCAATGCCGCCATAGAGGTGGTTCAGAAACGCCTCCTTGGTCAGCACCATGCCTTTGCGCAGCACCAGCAATTCTAAAATGGCGTATTCTTTGCCGGTTAGGTGCACATCGGCGCCGCCAACATGCACTTCCCGGCTATCAAGGTTCAGCTCCAGCGTGCCCACCCGCAACAGCGGCTGGCTATAGCCCTTGCTGCGGCGGATCACCGCCTGGATGCGCGCCATCAGCTCGGCCTTATCAAATGGCTTGGTGATGTAGTCATCGGCGCCGACGCCAAAGCCTTTAACAATGGCCTGCGGCCGGTTGAGGCCGGAAATAATCAGCACCGGCGTTTCCAGCCGCCCGCCGCGCATGCGCCGCACCACCTCATAGCCTTCCATATCGGGCAGCATGAGATCGAGCACCACAATATCGTAATCGTAATGGCGCGCCAGTTCCAGCGCTTCTTCCCCGGTATCGGTTTGATCAACGATCGCCCCCTGACCGCGCAGCATCAGGGCGATGCCACGGGCAACCTGCACGTCATCTTCAACCAACAGAACCCGCATGGCGATGCTCCCTCTTGGACACCGGGATTATCCCCGGGTGTTAATCGTGCGGCAAACACGCTTACCGCTATCGATGTGAAACATTTACCACCCAAGCGTGCATTTCGCTACATTTTTTTCACCAATGCGTGCATATTTTTTGACTAAAGCCCGAACAAAGCCTGAACTATGTCTTTACAAATTATTGTCTCATATTTTTGGACGATTCATGTCTCCCCAACCAACCCCCACCCAGCAACCTATCCTCCCCCAAAATCTGCGCCCAAACCCGCACCCAGATATGCCCCCAAATCTACGCCTGCGCCTCGCCCGCGATCTCATCGCCGCCATCCCGCCACAGCAAATCAGCGGCACCGTGGTGGGGGTCGCGGCACTCCGCGTCGATGTCGCCGGCCTCGGCGGCCAACTCGCCATCGGTGATCGCGTGCTGATCAAACCGCCCTGCCTCACCACGCCCGCCACGGTCGCACCGTTGCTCGCCGAAGTGGTGCGCGCCGATCACGGCCTGCTCCATTTAGCCCCCTTCGGCACCACCGCGGGCATCAAACCCGGCATGCGCGCCGATGTGGTCATAGCAACCCATCTCGCGCCCGATATCACCTGGCTCGGCCGCGTGCTCAACCCGCTGGGCCAGCCGATGGATGGCGGCGCCCCGCTGCTGCGCGGTGCCACCCCCCGCCCGCTGCGCGCAGCCCCACCGCTGGCCACCCTGCGCGCACGCTTGGGCCCGCGGCTCGATTTGGGCGTGCGCGCGCTAAACTGTTTTGCAACCATGCGCACCGGCCAGCGCCTCGGCCTATTTGCCGCCAGCGGCATTGGCAAATCCACCCTGCTGTCCATGCTCGCCCGCAACGCCGCCTGCGATATCACGGTCATCGCCCTCATCGGCGAACGCGGTCGGGAAGTGCGCGAATTCCTGGAAGATGATCTCGGCCCCGAAGGCCGCGCTCAAGCCATCACCGTGGTGGCAACGTCGGATGCCGCCCCCATGCTACGCCGCGAAGCGGCCTACACAGCGCTGACCATCGCCGAGCATTTTCGCGATCAGGGCAAATCGGTGCTGTTACTCATGGATAGCGTCACCCGCTTTTGTGCCGCCTTACGCGAAATTGGCCTCGCCGCCGGCGAACCCCCAGCCACCCGCGGCTACCCGCCCAGCGTCTTTGCCGAACTGCCCCGCCTGCTCGAACGCGCCGGACCGGGCCCCACCCTACCCGATGGACGCCACGGCCAAATTACCGCGGTGTTTACGGTTTTGGTCGATGGTGACGATCATGATGAACCCATCGCCGACGCCGTCCGCGGCATACTGGACGGCCACATCGTGCTCGACCGCGCCATCGCCCAGGCCGGCCGCTACCCGGCGATCGACGTGCTGCGCTCGCTGTCGCGCGCCGCCGCCTCGTGCCTGTCGCGCGATGATCTCATCGCCGTGCGCCGCGCCCGCGCCATCCTCTCGCTGTATAGCGAAATGCGCGACATGGTGCGGCTCGGCGCGTGGAAACCGGGCGCCGACCCCGCGGTCGATGAAGCGGTGCACCTCGCGCCGTCGATCGAGGCCATGCTGATCCAGCCGCCACACGAAACCACATCGATCGAAGATAGCTTTGCCGCCCTCAACCGGGCGCTGAGCACCGATGCCTAAAAACCCCGCGCCACAACCCCATCGCTCTTATAGGGATCATGCATGCCCCACACCATTGAAGCCCTGCTGCGCCTGCGCCTGGTCACCTCGGGCGAAGCCCGCCGCCTGCTTGCCACCCGCTTAGGTGACGAAGCCCGCAGCGAGGCCCGGCTCGCCACCCATCACCGCGACCTCGCCCACGAAAAAACCACCATCACCGCCAATTTAGCCGAGCTCGGCTTAAACCCGCACGCCGCCATGCAAGCCGCCTACCTCGCCCGCGCCGCCCGCGACATCAGCGACAGCACAGATGCCCGCGATGCTGACCACCACGCCGGCAATGCCGCGCGCCAAGGCTATGCCCAGGCCCGCGCCGACCTACGCGCCGCCGATTTGCTGGCGCAACACCGCGCCAAACGCCAAGCCGTCATCACCGCACGGCGCGACCAATTCACCCTGGAAGATAGCTGCCGCAGCTAGGCCTGCAAATCTGCGCGGCTAGACCCGGCGGTTAGGTGACATTCGGCCCGACCAGCGCGAACATCGCCCCCTGCGGGTCCTGCGCCTGAAAAATCCACGCACCACCCGGCACTTCGTGGGGCGCATTCAACACCGCACCGCCCGCCGCCACCACCCGCGCCTGGGCGCTGTTGATATTGTCCACACAAAAATAATACAGCCACGCCGGATGCGGCACTTGGGGGTTGTTCATCATCCCGCCAATGGCATCACCGCCGTTATTGAACAGCAAATAAATGCCCATCGGCCCCATATCCATTGCCTGGGTCTGGCCCCAGCCAAACTCGGCACTGTAAAACGCCAAAGCGGCTTGCCAATCGCTGGTGTGCAACTCGTGCCAGCCGCCATGCCCGGTGATGCCGGGGGCGAACGCCGGGCTCGGCCCCTCGCCCAGCGGTGTCATCACATAAAGCGCCGCCCCTTGCGGATCGGCGATCATTGCAATCCGCCCCACCGCAGCGATGTCGTTCGCCGCCAACAGCACCGATCCGCCGGCCGCAACCATACGGGCAACGCTTGCATCAACAGCATCGACATTCACGTAACCCAGCCAAGCCGGCGCCATGCCGGGCGCCGGCAGGCCGATCAGCCCGCCAATGCTTTGCCCAGCCATCGACCACAGCCGATAATCCATGCTTGGGTTAGCACTGGGCAACACCGACCACCCCACCACCTCCCCATAAAACCGGCTGGCAGCGTCTAAATCACTGGTGATCAATTCATACCAGATAAAACCATGGGCTGTGGCAGACATCGGCGTGGCCTCCGGTGGATTTGTGGCGGGCCGCTGCGCCCGCGCATTGTTCCCGCCAAGGAACATCAAAAAGCCACCACATTGCAAGCAGGGCTCACCCACCGCTATCACCCCCACCATGACTTACCACCAGTTTAATGCGTTCTGTGCCGCCCTACCCGCCACCACCCACGTGGTGCAATGGGGCGGCGCCCAAGTGTGGAAAGTCGGCGGCAAAGTGTTTGCCATCGGCGGCTGGGGCGATGATGCCCCCGGCTACACCTTCAAAGTCACCGCCCTTGCGTATGAACTGCTAAAATCCCAACCCGGCCTGCGCCCAGCCCCGTACCTGGCCAGCCGCGGCCTCACCTGGATCCAACATTTCGCCAAACCCGGCTTAACCGACCCCGACTTGCGCAAATATCTGCGCCTGTCCCACCACATCGTGGCCCAAAACCTATCGAAAAAACGCCGCACCGAGCTGGGGCTTACCTAAAAACCCCAACTCGACACAGCAATCGCTGTCAATTATGCCGCCACCCAATTGCCATGAAACCCCGGCGGAATGCGGTGGGGAATATGGATCACCGCCTGCGGCTGACCCACAAAATCATCGGCATTTAGAATAACCAAATCGGTGGTCTCTTCCTCCATGTTCACCACATACCCCATCAGCCAGCCAGCATCTTCAGCAACCGCACCGGGCCGCGGCACAAACACAAACTCGCCCGGCAAACGCCCTGCGCCAAAATCATGCACAGCCCGCGTGCCATCGGTAAGATCGTGTTTAAACAGGCAGCTTTGGTCAGGTGCACCCGCATCAAACCCATGCGGCAAAGCCATGGTATAAGCATACCGATACGGCTTGCCGGTAAGCGTTTCGTTCAGCCGTGGAAATTCCTGTGCGTCAGAATCAATCACCCGGCGGTCAACCTGGCGCGCCACCGGATCAATCGTCCAGCGTTCAAACGGCACCGATTGCGAATCCGGCCCCTGGCGGCTTTCGTCGAACATTTTATCGTGCACGCAGGCATCCAGCACAATCTTGCCATCCGCCGTTTCATACCCGTTGCACGGGTGAAACACATAGCACGGGTCGATCGCGCACCAAATAATGTCGGCCGCTTTTCCAGTTTTGGGCAGCAACCCCACCCGTGCGCTATGCTCCGCATTCCACGCATACGGAAACCGGTAGCCAGAAACGAGTAACTTCATCGAAAACGTAACCGGCAGATCCAGAATAATCACGTAATTTTTGGTGATCATGCAATCATGGATCGATGGGCCGTTTTTCACCGGTATCGGTTCTTCGCGCAGCACCCGGCCATCTTCGCCGATCACCACGTGGCGGATAGTGCTGGGGTCGGTCCCCTCATAGCAAATGGCATGCATCTGTCCGGTATCGGGGTCGCGATGGGGGTGGGCACTAAAACTGCCGGCCAGCGTCCCGCCAAACGGATCGTGCGCTATGGTATTAAGATCATCATCAATGCGCACCGGGTAGCCGCCAGCTTCCACCAGCGCCCAGGTGGCATTGGCATGGCCCAGAACGTTGGTGTTCACCGTATCAAACGTACCATTGCGCGGCCCTGGGGCGGCAGCCTCGCCCAAAGCGGCACTCACCACGCGCGAACGGATCCAGCGATTGCGATACCATTCCGCCCGGCCACCACGTAACCGCACGCCATGCACCATGCCATCACCAATAAACCAATGGTACGATGCCGGCGCCGGCGGGGTCACCGGGTTGGGCCCAATGCGAATGTAACGGCCATCGAGGGCTGCGGGTATCGTGCCGGTCACCGCCAAATCGGCCAGCGTCAATTCCGCCGCCATCGGCGTATGCACCCCCTGCAAATACGGGTTCGGCGTATCCCCGGTTTTTAACCGCCCGCGATTGAAATCAGCCAGTTTCATCACCCCTTTGGTGACCGCGCTGCGGATGGTGGCTTCAACTAAACTTGCCATGATCGACACTCTTTCGCTGGATATGCGGTAAAAAAATGTTTACAGTGCTTACATGCCAGCCAATGCTAACACTGTCAACATCAAAAAACCCAAGCGCGCCTATCATCACGGCGATTTACGCGCGGCCCTCCTATCCGCCGGCTTAGGCCTGTTGAGCGAAGGCACCGCCGATACCTTAAGCCTGCGCGAAGTAGCCCGCCGCGCCGGCGTCAGCCCCACCGCAGTGTACCGCCATTTCCCGGATAAGCAGGCGTTGCTCTATGCATTATGCCAGCACGGCGCAGAGATGTTGGCGCACACGCAAACCGCAGCGCAGGCGGCGGTGCTCGGCGTTGGCGGCAACAGTCATGCGGCGTTTGCCGCCTCAGGCCAGGCTTATGTGCGGTTTGCCTTGGCCAACCCGGCGTTATTCCGCCTGCTGATGGCAACCCAACCGCCGGGCGGCCATTTTGGCGCCAATGCCGCCAAGGTTTCGCAAGCCATGCGCTTATTACAGGATAATGTTGGCGCATTATTGCCGCCCGGTGCCACCGCGGCCGCACAGCGCATTGCCGCGGTGCAGGCGTGGTCCACCGTGCATGGCATGGCGATGCTGATGCTCGATGGCCAAATCCCCGCCGATGAGG
>JBBARC010000076.1:0-6804 GCA_040400005.1 Acetobacteraceae bacterium | reverse complement strand
CAAGAGATTTTAAGGTCCTGCTGGCCCAGGGGGCTTGGGAGTTACGAAAAAGAAGGTTCTACCCTTATCTTTGCCTGATCGCGCAAAAAAAGCTGCTACGCCCAGATTGCACAATGCGGGTAATGCCGGCGCACGCGGGCGGGCCGGGGCAGGTGGTGCAGGCTTCGCCTTCGCGGCCGTACACCGCCCAGGCATGCTGAAAATAGCCAAGCTCGCCATCGGGTTGCACGTAATCGCGCAACGATGACCCGCCAGCGCAGATGGCCGCGGTCAGCACCGCTTTGATCGCCGGCACCAGGCGCTTGGCCCGTGCGCCGGCAACGCTGCCGGCCAAGCGGCGCGGCGAGATTTGCGCCGCATACAAAGCTTCGCTCACGTAGATATTGCCCAAGCCGGCAACGACGGTTTGGTCCAGCAAGGCGGTTTTGATCGGGGTATTTTTGCCGGCGAGCGCCGCCGATAGGGTGGCCGCATTAAAATCGTCCGATAGCGGCTCGGGGCCGAGGGTTGCCAGCAGGCGGTGGGTATTTTCCCCCAGCGTTGCCACCAAATCGAGGCAGCCAAAGCGCCGCGGGTCAACAAAGCCCACGCGCACATTGCCCTCGGCTTCGATCACCAGATGTTCGTGCGCGGTTACGGTGTTGCGGCCACGCTCGGCGATCAGAAAACGGCCAGACATGCCCAAATGCACCAGCAGGCTATTGGCATCATCAAGCTGCATGAAAAAATACTTGGCACGGCGGCGGAACCCGGTGATCCGCCGGCCGGTCAGTTGGGCCGCCAGGTTTGGCGGGGCGGGAAAGCGTAAATCGCCGCGATTGAGCACGGCGCGGGTGATCACCCGGCCGGTCAGGGCGGCGCTGAGGCCGCGCATCACGGTTTCAACTTCGGGGAGTTCCGGCATGATAGGTTTTGACGCTATAGAGGGTTGGCCATGAACGATACCCCCGCACCCCAGACTAATCCCGCCCCGCTTGCCAGCCCAGCTGGCACCGCCGATTTCGGCTTTCGCGCGGTGCCGCGAGAGGCCAAGAAACCGCTGGTGCGTGCGGTGTTTGATAGCGTGGCGCCCAGTTACGACGTGATGAACGATCTGATGTCGATGGGCATTCATCGCATCTGGAAGCGCATTTTTGTGACCCAGCTGCGCCCGTCCGCCCACATGACGCTGCTCGATCTGGCCAGCGGCACCGGCGATATTGTCGCTGGCTGGAAGGCCAAGGGCGGTGGGCCTGCCATCGCCACTGATATAAACGAGGCGATGTTGAGCACCGGGCGGGCCCGGTTAATCGGCCGCGGCTTTGGCGCCGGCATTGGCTTTGCCGTGGCGGATGCGGAAAAATTGCCGGTGCCAGATCGCAGCCTCGACCGGGTGACCATCGCCTTTGGCCTGCGCAACTGCACCGATAAAGCTGCCGTGCTGGCCGAAGTGCGGCGGGTGTTGCGCCCAGGCGGCCGATTTTTCTGCCTCGAATTTTCCAAGCTGCAGATTGCGGTGCTGGAAGGCGCTTATCATCGCTGGTCGTTCGATGTGCTGCCGTTCGTCGGCGGTATGGTCGCGCGCGATCGCGATAGTTACCAGTATTTGGCCGAAAGCATAAAAATGTTTCCTGATCAGGAAACCCTTGCTGGCATGATGGGCAAGGCGGGGCTAGAGCGCGTCACCCACCAAAATCTGTCGGGCGGCATCGTTGCCATTCACAGCGGGTGGCGTTTGTGAACGCGGGTGCGGCACCCAAAATACTGCTGATCATCGGCGGTGGCATTGCCGCCTATAAAGCGCTGGAACTGGTGCGTTTGCTGCGCCGTGGCAGTTTTGGCGTAACGGCGGTGTTAACCCAGGCCGGCGCCCAGTTTGTAACGCCACTGTCGCTGCAGGCACTGACCGAAAACACCGTGTTTGGCGATCTTTTCTCGCTCACCAGCGAACACGAAATGGGCCATATCGAGCTTTCGCGTGCCGCCGACCTGGTGGTGGTGGCGCCGGCCACGGCAGATTTGCTGGCGAAATTAGCGGCAGGCCTGGCGCCAGATCTCGCCAGCACCATTTTGCTGGCAACCGACAAACCGGTGCTGGTGGCGCCGGCAATGAATGTGCGCATGTGGCAGCACCCGGCAACGGTGGCCAACATGGCAACGCTTAGCGCCCGCGGTGTGGCGGTGGTTGGCCCCAATTTGGGTGAAATGGCCTGCCACGAAACCGGGCCGGGCCGCATGGCGGAACCGGCCGAAATCATGGCCGCGATCCAAGCAGCCCTCATGCCGGCACCAAATGGGCCGCGCCTGGATGGCCGCCACATCGTGGTCACCGCCGGCCCGACCCACGAACCGATCGACCCGGTGCGCGTCATCGCCAATCGCAGCAGCGGGCAGCAGGGCTTTGGCATTGCGCGTGCGTTGGCAGCATTAGGGGCGCGCGTATCGTTGATCAGCGGGCCGGTGGCACTGCCCAACCCGCCCGGTGTGCACGTCGCCCGCATTGAAACCGCGCAGCAAATGCTGGCCGCGGTTATGGCGGCGTTGCCGGCCGATGCCGCTGTGTGTGCGGCCGCCGTCGCCGATTGGGGGGTGGAGGCCGCCCCCGCCAAACTCAAAAAATCGGCGGGCCCCCCGGTGCTGCGCTTCATTGCCAATCCCGATATTTTGGCTGCCATCGCGCAAAATGTGCCGCGCCCCACGCTGGTGGTGGGGTTTGCCGCCGAAACCGATGATGTGCTGGCCAACGCCGCCCAAAAACGCATCGCCAAAGGCTGCGATTGGATCGTTGCCAATGATGTCAGCCCCCACACCGGCATTATGGGCGGCACCCGCAACCAGGTGCATATTTTTGATGCAGCGGGCCGCGAAGATTGGCCCGATCTGGAAAAAACCGAGGTTGCCCGCCGCCTTGCCCTGCGTATTGCTGTAGCACTTGCCCAGCGCACGGCGCGTACACTTGCCTGATACCCAGCCCCAACCAGGCTGGTCGCGCGCCGTCACCACCGTGCGTGCGCGCCTGGTCAGCCTGGCAATTTTGCTGTTGCTGCCGGGCATCGCGCTATCGGCGTTGTTAATTTTACGAACCTACGACACCGAACGCGACTACGCCGAATCGGCCTTGCGCGACACCGCAAGCTTAATTGGGTTGGAGGTGGACCGCCAATTTCTGCAAGCCGAACTCCTGCTGCGTACGCTTGCAGAAACCGGCGATCTGGCGCGCGGCGATTTGCAATCGTTTGGCAAACTGGCGCGTTCCACCGCGGTGCTCGGCGGGCATCTGGTGCTGCTGCGCCGCGATGGGCGCCAAATGATCAACACATCGGTGTCAGAAGATGCAGACTTGGCCGATGAACCACCGCCGCCTTTTTGGGACCGCGAAGTGCCGGGCCACGCGTTTGTCTCCAACCTGGTGCGCCGGCCAGATAGCGGCGAGTTGGCAGTGCAGGTGGTGTTGCCCCTGGCCCCGCGTGGCGCGCACGAACTCGACCTGATTCTGGTTTTTCCCGCCGCCGCCATGCAAAACCTACTCGCCCAGCAGGTGTTACCGGCCGGATGGGCGGCAGCGATTCTAGACCCCTTGGCAGCCGTTGTCGCCGTGCAGCACGACCCCGACCTGGCGGTTGGCGCGCCGCTGGATGCGCCAACCCGCGCCGCCGTGCTCGGCGCACCTGGCGGCATGCGTGCGGGTGTTCTGGGCCAGCAGCCATCGGTGATGGCCTATACACGATCGGCTAATACCGCGTGGATTGTAACAACAGCAGCGCCGCGCGCGCAATTTGCCGCTAACGCCCGGCGCGGCCTAGTGTTTATTATTCTGTTCGGTTTAACACTTTTGGGCGTCGGTGTGCTGGTGGCCATCAGCGCCGCCCGGAGCATCACCCAGCCCATCGAAGCCCTGGCCAACGCTGCCCGCCACCTGGGCGAAACCGATTATTTGCTGCCCGTGCCGGCTGGGCTTGCCGAAGCCGATGATGTCGCCAGCGCCATGCGCATTGCCGCCGGCGCCTTGCGCGAACGCCGCGCCAGCATGGCAGACCTCAACGCAACCCTTGCCGCCCGCGTCAGCGAACGCACCGCCGAATTGGCTGATGCCAACCAAGCACTGGAAGAACAGCGTGCCCAGCTGGGCTTGATTTTGGATAACATGCCATTTGGCGTGCTGGTCAACCGGCTCGATGATACCGTCGCCTACGCCAACCCCGAAGCGCGCCGTTTGTTGCGCGTGGGCGACGGGCCATTTGATATTTCCACCATCCCCACCATGCGCCGCAACGGTGTGGTGGTGCCGCGCAGCCTGTCGCCCGGTGCCGTGGCCCGCAGCGGCACGTTGATTGAACGCCAAGTGATACAAGCCGAGCTGCGCGATGGTGGCACCATCGATATCGAAGTCACCGCAGCACCAGTATATGATCGTAACGGCCAGGTGGCACTTTCCGTGGTGGCATTTCACGATGTCTCGGCGCAGTTAATTGCCGAAGAATCCCGCAGGCGGGCGCAACGACTGGAAGCGGTCGGCCAGCTCACCGGTGGTGTTGCCCACGAATTTAACAATTTGCTGATGGCAATTACCGGCTGCCTCGATCTGCTGGCCTCCAGCGTGCCAGCCGGGCGGGCCACCGTGTTGCTAGAAAGTGCCGGCCGCGCCGCTGATCGTGGCGCCCGGCTCACCCGCCAGTTGCTCGCCTTTTCGCGGCGTCAGCATCTGCAAACCCAATCCGTGGATATCAACGCGCTGATCAACGGCATGACCGAATTGCTCGCCAGCACCATCGGCCGTGGCATCGCCATCAGCACCAGCCTGGCACAAGATGGCGCCATCGCCGTGGCCGATCCGGCCCAGTTGGAACTAGTGTTGCTCAACCTAGCGATCAACGCGCGCGATGCCATGCCCGATGGCGGGCAACTGATTATCGGCACCGCCAACGCCACACTTACCCAGCCACGGCGGGCAGAAGATCCGCCGGCCGGCGATTATGTCGATCTATCGGTGCGCGATAACGGCACCGGCATGACCGCCGATGTGCTGGCCCGCGTGTTCGAGCCGTTCTTCACCACCAAAGAAATCGGCCGCGGCACCGGTTTGGGCCTGCCGCAAGTGTTGGGCGTGGCACAGCAATTGGGCGGCGGTGTCGCCATTGATAGCACCCCTGGTAACGGCACGGTGGTACACATCTATCTGCGCCCGGCGCGTAGTGCCGCCCCCGCCCCCGCCATTGCGCGCCCCGCCGCTCCGCAGCCCCGCGCGCTAGATGGTGTGCGCGTGTTGCTGGTCGATGATGATGCCGATGTGCGCGAAGTGGCCCGCGATATTCTGGCCGCCATGGGTGCTGCGGTCACCGAAGCCGATGGTGGCGATGCCGCGCTTGCCGTGCTTGCCGCCCAAAAACTGGATATTGTGCTGGCCGATCTCACCATGCCGGGCATGACCGGGTTGGAACTGGCCCGCCATATCGATACACAGTACGCGGGTTTGCCGATGGTGCTGATGACCGGCTACACGGCGGCGGCCATCGATACGGTGCCGCCGGCGGTGGTCGCCACCCTGTTCAAACCGTTCCGCGCGGTGCAACTGGTGGCAACGCTGACCGCCGCACTCACGCGCCCCGCTACGGCCACCGATAATCCTTTACCCAACCCTGCTGAGCAAGGCGTTTGAGCATGACCCATCAACCAATCGAAGTCGTCGTGCTAGACCCCCGCCTGCACGATTGGGGCCTGCCCAACTGGCAAAGCACCCACGCCGCCGCCATCGATCTGCACGCCTGCCTCGGCGCGCAAATCACCATCGACCCCGGCACCGCCCCGGCGCTGATCCCGGTGGGGTTCGCCATGCACATCGCCAACCCCCATATCGCCGCCCTAATTTTACCTCGATCAGGCCTCGGCCATAAGCAAGGCCTGGTGCTCGGCAATCTGGTCGGCCTCATCGACCCCGACTACACCGGCCCCATCATGGTGAGCGCCTGGAACCGCGGCTTGGCCCCCATTACGCTCAACCCCGGCGACAGGTTCGCCCAAATGATGTTCGTGCCCGTGCTACGCCCAGTGCTGCAACCGGTCGGCGCCTTCACTGTCACATCCGATCGCGGGGCAGGTGGTTTTGGCTCGACCGGTTGACCTCCCCAGCTACGCCCGCGCCGCCCTGTTACTGGCAGGCTTGGTCGCCATTGGCGCCGGGCTTTCCCACCTCGGCCTAAAACCAGCAGGCGGCGGCACAACCGCGCGCGATGCCGCAACGTTCGTGGCCACCGGCGCTACCCTCGCCGCCATCGGCCTTCCCCGCCAAGCCGTATGCTTCGCCGCCGGCTACGGCTTTGGCGCCATCGACGGCGCCGCCCTGGCCCTGGCCGCCCAAACCCTCGGCTGTGCCGCAAGCTTCTTCTGGGCCCGCCTAGTCGCCCGCGATTGGGCACGCCGCTTCATCGCCCGCCGCGCCGAAACGGGGCGCGTCGGCCGCACCCTGGCGCGCGGCGATCGCCTGCTCGCCGCCAACCCGTTCTCGGCAACCCTCACCCTGCGCCTGCTGCCAGTCGGCAATAACCTGGCCCTCAACCTGCTGGCAGGCGCATCCGCCGTGCCCGCACCGGCCTTTATCTTCGCAAGCCTGGTCGGCTACCTGCCGCAAACCCTAGTCTTCGCCCTTGCCGGCAGCGGCGTGCACGTCAACCGCGGCGTCGAACTCGGCCTGGGGGTAGCCCTCTTCGCCGCCTCCGCCGCCTTGGGCACCTGGCTGCTGCGGCGTTTGCCCGGGGCATAAGGTAAGGCAAGGCAAGACTCTTCTTTTTCTGAAGAAAAAGGTAACTCCCAAGCCCCTAGGCGTTAAGG
>JBBARC010000075.1:1338-7339 GCA_040400005.1 Acetobacteraceae bacterium | reverse complement strand
CTATTGGACGCTGTTTACCCCCGGAATCTGGAAAGTTTTGCACGCTGTTTTACACTGGTGCAGGGGCTGCCGACGATATCACCCAATCGTGCGGTGACATGAACCCCGTTGGTGGTCCCTGAGGGGGTAGAACCGCTTCCTTATCAAACCATCGCCTTGCCGACCGTGCGGGCTATGCCGTGGTCTTGCGGGGCAGTGGGCGGGCTGGTCCATGCTGGGTATCGGGGTGCATCCCCGTTCCTACATTTTAAACGTGCGGCTTGATGGTCAGTCCCTAGAGCTGCTTTTGGGGCGCTGTGCCCAAACCTTATCGGGGGATTTTTCCGCCGTTTCCCTATGGTGATGACGGTAGGGGTGAGCCTTCCCATAAAATCCCTTTAGCCACTGCGATCTGGGAAAAGTGTATTTGTGAGAGGGGGGTGTGTATTTGTTGGTAGAAACCGCTAACCCCTTGATCCGATGGTGCCCAGGAGTGGAATCGAACCACCGACACTGCAATTTTCAGTCGCATGCTCTACCAACTGAGCTACCTGGGCGCCGTCGGAGCGCGGACGGTTAGCCGTTCGCGTCGTCGGGATCAACCCCATCTGTCGCGCCATCTGTCCCTGGTGCCTCATGCGTTGGCACAACATAGGCCCCGTTAAACCAGCGGCCGAGGTCGATCTCGGCGCAGCGTGGCGAACAAAACGGCTTGCTGTCGGTCTCCACCGGGCGCCGGCAGATTGGGCATTTGCCCAGGGGTGTTCCAGGGGTATTCATGGTGCGGTCTCAATAAAAATGGTGCCGGGGGGGAGTGCTGCGTCGGTTACCTGCTGCGGCGGATGGGCCGCACACTGGGTTAACGCCTGCCAAGCCGCCGTATCGCTGTGCAAAGCGGTTGTCACATCGGCGGCGGCGCGAAAAATTATTTTGCGCGTGGGGGTCGCGCGAAGCTCCCCGGCGGCGCGGCGCAGGGCGGCTATTGCCGCCGCGTGGGGGCCGGCCAGCAACTCGGCCAGCGGCGGATGGCTCCGCGGGCGCACAATTTCGGCCATGCCCAGCCGGGTAAACCCGAGCAGGCGGGGTTTTAGCGGGTCGCTGGCCAGCGACTCGGCCAGCAACGGTTCAAGCGATGCCCGCGCCCGCACTGGCAGGCCGGCGAAATCAATAAAAATGGCGCCGCTTAAATTGCGCAGGCGGATCTGGCGGGCGATTTCGGGCAAAGCCGCGCGGTTGGCGGCCAGATGGGTTTGGGTTTTATCGCCCATGGCGGCGGTGCCGGCGGCGAGATCAACGTCGATCGCGGTCAGCGCCGGGGTGATCGACACCTGGGCGCGTAAACCGCCCGGCAGGGCCATAAACGGGCTTTGCAGGGCGTCGATCTCGGTCTCCAGCGCTTCATCGAACGCGTGCGCCACTAAACTTATCCGGTCACCTAAAATGGGGCGCAGCTGGGCCAGCATGGCCGCATTATCGATAAAAATCGGCAGCACCGGGTGTAAGGCGGCGATGTCGAGTAGCGGCCCGGCGCCGCGGGCCAGCAGGCGGATTTTGCCGGCATTGGCCTCGGCCGGCACTAGCGCCGCGGGGCAACGCGCAAGCCTGGCGCCCTTGCCGCCTTGCGGCGCGCGGGTGATGCGCAGCACTGCGTGCTCGCCTTCGCTTAAAATTTTGGTGTCGCGCTGGTCGGGCAAAAAACCCTGGGCGCCATCGGGCAGCAGCACAAACGCGCCGGCCATGGCGGGCACCACTTTGCTGATCCGGGCGCGAAAAATATCACCCACGCCATCGGGGCGGCCGGGGTGCCACAGGGCATAATCCTGCAAGGCTCCGCCATCGCATAACGCCACCCGCACTTCGCCGGGCGAGACGGATGCGCGGATGCTGATCACGGCACGGGGTAGCCGCGGCCGCGCAGCAGGCCGGCGGTTTCGTGCAGCGGCAGGCCGACCACGCCGGAATAACTGCCCGACAAACTGCGCACGAAAGCGGCCGCCCGGCCCTGAATGCCGTAACCGCCGGCAAGCCCTTGCCATTCGCCGCAGGCCAAATAGGCGCGGATTTGGGCGGCATCCAAACGGGCAAAAATCACATCGCTATCCACCGTGCGGGTGGAAAACTGGCCATCGGGGGTGATCAGCGCAATGGCGGTGAGCACGTGGTGGCGCCGGCCCGAGAGGAGGTTTAGGCAGGCTTCGGCCTCGGCCGCGGTTTCGGCTTTGGGTAAAATGCGCCGCCCAACCGCCACCACCGTGTCGGCGGCCAGGGTGAAGGTGCCGGGTTGGGCGATTTTTAACGCTTTTTCGCGCGCCAGCCGCTCGACATGCGGGCGCGGCTGTTCGCCGGGGCGCGGCGCCTCGTAAATGTCGGCGGGGATCACTTGGGCCGGCACGATGCCAATTTGCGCCAGTAACACCAGCCGGCGCGGACTGGCGGAGGCGAGAATCAACGGCGGGGCGGTCATTTGGTCCGGCTCTATTTGAACCGGAACGTGATCCGCCCCTTGGAGAGATCGTAGGGGGTCATTTCCACGTTAACCTTATCGCCGGCCAGCACGCGGATGCGGTTTTTGCGCATTTTGCCGCTGGTGTGGGCCAGTATTACGTGATCGTTGTTATCGAGTTTTACCTTGAACATGGCATTGGGCAGCAACTCCTGCACCACGCCACTGAACTCGATCATATCTTCCTTGGACATCAAACCTCTATCATGGCCGCGCGCATATGCGCCGGGTGTGGCGGGCTTAACCCCTGACGCTAAACCCGCGCGTAAGGGATTTCAGGCCACCTAAAAATGGCGAAGTGGGCGGAACATGGTCATCCGCGCGGCCGGGGTCAAGTTTTGCTGGCGCGCCCCGCCTTAACCGCCACAGTGCCATCGCCAAATGCCAGGGTAAGTGCCGCCCCTGGTGGCACGGCGGCGGCCGAGGTTACCGGCTGGCCGGCCGTGTCGCGCACCAGCACAAAGCCGCGCGCTAGCACGCGGGCGTAGGAGGCGCCTTCAAGTTGCGCGCCTAGCACAGCCAGGCGCTGGCGGGCATTTGCCAGGGTTGCGGCCGGGGATGCGGTTGCGAGCCTGGCGGCCATGGTGGCCAGGCGCGCGGCTCTGGCGGTGATCACCGTTTGGGGCGGCGGCACTTTAAGCCCCCCAAGCCCGGCCCGGCGCAGGGCTACAAATTGCTGCAGGGCGGGCAGCAAACGCTCGGCGCGGTCATCCAAGCGCTGGCGGGCCGTTGCCAAGGTTGCCGGCAGATCGGGCAGGCGGCTGGTGGCGGCGGATAAGCGGTGGCGGGCATCGCCGCTGGCGCGCGCGTAGCCGGCCACCAGGCGGGCATCACGCTGGGCTAAATCGGCCAGCAAAGTTTCGCGCGCCGGCACGGCAAGCTCGGCGGCGGCCGTGGGGGTGGGGGCGCGCTGGTCGGCGGCGAAATCAATTAAGGTGGTGTCGGTTTCGTGGCCGACGGCGGAGATCACCGGCAGGCGGCAGGCGGCAACCGCGCGCACCACCGCTTCATCGTTAAACGCCATCAAATCTTCCAGGCTGCCACCGCCGCGGGCGACGATCAGCACATCGGGGCGGGGGATGCCGTTTTGCGGTAACTGATCCATCGCGGCGATCGCCTCGGCGATGCGGGCAGCCGCCCCCTCGCCCTGCACCGCCACCGGCCACAGCAGAATACGGCGCGGGAAACGCCGGCCGATTGTGGTGATAATATCGTGCAGCACAGCCCCTTTGGGCGAGGTGATGACGCCAATGATGGTGGGCAGAGTGGGCAGCGGTTTTTTGAGGCTGGCATCAAATAGCCCTTCGCCCGCCAATTTTTTGCGCAGCGCATCGATGCGCGCCAGCATGGCGCCGACGCCGGCGTACTCCAGCCGGTCGATGCTCAACTGGTATTCGCTGCGATCGCCGTAGGCGGTGATTTTGCCGGTGGCGATCACCTCCATGCCGTTTTCTGGGGCGAGGCCTATGCGGTTGCGCGCCCCTTTCCAGATCACCGCGCGGATTTTGCCGCCCTCATCTTTCAAGCTGAGGTAGGTGTGGCCGGACGGGTAGGTTTTCAGCTCGGTGATTTCGCCGCGCACCCGCACGCGCGAAAACGCACCTTCCAGGGTGCGGCGAATGGCGCCGGATAGCTCGGCGACCGAAAATTCGGGGATGTTGCCGGCGGTGGACTCGCTGGTATCGCTCATGCTGGATGCTTAGCCCGAAGCGGGGCACTGTGTCGCGGTGGTGGGCCGGGGCGGTGATCACGCGATGTTCATGTAGCCGGGGGGCAAACTATGCTACGTCGCGCAGCGATAGGCTTAAGCCGGCGTTAACCGGCGATTTGATCAGGGGAAAACATTATGACCAAACCATCAATCTGGAACGGCAAGACGCACGATAATCTTTGGAGTAGTGCCGGTAATTGGGCCAATGGCCTGCCGGTTGCCGGGCAGAATGTGGTGTTTTCCGGGATCAAAATTTGGGATGTGCAGTTGCAGGCGGCGGGCAGCACCAGCCATGCGGCGGCGGGGTCGCTGAGCGTGCATACCGGGCAGCTGACTTTGAGCAACGGCACGCTGGACCTGACGCCGGGTTATGCCGCGCACGGCCTGACCTACGATGTGCTGATCGACAAGGGGGCGACATTAACAGTGGCTGCCGGGGCCAGCGTCAATGGCCACCAAACCCTGGGGATCAGCAGCGATAACAGCGCCAACCAATTGGTCGTGCTGGGCACCATTTCCGAAGAATTTGCGGTGGTCGATGCGGGCTTGGTTACCGTGAGCTCCACCGGCCATTATGTGGCGGGGGCCAGCGGTTTGGTGATTGGCGGTGGCGCCACTTTACTGGTGACTGCCGGCGGCACACTGGATGGCGGGCCGAACGGGCTGAACGTTGATACCTTGCGGCTGGATCTGGGCGATGGTTTTGGCAATGGCAACGCGCTGATCACCGGGGTGGGGTCTAGCATGACCCTGGCGGCGATCGAAGTGGGCAATTACTTTAGCGGCACGCTGACCATTGCGGCGGGCGCCCATGTCACCGATGAGCGCGGCCATGCTGGGCAGTTTGGTGATGGCAGTGTTGTGGTTACCGGCAAGGGTTCGACCTGGACTAATTTGCAAAATACCGTCATCGGCGGCGCCGTGCCGGTGGCAGCGACGTTGACGGTAACCAATGGCGGCACGGTGACGCTGGGCAGTGAGGCGCTGTACCTGTACGATCATTTGAACATTGACGGCTCGGCGAAACTACTGGGCGCGAACATTTATGATGGCGGCGAAATTCGGGCGCTGGCCGGGGCCGGGGCCGTGGTTGCCATTGGCCAGGCGATCAGCATTACCCGTAACTGGCTGTATAATGGCAATGATATCACCAATGTATCGGCCGATGCCGGCACCACGCTGCGGCTAACCGGGGTGATCAGCGGATCCGCCCAATCGGTGCTGGAAGCCGGGATTGGCCAGGTTGTGCTGACCAATACCGCTAACACCTATGGATCAACCGCGATTTACGCGGCAACCCTGGAAGCGGCCAAGAACGGCGCGCTGGGGGCGGGGCATATTGCGTTTCTGGGCGGCACGATTGCCGCCACTTTGCAGGCGGATGTGGGCGTGCGCCTGACCAATGTGATTGATGGTTTTGGTGCGGCCGACACGATTGATCTGCGCGGCTTTGCTTTTGGCGGTGCGATCACCGAAGCGTGGGCGCAAAACAGTGTGGGCCACGGCGGCACGCTGACGCTGAGCGCGGGTAACGCGCATACATCATTGTTGTTCAGCAGCGATTTTAGTGCATCGTCGTTTACCTTGAGCAGCGATGGGCATACTGGCACGGCCATTACGCTGACGCACTGAGCCCGGCCACGCGCCGCCGGCGGGTGGTTTTTGCCCGGATGGCGGCACACCGATTTTATGGCGCGCCGGTAAGTTGATGTGCGTTCGCGGCTGAGCGTTGTTGACGTGCTTGCGACCCTGGGCTTGCGACCCTGGGCTTGCGACCCTGGGCTTGCGACCCTGGGCTTGCGACCCTG
>JBBARC010000075.1:0-1238 GCA_040400005.1 Acetobacteraceae bacterium | reverse complement strand
GGCTTTTGGCCCCGGGTTTCACCCGGGCTACGGTTAGGGTGGCGACGTGGCGCGGGGGTCGGAGGCGTCGTCGTCGTCGTATGGCGGGTCGATGGGATAGAAGAGGTACTCGTCGGGGAGTTTGGTGTAATCTATTTCGATGCCGAAGTCTTCGCAGATGCAGGCGAGGAAATCGGCGGAGCCGTAGGCTTGATCGGGGTCGGCGGCGAGTTCTTCATCGAGGCGGGCGGTGATATCGCGCATGGTGGCGGCACGGCCGGGGATGTTGGCGGTGACGAAGCGGAAGGCTTCGAGCAACGGTTCGCGGCGGGAGTCGGAGCAGGCGTGCGACTCGGGGCGGCGGTTGGGGGCGCGCGGGCTGCCGCCGGCGGCTAGACGGGCTTCGAGGGCTATGCAGTCGCGCACGACGGCGGCGAGGCGGGTGAAGAGGACGGCAGGGTCGGTGGGCTTGGTGGTGGCGCGGGTGGTGCTGCTGCGGGTGGTGTTGGCGCTTCGCGTGGGATTGGCGGGCGGTGCCGGTGGGTGGACCAATTCCGGCTCCGCCGTGGGCGGTTGTTGCGGTTCGGACCAATCGGCCAGGGTGCGGGCGGCGGCGGCGCGGGCAAGATCCATGGCGAGGTCCGCCAGCTCCGCGCACAGGCGCAGGTGGCGCTGGGTGCGATCTTCGGCTTGGGGCGGTTGGGTGGGGGCGGTTGTGTTCAGGGTTTTGCGGCTTTCGTTGTTAACAAAAATAACTATACCGTTAGGCGGCCTGCCTGGGCAAGTTATTTTTGTGATAGCGATATTGCATTAAGTTAGTTATGATCGCTTTTTCGACGGTGGGCGGATGTTTTCACGGCGCGTAGGCGATGCTGATTGAGGCCAGTGGCGGCGGCGGGGCTTGGGGCGGTCGCTATGCTTCCGTTATGCGCCCAAGGTGGTCATCGCCGGGTCAGGGAGACGTGCCTGGAAGCGGACATTCAGTCGCCGCAGTAGCCGTAGCCCGCATGGCCCTTCGCCATGCGGGGAACCGGGCAGTGGCACTCCCCGATCACACCACGCTGACACGGGGCCTAGTTCCACATGACCTGCAATCGATGATATATTGATTGCGATCTCGCCATGATCTAGAGTGCCGTCATAGTCTCCAATCACGTCCGGTAGCCGCGGATTATCCCTGACCGGAGCCTCCAACACGTCGAGGCTTGCGGCGCGGCAATCAGGGTGAGAACGCGCGACAATCAAGGTGAGAAAGTGTT
>JBBARC010000074.1:0-7546 GCA_040400005.1 Acetobacteraceae bacterium | reverse complement strand
TTGAGTTTTTTGAGGCAGTTAGCGTTCTCACCCCTACCTGGGCAGTTACGAAAAAGAAGCAAAAAGACTTTCGAAGCTGGGGACTGGGATTTTTGGCTGCACCGAATACCGCACCAAACGTCCAAAAAGTCTTTTTTGTTGCTTTTTTTCCCTTCACCCGATTGCCGCAGGAGGCAGGGTAAGCAGGGCCGGGCGCCGCGCCAATTTTGCGATCACACGCGGCGCCCGCTAAGCTCAGCCGGCAATGCCATTCACCCAGCTCGATCGCTACATTCTGCGCCAGTTGCTGGTCGCCCTTGCGGCCATCACGGCAACCCTGGTCGCCCTGATATGGCTCACCCAGTCACTGCGGTTTATCGAGCTGGTGGTTAATCGCGGCTTGTCGCTGCGCGTGTTTATTCAGCTCACCAGCCTATTATTGCCCAATTTTACCGCCGTCGTGCTGCCGATCACCAGTTTTGTCGTGGTGCTCGCCACCTACCAGCGGCTGGCGTCAGACCGCGAAATCACCGTCATGCGCG
Source organism: Acetobacteraceae bacterium (assembly GCA_040400005.1). GTDB lineage: Bacteria > Pseudomonadota > Alphaproteobacteria > Acetobacterales > Acetobacteraceae > JBBARC01. The sequence goes on along the minus strand of JBBARC010000074.1, from coordinate 7,025 downwards.
GCACCGGCCTATCCAACGTTGCCCTCGCCCGCCCGGCCTTGCTGATGGCGCTGTGTGCAACCGCGCTGGGCTACGCGCTGACCCTATCTGTGGTGCCGCTGTGTTCGGAACAGTTCAAGCGCTACCAGTTTGAAATTCGTAACAAGGTCGCCGCCTTCCTGCTACAGGAAGGCGTGTTCACCCCGATTTCCGATAAACTCACCGTTTACGTCCGCGCCCGCGACCGCGATGGTACGCTGCGCGGTATCATTGTGCAGGATGAACGCGATGCCCACACCCGCGCCACTATCCTTGCCCAAACCGGGCGCATGGTCACCAGCGGCGATACCCCCCGGGTCGCCTTACTGCATGGCACCCGCCAGGAAATTGATGCCGCCACCGGCAGGCTTAGCCTGCTCACCTTCGCCGCCGACACCGTCGATCTCGCAAACGACAGTAAAACCACCGACGCGCGCTTTCGCGATGTCAACGAAATGGGGCTCGATGAACTTCTGCACCCCGATTTGCGTATCATACCAACCCGCGACATCGGCAAGCTGGTGGCGGAAGCGCACCGCCGTTTGACCCAGCCGCTAACCAGCGCGGGCTTCACCCTGCTGGCGCTGATCGCTGTGCTTACCGGCGGGTTTCGCCGCGCTGGCACGCTATGGCGCCCGCTGGCGGTATCTATTGGGCTGGTTGCCTTGCTCGCCGCAGGGCTTGCCGCCTCTGGCCTTGCCACCTCCAACCCCGATCTGGTGTTCCTGATGTGGCTCACCACCCTGGTGCCACCGATCGTTATTGCGGCCCTACTGTTTCGACCAAGCCCGCGCCTGACCGCACTCGCCGCCACCGCTGCTGCCCCCCCCCTTCACACAATGGGCGCGGATTAACCCCGCCGGTGCCCATCGCCCTTACCCTATCGCTTTATATCACCCGCCAATTTGCGTTGGCCGTGGCGGCAACCCTGGCGGCCCTGGCGCTGGTGGCCGAATTATTCGATTTTATCGAACTGATGCGCCGGGCTGCCACCCGCGACGTTGGCTTCACCATGATCACCAGTATATCGGCGCTGCGCCTGCCCTATTACGCACTGCAAATCCTGCCCTTTGCCGTGCTCATCGGCGGGCTGATCGCGTTCTGGCGGCTGACCCGATCATCCGAGCTAATCGTTGCCCGCGCCGCCGGCATCTCGGCTTGGCAGTTTCTGTTCGCACCAGTGGCCGCCGCCGCCCTGATGGGGGCGCTGGCAACCCTTGCCGGGTCACCGCTATCCTCCATGATGTATTCGCGGGCCGAAGCGCTGGATAACATCCACGTGCGCAAAACCGGTGGGCCACTGGCGCTCAGCGATGGACAATTATGGCTGCGCCAGATCGACCGTTCCAGCGATGCGCAAGGCGTCGCCATTATCCACGCCCGCCATGTGACCCTGCACGATGGCATCGTCGCCGCGTCCGATGTCAGCGTTATCCGCCTGGGTGCCAACGATGCCCCGCTGGCGCCGATCGAAGCCGAAAATGCCGTGCTGGGCGATGGCGAATGGCGCTTCTTTAGCGCCCGCGTGCTCACCCCCGATGCGCCGCCGCCGCCGGTTCAGGATATGGTGCTGCCCACCGATCTTACCGTCGGCCGCGTGCAGGAAAGTTTCCAGGCGCCCGATACGCTGTCGGTATGGGCGTTGCCGGGCTTCATCGATTTGCTGGAACAAGCCGGGTTTTCCTCCACCCGCCACCGCCTGCATTTTCAGGCCTTGTTGGCGCTACCTTTGCTGTGCGCCACCATGGCGCTGCTCGCTGCCGGGTTTTCCATGCGCCCGGCGCGCCGCGGCGGCGCCGCACGCATGGTCGGCGCGGGCGTTGGCGCCGGCTTTGCCCTGTTCACCCTGTCCAAAATCGCCGAAGAATTTGGCCAGTCCGGCGCTCTGCCGGCCGCACTTGCCGCCTGGGCACCGGCGCTGTCGGGGCTTATGCTGGCGGTAACCCTGCTGCTGTACCTCGAGGATGGCTGATGCGCGCCCAAACCCACGCCCCCCGGCCATACACCTACCGCAGCCTTATGCTGGCCTGCGCGTGTGCGTTTGCCACCACCGCAGCCCCCGCCGCCCACGCTCAGTTCAAAGCCATGCCCAGCGGCCCGCGCGGCGCCGATCTGAACGCCAACCAGCCGGTTACGTTTGAAGCCGATCGCGTATCGTACGACCGCGAACACGCCCTGGTCACCGCCGATGGCCATGTCGAAGCCTGGCAGAACGGCCATATTCTGCGCGCCGATCACGTCAGTTTCGATAAAGCCAGCAACACCGCAGCCGCCTCTGGCCACGTGGTTATCCTGGAGCCCAGCGGGGAAGTGCTGTTTGCCGACTACGCCGAGCTTACCGGCGGCATGAAAGATGGCATTTTACGCGCCATGCGGGCGCAGCTGGCGGAAAATGCAAAAATTGCCGCCAACGGCGCGCGCCGCACGGGGGGCGTTATCACCGACCTCGCCCGCGTGGTGTACTCGCCGTGTAACGTATGCGCGAACGATCCTACCGCCCACCCGCTGTGGCAATTACGCGCCGAACGCGCCACCCGCGATGTGCAAAACCAGCGCATCGAATACCAAAACATGTGGCTGGATTTCGCAGGGTTACCGGTGTTCTGGTTCCCCTATTTTTCGCACACCGACCCTTCCGTTAAACGCCAAAGCGGCGTGCTGGTGCCCGGCATTGGGTTATCGGATAAACATCTCGGGTCGTTCTTCACCCTGCCGTATTTCTGGGTGCTGGATGACCAATCTGATGTCACGTTAGAGCCGTTAATCGCCACCAATAGCGGCCCGCAATTGGAAGCGCGCTACCGCCGCGCCTTTAATGCCGGCATTTTTTATGCCGATGGCGCCATCGCGTCCCTCAACAGCCAGGCCGAAGGGTTTCTCATGACAAAGGGGAACTTTGCCTGGAACGACACCTGGCGCTGGGGTTTTGATATCAACCTGGGCAGCTCGATCGATTATTTGCGCGATTACCGCGTGCTTGGCCTCGGCGCCAACGTGCTGTCCAGTGATGCCTTCATCGAAGGCTTTGGCGTTGGCAGCTACACCCGCCTGGATATGCGCGGCTACCAGGCGCTCAACACCAGCGTGCAGCAAAAGCAACTGCCCTACGTGCTGCCCGGCTACCAATACAGTTTTCAGGGCCTGCCCGATGTATTTGGCGGGCGCGTGCGTTTTGATACGCAGGAATTCAATATTCTGCGCGATACCGGCACCAACGACCAGCGTGTTGCCGCCAAACTTGGCTGGGACCGCATGGCAACAGGCCATTTAGGTGATCGCTGGCAGTTTACCGTGGAAGGCATGACTGCCGCCTACCACGCAAGCTTTTTGGAAGGCCAGCCCAACTACGCTGGCGTTGATGGTGGTGCTTCGGCCCAAGGCACCGCCCAGGCCGCGGTTAAACTCAACTGGCCGTTTGTGCGCCTCAATGATGACGGCGCCAGCCAAATCATCGAACCCATCCTGCAAGGCATCATTGCCCCGCAAGCCGGTCATTCAACCACATCAAAACTGCCCAACGAAGATAGCCTCGATTACGAATTCACCGATGCCACCTTGTTCAGCCTCAACCGCTTTGATGGGTACGACCGCTTCGATGGCGGCGGGCGGATCAATGGCGGGCTGCGGGCAGCGTGGAATTTCGCCGGCGGTGCGGTGCTCGATGGCATTATCGGTGCCTCGTGGCGCCAGCACATACAAAGCGATCTCTATCCGCAATTCCAGCCGTGGAACGGCTTTGGCCGCAAAGATCACCTGTCGGATATCGTCGCGCGCACCAGTTTTGTGCCCAATGACTGGGTCGATTTCACCCTGCGCGGGCGGTTTGATCACGACACCGGCGATGTGCGCTTTGCCGATGGCAGCGTTAGCGCCGGCCCCAAATACCTGCGTGGCTCGCTGGGTTATGTGTATAGCAGCACCAACCCGTTCTTTCTCTATACCAGCGATTATCGCGGCACCGCCGGCACCCCTAATTTGCCGGCTGATTTTTTCACCCCGCGCGACGAAATCACCGCCGGCCTAAGCACCACCTACGGGCGTTACTCGGTTGCCGGCGCCGCCCAGCGTGATCTCACCACCGGCAAACTGGTCGGCTACGGGATTAACGCCAAGTATGAAGACGAATGCTTCGTTTTTGATCTCTCCGCGGCGCGGCGCTACACCTCGATCAATTATGACCGCGGCAACACGGTCATCTTGTTCACCCTCACCTTCAAAACCATCGGCCAGGTTGGCATCAATGGTTAAGCAAACCCACAGGCCGGCGCCTAAGCCGGCGGCAAGACCATGAAAGACCGCAATCGCATGTTGCCTGTCCGCATTTTTCCAAACAGTGTTTTCAACGCGGGCAAACGCACAGCGGCAACCGCCATTTGCCTAGCGTTGGCAGCCATGCCGGTGCACGCCCAGGTATCGCTAAGCGGCGGGCAAGGCAGCAACGGCTACGGCAGCTCGCCAGGCGGGGCTGCCACCGGCATGGGCCATTTGGGCAATCAACCGGGCACATCCCTGCCCGATCTGCCCAACACACCAACCCCCGAAACGGCAGAAGCGCCCGATCACCAGATCGCCGCCCCGGTGGCGCCGCCCATGCCGAAAGGTGTGGTGGCCGATAATATCTACGCCGTGATCAACGGCGAGGTGATCACCCGCGCCGATATCGATAACCGCGCCAAGCTGTTCGCGCTATCCGCCGGCCTGCCGCTATCGGCCGATGTGATGGCCCGCCTGCGTGGCCAGATCGGCCGCGAACTGATCGACGACCGCCTGCGCCTGCAGGAAATTCAGCGCCGCAAAATCGTCGTGGCGGATACGGATGTTGCGGGCGCGCTGGGCGATATCGAAAAACGCAATGGTCTGAAACCCGGCGGCCTGCGCGACCGGCTGGCAAGCCAAGGCGTTGATTTTTCGGCAATGATCTCACAAATCCGCGCCCAATTGGGCTGGACCCGCGTGCTGCGCCAGCACATGGCCGACCGCAGCCAGATCACCCGCGAAGATGTGGCCAGCCAGCAGGCCCTGCTAAAATCGCAAAACGGCCAGCCGCAATATAGGGTTTCGGAAATTTTCGTCTCCGCCGAAGACCCCGCCCATATGGGGGAGGCGCGTAAATTTGCCGATACGGTGATTGAACAGCTGCGCCACGGCGCCCCGTTTGGTATTGTCGCTGCCGAATTCAGCCAAAGCCAAACCGCCTTGCAAGGCGGAGATCTCGGCTGGGTGCGTCCCGATCAGCTCGATCCCCAGGTCGGCGGCTTAATCAACGCCATGCCGATCGGCGCGGTTAGCAACCCGATCGAGGTTGCTGGCGGCTATTCGATTATGACCGTGCGCGAACGCCGCATTGTCGGCCAGGACCTAGCAACAGTGCTGACCCTGCGCCAGGCGTTTTTCGGATTCGCAACACCGCTCGACCCGCAAGCCCCGACCGATCAGCAAAAAACCGCCCTGAAAGCGGCCGCCAACCTGAGCACCACCGCCACCAGTTGTGCCGACGTGGAAGCGGCCAACGCAAAATCCGGCACCAAACGCCCGTCCGATCCCGGCGATGTGCGCGAAGACCGCCTCAACCCCAACATGCAACAAGTGCTGAAAACCGTCGGCGATGGCAAAGCCACCCGCCCGCTGGTAACCCCAGAGGGCGTGCTGGTGGTGATGGTGTGCGGGCGGGCGCAGAAAAACATGGCCGCCGTCACCCCCGAGGATATTGCCAATCAGTTGTTACAGGAACGGGTCGAGCTTAGCTCGCGCCAATTGCAGCAAGATCTCAAACGCCGTGCGCTGATTGATGTGCGCGGCTAAACCTTGGCGCCAACATCAGATGTCATGGTCACTTCACGTAACTGCCCATTTTCGGAACGCCGCCCCTAAACCGCAGGCCGAAGCCGATCAGGCGTAAACCGCTACCGCCAACTCGGCGATCCGCGCCCGCGTTGCGTCATCCACCGCAATCGCCCGGCGCGCCACCAGATCAAACGCCACCGCCACCACTTCAACGGTGGCGATCGCTTCCCCGGTGCGTAGGTTAAACAGCCAGTGCACAAACCGCATGGTTTTGGCACCGGCCTCGATCACGCCCGAGCGTAACGTCACCTGATCGCCAGCGCGTGCCCGCGCGCGGTGCAAAATACGCTGTTCCAGTGCCGCCCCGCCAACACCAGCGGTAACGCCCGCCGCACCACGGGCAGGGGTGATGCGGCACATTAAGTGGATGACGCTGTCGGAAATGACGCTCACCACCTCGTGCGGGTTCATGTATCCGTCGACATCCACCTGGTCGCGGCCGACTATTAACCGGCCCACTTCGGCAAGCCCGGCGGCATCGGCAATGTCCAGCGTCGGGTTGGGGTAGGGGGCAGCGACCGGCAGCCCGCGGGGGGCGGTATCTTCCGGCACCGGCGCGGTGGCTGCTTCACACCGCGCCCAAAAATCTGCCGGCCACGGCGAATCGGCGGTTAGTGTCGCCAGCAAGGTCGCGCGCAGCCGGTCATCGGGCGCACTGACAATGCGCAAAGCCACATCCAGCGTAGTGGCGGTTACCCCCACCACCTGGCCATAAATCGTTAACGGCGTGCCGGCATGCGATTCGCGGTGGTAGCGAATGTGCTGCACGCTGGTGCGCCACCTAACCGTGGCGCCCAAACCAAGATCGGCCAGCATCAACGCGACCGCATCGCCGGCCTTGGCGAGATAGAATCGCACATTCATGTGCCCCATCTCGTCGCATTCCCAGGCATTCGCGATGCCCATCCAAATCGGGGCTTTTGTCTCGCACATACTAGGGGAACTCTGCATTAGAAGGAGGGAGGGGCCGAGGGTCAGGGCAATCGGGTGAAAGTAAGATCCGTCTTTTGACTTCCGAAAAAGAGTCAAAAAGACGTTTGCAACTGGGGGCTCGGACTGTTGGCTGTACCGAATCCAAACCCAAACATTAAAAAGTCTTTTTTGTTTGTTTTTTCGTAACTGCCCAGGTAGGGGTGAGAACGCTAACTGCCTCAAAAGACTCA
>JBBARC010000073.1:0-8657 GCA_040400005.1 Acetobacteraceae bacterium | reverse complement strand
GGGATAGGCGCCATCGCCGCCGCTGAAGGAATACACCACCTTCTCGACCCCGGCCGGCGTCACACTGAAAACGGCCCCCAAGCCACTGGCACCGCCTTGCTCGGTTGTTCCGTAAAGTGTGCCCCCCACGTTGACAAGCGCGGCCCGGGAATAGGCGCCATTGGCGCCGCCCGGGAAGGAATACAGCTGGTTATAGGTGACAGCGCGGGCGGTCCCAACATCTGTGAGCAGCGTAAGGGCGAGCACGCCAAATTGACTACCCACGCGCACCGAAGATACAGCCATTTGAACCTCCCACAACGCACCCACCAAGAGCTTGATTGATCAGGCATTCAACATTTTGAAAACTATAAAAACCGTCTGGCGGGCCATTCAGGTTAGAGTGTCACAATAATAGGGGGCTGTCTAGATTTTGTTGGCAGATTTTGTTGGCAGATTTTGTTGGCAGATTTTGTTGGCAGTGTGTTGTTGGCAGCAAGCGTAGCGTGGGTTTTAACCCACGTCCTTTCCCAATACTTATACTCGGTTTGTATGAATTTTCACGTAACGTTCGGGTTTGTCTCCGTACCGTAGTGCGTCCTGCGCGTGCGTCATGCTGTCTGCCGCGCACGTGAGTTAAAACCCACGCTACCCCCGGTAACCGCAGCGAATGTCCGGATTATCCCGCCGATTCGCCCAAAGCGGCCAGCCCGCTCTCGGCCAATTTTTGCCATTCATGCCCCAAACAGCGAGTGTCAACGAACTCTCACGTCCACAGCGATCCACGGCCAAACCTCACAAAGCCCCCGCCATAAGAAAATAATCTTGCCACAATCCGCAAATATCCCTAAAACCCCACCCCATGATCCCACCCCGCCTCATCCGCACCACCGCCCAAGCCCGCATCAACCCCAACCAAACCCGCACCGCGCGGGATCAGCAACGCCGCGACCAAATCCTCGATGCCGCCCTCGCCCTGCTCACCAGCCACCCGCGCCACACCATCACAATTGCCACCTTGGCAACGGGCATGATCGTCGCCCCCGCCACCATCCGCCGCCATTTTCTAAATATCGACAGCATCATTGCCGAAATCCTGCAAAATCACCTGCGCGCGCTGATAAAAACCATCGGCGAAATCCCCGCCGACTGCGTCAATCTCCGCCAACTTCGCCGCAAAGCGTATTTGGCCGCCACCCGCAACCTTTGGCGACATGTCTCCGATACCCATGCGCTGCTGCTGCGCGAAGCCCAGTCCCTGCCGGAAGATCTGGCCAGCGCCATCAACCAAATGCGTTGCGGCATCGGCTACACTTTGGGCGGCGAGCGCGGCCACGATATGCTGCAAATGCTTGATACTGCCTGGCAAAATCACGCGCTGATTGAACCGATGTGCGCGGCGATAGAAACAACCGCGCAGCAATCGCTGCCCGATGCGCCCGATCCCGAACCCGCCGAAAACCCAGGCAACGCCCGCCAAACCAAGGCCGGGTTTAGCCCAACGGTTTACCTCACCGCGGCTGATTTGGGCATCAAACCCCGCGCCAAAGCTGCCGGCGTCTTGGCTGAAACCTATCCGGCCGCCCTGGCGCAAGCGCCACCTTGGTGACCCTGGGGGATGGGTGAGCGCCAGCGCACCCCCTCGCTTTGTGTAAAAAAAACCTATCCCGGCAAGCGTTTTTGCCGAACGGATGAGCGTTGGTTCAGCTTTGGCGTGGCCGTCGCGGCAGAACGGAAACGATGGAATGTGTTTCATTTACGCAATAATTTTCATTGCGTGCGATGGCGTGCTGGCGCACGCCCTACCGCTTTCTACGCGCCTCGCCGAACCCAATTTAAAAAAGTCTTTTGCTTCTTTTCGGAAGTCAAATAAAAAAGTCTTGCTTGTCTTATACAGCCAACCGCGCCCGCAACCGTGGTGTTGCGAAATCCAGAAAGGCGCGGAGTTTTAGTGCCAGTAAATTTTGGCCGGGGTACAGCAAACTTACCGGCACGGCCGGCGGGGCAAAGCGTTCCAGCACTGCCACCAGCGTGCCGGCGGCAAGGGCTGCGGCAATTTGGTAGGATAATACCCGGGTTATGCCCAAGGCCGCGATCGCCGCGTCGATCGCGGCATCGGCGGTGTTCACCACCAGGCGGGCGTGCACATCGTGGGCCTGGCTGTGGGCACCGGCACCAAAACGCCAGGCGCGGGGGGCGGTGAGCGCATCAAACGAAATACAGCTATGCCGGGCCAGATCGGCCGGGGTTTGCGGCGTGCCGCTTGCTGCCAGATAAGCCGGGCTGGCGCACACCACCTGGCGCACCTCGCCGATGCGGGCCGCCATCAGGCTGCTATCGGGTAGGGTGCCAATGCGCAGGGCCACATCCATGTGGTCTTCCAGTATGTTGCTGTTGCGGTCTGATTGGATCAGCCGGCCATCGATATCCGGGTAGGCCGCTAAAAATTGCACTAACACCGGCAGCAGGTGCAGGCGGCCGAAGACGACGGGGGCGGCGATCACCAGCTCGCCACGCGGGGCGATGTATTCACCGGCGGCGTTACGCTCAGCATCGTCGATTTGCTGCAGGATAGTTCTGGCCGCCGCGGCATAGGCGCGCCCAGCATCGGTCAGGTCGAGGCGGTTGCGGGTGCGCACCAGCAGTATCGTGCCGAGATGCGCTTCCAGATCGGATATCCGCCGGCTGATGGTCGCCAGCGGCACGCGCTGCGTGCGCGAAGCCGCCGATAGGCTGCCGGCGTCGATCACGGCAAGCAGGGTGGTCATAGCATCGAGGCGGTTCATGGTTCCATTTTTCGGAAGGATGCTTTGCATAAATACGGTATGCCGCAATTTAATGGAAGGGGCTATCCGTTTGCCACCGGCCGCCTTGGCCGCAACCCAAATGCCCAAATAGATGGAGGACATAAATCATGACCCGTATCGCCACCCCGGCAACCGTTGAAGACGCACCCGCCGCCAGCCAGGCCCTGTTGCATGGCGTGAAAAAGCAGATCGGGTCGGTGCCCAATCTGTTCCGTTTGGTTGCTAACAGCCCGGCCGCCCTGCAGGGGTATTTGGGGCTTTCTGGCGCGCTAGGCGGGGGCAGTCTGCCGGCCGCCACGCGTGAGCGTATTGCCCTGGCGATCGCCGAAATTAACGGCTGCGGCTACTGCTTATCGGCGCACACCTATCTGGGCAAAAATGTGGCAAAGCTGGACGATGCCGAAATCACCGCCAACCGCAGCGGCGCATCAAACGACCCCCATGCCGATGCGGCGGTGCGGTTTGCCGCAGCCATTGCCCGCGCCCGCGGCCATGTCAGCGATGCCGATGTGCAGGCGGTCAAAGCGGCCGGTTACGATGACGCGCAACTGGTTGAAATTGTCGCCCATGTGGCGCTGAACACGCTGACCAATTACGTCAACGAAGTGGCGCAAACGGTGATCGATTTCCCGGTGGTAACTTTACGCAACGCGGCTTAGGCCGCTTAACCCGGGGCATCATTTTTTGTGGTGCCCCGGCCGCGTTTGCGCAACATGATCTAAACTTGGGAGGCTGCCACCATGACCCGCCCGCCGTTGCCGCCGTTTACCGATGAAACTGCCGCGCAAAAAGCGCGGGCAGCCGAAGATGCCTGGAACAGCCGCGACCCCGCCCGCGTGGCGCAGGCCTACACCCCGGATAGCCAGTGGCGTAACCGTGCCGATTTTATCACCGGCCGCGCCGCCATCGAAGTTTTTCTGGCCGCCAAATGGGCGCGCGAACACCAGTACCGGCTGATCAAGCAAGTGTGGGCGTTTAGCGGCAACCGCATCGCCGTGCGCTTTGCCTATGAATGGCACGATGAAGCCGGCGCCTGGTGGCGGAGTTATGGCAATGAAAATTGGGAGTTCGACGAAGCAGGCTACATGCGCACGCGCATCGCCAGTATCAACGACCTGCCGATTGCGGCAAGCGCACGCCTGTTTCACTGGCCACTGGGCCGCCGCCCCGATGATCACGCGGGCTTAACTGACCTTGGTCTGTAGGAGCACCGCCATGACCACGGCAGATTTTTGCATTAACGACATCGCCTTCACGCCGGCGGTAAAATCGGTGCAAGCCCGCAAAGGCTCGCGCGAGACCTATCAGCGCATGGCCGATATCCGCCCCTGGCAAAATGTGGTGACCCCCGATCTCGCCGCTTTTATCGCCGATCAAACCAGCGTGTTTCTGGCAACCGTTAACCGCCAGGGCCAGCCCTATATCCAGCACCGCGGCGGGCCGCCGGGGTTTTTGGCGGTGGTGGACGACCACACCCTGGGGTTTGTCGATTTTTCCGGCAACCGCCAGTTTATCACCCAGGGCAATTTATCGGAAAACCCGCATGCCCATCTGTTTTTGATCGATTACACCCACAGTGCACGGATAAAAATCTGGGGCACCGCGCGGATCGTGGAAAACGACGCAGACCTAACCGCCAAACTATGGCCGGCCGGCTACCGCGCCCGCGCCGAACAAGTGCTGCTGTTCAGCATTACCGCCTGGGATGCCAACTGCCCGCAACATATCCCGCGCCGCATCGATGCCGCCGATGTCGCCGCCATGCTAGCCTCGCGCGATCAACGCATCGCCGAGCTCGAAGCAGCCCTTGCCGCCCATTCCTAGGTAGAGGGGGCTTAAGTAAAGCTGGGCTGTCGGCAAACTTGTATTCCGCGCCGTTTCGGACCATCTCAAATCCCGCGCGGTGAGCGCGAAACCAGGAGAGCACCATGGCCAAGGGACAGAAACGCAGCACCCGCGAGCTGAAAAAACCAAAAGCCGATAAAAAAGTGATCGTCCCGCCCGGCACGGCGACGGCCGCTAAAAACGTGGTGACGTCGATTAGCCAGAAGAAAAAGTAAATTTCGGCAAGGGGTAAGGCAAGACGGTTCTTTTTGTGAAGAAAAAGAAGCAAAAAGACGTTTGTAAATTTGGGCCTGGGGCGCCTCCGCACCGTGCGTCATGGCCGGGATAAATTTGTCTTTGTGGGGATAAGTTTACCCTTTGTGGATAAGTCTGTGGATAGAAGCCTGATCTGCGGGCAGAACTTTTCCGCGTGCGCATGCAGTCACAAAATAATATCTCCTAAACTGAAACAAAAGCTTTTGCCCCGGCTAAGCTTATTGTAGGCATAAAGAAGGTCACGCGGAGTCGCCGGATTGTCACTTGCCAACCCACGCCGTATTTTTCGCCAGGCGCCCCGGCGCAGCCAGCGATTCTCGCGCGGTAACAACGGCCTATCGCGCGGTGTTAGCATAGCTTTGCTCAGCCTGCTGGGGGTTACCTTTATCGCCGGCGGGGTCGAACATTCCACCGCCGCCATCGGCCGCATTCCACCGGCAAGCCTGATTGCCAGCCTGCCCGGCCAAACCCAAGTGGTTGATGGCGAAACTTTGCGCCTGGGCGATGTGGTTATTCACCTCACCGGCATCGCAGCACCGGCGCGCGATGCGCAAAATGGTGCGCCCGCCGCCGCCGCCATCCGCACCTTGGCGGCCCTGGTGCACGACCAGCGCGTTGATTGCCGCGTCACCGGCGCCGATGCCGCCGGCCGCGCCCAAGGCACCTGCCACACCGAAACCACCGATCTCGCCCACGCCATGATCACCGCCGGCGCCGCACAAGCCCTGGTGCCATCGTTGAACGGCACCTAAAAAACACCTGCAACCTAAAATCTGCCATTTTGGCACACCGCGCGTCATCATGCTGCAACTGCGAAGGTTGCCATGTGGGCCAATCCCCCCTTAACTAAGTTTTAGGCGGGGTGCCTGCACCGGTTTTTTACCAACGGTGGCGCGCTATCCCGTTCCCAAGCTTCAGTTCCCCGCGCATCAAGCGGGATTGCCAAGGATATCTTTTGATGAGCGGCTCGCTAAACGTCACCCACAACGCCACTGGTAAAACCGCCACCCTGCCGCTGCTCGCCGGCACCATCGGGCCGGAATGTGCCGATATCCGCAAACTCTATGGCGATTTGGGGGTGTTCACCTTCGATCCCGGCTACGGCGGCACCGCCGCCTGCGATAGCAAAATCACCTATATCGATGGCGATGAAGGCATTCTGCTGCACCGCGGCTACCCGATCGAACAGCTCGCCCAGGAATCGTCCTTCCTGGAAGTGGCCTATCTGCTGCTCAACGGCGAATTGCCCGGCACCGATGAATTGGCGGTGTTTGAACGTGGTGTGATGATGCACACCATGGTGCACGAACAACTGCGCATGTTCTACAATGGCTTCCGCCGCGATGCCCACCCCATGGCGGTGATCTGCGGTGTGGTCGGCGCGCTATCGGCGTTTTACCACGACAGTTTGGATGTGAATAACCCCGACCATCGCCGCATCAGCGCCTTCCGCCTGATCGCCAAACTGCCCACCATTGCGGCCTGGGCCTATAAATACTCCATCGGCCAACCGTTTATGTACCCGCTTAACAATCTCGGGTACGCCGAGAATTTCCTGTACATGATGAACGCCGTCCCGGCCGAGGATTACAAGGTCAACCCGGTGCTCGCCCGCGCCATGGACCGCATTCTTATTCTGCACGCCGATCACGAACAAAACGCCTCCACCAGCACGGTGCGCCTGGCGGGATCCACCGGGGCTAACCCGTTCGCCTGTATCGCTGCTGGTATCGCAAGCTTATGGGGCCCCGCCCATGGCGGTGCTAACGAAGCGGTGCTGAAAATGCTCGCCGAAATCGGCCATGTTGATAACATTCCAGCGTTCATCGCCAAGGTTAAAGACAAAAACAGCAACGTGCGCCTCATGGGCTTTGGCCACCGGGTCTATAAAAACTACGATCCGCGCGCCAAAATCATGCAGCAAACCTGCCATGAAGTGCTGACCGAGCTCGGCATTAAAGACGACCCGCTGCTAGATCTCGCCGTCGAGCTCGAAAAGATCGCGTTGCACGACGACTACTTCGTCAGCAAAAAACTCTACCCCAACGTCGATTTCTATTCGGGCATTATCCTCAAAGCGATGGGCATCCCAACGTCGATGTTCACCGTGCTGTTCGCGGTCGCCCGCACCGTGGGCTGGGTCAGCCAGTGGAAAGAAATGATGGAAGACCCCAGCCAGCGCATCGGCCGGCCGCGCCAGATTTATACCGGTCATGTGGCGCGGGATTACGTGCCGATGGAAGCGCGCTGAGCCGGTAAAAAAATATCGTGCGGGGCGGCTAATCAGCCGGCCTCGCCCGATCGGCAAGTTTAACGGCCACGGCGCCAAGCGCCATCAGCACCGCCATCGGCAGGGCCGATCCGCCCATCCAGGCCATCAGCGGGCCGATCATAAACCCGCTGGAACAGCCGATGAGAAATTGCAGCGTGCCCAAAAGGGCGGAGGCGCTGCCGGCGTGGGCGGCATGGCGGGTGAGGCTGCCTACCGTTGCCGACGGGCTTAAAAACCCAATCATCCCTTGCGCCAGCGCCAGCGACACCCCCAAAGCAATGGCACCGCCCCAGTTGGTAAGCGCCAGCACCACGGTTGCCGCGGTGAACAGCAAATACAGATTGCTGGTGACCCGCAGCACCCCGCCCAAACCCAGCCTGCGGATAAGAAAAACATTGATCTGGGCGCACAGCACATACGATGCAGCGACGCCGCCAAACAGAATGGCAAAATGGCCCGGGGTCATGTGGTAATGCTGAATGAACACCACCGGCGATCCACCCAGATAGGCGAATAGCGAAAACGCCGAAAATGCCAGCATCAGCGCGTGGGTTAAAAAGCCGCGCTCGGTTAAGATCGCGCGCCAGCGGCGCAGCAGCGATACCGGGTGCAGCGCCACGCGGCGGGCATAGGGCAAGGTATCGGGCAAAAAGGCGGCGGCCAGAATTGTGCCGAGCGCGCCGTAGCCGGCGGTGATCCAGAAAATATCGCGCCATGTTGCCCATTGCAGCACCAGCCCGCCAAGTGACGGGGCCAAAATGGGGGCGGCACCCAAAATAAGGATCAGGCGTGACATTAGCCTAGTGGCATCAGTGCCGTCGGCGATATCGCGCACCACGGCACGCGGCGCGATCATGCTGGCCGACCCGCCCAAAGCTGCAATAAACCGCCAAAACGCCATTTGCGGAATGCCGCCCGATAGCGCGCAGCCGATGGCGCCGAGGGTGTACAAGGCGGTGCCAACAATCAGCGGGCGACGGCGGCCAAACCTGTCGGAAAGTGCCCCTTGCAGCATTTGGCCAACCGACAAACCCAGCACCCAGGTAGCCAGCGTTATTTGGGCCGATCCGGTGCTTGTGTGAAATTCCGCCTCGATCGCCGGAAAGGCGGGCAAATACATATCGATGGAGATCGGCCCCACCGCTTGCAAAAAACCCAGCAGCAAGGGTAGCCAAAACGGGATTTTGTCGCGGTGCTTGGTGGGTTGCGGGGCGGGCGGGGCAAAATCCATGCTGCTGCGTAAAGCACACGGGCGTTGCAAAACAGTGTTTACTAACGCAGGCCTTGGTCGCGGGTGGCACATGCGCCATGGGTGGCAGCGGTTAGCAACGGCAGGGCAATCGGGTGAAAGGAAGACTCTTCTTTTTCTGAAGAAAAAGAAGCAAAAAGACTTTTGCAATGCTGGACCTGGGGCAACCCCGCCACCGCGCTCTCCGAACCAGCGTCATAAAAGTCTTTTTTGTTTCTTTTTTCGTAACTCCCAAGCCCCCTGGGCCAGC
>JBBARC010000072.1:0-9042 GCA_040400005.1 Acetobacteraceae bacterium | reverse complement strand
CCCGGCGTAATGTTGACGGAGATCGTTCAAACTCCGTCAACATAATGCAGGGGGTCTGGGGGGGCGGCTTCGCCCCACCAGCCTTTTCTTTAACTTACTGAAAACCATAGCTTTATCACCCGTGCGTGTAGCAACCCGGTGCCATGCGTGACAAGTTTCTTGATTACGTGGCCGCATGGCTGCACAAGGCAGCTTGAGCGTTCAACTTTTACAGGAGACCACCATAGCCAGAGGCCCCATGCCCGCCCCGCCAACCCGCGACGGGCCACGTGTTAACGACGAGATCCGGGTGCCGCAGGTGCGCGTGATCGACGAAACCGGCGAGATGCTGGGTGTGCTATCACAGCGCGATGCGCAGAACCGCGCGTTTTCGGTCGGCCTTGATTTGGTTGAGATCAGCCCGAACGCTGATCCGCCGGTCTGCAAAATTCTGGATTATGGCAAGTTCAAATACGAACAACAGAAAAAGAAGAACGAGGCCAAGAAGAAGCAAAAGATCGTCGAGATCAAAGAGGTTAAGGTCCGCCCTAACATCGATGAGAACGATTATCAGGTGAAGATGCGCGCGATGAAGTCGTTCATTGCTGAGGGCGACAAGGTGAAGGTGACCTTACGTTTCCGCGGCCGTGAGATGGCGCATCAAGAGCTTGGCGTGAAGGTGTTGGAGCGTATCCGGGCTGATTTGGATGCGGAAACCAAGCTGGAACAGATGCCGCGCATGGAAATGCGCCAGATGGTGATGGTGCTGGCGCCGAAATAGGGCGCCAGTGTAACGCACGCCGCTAGTGTAACGCACGCCGCTAAAAACCCTCCTTCGTACGGTGTGCGGGGGAGGCAGCGCTGGGGCAGCGCCCACGTAAAAAACCGCTAAACCGCCGCCAATAAACTTTCGGCGGCGGCCCGCGCCGCATCGGTGATGATTTCGCCGGCTAACATGCGGGCGATTTCCTCGCGCCGTTCGGTGGCGCTGAGCACCACCACATCAGTTTCGGTGCGGCCGGCGCGCACGTATTTGGCAACGCGCAGATGGGCCGCCCCGCGGGCTGCCACTTGTGGCGAGTGGGTCACCACCAGCACTTGCACGCCTTGGGCCACGCGGGCCAACCGATCACCCACTGCGGCGGCGGTGGCGCCGCCGATGCCGCTGTCGACTTCATCGAACACCAGCGTCGGCACTGGCGATCCGGCGGCCAGCACCACTTTGAGCGCCAGCATCAGGCGCGAGAGTTCACCGCCCGAGGCGATTTTGCCCAACGGGCCAGGGTCTTGGCCGGGGTTGGTGGCGATGAGAAACCGCACATCATCGGCGCCGTGGGCGTTCCACGCGGATTCGGGGTTGCGGGTGAGGCTTGCGTAAAACTTGGCTTTGTCCAGGCGCAGCGGGGGCAGTTCCCGCGCCACCTGGGTTTGCAGTTTGGTCGCGGCGGCGGCGCGGGAGGCGGATAACAGGTCGGCGGCGGTGCCAAACTGGACCCTCGCTGCGGTGCAGGCTTTGATGCACGTGGCCAAGTGTTTTTCGCCGTGGTCCAAGGCCGCCAGCCGATCGCGCATGCGGGCGAGCAAGGCGGGCAGCTCACTCACGGCCACACTATGTTTGCGGGCGGCGGCGCGCAGGGCAAACAGGCGTTCTTCCACCTGTTCCAGCAGGCGGGGATCGGCATCGGCTTCGTGGGCCAGGCGGCTTAGCTCGCCTTCAGCTTCGATCAGCGCTTCTTCGGCGCGTTCAATGGCGGCCATGGCGGCGGTTGCCGGGTGATCGGCGGCCTCTGCCCCGCGGGCGGGGGCCAGGCGCGATAGGGCGCGCGCAGCAGACCGTAAGGCACTGGCGGGGTTGGCACTACGGCGGTCGCGCGGGCTGAGTTCGGCCAGCGCGGCGGCGACCGCTTCGGCGCGTTTTTCGCCTTGTTGCAGCCCCTGGCGGCGATCGGCCAGGGTATCTTCCTCGCCGGCCACGGGGGCTAATTTGGATAGTTCATCGGTTGCGTGGCGCAGGTAATCTTCTTCGCGGCGGGCATCGGTGATTTTGGTTTGGGCGGCTTCCAGGGCGATAGCGGCATTTTGCCAACTGCGGAAAGCGGTGGCGGTTTGCGTGATCAGGCCAGGGTTGGTGCCAAAACTATCAAGCAGCGCCATGTGGCTAGCGGCATCGGCCAGCCCCATTTGGTCGTGCTGGCCGGAAATTTCCACCAAGGCACTGCCGATGCGGCGCAGGGCGGCAATGCCGCAGGGGGCATCGTTGACAAAGGCGCGCGAGCGGCCGGATTTTTCGATAACACGGCGTAAGGTGAGGGTGTCTTCCGCCGGCAAGCCGAGCTCATCGAGCATTGCCAGCACCGGGTGGCCGGCGGGCGGGGCAAAGCCCGCGGTGACGTGCGCTTCGGTGGCACCGGTGCGGATGAGGCCGGCGTCCGCACGGCCGCCTAAGGCAAGGCCGAGGCTATCGAGCAAAATCGATTTACCGGCGCCGGTTTCTCCGGTGAGCACCGATAAACCGGCGCCAAAACGCAGATCGAGCCGTTCGATCAGCACGACATCGCGGATCGAGAGATCGGTCAGCATCGCGGCTTAGGGGGCGAGAGGTGTGCGGTCATGCCGTTGGCCTAGCATCACGCGCGCGCCGATCTTGCTTAAAAAATTTGGGATCGCCTAAAAAATTGACCCTATGTTGCGCTTGAAAAACCCCGGCGGTTCGGCTGGCGCTTGCGGGCCGCCGGCTTGCGCCTGATCCACCGCACCGACGCGCACCAGGTGGTCCCAGGTGGATTGATACCATTCGCTGCCAGGGTAGTTATACGACAGCACCGATGCGGTTTTGCGGGCTTCTTCCACCATGCCGAGTTTTAGGTAGATCTCGGTTAAGCGGGCCAGCGCTTCTGGCGTGTGGTTGGTGGTTTGGTAATCATCGACGACGCGCTGAAAGCGGCCGATGGCGGCGGCATAGAGGTTTTGCTTTTCGTAGTAGCGGCCAATATCCATTTCCTTGCCGGCCAAGTGGTCGCGGCACAGATCCAGTTTTAGCCGGGCATCGCGGGCATACGAGCTATCGGGGAAGCGGTTGACCACTTCCTGCAGCGCGCCCAAGGCTTCGGCGGTGCCTTTCTGGTCGCGCGAGATATCGGCGATTTGTTCGTAATAGCACAGGCTGCGCAGGTAGTAGGCGTAAGCCACATCTTTGCTGGCCGGATGCAGCTGGATGTAGCGATCGAGCTGACCGACCGCTTCGGTGTAATTGTTGCGGCGGTATTCGGTGTAGCCTTCCATCAGCTCGGCATTGGTGGCCCAGGGCGAGTACGGGTAGTTTTGCTGGATCGCCTCGAAATGCTTAACCGCAGTGCTGTAGCTTTCCTTTTTCAGCGCATCGACGCCATTAGAATACAGCACATCGGGCGGCAGGTCGGTCAGGTTAACCCGCTTGGCCTCTTCCTCATCGCCGTGGCCCCAGGGGACGACAGATTTGAGTGTTTCGCAGCCGCCCAGCGCCAGCAGGCTGGCAAGCATAAGGGCGGAGATGGCCTGGTGGCGGGGGGCGGGGGGGCGAGTCGGGAACATCATGGCTTGGGGTTACACCAGCTTGCGGCCAAGAAGAAGCCGCCAAGATCAAGTTGCCGGTTTTAGGTTTGGCCGGCGGTGCGGCCAGAAAACCGGTCGAGCTGCGCCTCGGTTGCCTGGGAAAAGGCGATAACATCGTGTTTTTGCAAATCGGCGATCACCATATCGGCGGCGATCACCGCCGGGCGCGCGGCGATGGCGGCAAACCAGTGTGCCAGGGCGGGGGTATCGGCCAGGTTCGGGCGCACGTCCTTGGGTAAAAAAGTGGTGGCGGTGCGCACCCAGGGGAAGGTTGCGATATCGGCGATGGAATAGTCGCCGGCAAGGTAGGGGGTGGTTTGCAGCCGGGTTTCCAGCACGCCGAGGCAGCGCCGCATTTCGGTTGCAAACCGGGCAATGCTGTAGGTTTGGCCAGCCGGGGCGCGGCGGGTGAAGTGTACGGTTTGGCCGAAATTGGGGCCGATCGAGGCGATTTGCACCATCAGCCAATACAACGTGGTGGCCCGCGCGATCGGCTCGGTTGGCAGAAATTTCCCGGTTTTTTCGGCGAGGTAGATGAGGATCGCACCACTTTCGCCAAGCGATATACCGGTGTCGTCATCGTTGATGTAGGGCACCTTGCCGTTCGGGCTGGCGGCGATGAAGCCCGGTTGGAACTGCTCGCCGCTGGCCACGTTGATATGCCGGGCTTGGTAGGCAGTGCCGGTTTCTTCCAGCATGATCGCGATTTTGGCGACATTCGGGCTGCTCATGCCAAACAGGGTGATCATCGATTTGGGTTCCCGTGCTGCGGTTTGATTGGCCGCCAGGGTGAGCTTAGTTTGTGCTCGCCGCAACTTTAGGGAGCCATGCCGGTATGCGTTTTTTAGCAGGATTTTCGTGCCCAATGGCTGTGATGGCGGTATTGCTGGTGGCGGTGCCAGCAACGGTTTATGCTGCAGAGTCCGCCGGCCAGCCCTGTGGCTACGGGCAATTTATCTGGAGCCTGCCGGCCGGGAAAATTGATTGGCGCGCTGACCGGCCGCACACCCCGGACCCGCCCCCGGCACCCGGATCACTCGCAGCCAATCCGGCGATTGCTGTAGGTATCGCGGCGCAGCTTGAACGCCAACGGCATGAAGATCCTGCCATGCTGTGCCGCTACCGCGATGCTGACCGCGCCGTGCATAGCGCCAGCGTGGTATTTTTGGGCGATTCGCATACCGAATACTGGCCCGATGGCGACCCTGCACTATTTGGCAAAACCGTGATTGGCCGCGGCATCACCGGGCAAACCACGGCGCAAATGCTGTTGCGGTTTCGCCAGGATGTGATCGATCTGCACCCGCAAATTGTGCATATACTGGGCGGCACCAACGACCTCGGGGCGGTGCCCGGTGATATCGCGGCGACCAAGGGTAATCTGCAATCCATGGTGGATCTGGCGCGCGCGCATCACATTGCCGTGATTATCGGCACGCTGCCGCCGCCCAATACCGTTGCTGATCACCCCGCCGATAGTGTTGCGCGCACGGTGGCGTTTAATGCCTGGATTGTAGATTTGGCGGCGCGCGAACATTTGGCCGTGGCCGATTATAATCGGGTGCTCAGCAAGCCCGACGGCGGTTATGATTTATCGTTAACGATGGATGGTACCCACCCTAACCGGGCCGGCTATGCCGCTATGCGCAACGTGTTGAACCAAACCTTGCGCCACATGGGTGTCAGCGCGCCATAAGCACCCACATCAATAATGGCACAAAATTTAGGTCATGTGTCCATGTAAAAACCCCAGCGCCGGCAGCGGGCGCCAGGTTTTGGGCAAATCGGCGCGGCGGATGGGGCTAACACTATACTGCGGCAACGGTTGTTTGGCGCGGCGCAAGAACGCGGCGTAGGCGGCCACTTGTTGCTCGCGCCAGATGCGATCGGCCAGGGCGGCTGCACGGCTGGTATAAATATCGGCCACGCGTTCGGTTTTACCCGCGCGCGCGATAACCGCCCACAGCGTATCCTGGGTCTTGCCGCCAAGCTTTATCACGACGCTCATCGGTGCGCAGTTTGCACGGGTTTATCAAGCGCCGGGAAGAAAAAACTAAGGCCGACCCGCGTTGATCCATTCTTTATGGGTCAACCCTTAAGCGGGTGGTTGGTAATAGGTAATATCCGAGGTCTTTTGCGCAAAGCCGCAGATGGGCAGTATGGTGCAAAGCCCACCCAAAGGCTGCGGCCGCCGCCTGATGCCTAACCCACCCAGGTGGGGCCAACCCCAAAGGTTTGCCAAGTGTTGGAAGACCCCTACAAAACCCTCGGTGTCGCCAAAGACGCCACCCACGACCAGATCAGAAGTGCCTATCGCAAACTTGCGAAAAAGCACCACCCCGACCTCAACCCCGGCAACACACCGGCGGAAGACCGTTTCAAGCAGGTCGCCGGCGCCCATGATCTACTCAGCGACCCAGAAAAACGCGCCCGCTTCGACCGTGGCGAAATCGATGCCGCCGGCCAGGAACATGCACCCAAACCATCTTACCGCGACTATGCCGATGGCAACGCCGGTAACCGTTACGGCCGCCCCGGCGCCCAGCCGGGTGGACAGCAAGGTGGCCAACCCGGCGGCTGGAGCGACGAAGATTTCGGCGATATTTTTGGTTCCATGTTCGGCGAAGGCCAGCGCGAGGGTGGCGGTGGTGGCCCACGGCGCGGCCGCGATGAACATTTTGCTTTCACTGCCGCGTTTCTCGATGCGGTCAACGGCGCCACCCGCACCCTAACTTTGGGCGAAGGCCGCACACTGGATTTGAAAATACCGGCCGGCATCGCCGATGGCCAAACCCTGCGCCTGCGCGGCAAGGGCGCCCCTGGCCGCAACGGCGGCCCGCCCGGTGATGCGCTGATTGAAATTCACGTGGCCCCCCATGCGTTTTTTGTGCGCGACGGCGCCACCATTCGCCTCGATCTACCCGTAACCCTGGCCGAAGCCGTGTTGGGCGGCCCGATCGAAGTGCCAACACCGGCAGGCCCCGTGCGCATGCGCATCCCGGCCGCCGCCGATACCGGCACCGAACTCCGCCTGCGCGGCCGCGGCGTGCCGGCCCATGGTAGCCAACCGGCCGGCGATTTATACGCAACGTTACGGGTGGTGTTGGGCAAACCCGATGCGGCACTAGAAGAGTTTTTGCGCAACTGGGTCCCCGAACACAAAACCAATCCACGGGCAAAGATGGAGGCCGGCCAATGACCCCCGAAAACACAAGATCAGATGTCACACCAATGTTCACCATCGACCTGGTGATCACCCAAATTTCCGGCCTTAACCGCGAAACATTGGAGCATTGGATTTTCAACCAGTGGGTGCGCCCGGATCGCAATGGCACAACTTACGTGTTTCACGAGATCGACGTTGCCCGCGTGCGCCTGATCAACGAATTACACAACGACATGAACGTCAACGACGATGCCCTGCCCATTGTGCTATCGCTGCTAGACCAGCTCTACGATCTACGCCGCCGCATGCGCGCCTTGGGTGACGCGATCCATCACACCACCACCGCCGAAATCCGCCAAACCCTAGTAGACCACTTAAACCAAAGCCACCCTGGCCGCGAGTATGTCACCGCCACCGACGCCGTTTGAATTTTTGTCAGCACCCGTCAGGCGGCCATCGCCCTCACACGATCGTAGGGCGGGCTCCGCCCGCCAACGCAAACAACCAGCACCCCATAACGAAACCGAAACAACGCCGCCATCAATCACATCACCTCCGTCCACGGCGCGCAACAGCCATTCGTTGCCGTAAACACACGCCGTTTTTGTGGGATGGGTAAGCGCCAGCGCTACCCATCAATGCCGGTCAACACGCCCGCCGGGATAGGCTTTTTCCGCAAAACCGATGGGTAACGCTGGCGCTCACCCATCTACAATCCACGGGTCACCAAGGTGGCGCCTGCGCACATGCCGCCTTGTAAGCTGTGGGCGGCGCAGCGGCCGTTTTGGCGCGCGGTTTGATGCCCAAATCCGCCGCGGTGAGATACACCGTTGGGGTAAATCCGGCCTTCGTCTGACGGGCGCTGCCGGGGTTTTCGGCAGGCACGAGATCGGGCGCGTCAGGCAGGGATTGCTGCGGCGTGTTTTCTATCGCCGCGCACATCGGTTCAATCAGTGCGTGATTTTGCCAGGCGGTATCCAGCATCTGCAAAATGTCGTAGCCGCGCTCACCGCCCAACGTGTAACCAATGCTGACGCGCATTTGGTTGATCGCACTGGCCAAATCTTCCGGCAGGGATTGGGCCTCGCGCAGCAGCAACGCGTGCGTATCGGTAAAATGCCCCCAGGCGGTGCGGGTCGCGGTCAAATACGCTTGGCGGCGTTTGCGCGGTATGTTGTCGCAATCGGCGGAGACTTCGCCAATGGTTTTGATAATCGCGATTAAGTGATTTTGCAGGATTTCCGCAACAATGCTGTCGATATCCAAAAAATGCCGGCGGATTGTGGCGGGGGACACGATCATGCCCATCGCCAAGCTGGCGATCGTAACGGTGTGGCGCGGGTGGCTAATCAGCAGGCCCAGGGCTGCATCCAAAATTTGGTCGCGGCGCTGCTGATCCCGCGCGGTGCGGGTGGTGTTGGGGTTGATGCGGGCTTGGATGGTGGCGCGGATGAGGCGGGGTGCGATCATGGGGTGGGGTTTTAGGGATATTTGCGGATCGTGTCAAGATTATTTTCTTATGATTGGCGTTTGGTGAGATTTGGGCGCGGATCGCGGCGGACCCAAGAGATCACCGGCAGTCGCTGTGTGCGACCTGAATGGCGAACATTGGTGTCCGCCTGGCGAGCATGAGGCGGGCGGAGGATCAGCCAGCGTAGCCCGCATGAGCTCTTGCTCATGCGGGGACGGAGCCAGACCCACATTCTGACAGCCATTAGGGCTCACCAAAAATGCCATCATGGGCTGAGCCGCCCCAATCCTTGGCGCAAACCCCCTGCCGAATAAAGCGATGCAACGAAGAGTGTGGCCAGCTGGCCGGCGCCGGCACAAGACCGTGCTTGACCGGGTTGTAATGAATATAGTCAACATGATGCGCGAAATCGATGTCATCACGAATCGTGTGTTCCCAGAATCGTCTTTGCCACAGAGTTCGCCCCGTTCGGTCCCGTCGCGGCAGCACAGCGCCAGTTTTCCCCAGGCTTTGGGTAAAAACGGTTTTGACGCGCCGCCATCGATGCGGGAAATCCGCGTCGCCTTCCGGCAAGGTCAAAATCGCCTGCAGATGGTCCGGCAAAACCACAATGGCATCGATGTCAAACGGTTTTTTGGCACGGACTTGACGGAACGCATCACGCAACAGCTGGATATGGGCGACGAGACAGGTTGAACGCCGGTCGGCCAACACCATTGTGAAAAAGAAAGTGGCGCCTGGACGGACATTGCGGCGGTATTTTACCAATACCTTTAGCCTCTATGGCGCGACAATCTGTGTGAGAAACTGCGTCAATCAGGATGAGAAACTTTGA
>JBBARC010000071.1:0-9930 GCA_040400005.1 Acetobacteraceae bacterium | reverse complement strand
AAGCCTTCCGCTTCGTCACCGCCAAAATCCCAAACCGCGCCGCCACCTTGCGCGACATCACCGCCCGCCTCGATGAAGAACTGCAAGCCGACCCCGATCAAGCCTACGGCTCCGCCGATTTCCTCGCGTGCATCTGCGAAGATTTCGGCATCGAAATAGACTACACCAAACTCCCCGACGAATACCTCTTCTATCCCATCGACCCTCCAGATGGCGTTGATGACGACCACGCCGGCCCCCGCGCCACCTCCCCGCCCTAACCCGAACTCGCCCGGGTAAAACCCGGCGCCGACGGTCCGCGCATCCCCTCGCTCGCGAGCGTTGCAAGCGTGAACCACCCATCCCGACGGTATGTCTGTTGGCGGATGGCGGCGGCGCATGGCGCGGCCCTTACGCGTCCTACGCGTCCTACGCTCTTCTTTTAATGATGGTGCGATGCCAAGGGCCGTGCATCGTAAGGCTCGCGGCACGCATCACCTGGGATGGTTGCGGGGGCGCCGCGGCACCGCAATCTGCAAGATTTCTTAAAATGCGTCGCAAAATACCGGATTTGGGTGCGCGCGGGCGTGGTGTGTTCGGATGGTCCCGAAAACCACCCGTGCCAAGTGGCATGGCGGTTGCTCATGGGCTTTGGCTGGCGCCGGATGGAAGCTTTCCGCGGCCGCCGCGCCGTTGGTCAAATGTCAAAATAAGGATGCATCCTTTGTCACGTACACTACTTGCAGCGGCGCTGTTCGCGTCGATGGTCTCTATTAATTTAACCCCTGCCTATGCCGGCACCGATTGCGGTGGCGGCAACGGCGGCGAGAATAATGGTAAGGGCAGCCCGTCATGTGACGGCGGGGGCGTGGAGCCTGGCGAGGGGTCTGATCCAGCACCTCTACCGCTCGCCGGAATCCCGGCGATAATCACGCTTGCCGCCGGTGCGGTGTTGATCCGTCGTCGTAAA
This sequence comes from Acetobacteraceae bacterium, assembly GCA_040400005.1. Classification (GTDB taxonomy): domain Bacteria; phylum Pseudomonadota; class Alphaproteobacteria; order Acetobacterales; family Acetobacteraceae; genus JBBARC01. The sequence goes on along the minus strand of JBBARC010000071.1, from coordinate 8,981 downwards.
AAGCAATCCTGACACGCCACAGCAGTCCTGCTCAACGCAATTTGGGTAACCTGCTTGCGTGCGTGCAGGCTCGGCCGGCAGCGGCGCACCCGCTGCCGGCCGTTTTTATCCGGCCACAAGGTAACAACGCTAATGCCAAGAGCTACCAGCATTCCAAGAGATACTGGCTTCAGCGTGTTGATATGCGGATTGCTCGCGGTGCCGCTCCGCCTGCTGGGCGGCGGTGCCGGTTGGCGCGTTCACCCGGTAGCCGTGTTGGTGATGATCGCCGTGCTGATTGAACTGCACAGGGCTACGCGGGCACGGTGGGGTTTCCCCGATAGGCTGTGCGCAACCGCGGCCATGATACTGTTGGCCGCCCCGGCGACGGGTTTCGCCGTACTTGCCTTGGTGCCCCTGGCCATCATGGCTGCACGACGGGGGCGGCACGGCGTCATTGCAGCGCCTATGTTGGTCGGGCTGGCATTATGGGCGTTGCAAGACGGGCCGCTCGGCCAGGCTCTGGCGGGGCCGTTGATTGTGGTTGAGGTGCGGCTCCTCCAATTGGTTTTAGCGGCGCTTGATCTTCCTACGCTATGCGATGGCGCAACCCTGACCCTCGCCGATGGCCGGTCGCTGATCATCCTGCGCGGCTGTTCCCTGGAATGTTTGATTTTGCCTGTAACGTTGGGGGCACTTGCGGCACGCCGGCTTGCACTGAGCGCCGAAATCTGGCCGCGGCCAGCCGCGATACTGTTGCCGCTGGCGCTTGCGGCGGCCTTGAATATGGCGCGCCTGCTGGCGATGTGCTTCAGCGAGCAGAATTATATCGCCTTGCACAGCAGTTTAGGCCTGAACGTGTTGGAAGTGGCAATGACACTGCCGATCTGGGCAGCGCTCCTGCCGCAGGTGCGGCGTTCGGCTGCGCTAGCGCCTGGCATGCACTGGTTCGACGGGCTACGGCCGTTGGCCACGAGTGCGGCGGTGGTAGCGTTGTGTTGCGGGCTGGCGAGGCAAGTCATGGTGGTGCCCGAGACACACGATCCGCTGGGGCAGCGGGGCTTTGTCCCCGTGCGCAACGTCACACTAGAGACCAGCGGTGCGTTGACGATGCAGGTGTGGCGCAATGCCGCGGGATGCAGCGTCTATGCTGCAAACTTCGAGATGCCGGATGCGACCCTGCCGTTGATGCGAAAATCATTAAAAAAAGGATTAGAGTTCAACTGGAGTTGGTGGCTGGGCACTCAGCAAATGCCAGCGATGAGCCCGCTGGCGGTCAATGCCTGGCGCATCACGACTAAACTCCTGAGGGGGCGGGCGCCGAAGTCGCTTATCACCGTCGACCCCGGGCGGTGCATCCGGGCTTGATGCAAAAGCGGATTAACAACCGGCGTGGATGGGGCTGGCGCCGGCGGTTAATCGCCACCGCGCGCGCCTTGGTGTTGCACATACTCGCGCCAAGCCGCGTTGATGCGGGTCAGTAACAGTCATCGCAAACGGATCGCCAAACACCAACCCTGCCACATCAAACAATACGCCATGCTTGCTCAGGTTTGTCGCGGATTTGAACGGATCCCAGACCCCAGATTCAACCAATCAATCCGGCCACCCAGCGAAACACCCCGATATACGCCAAATCATTCCACGAGATAAACACAAACACACTGGCAATCAGCGCAAACCCAACCTGATACCCATACTCCTGCGCCTTCTCCGGCAACGGCTTACCGCGCACCGCCTCAGCCAGATAAAACATCAAATGCCCGCCATCCAGCACCGGGATCGGCAGTAAATTCACCATCCCCAAATTCACCGAAAGCATCGCAATAAAACTCACCAGGGTCACCAGTCCGGCCGATACCGCCTGCTCGCTCATGGCGCTAATCCGGATCGGCCCGCCAAGGTCATCGGCGCCCTCGCCGGTGGACACCAAATGCCCAAGGCCCGCCAGCATAGCGCCCAGCATGTCCCAGGTTTGGGTAACACCGGCCACCAGCGCCGCCGGCACCGACAAATGCTCGGTCTCCACCGCGCCACTGCCAACCCCTAGCCGGCCAATCGCCCTGGCGCCCGTGCCCACAGCCTGCACGTGCACGTCAATCGCCAGCACCGCGGCCTCGCGCTTGATGCTAAAATGCAGGGTTTGCCCAGGGCTTGCCATTACCCGCGCGCGCATCTCCTCAAACCGGCGCACCGGCTGCCCGTCCACCGCCAGCACCTGGTCGCCAGTTTTTAGCCCAGCCTGCTCGGCCGCCCCGTGCGGCGACACGGCCCCCACCACGGCCAGCGGTATTTCGCGCCCCAATGTCGCAAACAGCCCGGCGAACAGCACCATCGCCAGCAAAAAATTAGCCGCCGGCCCGGCCGCGGCCACCATTGCGCGCACCGGCAGGGACGCATCCAGCAACCCCATACCCTCGGCCAGCGGCGCGCCGGGGTTGGGCGCCACCTCATCTTCGTCTGATGCCCGCATCTTTACGTAGCCACCCAGCGGCAGCACCCCCAGCTTCCACACTGTGCCGCGCTTGTCGGTCCACGATGCGATCGGCCGGCCAAAGCCAATGGCAAACGCTTCCACCCGCACACCACCGGCACGCGCCGCCAGATAATGGCCGAGCTCGTGCACAAACACCAAAATGCCCAGCACCAGCGCAAAAGAAAGCAAAGTGTGGATGAAATGCGGCAAATTACCTAGCAAGGCGGTCATCATCAAATCCTGTTAAGCTGCACGCGACATCACAAACGAACGGGCTAAGCGCCGGGCTTCGGCATCCAGCGCCACCACATCGGCAAGCGATGCGGTCAACGGGGCACCAAGTTTGGCCAGCACATCAGCCACCAGCCCGGCAATATCCAAAAAGCCAATCTGGCGATCCAAAAACGCCGCTACCGCCACTTCATTGGCGGCATTTAACACACATGGCCCACCATGGCCGGCACACAACGCCTCCCGCGCCAGGCGCAGGGCGGGAAACCGCTCCATATCTGGGGCGGCGAATTCCAACTTTCCAGCCTGCGCCAAATCCAGGCGCGCAACCTTGCTCACCAGCCGATCCGGCCACGCCAGCGTGTGGGCAATCGGTATGCGCATATCCGGCGCCCCCATCTGCGCCAGCACGCTGCCATCGGTAAAACACACCATGCCGTGCACAATCGATTGCGGATGGATCAGCACGTCGATCTCGCCACTGGTCAGGTCAAACAACCGCGCCGCCTCGATCACCTCTAACCCCTTGTTAAAAAGGGTCGCACTGTCGATGCTGATTTTTGCCCCCATCGACCATACCGGGTGGCGCAACGCCATTTCGGGGCTCGCCGCCGCCATCTCCGCCAGCGTGGCATTACGAAACGGCCCGCCCGAGGCGGTTAAAATGATCTTTTCCAAGCTGGCCCGCTTGCTGCCCGCCAAGGCCTGAAATATCGCGTTATGCTCGCTATCCACCGGCAGCAAATTTGCGCCAAAATCAGCAACGGCGCGCAGCATCACATCGCCGGCGGATACCAGGGCTTCTTTATTGGCAAGGGCAATGGCGCCGCCATGCTCGGCGGCGGCAAGGGTTGGCGCCAGCCCGGCAATGCCGGTGATCGCCGCCATGGTCCAATCCGCCCCCAGCCGTGCCGCATCCAGCACCGCCTGCGCGCCGGCAGCAGCCCTAATGCCGCTGCCCGCCAAACCGGCTTTTAGCTCGGCATAAGCCGCTTCATCGGCCACCACGGCAATTTCGGCGCGCAAAGCGATCGCTTGGTCGGCCAATTCGCGCCCGCGCCGGTTACCCACCAGCGCCCGCACCTGGTATTTATCCGGGTGGGCGGCCAACAAATCGGCGGTCGATTGCCCAATACTGCCGGTGGCGCCGAGCACCGAAATCGTTTTCATGCCCACAGCCTTAGTCCCAATTTTACCAGTTCAGACACTATCCCCAGCATGCCGGCCGCCCCCAGCACGCCATCCAGCCGATCCAGCAGCCCGCCATGGCCGGGAATAAGATGCCCGGAATCCTTCTTGCCGTAGCGCCGTTTCACCGCACTTTCCAGCAAATCCCCAGCTTGGCTGGCCAGCGATAGCAAGCCTGCCACCACCGCCGTCTGGCCTAAACTGCCAGGGGGGGCTGCCGTGCCACACGCCGCGATAAACCCAACCCCACACACGATGCCCGCCGCCAACCCGCCAACCGCGCCCGATCGGGTTTTGCCCGGCGATATGCTGGGCGCCAGTTTGGCACCACCTATCAGCCGACCCGCCACATAGGCGCCAATATCACTGCCCCACACCACCAGCAGCACAAACACCACAAACACAAAGCCTGCCGGTTCCGCGCGCAGCCGCAGCAGCGTCACCACGCCCACGCCGACATACAAAACGCCACCCAACGCCGCGCGCCGGCCGCTGATAAGCCAGGCCAAAACCGCCCCCACCAGCAACACCGCCAGCCCCGCATTGTTGGATCCGTAGCCCGCCGCCAAACACGCAGCCAATATCGCCGCCGGCACCGCAAGCCCAACACCAGGCACCGCTAAATTGCTCAACCCTGCCCATTCCATGCCGGCGCCGGCGGCAATGGCGCAAACGGTCGCCAGCCACACCGGCCCGCCGAGCCAAACAGCCGCAATCCCCAGCGGCGCAAGGACTGCCGCCGAGATCGCGCGCACCCGGAAATCGCCAAACCCGGCGCCCGTTTTCGGCGCCAAATTAGCCAGGGCGCGCACCAAAACGCCGCTCGCGCGCGGCAAAATCAGCTAAGGCTGCAGCAAAATGTGTTTTGCCAAAATCCGGCCACAACACCTCGGGAAACAAAAACTCCGCGTAAGCCGATTGCCACAGCAGAAAATTAGAAACCCGATGCTCGCCGCTGGTCCGAATAACCAAATCCGGGTCCGGCATGCCGGTTGTGGTTAAATACCCATCAAACATGTCCTCGGTAAGGCTCGTGGGGTCCAGCGTGCCGGCTCGCGCCGCTTCCGCAATGGCACGCGCCGCCGCCACAATCTCCGATCGGCCGCCATAGGAAAGGGCGACCGTTAAATTCAGCCGTGTGTTCTTGGCGGTCAGCGCCTCGGCATCGGCCAGTTCCCGCGCTATATCGCCGCCAAACCGGCCGCGCTCGCCAATCACCCGCAAGCGCACGCCTTCGCTATGCAGCTTGGCAATCTCATGGCGCAAATAATGGCGCAGCAACCCGGTCAGATCGCTCACCTCATCCTCTGGCCGGCGCCAATTTTCGCTGGAAAACGCAAACAGCGTCAGCCAGCCAACGCCTTGCTCAGCCGCCGCCTCAATCGTGCGGCGCACGGCTTCCGCGCCCGCCCGGTGCCCGGCAGCCCTGGGCAAATGGCGCCGCGCCGCCCACCGCCCGTTGCCATCCATAATAATCGCGACATGGCGCGGCACGCCTCCGGCCCCACCCGTAGGCAGGGCGTCCGCCGCAACTTTCACCGCCAGTTGATCAGTCCGCGACGCCGCCATTAGACCTGTTTTATCTCGCGCTCTTTATCGGCAAAACTCTCATCCACCCGCTTGATGTAGCTATCGGTGATTTTTTGCACGTCCTCCACCCAGCGGGTGCTATCATCCTCGCTAATTAGGTGCTTCTTTTCCCAGCCCTTAATCTGATCATTGCCATCACGCCGCACACCGCGGATCGCAATCCGGCACCCCTCCGAATACCGGCCGGCCGCCTTGGCCAACTCCGTGCGCCGCTCAGCCGTCAACTGCGGAATAGGCACCCGCACAATCTGCCCCTCCGACATTGGGTTAAGCCCCAAGCCGTGCTCACGAATGGCCCGCTCCACCGCCGATACCAGCGATTTGTCCCACACCTGCACGGTAATCATCCGCGGCTCCGGCACGCCAATGGTGCCCACCTGGGCCAACGGCATGTCCGTGCCGTAAGCCTCTACCTTCACCGGCTCCAGCAACGCCGGGCTCGCCCGCCCGGTGCGAAGCCCAGCAAAATCGCGCCGCAACGTCTCCAACGCACTGTCCATGCGCCTAGAAATATCAGCCTTTAGCTCATTAAGGTCGGCGGTCACCGCACCAGTCCTCCACCACGGCACCCCCTAGGGCGCCTAAAAACACACCAAAACGTTGTAAGGACTAAGGCATTAGGCTGGTCAAGAGCAGGCTCTTAAGGCCAAGGTTAAGACTCTTCTTTTTCTGAAGAAAAAGAAGCAAAAAGACTTTTATCACGCTGGTGCGGAGTCCTCGGTGGCAGCGTTGCCCCTGTCCCCGCGTGATAAAAGTCTTTTGCTACTTTCCTTCAGAAAAGTAGTTTCTTTTCCTTAGCTTAAGAAGGCTCGGTAATTTTCGTAAACAACCCTTCGCCACGTACTACGGCGGCGAAAGCCCCTGGGGCGTGGATGTTGAACACGATGATGGGCAGTTTGTTTTCGCGGCACAGCGAGATGGCGGCGGCGTCCATCACGGCTAGGTCGCGCGAGAGCACTTCTAGGTAGGTGAGCTCGTCGTAGCGCTTGGCGTTGGGTTCGCGCCGGGGGTCGGCGGAATAGACGCCGTCCACTTGGGTGCCTTTCAGCAGGGTATCGCAGCCCATTTCCGCGGCGCGCAGGGCGGCGGCGGTGTCGGTGGTGAAAAATGGGTTACCCGTGCCGCCGGCAAAAATCACCACCCGGCCTTTTTCCATGTGGCGCATGGCGCGGCGGCGAATGTAGGGTTCGCACAGGCTGGCCATGGGAATGGCTGATTGCACGCGGGTGGCAACGCCGCGTTTTTCCAGCGCCGATTGCATGCCTAGGGCGTTCATCACCGTGGCCATCATGCCCATGTAGTCGGCCTGGGCGCGGTCCATGCCGCTGGCGGCACCGGCGACGCCCCTAAAGATGTTGCCGCCGCCGATCACCAGGCACACTTCCACGCCCATGGCGATGACATCGCCCACGTCGATGGCGATAGCGGCCAGCATATCGGTATCCAGGCCATAATCGCGCTGGCCCATCAGCGCCTCGCCCGACACTTTCAACAGCACGCGCTTATAGGTTGGGGCGGCGGTCATGGGGCGGATCCTTAAATTTTATGACGCCGGGCAGGATGGCGGGGCGAGTCGATGCGGTGTCAGAGTAGAGTAGGGCACCCCTGCTGAACAAGAGCGCCCAGATTGGGTGTTGGCAGCGCGTGAGATGACTGAACGTCCTCGGGGCTTCACAGCAACGGCAGGACAGGACAATTAACTTACCTAAGATGCTGGGGCTTGCCGGTTACGGAGGCAATTTTGCACGATGTGCTCCTCCATCGTCGATCGGCGCTCAACCATGCCCCCCACCGCCCATATTTTGCTAGTCGATCCGGCGCATTTTGATGTGTCGTACGTGATTAACCCGTGGATGTCGCCCGCCGCCTGGGCAGCCGACCCCCACGGGCAGCGTGCCGCGGCGCGGGCAAGTTTCACCGCCCTTACCGTAAGCCTGCAGGCGGCCGGTGCCAAAACCGACATTGTGCCAGGGGTGGCCGGCCTGCCCGATATGGTGTTTCCCGCCAATGCCGCCGTGGTGCTGGATCGCCGCGCCATTGTCGCGCGTTTCAAATGCCCCGAACGCCAGGGCGAGGAAGCCTATTTTCAGGCAGCCCTCAACGCCTATATCGCTCAGGGCGTGCTGGATGAGGTGTCTATTTTCCCCGAAAATTGTATCCAGGAAGGCGCCGGCGACGCCATATGGGATGCCACTCGGCAGGTGTTCTGGGCTGGCTACGGCCAGCGATCGGTGCTGGCGGCAACCAAAGTGCTGGCCGATTTTTTTGCCCGTGACGTGGTGGCGTTAGAACTGGCGACGCCAAAGTTCTACCATCTGGATACCTGCTTCTGCCCGCTATCGGGCGGCGAAGTGCTGTATTTTCCGCCCGCCTTTAGCGACGATAGCCTGGCCCGCATCCACGCCGACGTCGCCCCCGATATGCGGCTGGTGGCCAGCGAAGCTGATGCCGCAGCGTTTTGCGTTAATGCGGTGAATATCGGCCGCGATGTTATCATGGCGCGCCCCGCGCCGCACGTGCGCGCCATGCTGCAAGACCGTGGCTATGCGGTGCACGGCGTTGACCTTGATCCGTTTATCTTGTCGGGTGGTGGTGCCTATTGCATGACATTGCGGCTGGATCGCACAAGCGCCGCCTGAGCACACGAAGAACGGGGAAATTTCTAAACATGGCCTACGCGACACTCGACCTTAAAGAAGCCGATGGCATTGCCACCATCACGCTCAACCGGCCGGCAACACTCAACGCGCTGACCGTAGAACTGGTTTCAGAAATGATCCACGCGCTGGATACTTTGCGCGATGCCGGCAACACCCGCGTGCTGCTGATCACCGGCGCCGGCCGCGGGTTTTCATCGGGCGCCGACCTCGGCGCCGGCGTTACCGGCGACCCCACCGGCCCGCGCGATGCCGGCCTGGCACTTGAAACCCACTATAACCCCATGCTGGAACGCATTTTTGCGCTGCCCTTCCCGGTGGTTACCGCCGTCAACGGTCCCGCCGCCGGCGCCGGCTGTTCGCTGGCGATCTCCGGCGACGTGGTGATCGCCGCGAAATCGGCGTATTTCCTACAAGCCTTTATTAACATAGGCTTGGTACCCGATGTTGGCTCAACCTGGTTGCTGCCCCGCATGATCGGCCGGGCGCGTGCCACCGGCATGATGATGCTGGGCGAAAAACTGCCCGCCGAAACCGCCGCCGACTGGGGCCTGGTGTGGAAAGTGGTCGATGATGCCGCGCTGATGGAAGAAGCCCACAAAATCTGCGCCAAATTCGCCGCCGGCCCCACCCGCAGCTACGCCCTGCTGCGCCAAGCCATTCGCACCTCGCTGGAAAGCACATTAACCCAAACCCTGCACCATGAACGGGTTAACCAGCGCAGCGCCAGCCGCACCAACGACTTCCTCGAAGGCGTCATGGCTTTTCTCGGCAAACGGGCCGCGCGGTTTACGGGGGGCTGAGGGGAAGGAAGGCGAGGGGCTTTGCCCCTTCGATCCCCATTAAAGGCAAGCCTTTAA
>JBBARC010000070.1:0-9960 GCA_040400005.1 Acetobacteraceae bacterium | reverse complement strand
GGTCCTGCTGGCCCAGGGGGCTTGGGAGTTACTCTTTTTCTTCAGAAAAAGAAGACTTAGCCTTTTTTAAGCGGCCGTCCCCAATAGCGGCGGCAAGGTGTTCGTGCCATGACGGCCGCCGACACGTCGCATAGGGGCACCCTCGCATGACCATCGATTTCACCGGCCGCGTGGCCATTGTTACCGGCGCTGCCCGCGGCTTGGGCCGCAGCCACGCGCTGGGCCTGGCGGCCCGCGGTGCCGCCGTGGTGATTAACGATTTGGGCCGCGATGGCCACCCCAGTGACGGCGCCCAGGGGGTTGCCGCGGAAATTATCGCGGGCGGCGGTCGCGCCATCGCCAATGGGGCGGATGTGGCGGATGAGGTGGCGGTGGCCGCCATGGTGGAACAGGCGTTAGCCGCTTTCGGCAAGATCGATATTTTGGTCAATAACGCCGGCATTCTGCGCGATAAATCGTTTTCCAAGATGACGCTGGACGAGTGGGACCTGATCATTCGCGTGCATCTGCGCGGCACGGCGGTGTGCACCAAGGCGGTGTGGGACCTGATGCGCGGGCAAAATTACGGCCGCATCGCGTTTACCTCTTCAGCATCCGGCATCTATGGCAATTTCGGCCAGGCCAATTACGGTGCCGCCAAAGCCGCCATGGTCGGCCTGATGAACGTGCTGCACCAGGAAGGCATGAAGAACGACATTCGGGTGAACACATTAGTGCCGAGTGCGGCCACCGCCATGACCGAAAACCTGCTGCCGCCGCCGGCCCTAGCGTTGCTGGAACCGGCCTATGTTACCCCCGCCCTGCTGTATTTGGTCAGCGCCGACGCCCCATCGCGGCTGATTATGGATGCCGGTGCGGGCAATTACGCGATCACCAAGTTGATCGAATCAGAGGGTTTGTTTCTGGCCGAAGCCGATCGCACGCCAGAAACCATCGCCGCCCGCTTTGCCGAAATTGCCGACATGACCCGCGGCGGCGAAGTATCCGGCGCCACCGAACAAACCCAGCGCTTTGTTGGGCGTGCGATGGGTTGAGGCGTGGAAAGGAAGACCTTCTTTTCTGAAGAAAAGAAGCAAAAGACTTTTATGTGTTTGGGGCGGAGGACGGCCGGCAGCCTGCATCAAGCACGCAAGCTTACCCGATGAGCGGCGCTTTGGTGGGGCCTTTGCCGGCTTATCGGCGGCTGATTGCTTCGGGCAGTTTGGCCCCTGATACGTGCCAGGCTATGGCGGCGGAGCGGCTGCAGGATCTTTGGGCTAGGCTGCGCGGGTATGACCCCCCACCCACGCCGCCAACCCTGGGGCTGTTCGACCGCTTGCTCGGCCGCCGCGCGCCGGAAGCGACATCGCCAATCGGCGCCCAGGGGTTTTACCTGGTGGGCGACGTCGGCCGCGGCAAATCCATGCTGATGGATATTTTCTTCGATCAGGCCGACATCAGCCGCAAGCGCCGACTGCATTTTCACCGCTTTATGCAAGAAGCCCACGCCCGCCTGCATGAATGGAAACAGGCCAACCCCACCGCAAGCGACCCCATTCCGCCGCTGGCCGACCGCATAGCGCGCGAAGCGGCCTTACTGTGCTTTGACGAATTTCAGGTCAACGACATCACCGATGCGATGATTTTGGGCCGGCTGTTTGAGGCGTTGTTCGCCCGCGGCGTGGTGGTGGTGGCCACCAGCAACACCGCCCCTGGTGATTTGTTCGCCGGCAAGCCGGGGCGCGATGCGTTTTTGCCGTTTATCCGCCTGATCCAACAGCGTTTGGATGTGCTGGTGCTGGAAGGCGAACGCGATTACCGCCGCCAGCGCCTGCGCGGCATGTCGACCTGGCACGTGCCGGCCGATCACCGCGCGGAAGCCGCTTTGGATGAGGCGTTTAAGCAACTGGCCGGGCACGCGGTGGTGGCAGCGCTCGATCTGCATGTCAGTGGCAGGCTGGTGCACGTGCCGATTGCCGCCGGCGGGGTGGCGCGGTTTGATTTTGCCCAATTATGCGCAACCGCGCTGGGCGCTGGCGATTATCTTACTATCGCCACCCATTTTCATGCCCTGGTGCTGGACGGTGTGCCGCGCATGTCGGCCGATAATTACGATGAGGCGCGGCGCTTTATTGTGCTGGTGGATGCGCTTTACGATCACCGGGTGAAATTGGTGGCCTCCGCTGCTGCCGCCCCGGATGCGCTGTACCAGCGTGGCGAGGGCGCCAAAGCGTTTGAACGCACGGCGTCGCGGCTGGAAGAGATGCAAAGCCAGGAGTATTTGGCTTTGGCGCATCTCACGTAAGTGGTCAGGTCGGTACCGGCCGCAAATATTTTGCTTGAGCCGCCCCGGTTTGTAGGATAATGTTCTACATCACCCTGGAGGCCCATCGCAATGTCTGCTGCCAACACTGTGCTGAGTGTCCGCGTCACCGCATCCGAGCGTGACTTGCTGGAAACCGCCGCATCCCAGGGCCACACAAACTTAAGCGACTTTATTCGCCGCCATGCCCTGCAAGCGGCAGAATTGGACGTGCTGGGTCAGCGCCAGGTGGTGATTGCGGCCGAACATTGGGCGGAATTTGAGGCCTGGGCTAATCAGCCCGCCAGAACCGTGCCAGCCCTGCAAGCTCTGGCGACCGCCAAGCTGGCATGGCAGGACTAACCGCACCGCGCCCGCTGACCGCCGCCGACGTTTGCGAAAATTTCGATTGCGGGCGCCCATCGCTCAACACCTGGCTACAGCGCCATGCTTGGCGCAATCAGCAAACCGGCGCCTCGCGCTCCAATGTCGTGTGCGACAGTGCAACCGGCGGCATTGTGGGTTATGTGGCCCTCGCCGCAGGCCAGATCGAACGCGCGCATTTGCCCAAAACTTTGCAAGCCAACCGGCCAGACCCATTACCGGTTATCCTGCTCGGTCAATTGGCGGTGGATCGGCGCCACCAGGGGCTTGGCTACGCAAGATCACTGTTGCACTTCGCACTGACGCTGTCGGTGCGGTTGTCCCACGATATCGGCTGCTTTGGCGTGCTCACCCACCCGTTGGATGACGGGGTGCGGGCATTTTACGCGCGCTTTGGCTTCGAGACGCTGCCGTTCGACCCGGGCCGCGGCATGCTTGTGCGCATCGTCGAGTTGCAGGCCAGCGGGTTCTGATCGCCGCCATAACGCCCGCTCAGGGGTAATTGCATAGATCTGCCCGGTGCGCCCAAGCGGGCCAAAATCTACGTTCAACCCATAAAATATGCCCCCCGGCCCGCCCAGTAACGCGCCATCCTGCACCCTGTTGGCAAACCGGTACACCAGTGTGGTGGCCCAGGTGCCACCTGTACCTGGGGTTACCGTGCAGATGCTGGCCGCCCCCACCATCATCACGCCACCACCCGCCAGCGGCAAAGCAGGCCCTGCACCGCCGCCGCAATGGCCCAGAAGTGTGGCGATCCACGGCGTTGGCCCCACTGGCGGCGGGGTTAACGAAAACGCCTGGCCGCCATGGGCCGGTGCATAACTGCCGTACAGCGCGCCGGTGGCATCCATTGCCACCCCCCATAACCGGCCATCACTGGTGTGCTTGGGCACGTCATAAATATCAGAAAACGCCCACAATGTTTGGCCGCCAACGGTTTGCGCCGGGGTCGCGGCACCGAGCCGGTACACGTTGCCATGGCCGTTGGCACCGGCATTGCGGGTGCAGCCAAACAGCGCGCCAACGTGGCCCAGAAGGCAACCCAGAAGGCAACCCAGAAGTTAGGCTAGACGCAAACCTAGAAAATGGTCCAGGCGAACAGATACAGCGTGTTGTTATCCGACGCATTGCGCCCGAACCCATCGTAATTGGTGCCGCTGCCGTTGAATTTGGTGTACATCGTGTACTGCAAACCAAATTTCAAATTGGCCCAGGGCGCCCACAACGAGCCATCTTTACCAAACGGCACGTAATCAGCCTCCAGCGTCAGCCCGTTAGTATCGGGCGATCCATTAATACTGCCGCTGGCGTCACTGGCACCGGTATTGTACAGCGCATCGTTCTTGCCACCAAACAAACTATCCCAGCTGGCGGTAAAGCCGTAGGTGTTTTCGTAATAGTAAGTCGATGTTGCGCGAAACTCGTTCAACTGCCCGTTCGGATGGCTCGGCACGCTGCCTTCTAAGCTTTGGTCTTCGTGGTTCAGCCGCATATCCATGGTGGCGGAATGTTTATCGACCAAATACTGGTAGCCGGCATCAACCGAATAATCGGTGAAATTATCGTGGCCTTGCGAGCCATCGGCGCTGCGCACATCAATCGCCGGGTTAAACCGCGCATTGAAAATCGTCGCCCCCAGATGGGCATTACTATCGCCAAACGCCCATTCCCAGGCGGCACGCGCGTAAGGTGCCGGTGCGGTCACCGATCCTGGTCCGTAGGCTTGGCCGATCACCTTCATCAACCCCGGTGCCATGGTATCATACAAACCGAAATCGATATAAAATTGCTGATCAACATAGGCATAGGCATTCACGCCCAGGCTGTTGCCGGCCAAACTGCCACCCAGCAAGGTGCCGGCATTACCACCGGGTGCCAGGGCGGAACCAACAAAGTTAAAGCCCCAGGGGTAGGTTGAATTGTAAGGATCAGACAAACCCGGCGAATTATTCAGCGAAATTCCGATATCACTATTCACCCCAAAGGCATTGGTGGTGCTCACCAGCCGCACATCGGCGTTATCAACAAAGCTTTGGCTGGCGATGCCGTCAAACGTGCCCTGTATCAAACCACCGACATGATCACCCACGCGGCCGGCCAAAAACACACTGATCTGGTCCATCGCGATATTGCCGTTAGACCCGTAATGTTCGGATGCCGGCCCTGGCTGATTGCGATCGGTGTTGGTGTAGGATGTCAACGTCATCGCCGAAATCGGCATTTGGGATGCAAACCCTTCGCCACCGCTGGCGGTATAACCTTCAATCTTAAAGGTGCGGCCAATCGGGGTTAGCTGCGGGCCGAAACCGCCAACATGACAGGCGGTGCACGGCAGGCCGGTTTGGCCGGCAAACGCTGGCACCGCGTGGGCCGCATGGGGCAGTAATGGCCAGATCACGGCGGCACCCGCCAGCAATGCAAGCCTACCTACGCCCTGGCGCCGATCATTCGTGTTGCGCATAACCCAAACCCCCTGCTTGCCGCACTGAAAAGCGCGCGCGCGGTCGTGGTGTTGTAGGCGCGCGCCACAATAACGCCTTGATATAGATCAGGCATCTTCAACATGGGGTGGCGGTGCGGCCAAATCAGCAGGCGGAACACTACGCGGCCGTTACGGAATATACTTATACGCTAGGCTGGGGACGGGCTTGATCAGGTGATCCGGGCAAACCCGCAAAACACCTCAAACCCGTCATCACGGGCCACCGCCACCAGGGTCATGCCGCAGGCATCGGCCAGGCGCACCGCATGCGCGGTGGGGGCCGACATCGCCGCCAGCAGCGGCGCCCCCATGCGGGCCGCTTTTTGCACCAGTTCAATCGATACCCGGCTGGTTAGCGTCACAATGCCGCCGCCCACCATACCCGCCCCATTGGCCGGTAATTGGGCCAGTGCACCGCGCAGTTTATCTAGCGCATTATGCCGGCCAATATCTTCGCGCAGCACGGTAAGCCCCGCCTCCGCCTGCCAAAGCCCGGCCGCATGCACCGCGTGGGTTTGCCGGTTTAATACCTGTGCCGGGTGCATCGCCGCCATCGCTGCCATCACTTGGGCAGCGCTAAAAACCTCGCCCACAGGCAGTTTCGGCAACGCAGGCAAGGCGGCGCTCAAACTTTCGACGCCGCACAGACCACAGCCCGATGCCCCCGCCATGCGGCGCTGGCGATCACTCAGCATGGCCGCCCGATCTGATGCCAGGGTTACCCGCGCCTCGATCCCGCCGGCAACGCCGACAATCTCCAGACCCAAAATCTCGCCAGCATCGGCAATAATCCCCTCGGCCAGGCTAAAACCAATGGCGAAATCGGCAAGGTCGGCAGGTGTTGCCAGCATCACCGCGTGGGTTGCATGGTTAAACGTGATGGCAACCGCGGCTTCCTCCGCCAGCAGGCGTACCCCGGGCAAATCACCGCCGGCGCCAACTTTGCGCATCGGCGCCAGGCATGTTGCCGCAAAACTGGTATCGGCCACCATCACCGCCACCGCGGCCCAACCGCAGTTCTGGTACAACACCCCCAGCCTGCGCGGTTGACGCGGCTTCCGGCCCGCAGGCTACGGTCAGGCTCTCGCCCCCCCCCTCCAGCCGGGACTATTTTGGACATTTCGCGCGACCTTCCGCTGGACCAGATTTTGCGGGGTGACTGTGTGCAGATGATGCGCATGTTGCCCAGCGCATCTATACACTGCATCTTCGCAGACCCCCCCTATAATCTGCAACTGCGGGGCGAATTGCGCAGACCAGATGATAGCCTGGTCGATGGTGTCGATGAAGATTGGGACCGCTTTACCGATTTCGCCGCCTACGATGCCTTCACCCGCGATTGGCTGCTGGAAGCGCGCCGCCTGCTGCGCAAGGATGGCACCATTTGGGTGATCGGCAGCTACCACAATATTTTCCGCATCGGCACCATCCTGCAGGATCTCGGGTTTTGGATCCTCAACGATGTGATCTGGCGCAAATCCAATCCCATGCCCAATTTCCGTGGCCGGCGTTTTACCAACGCGCACGAAACCATGATCTGGGCGGCGCGCCAGCCCGATAGCCGCTATCGCTTTAACTACGCCGCCATGAAGGCGCTGAACGACGATCTGCAGATGCGCAGCGACTGGCTGTTTCCGCTGTGCACCGGCGAAGAGCGCATGAAAAACGAACACGGGTTAAAGCTGCACCCCACGCAAAAGCCCGAAGCCCTGTTGCACCGGGTGATGCTGTCCAGCACGTCGCCCGGCGATGTGGTGCTCGACCCGTTCCTAGGTACCGGCACCACGGCGGCGGTGGCCAAGTATCTGCACCGCCATTTTATCGGCATCGAACGCCACCCGGCGTACGTGGAAGCCGCCTGGGGCCGCATCCGCCGCCAGCGCCCGGCCCCCACCGGCACGGTGGACCCAACTCCAAGCAAACGCGATGCGCCGCGGGTGCCGTTTGGGTCGCTGGTGGAACGCGGGCTGGTGCCGGCCGGCACAATGCTTGCCGATCGTGCCGGCAAGCTTGCCGCCGTGGTCAATGCCGATGGCACCATATCCGCCGGCCCGTATCGCGGATCGATCCACCAAGTTGGGGCGGCGGTGACCAATGCCCCGAGTTGCAATGGCTGGACCTTTTGGTATGTCGCGCGCAATGGCGCACAGGTGCCGATCGATGTGTTCCGCACGCCAGATATTGCCACCTAAATAGCGGCATTTTGGGGTTAGGTTACCTATCGTAACCCAACCCCACTGAAACGGCCCTGGGCGGCAATAAAGCCGCATCACTGATCTGTTGCGGCGGGGTTACCCGATACACGCGGTAGCTTTCCGCCACATGCCCGTAAGCGCGGCGTTCCAGCCGCAACACCATCTCGGCATGGCCCCACACCGCCGGATCGGGTAATTCCTGGCGCCGGTTGCTGATCACCAGCAGCCCGCTGCCAATATCCAGCGGCGCCCGGGCTAGATCGAAATGCCGCCAGCGTGGTTCCACCGCCGATACCGGGGCGCCCAGGTGAAACGCCAGTTCGGATGCCAGCCCATATTCGTCGGCTGCAACAAAACTGCTCCCTAAACCGCCAGATAATACATGGATGGACACCGCCAACCGGTTCCAGCCGCCCAAACGTGCCAAGCTTGCCACCGGCGGCAGGCGCAGCGGCGCAAATGCCGCCTGTAACAGCACCACCGCACTGATCACGCCCCCCACCAATACAGCCCCCCGCCATTGCCGGGCCCCTTGCACCGCGGCGGCCAGGGCGAGGCCGGGGTAAAGCATCACCGGCCAATTCGCCTGCACCCGTGCGCCCAGCGCGTGCTGGGCAAACACCACCAGCGGCACCAACGTCACACACGCCAGCAGGCCGGAAGCGGGGTCGGTACGCGCGCGCCGGGCGACCCAAGCCAAGCCCGCACCAAACAAAACAAAAATCAGCGGCGTTGCCAAGCCAATTTGGCCCGCCACCAATTCAGCCACGTATTGCGGCGCGCGGGCCACCGCAAAATCGCCCAAGCGCCCGCCCTGGCGCACAAAACTGACCCAGCCGTGATCGGCATTCCACAGCAGCACCGGGGCAAAAATCAGCGCGGCCAACGCCGCCGCCACATACGGCGCGCGGGTGCGCAACTGCGGCCGCATCGCCGGCACCAGCACCAGCCACAGCAAAACCCCAACCCCGCCCAGTACGGCGGTATATTTGCTGGCCAAAGCCAACCCCAACGCCACCCCAAACCCCAGCCACCAGGCGCCGTTGCCCGTGGCAATCAGCCGCGCCAGGGCGGCCAGTGCCGCCATCCAGAACAGCAACAACGGCGTATCCGGGGTCATGATCACCGCGCCGGCATTCACTGCCAGCGTGGCGTTCAGCAAAACCGGCGCAATCACCGCCGCCCGCCCCGCCCGGCCCAGGTTGGGGGATAAATCCTGCGCCGCCCGCATCATCAACCAGGTGCCCAAAGCCGCGGCAAACGGCCCCAACAGGCGCACCCCCAGCGGCGTTTCCCCCGCAATCAACGTGCCCAGCTTAATCCACAACGCCACCATCGGCGGATGATCGGGGTAGCCCGCCGCCAGCGCCTTCGACCACACCCAGTAATACGCCTCATCCGGCGACAATGGGGTTTGGGCTGCCACCAGCAAGCGCGCCAAGGTAACCACAAACAGCAACCCCGGCATCGACCAGCGCTGCCAGTGCCGCGCCGCACTATGGCCGCGCTTGTCGCGCACAAAATGCATCTCGCGCCGCGCCGCTTTGGCCGGCCTAGGGGCGACGGCCGTAGCGTCACCCTGCGCCGCGCGGTCGCCATCGTGCCCGCGATGACGCGAAACCTCGGGCGGCGCATATTTTACCGCCCCCGAACGCCGCCGCCGCCGCCCCGGCACATACATATTACCGCGCAACGGCGGGTGCTTGGATAACGGATAAAACCGGCGGATCTGATCCTCGGCGCTGGTGTCATCGCCCGGCCCGCCCGCATCAGCCACCGGTTCATCGCCGCCGCCGGAGGTGTCCTTACCGTCCGTGCCCGACCCAGACGGGGTCAGAGCGGCACGCCCGCCAGCGCCCGGCTGGTGCGAATGGTCTGCAACGTCTGTATCCGGGCAACGCCCGCAGCCTCGGTCAGCCGCCGGGTCAACGCGTTTTCGTCCAGCGTGTCATGCGCCACCATGCGCAGCAAAAAATCACCGCCACCGCGGATCATATGACACTCCCGCACCTCCGGCCACGTGCCAATCATCGTCTCAAACGCCGTCAACGCCGCTTCCTTCTGGCTTTCCAGCCCGACAATCACAAAAAATGTAATCTGAAACCCAAGTTTCTGCGGGTCGGTATCAGCATGGTAGCCGCGAATAATGCCGCTCTCCTCCAACCGCCTTAACCTGCGCAAACACGGCGGCGCCGATATCCCGGCCCGCCGGGCAAGCTCAACGTTGGTCATCCGCCCATCACCCTGAAGCTCAATCAGAATGCGGCGGTCAATCGCGTCAATCTCAGCCGGCTCAGTGTTGCCAGACACAAGATGGGGATCGGTTTGCAGGTTTTTGCTCATCTACGCGCAACATTATGACCCCACGCGCCGCAGCGGAAGGGCGAAACCGCACGGGGCTTGGGGGAGTGTGCGTTAAGGTAAGAAAGGCGAGGGGCTTTGCCCCCTCGACCCCCATTAAAGGCTCGCCTTTAAAATCCATTTAGTTGGGTTTGGGGGGAAGGGGGCCGACACCATCCGGGCAACGCATTGTGCTGGCCCCCTCCCAAACCCAAGTAGGGGGTTCTAAGGTCTACAACCGGGCACGTTGGTAACACTTTAGACCGGGCACCTGG
>JBBARC010000069.1:0-10554 GCA_040400005.1 Acetobacteraceae bacterium | reverse complement strand
GTCGGCGTGTCCCAGCGTCAGGCCGGCAAGGTTTTCGGCGGCGGCCCCACGGCGTTCTACAAATACGAGACGGCCAAGGCCGTTCCGTCCGAAGGTATGGCCAACCTACTGAGGCTGGCGCTGGAACGTCCGGACCTTTTCACCACACCGGCTCGTGGCACGTTCAACTGGCCCTCGGCGCAGGATGCCCAGCTGCTGCGTCGCGCCATCACCGACGATCGGCTCAGCGCCATCATGCGGCGCATATATCCGCAGACCGACGCCTCCGATGAAAGCGTATCGGGTTAGATGTACCGGCACGCAGCGGAGCGGCGACGTCGGCTAGCCAAGCGATAAACTTGTCGTAACCTGGCCCGCCATCCCAAGCGGTTACCGCCGTTACTGGCAGCCCATTAATCCGGCCGAGTAGCCGTGCGATATAGGCCCGCGTGGCCGGTTGCCCGGTAGCGGCGGAACCGAAAGTGCGATGAAGGCCACCGGGCGCGATAAATGAATGGCTGGGGGCGACCCTGCCGGCCCCCTGGCGCCAGACCGCGCCATGTCGGGCCTCTGGGGCAAGAGTCTACTTTGCGCCCCAAGCCGAGGGGGCTGCTTTCGGCTGTACTTGGCCGAATGCAGACTGGCAGCTTTCGGGCGCCAGGGTCGAACAGCGGACATTGGCGCCTGGGCCGCCGAGGGACCGCCTCCCACTCGAGGCAACATTTCGCACCGGAATTCCGCACCACTTAAGTCATTGATCTACCTGACCCGGTTTCGTGGTCCGAAATTCTTCAGATCTGCAACAACCCGTGCCGCCCACAAACCGAACGTCGGCACTGTGTTGCGGGCGGCGAGCGTCGCGGGTAGAGAATCATCGACGCTCGGAATATATTGTGGTTATGGCAATCGATTAGATGGAAGAGCCCCATGACCCCCAATTTCGCGAACTAATTGATTTCCTTGCACGTGTTCCATCCGTGCAGGTCCGGGATAGACCAAAGCGGGGCATCGGTTCCGCATTAGAGCCCTCCGGTTGGTGGGTGAAGTTCAGCCTTGATATATGCCATCCCCTCGCTTGGAACGCCGTCCAGGAACTCGGCCACGTCCTGAACTATCTGTCACTGGACAAGCCCTTGCCGACTGTTTTTAAACCCGTGTCCCCGCCGCCCTATCTCAATGGCGGCCCTTCGCAGTTCCTAAGCTGGGTCATCGAATGTCCTAACGAAATGTCCCCTTCGAAGGTGGCCGAGTGGCTCGAGGGGAGGCTTCCGAAACCGGTGGATGACTTGTCCCAATGGGCCGAATAGGTTGCTTATCACAGCCAGCGTAGCCCAGGTGAAACCTGGGGCTCTCCGCGGCATGCAGCCCCGGGAAGCTCGACGAGCGATTTCGGGAATGGCCGTTGGTCGCTATCGTTGCAAGTTCGAAAGACCTGGGTTTCACCCAGGCTACTGTTGGATGTCCGCTGAAATTGGTGCTAGCCGGAATGGCGGGTTTCGGGCACGGCCTTAGTGCACCGGGGTGACGTAAATCGGCGCAAAGCCGACGAAAGCTACCGCTCAGCAACGTAGGGCGGGAGAATCCCGCCGTCGCAAGCTTCCGACATAATCGGCGTGGGCGTCGACCGGTAATGTGCGACGGCGGCTTTTTATCGGGAACATCCAAAAAACGGCAGCCGCAGTTTGCGACGGCGGGATTCTCCCGCCCTACACGCGGTGCAGGGCTTGGCGAATGTCCGCTCTCGGAAAATGGCTAACCCCGTGTGAGCGGCGTAATTGGGCGCATAACGGAATCTTGACATTGTGAGCATATTTGCCGTACATAACAGGTCAGGAGTTTGAGTATGCAGCCCCATTCGACCACCCGCACCGCCCGGCTCGAGGCCAGAATCTCACCCGATGCGCTGGATGTCATCAGGCGTGCCGCCGAAATCCAGGGGCGCAGCGTGAGTGATTTTGTGGTGACGGCCGTTCAGGAAGCAGCCCACCGTACCATCGGCGATACGCAGCTTATCCGGCTGTCGATCGAGGATCAGCGCGCCTTTGTGGCCGCCATGCTCGACCCGCCACCGCTGACGCCGGCCATGGAACGGGCAAGGGATGCCCATGCAAGGCTCGTCGTCGCGACCCGGTGAGGGCTCGTTTCCGTATTGAGCTTTTGGCCGACCAGCATCACCGCGCCGCGTTTCAGTCAGGCATTGACCCGCTGGACCGATATTTTAGGGAGCAAGTGACACAGGATATCCGCCGCAGGGCGGCAAGCTGCTATGTCGCCCTAAACCAGGAGACCGGCCAAATTGCCGGCTATTATACCCTTTCCGCCTCCGCTGTGCCGTTGGAAGATATGCCGGAAGAGCTGGTCAAGCGGCTGCCGCGTTATCCATCCGTTCCCGTGGCGCTCATGGGAAGGCTTGCGGTCGATAAGCCCTTTCATGGCCAAAAGCTTGGTGCAGCGCTTCTTTGGGATGCGGCAACCCGTGCCGCACGCTCAGAGGTGATTGTCTACGCCCTTGTGGTCGATGCCAAGGACGCGCGTGCAGAGGCGTTCTATCGCCATCACGGCTTTGCTTTTTACGGCAGTCAGTCCCGGAAGCTGATTTTGCCTCTGGCGAAGTTCAAAGCACCCCCAGGTTAACGACCTGTTGGCCAATGCCCGTGCCAATGCCCACGCCCAGCCGCCGCGACTGGTCTCAACCGGCACGCCACGCGCCCCCGTGTGCCCCTCCCCGCCCCAATAGCCCGAGTAGCCCGGGTGAAAACCCGGGGCCCACCTATCCACAACGCCCGTTGCCAGATAAGCGAAGCGTCATGCGCCGTCGCAAACCGCCAACGGGATCGCCGGCGTGCCCGCACAGCTGCCCTGTCGCGTTCGTCGGTGAGACCGGAACATGCAACCTCACCCCCCCTAATCGGGATGGTAAGCGCCACATCATCTGCGGTTGAATAACCATACCGCCTGGGCTTAACTGTACCGTCCTGCCCAGCGAGCTTCCCCTAAAAGCGGGCAGCTCTAGGGTTTGATTTTTTGCAGCGCCTCGGCCGCAGCAAACGACGACGCCGGATTTTGCCCGGTCACCAGCCTGCCATCAACCACCACATGACTGCCCCAATCGGCGCCTTTTTCGTATAACCCGCCTAACTTCTTAAGCTCATCTTCCACCAAAAACGGCACGATCTTAGTCAACTGCACGGCGTCTTCCTCAGTGTTGGAAAAGCCGGTCACGTGCTTGCCCGCAACCATCGGCGCGCCGTTAATCTCAACATGGCGAAACACCCCCGGCGCATGGCAAACAGCCGCCACCGGTTTGTGGGCGGTGATAAAATCGCTGATCAGCGCAATGGAATTTTTATCCTCGGCCAAATCCCATAGCGGTCCATGGCCGCCAGGATAAAACACCGCATCGAAATCGGCGGCTTTGATGGTGCTCAGCACACGCGTGTTGGCTAACACCGCTTGCGCCGCGGCATCAGCTTTATAGCGGCGGGTAAAATCGGTTTGGCCTTCCGGCGTATCGCTTTGCGGATCAAGCGGCGGCTGCCCACCGGCCGGTGATGCCACCGTCACATTGTTGCCGGCATCAACAAAAGCGTAGTAGGGGGCGGCAAATTCTTCCAGCCAAAAGCCGGTTTTGCGCCCCGTATCGCCTAGCTGCGCATGTGAGGTAAGCACCATCAATATGTTCATTTTGGGCACCGATCTTATCGTGTTAAATTACGTGGTTGTCTATTGCAGAGCCGTTTCGCTGCCATGGCCGACATGCGGTTCGTGCGCCGCGATTTCATCCTTCCCCGCGTGCGGGCGGGCGCTGGGCAGATAGCCGCGCAAGGCGTCAATAAGCATGGGGTCGGTCATGGCGGATGCATTTCCATGGTTTGCCGCGGGCGTGCGGGCGATTTCATGGACTACAACGCACCAGGGGGTTCGGGCGTTCCCCCGGGCAAAACCCCAGCCGCCCTTACCGCCTACCCCACCGGGATCAATTTTATCCGTTTGCCCGCAACACTCAACGCAATCCGCCCCGCTTTAAGGTTTTGCGCGTCATTGCCAAACACCTCGCGCCGCCAGCCGGTCAGGGCCGGCACGTCGGGCGCATCCTCACTGGCCAACCGTTCCAAATCATCGGTGCTGGCAATCAGTTTGGCCGCCACATCATGCGCCTCAGCTTTTTCCGCCAGCAGCACTTTCAGCAGCGCCACCAGCGCCGGTGATGGTTTGGGCCCTTCGCGCTGGGCGATACGTTCGGGCAGATTAACCTCGGCCTCGGCCGCCGCCGCCTCCAACGCTGCCAACAGCGATCGCCCGGTGCCGCCTTCGGCAAAACCGCGCGCAATGCCGCGAATGCGGGCCAACTGATCGGCGTTGGTTGGCATGGTGGCAGCGATTTCTAGCAAACTTTCGTCGCGCACCAGGCGCTGGCGCGGAATGTTGATGCGCTGCGCCTCGCGCTCGCGCCACGCCACAATCGCGCGCAGCGCGCCCAGCACGCGGCGGTTATTGGTGCGCGGGCGCAGGCGTTCCCATAAAATTTCGGGGTCGGGGCGGTAGGTCGCGGGGTCGGCCAGTATTGCCATTTCCTGGGCAACCCAGGGGCTGCGGCCATCGCGGGCCAGGCGTTCCATCAGCTTGGTGTACACCAAGCGCAACCAGGTCACGTCGGCCGCCGCATACTCAATTTGGGCGGCACTCAACGGGCGCGCCGACCAATCGGAAAACCGGTGCGATTTATCGATCTGCCCGCCCACCAGCGAACCCACCAACCCTTCATACCCTACCTGATCGCCAAAGCCCGCAACCATAGCGGCAACCTGGCTGTCGAATAGCGGCGTCGGCACCGCGCCAAATAATTGCAGAAAAATTTCAACGTCCTGGCGCGCCGCGTGAAATATTTTGGGCACAGCGGGGTTGGCCAGCAGCACGCCCAAAGGTGCCAAATCCAGCCCCGGCGCCTGGGCATCGATCACCGCCACGTCCTCGGCGCCGGCCAACTGCACCACACACAGTTCCGGCCAGTAGGTGCGCTCGCGCATGAATTCGGTATCAACCGTGACAAAATCCTCGGTCGCCAAACGCGCGCACAGGGCGGCCAGGGCGGCGGTGTCGGTGATCAATTGGGGGGCGGCGAAGCCAGCGCGGTCGGGAGATGCCATGGCATAAACTCCTACACCGCAGCACGCCGCGCGCAAACCCCGGCTTGACACCTTGGGGGGGCATGGCATTCCTCCCCCCGACGCGCGATTTAGCCCCGTTTTGACCCAGGATTTGCCCGATGCACGCCTATCGCACCCACACCTGCGCTGCCCTTAAAGCGGCCGATGCCGGCACCACCGCCCGGCTATCCGGCTGGGTGCACAGCAAGCGCGACCATGGCGGGCTGCTGTTTATCGATCTGCGCGACCATTTCGGCCTAACCCAGCTGGTGTTTGCCGCCGGCACCGCCGCCTTTGCCGTGGCCGATGGGGTGCGGGTGGAAAGCGTCATCACGGTCACTGGTGCTGTGGTGCTGCGGGAAGGCACCACCATCAACCCGCGCCTGCCAACCGGCGAGATTGAGATGAAAGTCGCCGACATTGTGGTGCAAAGTGCAGCCGAGGTGCTGCCCATGCAGGTGGCCGGCGGCGAAAACTACCCCGATGACCTGCGCTTAACCTACCGCTACCTCGATCTGCGGCGCGAGCGCGTACACGCCAACATGATGCTGCGCGCCGCCGTTATCGCCTCAGTCCGCCGCCGCATGGTCGATCAGGGGTTTACCGAATTTCAAACCCCCATCCTCACCGCCAGCAGCCCGGAAGGGGCGCGCGATTTTTTGGTCCCCGCCCGCATGCATCCCGGCAAGTTTTACGCCCTGCCCCAGGCGCCGCAGCAGTTTAAGCAGCTGCTGATGGTGGCAGGCTTCGATCGCTATTTTCAGATCGCCCCGTGCTTTCGCGATGAAGCCAGCCGCGCTGACCGGTCCCCGGGCGAATTCTATCAGCTCGATTTCGAGATGAGCTACGTCACCCAAGATGACGTGTTTGCCACGATCGAGCCGGTGATTGCCGGCTTGTTCAGCGAATTTGCCAATGGCCGCCGCGTAGATACCGCCCCCTTCGTACGCATCCCCTACGCGCAATCGATGCTGGAATTTGGCAGTGACAAACCCGATCTGCGCAACCCCTTACGCATCACCGATGTCAGCGCCCATTTCGCCGGCAGCGGCTTTGGCTTGTTTGCCAAAATTACCGCCGCAGGCGGCATTGTGCGCGCCATCCCCGCCCCTGGGGCGGCCGCCAAGCCGCGCGGCTTCTTTGATAAACTCAACGATTGGGCCCGCGCCGAAGGTGCCGGTGGCCTGGGCTATATTATTTTTGATGCCGATGGCGCGCCCGGAAGCGCACGGGGCCCGATTGCCAAAAACATCGAACCAGAACGGGCCGAAGCGATCCGCCTAGCCTGCGGGGCAGCCCCCGGGGACGCGGTGTTTTTTGCAGCAGGGCCACGCGCGGAGGCGCAAAAATTTGCCGGTGCCGTGCGCAACCGCGTTGGCACCGAACTGGGTTTATGCGAAACTGGCGCCTTCCGGTTCTGCTGGGTGACCGATTTCCCCATGTACGAACTGAACGAAGACACCGGCAAAATCGATTTTTCGCACAACCCCTTCAGCATGCCGCAAGGCGGCATGGACGCGCTCAACACCCAAGACCCGCTCACCATCAACGCCTACCAGTATGATATTATCTGCAACGGCATTGAACTTTCTTCCGGCGCAATCCGTAACCACCGCGCCGATATCATGATCCGCGCTTTTGAAATTGCCGGCTACAGCGAGGCCGATGTGGAAGCGCGGTTCGGCGGCATGCTCAATGCCTTCCGTTACGGCGCACCGCCGCATGGCGGGTCAGCGCCGGGCATCGATCGCATGGTGATGCTGCTGGCCGATGAGCCCAATATCCGCGAGATTATTCTATTCCCGCTCAACCAGCAGGGCGAAGATCTGCTGATGGGCGCCCCGGCCCCGGTGCCGCCCGAACGGCTGCGCGAACTCTCGATTGCGCTCAACCTGCCGCCGGTGGTGAAACGCACGTGAGCCTGCCTGCCCCCAAACGACGCCTGTTGCTGCACATTGGGCTGGCGCAAGCAGGGCACCAAACCCTGGCAGCAATCGCCGCCAGCGCGCGCGTCGGCCTTGCCGCCAACGGGGTTCTTACCCCAGCGGCATTGCCCACCCCGGCGTGGGACCAGGCCGCGTTGGCGCCGCTGCGCGCCGAGCTTGCCGCCAGCAAGGCGGCAACCGTGCTGCTGTCCGATGATACGTTGTGCGACCGGCTAACCGATGCTGCGGCACTAACCCAGCTGCGCCGCCAGTTGCTGGACCTCGCCGATGACGTCACCGTGCTGGTCTATCTTTGCCCGCAACACCAGGCCCAGGCGCTGGCGTTTCAGGCCGCCATCCTGGCTGGTGATGCCAGCGGCGCCGAACAAGCGCTAAACGGCCACCCCTGGCAGTTAGATTATTACGCCCGCCTGCTACCCTGGGCCGACGCCTTTGGCACCGATGCCATAGCGGCATGCCCCATCGAAGGCGACCTACTGGCCGCACAAATCGCCGACCTCAGCCGCCGCCTAAACCTTGTCGCCGGCACCTTGCCCATCCCCGCCGCTCCCCCGCGCCTAAGCCCGCAAGCCCTGCAGTTTTTAGCCAACGCCGATGAAGGTGCGGGCGCCCAAAGTGCCGTCGGCCGCGAACGCACCGACCTCATCAACGCCCTCATGCGCGCCGCCCCCGGTGAATTGCGCCTGCCCGGCAACCGCCCCGCCCAACTGGCCCACGCCTTCGCCGGCAGCAACGCACGCCTGGCCCAAAAATACCGCTGCGGCACCGATGGCGCCCTGTTCACCACCCCAGTGCCCGACGCCCTACCAACCCTCGCCCCCAGCGCCCAAGTCGTCGCCGTCGCCGCCGATTTGTGGCGTGATGCGTTGGTGGGGGCTGTAGGTTAAGGTAAGGTTAAGGCCTTCTTTTTCTGAAGAAAAAGAAGCAAAAAGACTTTTGTGACGCTGGGCCTGGGGCAACGCAGCCACCGAGAATTCCGAACCAGCATCATAAAAGTCTTTTGCTTCTTTTCTTCAGAAAAGAAGTTTCTTTTGCCTTTGCCTTACCGCTCAGGCCTCGCGGTACAGCACTAAAAGCCCGCCAATGAGCACGAAGCACACGGGCCATATCCACCCGGCGGTGCGGGCGATGCGGCCGGGTAGGCGCAGTTCCAGCCAGCGGGCCCAGCCGGCGGTGACCGCGGCCAGCGCCAGTGGGGTGTGGGTGAGTTCGATTAGCAACTGATCTTTGATATTGGCGATGGCGTGGCTGTGGGTGAGCAGCAGGGCGCCGCCGAACGCGCAGATCAGGGGAAACACGTTGGCAGCGGCGCGGGATTTTAGCATGCCTGCGCGCACCGCCCATTCGAAGCTGGCGAAGATCACCACCAGCAGCACGAAGGCGCGGTGTTGCACCACTTCGACATCGTGCAGGCTGTCGAGCAGGCCGATTTGGCCGAGCGGCCAGACTTCGGGGTCGGAGCGGATGAACAGGAAGGCGGCGAGCCCGAAAAAGACTAAGGGCCAGTGGCGGGCCCACCGGATGCCGGCGCGGTGGAGCAGGGCCAGAAGGCCGATGGCGGTGACAAAGAAGCCGGCCCAGTGGTGGTTATATTCCGACCAGGCGATATCGGCGGGGTTACGCGGCGCCAGATCGCCGGCGCCTTCAATAAAGGCGGGCTGCGGCGCGGCGGCGGTGGCGGCGGCTTCGGCGTCGAGCTTGGCCTGTAGGGCGGGGATGGCCAGCGCATCGTGATCGGGCGAGGTCAGGCGCGGCATGCGCGGGGTAAAGTCGCGGGCGACGATTTCCTGCCAGCTGACGCGATCGTGCGGCAGGTCGATGCCGGGGGGAACCGAGGTGAGCGACGCTGCGCAGAAAAAGATGGTGAGGCCGATACCGATTTCGACTTCGGCGAAGCGGCGCAGGCGCAGAATGGGGGTGGCCGGGTTTTGCCGCAGCCGTTCGGTGACCAGAAAATTGCCCAGGCCCAGGCCCAGCAGCATAAGAAACATGGCGATTTTGGCGCCAACCATCACGCCGTAGGCGGTGCCGTAAGCGGCCGCCCAACTGCCGATATAGAAAAAGCACATGGTGAAGCCGGAGAGCAAAATGGCGGCGACGCCGGCGATGGAAATGCGCGAGAAGCCGGCGCCGATTTTGCGCAGGGCGGGCGGGCTTAGGCGGGGCAACACCAGCACGAAAGATGGGATGGCACCGACCCAGATGGCGGCGCCCAATTGGTGCAGGAAGGCGGCGGCGAGCAGGATTGCGTTATGATCCAGCCGGGCAGCGGCGTGGGTGGTGAGTGTTGCTGCCACCAGAATACTGGCGCCCAGGGCCAGCAGCAGGCCGGCACGCGCATCGGCAAACAAGGCCCAGGCGAGGGCCACGGCGGCGGCCGTTTTGATCAGGCCGCTGGCCGCGAAATTGGCCGCCAGGATATTGGACAATGGCAGATCTAGCGTGCTGATCAGCACCAGGGTTTGCAGGGTGATGTTCAGCGCCTCGATCAGCACCAGGGCCACGGCGGCAACCCCCGCTAAGCGGCGCACGGCGCGCACCGTATTGGCGCCCAGCAAAGCGGCGTTGGGGCGGGCTAGGAGTGCCAGGAAAAACGCCCCACCCAGCGCCATGGATTGGCTGGCGATAACCAGCCCATGCAGCAGGATGCCGAGGTAGCCAAACAGATCAACCAGCAATATCATGGCGGTTTAGGGCGCCGCGGGCGTTGCTGGGGCCACGGTGAACGGCACGATACCGCGGGTGATGTGGCCGTCTATTGCCAGCACTTGCCAGCGCAGGGTGTGTTCGCCGGGGGCGAGGGTTGCGCTGGCGTGCAGGCGATCGGGCAAAGCATCGGCGGTGATCGCCAGGCGTGCCGGGGCCGCCGGGGGCGGCGCGGTGAGGGTGATTTTGGACCGGCCGGCATCGATGCGGCTGTTAAAGCGCAGCACGATGGCCAGCGGGCCGGGCGGCACGGTGGCGCGCACCGCGGGGGTGCTTTCAACAAGGATAGCATGGGCAGCGGCTGGGGGCGCTGCGGCGATGGTGGCCAGCGCGCACAGTGCTGGCAGGATGCGAAGATGGGACACCCAGTGCTTGTAAGGCGAGTTGCGACGGGGGTGAAGGGCCCAAAGCAACCAGGCGGGCCGAGGGGGGATCGGCCCGCCTGGAAGGGGGGGGAAGACAAGAAAAGGGGGGGCGACGCAGTCTGGGGGGGGTTAGACTGCGTCGCCGAGCACCGTCACAGCGCGGGGTTGGGGGGGGAGCGCTGCGACCTCTGTGCTGGGATCATATGTAGCTGCTTCGCCTTAAAATACAACTGTCAATACGTTAATGAAGCAGGATTTATTTTGTCTGGACTGTGACACATCTTTGCCACATTTTCATAAATTGGCAGGGTGGCGGAGAGCGCAAGGGAAAAAGCGCCTTCTTTTCTGAAGAAAAGGTAACTGCCCAGGTAGGGGTGAGAACGCTAACTGCCTCAAAAAACTCAACTCTCG
>JBBARC010000068.1:0-10873 GCA_040400005.1 Acetobacteraceae bacterium | reverse complement strand
AAAAGTCTTTTTGCTTCTTTTTCTGTAACTGCCCAGGTAGGGGTGAGAACGCTAACTGCCTCAAAAGACTCAACTCTCGGCGCGCAGGCCATTACGTTACCGACGCAAACTGTCCCTTTTTCGGCAGTTTGCGTATCGAAACCAGACCTAAACCCGAAGTCGCCATAAATGTTTTCAATGGGTTGTGTAGCTTCGACCCTACCTGGGCAGTTACCTTTTTCTTTAGAAAAAGAAGAATCTTAGTTTCACCCGATTGCCGTGTTCCCACATTCCGCGTCGGTTGCCAGCGCCCGGGGTATTTGGCACAGGCACAAGCGATTGATGGAGTGGCGTGATGTTTAAGCGGGTACTATTGGCGGGTTTTGCGATGCTGGCGGTGGTGCCAGCGGCGCGCGCGGCTGATGCCAAAATGGACACCAAAACTAGCGTTTGGGGTTTTGACCTGGCCGGGCGCGACACCAGCGTGACCCCGGGGGCTGATTTTTATCAGTATGCCAATGGCACCGCAGTGCGTAACCTGGTTATTCCGCCCGATCGCACCAACTGGGGCAGCTTTATTATGCTGCGCGACCTTTCCGAACAGCGCGTACATGGCATTTTGGATGATGCGGCAGCCCGCGTGGGTGGCACTGGCACCGGTAGTACTGGGCCAGTGGCAAAAACCGGCGCTTTTTATCGGGCATATATGGACGATGCGGCGGTTGAAAAATTGGGCGCCGCCCCGTTAGCGCCGGCACTTGCCGCCATTCGGGCGGCTAAGACGCCGGCCGATGTGGCGACCCTGATGGGCAATGCGCAAAAGGATTTTAACGGATCGCTGTTCGGTGTGGGGGTGGGGCCAGACGATAAAAACCCGGCCAAATATACCATTCAGTTGGGCCAATCTGGCCTGGGCATGCCCGACCGGGATTATTACCTGGAAAAATCATTCGCCGATAAGCGGGCGAAATACGCGGTGTTTATTGAGCACATGCTAACCCTGGCAGGCTGGCCGGATGCCAAGGCGTCGGCTGCCAACGTGCTGGCGTTTGAAACCAAAGTTGCGCAGGCCAGCTGGTCGCGCACGCAGCAACGCGATCCCGATAAGCTGTACAATGTGCGCAGCCTGGATGATTTGGCGAAAACCGCACCGGGGTTTGATTGGGCGGCTTATTTTAAGGCGGCCGATTTGGGCGCACCGGCCCGGCTGATTGTGGGTGAGCCTGATGCGGTAAGCAAAATCGCAGCACTTGCTGGTAGCACGCCGATTGAGACTTTGCGCGCTTGGGCGGCCTTTCATCTGGTGATCAACGCCGCACCGGTGTTGAGCCACGCGTTTGCCGATGCGAATTTTGATTTTTTTGCGCATGATCTGCAGGGCCAGCCGCAGCAGCGGCCGCGTTGGAAGCGGGCGGGGGATGCCACCGAAGCGGCGCTGGGCGAAGCGATTGGCCAGGCCTATGTCGAAAAATACTTTACCCCGGTGGCACGCCGGCAGATGGCGCAGCTAACGCGTGATTTGCGCGATGCGTTTCATGTGCGGCTGGAGCACAATACCTGGATGAGCCCGGCCACGCGCGCGAGTGCTCTGGGCAAGCTTGCCAGTTTTGATTTCCAGATTGGCTACCCGAAGAAATGGCGCAGCTATGCCAAGCTGAAAGTGAGTGCCAGTGATTTATATGGCAACATCGCGCACAGCACGGCGTTTGACTGGGCGTATCAGGTGTCGCATCTGCCCAAAGCGGTGGATCGCGATGAATGGGGCATGTTCCCGCAAACGGTGAACGCCTATAACGCGCCCAATTTCAATCAGGTGGTGTTTCCGGCAGCTATTTTGCAGCCGCCGTTTTTTGACGCAAGCGCTGATGCGGCAATTAATTACGGCGCAATCGGCGGCGTGATTGGCCACGAAATGACCCATAGTTTTGATGATCAGGGCCGCAAATATGATGCGCATGGTGAGCTGAAAAACTGGTGGACGGCGGAAGACATCAAGCGGTTTGAGGTGCTGTCTAAAAAATACGGGGCGCAATTTGCAGCCATGGATATTTTGCCGGGCGCGCACATTAACCCGGATCTGACCATGGGCGAAAACATTGCTGATTTGGGCGGGTTAACCCTGGCGCTGGATGCGTATGTGCAGTCGCTGCACGGCAAACCTTCGAAAGTGATCGACGGGCTCACCGGCGAACAGCGGGTGTTTTTGGGCTGGGCGCAGGTGTGGCGGGCGAAAGTGCGCGATGATGCGGCGCGCCAGCGGCTGGTGGTTGATCCACATTCGCCGCCCGTTGCCCGGGTGAACGGGCCTATTCGCAATGTTGAAGGGTTTTACACAGCCTTTGGCATAAAGGCGGGCGATAAAATGTATCTGGCGCCGGCCGACCGCGTGATTATCTGGTAAGCACGATGCGTGTAGTTGTTGCCATGTCTGGCGGGGTTGATAGCAGCGTGGTGGCCGGCCTTATGCACGAGGCTGGCCATGATGTTGTTGGCATTACCCTACAACTTTATAACAGCAACGCCATTTCGGGGCGCAAAGGTACCTGCTGCGCCGGGCGCGATATTGATGATGCCCGCACAGTTGCCGAAACCCTGGGGTTTGCCCATTACGTGATCGATGCACAGGCGCGGTTTCGCGCCGCCGTTATTGATGATTTTGCCAAAAGCTATGCCGATGGCGAAACCCCGGTGCCCTGCGTGCGGTGCAACCAATCAGTAAAGTTTACGGATCTGGCCGCCATCGCACGTGATTTGGGCGCCGATGCGCTGGCAACCGGGCATTATGTGCGCCGGGTTGATGGGGCGGATGGTGCCGAGCTGCACCGGGCCGCCGACGCTCAGCGCGATCAAAGCTGGTTTTTGTTTGCAACCACGCGGGCGCAGTTGGATTTTTGCCGCTTTCCGCTGGGGGATTTTGAAAGCAAGGCTGAGGTGCGGGCGCACGCCGCGCGTTTAGGCTTGCGCGTGGCGGATAAAGCCGACAGCCAGGATTTGTGTTTTGTGCCCAGTGGCAGTTATGCGGCGCTGGCGACACAGTTGCGGCCCGATGCCGGTGTGGGCGGTGATATTGTCACCGCCGATGGCGCGGTTGTCGGTACGCACGCGGGGATTGCGCATTTTACGGTTGGCCAAAGCAAACGTTTGGGTGCGGCAGGCCAACTGGGTGATGATCGGCTGCAGGTGGTGGCACTGGAGCCTGCCACGCGGCGGGTGGTGGTGGGGCCAAAAACCGAGGGCACGACCAAACTTGCGTTACGTGAGATGAATTGGCTGAGCGCACCGCCGGTGGATCGGGTGCGGTGCGCGGTAAAACTGCGCGCGCGCGATCAGATGCGGCCGGCTTGGGTGAGCGCTGATGGAGCGGTGGAGTTGGACGATCCGGCTTTGCCGGCACCCGGCCAGGCGTGTGTGATGTATGATGGCGATCGGGTGCTGGGCGGCGGGTTTATTCGGCGCGCTTGAGGGGGCACGGTATGCTGCAGATCGTGCGCTTGGCCATCATCGCATTGGCACTGGTGGTGGCCGGCCGGGCACCCGCCGGATATGCGGCGGTGCCAGAATGGGCATTCACGCCAAACCCCGCGCCACACAACGCACCGCTGAGTTTAGTCGCACGCTCAGTGCCTGGCAGCGTGGCGTCGTTTAGCCCACAGGCGCTAAAAGACATGTTTGCGGTTCACGATTGGTTTCCCGGCGACCACCCAGCCATGCCGCCGATGGTGGCGCGGGGTGCGCCACCGGCAATGTTTGCCTGTGGCTATTGCCACTTGCCGAATGGCGCCGGCCGCCCGGAAAATGCGCGGCTTGCTGGCCTGCCAGCCGCCTATATTCTGCGCCAGGTTGCGGAGTTTGCGTCTGGCGCGCGGGGCACGGTGCGGGCGGACCGTTCGCCGCCGCGCCTTATGGCGCAAACCGCGCGCGCCGCCATGGCGTCCCCCGGTCTTGCGGCCGTCGCCGCCTATTTTGCCGCGATAGCACCGCCGAGCACCCTACGCGTTGTTGAAACTGCGACAATCCCGCGTGTGGTGCTGGATGGTTTTGTGTATCGCCGGGCAGATGGCGGCGGCACTGAGCCTGTTGGCGATCGCCTAGTCGAACTTCCCGATGATAGCACGCTTTTCGAGCTGCGTGACCCGCGTGTGACGTACACGATCTATGTGGCGCCCGGAAGTTTGGCGCGTGGCGAAACCTTGGTGCGGCGAGGCGACGGCACCAGGCCGGCGTGCACGATTTGTCACGGCGGCGATTTGCGCGGGTTGGCCGATACGCCACCGCTTGCTGGGCGATCGCCGAGTTATCTGGCGCGCCAACTGTTCGATATTCAGGCGGGGGCTCGGCACGGCAGCCGGGCAGCGCTGATGAGGCCGGTGGTGGCGCACCTGGCCGGCGGTGATATCCGCGATATCGTTGCGTACCTGGCCAGCCTTCCACCTTAGCCAAACCGCGAGAGTGAAGCTGGGCGATCCGGCCTTGCCGGCACCCGGCCAGGTTTGCGTGATGTATGACGGCGATCGGGTGCTGGGCGGCGATTTTACTGCCGAAAGCGATCCTTGACACAGTCGCCATATACCCCCATTATGGGGGTATAATGAGACGGCGTAAACCACATTACACGCTGAAATCTATCAAAGCCGCCTTCGCCGACGCGGCCCGGATAAACCGGACGATGGCCGCGACCGCTGGCGCAGAAGACCTTGAACTGGACGAGCTGGCTGTCGTTGATGCCATTGCATGTCTGACGGCCAGCGATTTCGACAAATCGATGCGGTCGGACCGCGATCCTGCTGTCTGGCAGGATGTCTACAAGCCCCTCGTCGCGGCACGCGAACTCTATGTGAAATTCACTTTGGACACGCAAGGAGAGCTGTTGCTGATCAGCTTCAAGGAGAACGCACAAAATGACCAACCCCCGTGATTACCCTGATGAAATTCAATGCGCCGAGACCGGCAAGCCGCTTCGGCGCGGCGTGAAAATGATGACCATCAATGTCGATGGCCACCCCTTCACCTATGGCCAGCCAGGATGGTGGGCGTCTTTTGACGACCCCGCCAACACCGACGGGCAATTGACCGACGAGGACAATGTGATTCGCGCTGCTGCACGCCGCGAGGCAAAGGCGAGTGCGAAACATACGGCGCTGACACCGCTGGTGATTAGAGCGATTCGAGAGGCGTGCGGTTTGTCGCAACAGGACGCCGCACGTGTGTTTGGCGGTGGCCCGAAGGCATTCGAGAAATATGAAAGCGGCGAGGTTGCGCCGAGCTCGTCAATGATGCGCCTGCTTCTGCTTGCAGCAAAACGCCCTGATCTGTTCCAAAAGGGGACCGGCATGCCGATGATTTCGCCAGCCGACGTCGATCTTATCCGCGAAACCGTGCGCAAGAGTTCTGTTGATCGTATCTACGAACGAATTTATAATTCTCAGCCGGGCTAGATGCAAAAAAGGCCCGTGACACGATTCGATGACAGGCCCTCTCATGACGTGCTCAAGGATTATGTCATCAGCCCAACTTGTAGCGGCGCGTCAGCGAAATTTGGCGTAGGGAATGGCCCACACCACCCTTGGCTGGCATACCCTCCGCTTGGGCTAACAAGGTTGCGAACGAGGCGGGTGGCTGTCACGGTGGTGCAATGCGAAGGGCATTGCACCTTACGGCTTGCTGACGGAGAGTCAGACGGCTTCGGCGAGCACTTTGTTCACGGCGGCCAAATACGAACCCCTGCGAACATCCTTTTTTGCGAGAGAAATTTGCGTTCGGAGATTGGACGAAAATTCATCAGTCTTGCCGAGCTTTTCTGATTTTAGGAACGCATTGAGGTCGTTGGTTTTCTTGTATTCTGGTTCTAAATAAATTGTATCCTCGCCCCCGGAGACCAGATAATCGTCGATCACGCCGACCGCAACTTCACCGAAATGCACCAGCAAATCAGCGTGCGCGAGTGCTTGCACAGCGTTGACGACATCGACCTTCGCGCTATTTTTTCCCAGTTGAATTAGGCTGTCCTTCACCAGACCAACCACTACCATCATGAATAGGTAGCGGGTTTGCCCCCTTGAGGGCTTCGTCGCCCCGCGGCCGAAGCCATAGCCGCTTGCGAGCAACTGGAGTTGGTAGGCGGCGAAGAGCGAATTGGTCCCAAAGCCCGCCTCGTTGACGATCTTGTTGAAGAGCGAGCCGCCCGGCGCAAACGGCGGATTTTTCCCGAAGGTGATGCCGGGCTCAACCAACCAACCTGCGGCATAAACCTTGAGGAGCTCGAAAGCGTTTGCCGATTCTGTGTACTGTGGCTCCGCTAACGGATTTTGCTTCTGATAGGCCCGCCGCGCTTCCCATGCGCCCCGCTGGATCTCCAAAAATACGCCGAACGCTCTGTTGAAGGC
This sequence comes from Acetobacteraceae bacterium, assembly GCA_040400005.1. Taxonomy (GTDB): domain Bacteria; phylum Pseudomonadota; class Alphaproteobacteria; order Acetobacterales; family Acetobacteraceae; genus JBBARC01. The sequence goes on along the minus strand of JBBARC010000068.1, from coordinate 4,511 downwards.
CGGTACCCAGGTTCGGAAGTCTGCTTCGAGGGCACGGCGCTTGGTCAACGTGGGGACTTCTACGGCAAAAGCTGGATCTTGCGGCGGCGTGTGGGTGCCCGGCAAGACGATTACACTCTGGTTGGCACACTCTTGTTGGCGGCATCATCGGTGATCGCGAGCAAGACGGCGCACGGCCGATTTTTTACGCCCTCTTCGAGCCCTCGTTCATAGTGGCTGCGCCACAAATAAGCGTAACGAATGACCATGCCGGCAACGGGGTTTGGAAATGTCACGCGCTAAAGTCGAAGCTCTGCATTGAAAGCTTCAGAAGTTTGTGATGGTTCAGTCTGCCGCACAGCTTCGATGTCCGCCGCGGAGAAATCCTCGCGGGCGCGCTTTTTGAGGCGGTGATAGTCGTCAGCCGAGATCATGACGGTGCGATCCCGCCCATTGCGGGTAACGACGACGGGTTGAGACAGTGCGGCGTCTTGGTAGCGGCCGACCTCTTTGCCAAACTCGGTTGAAGACACGGGGATCATGTCAGTCATTTTTTTCCAGGTATTCCGGATTATAGCTGAAACCCGGAACCCTTTCCAGCAAATTGGACACAGGACCGCCCATGTGTGGAACTGTCGGCATGTTCACATGTGGGCAATAGCTCGTGTGGATGTGGCCAGCCCAATCGCACCGCCAAGGGGTACGTTAGCAAGCGTCAGTCGCGGCGACCGCCTTAATCTGCTTTACGAAAGGCCCGGCTCGACACCTGGATCGTGTTGCCGCAGGGATCTTTAGCGTTCGCGTAGGAATACCCGTCGGCCGGATGCGCGGCGCTGAACATCAGCCCATCGCCGGCACTCCTCTCGCAAAACCCCGCGACATCTTCGACGTCAAACACCAGTTTTATGGTCACCTGCCCGGTTCTGACGCCCCGTGCTGCGGCATGGACCATGATGTTCGCACCACCGCGCAATGCCACCAGCTCGACGATGCGGTCACCAGGCAAACGCAGCACCTGAAAGCCAAAGTGCGTTTCGTAGAAGGCGACGGTTGCCTCGACATCGCGGGCATAGAGAATGAGCCGGTTTAGTGCCACAACCATCTTGGTTCCCTGGATTTCTGTCGCCCGCCGGTTCATGCGCCGCCATTTCTATCCCCAATAACGGAAATTCAGCCAACCCCCACCCGTTTTTTGGGGTTTTTCTTGACTCCGCCCGGTTTGGGCGTATGTGTGCCGCCGTGCGCGGTGCCACCCCCAAAGGTGAGCGCCCGCTTTGTCGCAACCCGGTTCGGCGTGAAACAACGCACCGAACAAGCCGTTACCGCCCCCAAATCCCTGGTCAAACCCCGGGGCGGACAGCGCAAACCATGGATCGTGCCCCCCAAATGCGGCGGCGCGCCCCCTGAGAAACAGGATATTTTGAATAACATGGCTTCCAGCGCCCCAACACGCGCCCCGTCGCACGACTCAATCGAAAACGATTTTGCGGCCCTTCTCGATGAAACCCTCGGCGCTGATGCCGGATTTGATGGCTCGGTGGTTACCGGCCGCGTCCTGCGGCTGACCGAAGAATTCGCCATTGTCGATGTCGGCCTCAAATCTGAAGGCCGTGTGTCGCTGAAAGAATTCGCCGCCCCCGGCATGAAGCCGGAAGTGAAGCCCGGCGACATCATTGAATTGTATGTCGAACGCTACGAAGACCGCGACGGCTCGATCATTCTCTCGCGCGAAAAAGCCCGCCGCGAAGAAAGCTGGACCGCGCTGGAACGTGCGTTTGAAGCCAATCTGCGCGTCAACGGCACCATTTACGGCCGCGTTAAAGGCGGCTTTACGGTTGATTTGGGCGGCGCGGTTGCGTTTCTGCCCGGCAGCCAGGTTGATATCCGCCCGGTGCGCGATGTCGCGCCCCTGATGGGCCAGCCGCAGCCATTTCAGATTCTCAAGATGGACCGCGCCCGCGGTAACATCGTGGTCAGCCGCCGCGCCGTGCTGGAAGAAACCCGCGCCGAACAGCGCAGCGAGTTGATCCAGGGCCTGAAAGAAGGCCAGATCCTTGATGGCGTGGTGAAAAACATCACCGATTACGGCGCGTTCGTTGATTTGGGCGGCGTCGATGGCCTGTTGCATGTAACAGACATCGCCTGGCGCCGGATTAACCACCCGGCCGAAGCGCTGACCATCGGCCAGCCGGTGCGCGTGCAGGTGATCCGCTTTAATTCGGAAACCCAGCGCATTAGCCTGGGCATGAAACAGCTGGAATCCGACCCCTGGGATGGTGTTGCCGCCAAATATCCGGCCGGCGCCAAGTTCAGCGGCCGGGTGACCAACATCACCGATTACGGCGCGTTCGTGGAACTGGAACCAGGCATCGAAGGCCTGGTGCATGTGTCTGAAATGTCGTGGACCAAGAAGAACGTGCACCCTGGCAAGATCGTCGCGACCAGCCAGGAAGTGGACGTGATGGTGCTGGACGTGGACAGTTCCAAACGCCGCATCTCGCTGGGGCTGAAGCAGGTTATCCGCAACCCGTGGGAACAGTTCATCGAAGAACACGCGGTGGGCACCGAGGTCGAGGGCGAGGTGCGCAACATCACCGAGTTCGGGCTGTTTATCGGCATTGCAGCCGAGCTCGACGGCATGGTGCACATGTCCGACATTTCGTGGGATGAACCCGGCGAAACGGCGATCACCAAGTTCGAAAAAGGCGCCATTGTCCGTGCGAAAGTGCTGGATGTGGATGTCGAGAAGGAACGCATCTCGCTTGGTATCAAGCAGTTGCAGGATGACCCGGCCGCCGAAAGCCTCAATCGCGTGAAAAAGGGTGAAGTTGTCACCTGCGTGGTGACGGCGGTGCAGGCCAACGGCATTGAAGTGAAAATCGACGACGTGCTGACCGGCTTCATCCGCCGCGCTGAGCTCGCCCGCGATAAATCTGATCAGCGCCCCGATCGCTTCGCCATTGGCGAAAAGATCGATGCCAAGATCACCGCGATCGATCGGGTGGCGCGCAAGCTGTCGCTCACCATCAAGGGCCGCGAAGTGGAAGAAGACAAGCAGGCGATGGCCGAGTTCGGCTCGTCGGATAGCGGCGCATCACTGGGTGATATCCTGGGTGCCGCAATCCGCCGCCGTAACCAGACCGGGGAGTAAGGCAGATGGCGCTTGAGGCGGATTTGGCGTTAGACCGGCGCCGTCTCAAGCGTCGTTTAACCACCTGGCGATTGGTCGCGATCGGCGCGTTAGTGCTGGCGGGGTCTGTCGCTGTGCGTGGGGTTGATAAAACATCGGTGCTGGGTGGTGCGCATATCGCGCGCTACCGCATCACCGGCGAAATCGGCGATGGCCGGGCGCAGGCGGAAACGCTGGAAAAATTGCGCGACGATAAAACGGTAACTGCCGTGCTGCTGCACCTGGATACGCCGGGTGGGCAGGTCGGCGGCGGCGAAACCCTGCACGATACTGTGCTGGCGCTGGCCGCAGTCAAACCCGTGGTGGCAGTGATGGACGGCACGGCGGCATCCGCCGGTTACATGATTGCGGTCGCCGCCCCCCATATTGTAGCGCGCGGATCGACCCTGACCGGTTCCATCGGCGTGCTGATGCAAACCGCGGAACTCAGCGGTTTGCTGCAAAAAATTGGCGTCGGCGCCGATCAGCTAGTGTCTGGCCCGTTAAAAGGCCAGCCCAGCATGATTGCGCCCCTGTCGGCGCCGGGCCGGGCGTATTTGCAGGATTTGATTGGCGACATGTACGACCAGTTTGTTGGCATGGTGGCGGTTGGCCGGCACATGGATGCGGCAAAGGTGCGCACGCTTGCCGATGGCCGGGCCTATAGCGGCCGCCAGGCCCAGGTGCTGGGGCTGGTTGATGAGATCGGCGGCGATAAAGAAGCAATCGCCTGGATGGTGGCGCAGAAGAAAATCACCAACGCCAAATTGCCGGTGCGCGATGCAACCGATGATGTGCCGTGGCAAAAAGCGCTTTCGCGCGCGGCGAGTGACGTGGTGGTGTCGGCCATTTCTGGCGTAAAACCGGCGGCGTTGGGCGTTGACGGGTTCTATGCGCTCTGGCAGCCTGCAAAGCCTGGATTGTAATAATCCTTGCGTTTTTGTCGGCTTGTTTGAAAAGGGTGGGCGCGTGACCAGATCCGAACTGATCGCCGAGCTTGCGGCGGCCAACCCGCATTTACTGGCGCGCGATGTGGAAACCCTGGTTGCCACCGTATTTGACGAAATTACCGCGGCCTTGGCGCGGGGCGAGCGGGTGGAATTGCGCGGCTTTGGCGCCTTCACCGTAAAGCATCGCGATGCCCGCACCGGGCGCAACCCGCGCACCGGTGAAGCAGTGGATGTGGATGAAAAATCCGTGCCGTTTTTTAAGGCCGGCAAAGAATTGCGCGAACGGGTGAATACCGGCGGTAAGTAGCCGCTTAAACCCTCGGCCCAGGGGCATCGGGCGAATGCAAAAGAGTAAGGATTTTCTTTTTTCTGAAGAAAAAAGGTAACTGCCCAGGTAGGGTCGAAGCTACACA
>JBBARC010000067.1:7401-10935 GCA_040400005.1 Acetobacteraceae bacterium | reverse complement strand
TTGCCGCTGTGCAGCCCGAGTTGACGCTCCAGCTCCGCCACCCGGACCGAAAAAGAAGATTCTTACTTTCTTGCATTCGCCCGATCGCCCTGGGCCGCTTTATTCGGCGGCGAAGGGCCGGGCCGACGAATAATAGCGCCGCTGCCATTGTACCGCGGTGTTATCGGGGCGCGCCGGCACGTGGCGCAGTAGGCTGATGGCACCGCGCCATCTGCCATACGGCACTGGTGGGGCTGTGGTATCGAGATTGGCGGTGACCTCAATGGCCACCTCGCCGGTGGCTTTTTTGCCGCGCACCACCCAGCCCAAACCGGGCAGTGCGAGGCGGAAATCATCCATTTGCACCGGCAGTGCGGTGCGCGGTGCGGTCCAGAACCCATCATCGGCGGGCAGCAGTAAGGTGAGTAGCAGTCCGCGCAGGCCCCATTGGCAGGTGCCGGGGCCGGCATCGTTTTCGGTAAAGCGCGGATCGGGGCCAAAATAGCCTTGGGTGAGCGCACCATCGCGCAGGCCCTGGTGGCGCAGGAAATAGCTCCACACCATAAAATTGGCGGTTTCGGCTTGGGCCGCGGTGATCGGCCCGGCGCCTGCGATATAGGCCGCGATCACCGGGGTGGGCAGGGCGGTGCGGGCGCAGATGGTGTCGCCCAAGATTGGCAGGCCGTTGGGGGTGATCAGGTGCAGCGCCAGATCGGCGCTATCTTGCAGGGCGCGGCGGATGAATTTTGTATCGAAGCTGGGGTCGATCCGGATGATCCAGAACAGCTCAAAGCTTTCGCGCCAGGCATTGGAGAGGTCGACCGGTGTATGCTGGGCGCGAAACCAGCCGCTATCGGCAAGGTTTGCCCGCACGATGTCCATGCGTTGGGCCGAGGCATCGGGGTCGGCTGGCATGCCCAAACTTGCCATCACGCGTTCTACCGTGGTTGCCGCCAGCAGATCGTTGGTGGGGATGGCTTGTGCGCTGATCAGTGGTGCCAGCCACGCCGCTATTCGTATTTTGGCTTGCGGATCGAGGTTGTGCCACAGGGTTGCCCGGGTGAGCCACAGGATGCGGGCGATATCGGCGGCATCATCGGCGGCAGGGCGGGCCGGGTTGAGCGGCCCCCAATAGGCCCGCCCGGTGGGATCTGTGCCGCTGATCACACCGTGGCGCAGAATTTCGATCAGGCGGCCATCGGTATCGCGCCCGGCAGCAACTAGCGCCGCCAGTAATGGACCGGTGCGGGCAAAGCCGCGGAACCCATCGGCGGTGGCACCATGGGTGCCGGGCAGGCCGTGGAACAGGATGCGCGCACCATCACCGCTGACGAAGCGCTTGGCGCCTTGGGCAAAATAATCGGCCAGCGCCGCGTACTGGGCGGCGCGCGGCAGGTCGGGGTCGGTAAACCGGTCGGCGGCATGGGTTTCGGCAAAGCTGGGGTGCGGGCTTGCCGGCTGATACTGGCTCCACCCCGGCAGGGCATCCTGGCGCAGCTCGTGGATGGCGGCGCGTACCGCCACCGTGAGCACTAGCATAATACCAAGGGCGGCTAGGGGGCGCGATCGGCTGAATTCGCCCTCGGCGGCGGTGAGCAGGCGCTGCCATAACGGGCGGCGGCGTTCGCGGTTGCCGCGGCGCCTTTCGCTGCGGCGCGGGTCGCGCGGCAGTTGTTGCGCGGGATCGGCGGGCTTTTCGGTCACGCCGCGAGCAATGCGCCAGAGTTCGCCAAATGGCCGATGCCATCGCGGATATCGGCCTCGATGGCGGCCGCTAGGGCGGCTGGGTTGCGCGCCTCGATCGCGGCTAAGGCTTCAGCGTGGCGATCGGCGTGGTAGTGCAGGGTTAGGTCTTCCAGGGCGGCCCGCATGAACGGGCCAATTTGCAGCCATAGGCTTTCGATCAGTGGGGTGAGCGCATCGGCTGGGGCCAAAATGTAGAAGGCGCGATGAAAGGCAAAATTGGCTTCAATGGCGCGGCCAATGTCGCCGGCAGCAACGGCGGCATCGTCGGCGGCATCTAAAATGCGCAACTGCGCTAGGGCGGCGTTATCCACGTGGGGCAGGGCGCGTAGGGCCGCTTCGCGTTCCAGCAGTACCCGGGTTTCCAGCAAGGCGGCAAAGCGGGCAGGTGTCATGGGGGCTACCCGCACGCGGCGGTTATCCAGTGATTCCAGTGCACGTTCGGCCACCAGCCGGCGCATCGCCTCGCGCACCGGCATAGCCGATACATCAAGGGCGCTGGCGAGCCCGCGAATGGTGAGTGCACGGCCAGGCGGGATGCGGCCGGTCATGATGGCGTGGCGCAGGCGGCGATGGACAAACTCGCCCAGCGTTTCATCCACACGGCGGCGGTCTGGCGCCAGCGTTACCGCGCAATCTGCTGCTTCATCCGCCACATGCGCCCCTTTTGCACCACATTCGCCCGTTGCCAATTTGACTGGGCCGCGATGTGATCGCAAGCGGCAGGGGGCTTAGGTGATCACAATATGTAAGCTTTGTGCGCCAGATATGCGCCTGCAAACTTTGGGCGACAGGGCAAAGGGGTGGAAGTAAGGCTCTTCTTTGTTTGAAGAAAAAGAAGCAAAAAGACTGTTGCAATGCTGGGCTTGGGGCAACCCTGCCACCGCGTTCGCCGAATCAGCGTCAAAAAAGTCTTTTTTGTTTCTTTTTTCTTCAGAAAAAAGAAAATTCTTACTTTTCCGGCAGTCACCCGATTGCCCTGGCCTGGGCGATCCTTCCAATGGCGCTAGGGTCGGCACTATGCTGGGGCAACAGGAGAGTTTGCGTGATGAAACCGGTTATCGGCGTGCCTGCGGATATTTTTGCCGGCGGCACCCATGTCGCCCATTCGGTGCAGGAAAAATATCTTGATGCGGTGACGGGTGGCGCGGGGGCGCTGGCCCTGATTGTGCCGGCGTTGATTGACCGGCCGGGCGGCGCGTTTCGCGATGGTGGCGATTTTGAGCAGACGCTGGATTTGATCGACGGCGTGTTTTTAACCGGCGCCTATTCCAATGTTTTTCCCGAGCGCTATGGCCACACCCTGGACGACGCCAATTCCCCCGCCGACCCGGCCCGTGATCACGTGACACTGCGGCTGGTGCAGGCGGCGATTGCGCGCGGCATGCCGGTATTTGGCGTGTGCCGGGGCTTTCAGGAAATTAACGTGGCGATGGGTGGCACGCTGCACCAGGCGGTGCACCATGTGGGCGGGCTGAACGACCACCGCGAAAACCGAACCGTGACCTTGGCCGAGCAGTATATGCCATCCCATGGGGTGGATTTTACGCCAGGCGGCGCGCTGCATCTGTTTACCGGGATGACCGGCACGCGGGTGAATTCGTTGCACGGGCAGGGGGTTGACCGGCTGGCCCCAGGGCTGGTGGTGGATGCGGTGGCGCCCGACGGGCTGATTGAGGCGTTTCGCGGCACCGATACCGAGCATTTTTTGCTGGGTCTACAATGGCATCCGGAATGGCGGTTTCGCGACGATGCGGTGTCGGTGACGATTTTTCGCGCTTTTGGGAATGCGGCCCGCGCCTACCGGGCGCA
>JBBARC010000067.1:0-7301 GCA_040400005.1 Acetobacteraceae bacterium | reverse complement strand
AAAAGCGTGAATCTTCGCGCCTACCGGGCGCAAAAAGCGTGAATCTTCGCGCCTACCGGGCGCAAAAAGCGTGAATCTTCGCGCCTAAGGGGCGCAAAAAGCCTAAAACTGGCTTGACACGGGTGGGGCCGGGCTGGCTCTGATAGGGCCGGAAAATGTGATCACAATTTTGCCGGGCCGCTTGCGGCAGGCTTTGGGAGTAGACCATTTTGGAAGACCAGCAAGGCAGCAACGCCGCCCCGGCCACCCACACACCATCTGTGCTGGAGGCGTTCGTGGTGGACGCTAACGGCATCGCGCGCGGCAAATGGGTGCCGGCCGAGCGCATTGCCGAAGTGATGAGCAAGGGTATTTCGCTGCCGCGATCAGTTTACGCGCTGGATATCTGGGGTTGTGATGTGCCCGAAGCCGGGCTTGCCATTGGCACCGGCGACCCCGATGGGATTTGCCTGCCGGTGGAAGGATCTTTGCTGCCGGTGACCTGGCTTGCCCGCCCGACCACGCAGCTTTTACTGCGCATGGTGCAGCAGGATGGCACGCCGTTTTTTGCCGACCCACGCCAGGTGCTGGCCCGGGTTGCCGGGTTTTACAAAGAGGCCAAGCTGACCCCGGTGATGGCGACTGAGCTTGAATTTTATCTGATCGATCGGCGGCGCACCGCGCGCGACCCGGTATCGCCGCCCTTTTCTAACGAAGGGCGCTGGCAGGGCTGGCAGACCCAGGTGCTATCGATTGCTGAGTTGCATGCGTTCGAACCGGTTTTGGCCGATATTTTTCTCGCCTGCGAACGCCAGAACCTGCCCGCCGATACCGTGGTGCGGGAAAACGGGCCGGGCCAGTACGAGGTGAATTTAAACCATGTCGCCAGTGCGCTGGAGTGCGCTGATCATGCGTTTTTGCTCAAACGCATCGTAAAGGGTGTGGCGCGTAAGCACGGTTGGGATGCAACGTTCATGGCCAAACCGTATGGTGACCGGGCAGGTAGCGGTATGCACATGCATCTTTCCATTCTTGATGAAAGCGGGCGCAATATTTTGGCCGAACCCGATGGGGCGCCGAGCGATAAGCTGCGCCATGTGGTTGGCGGTATGCTGGCGACCATGGCTGACGCTATGTTGTTGTTGGCACCACACGCGAATTCGTATCGCCGCCTGGCGCCCGGCACGCATGCGCCGACGCGCATCACCTGGGGCCATGATAATCGCATGGCTGCGGTGCGGGTGATTACGGCGGGGCAGGCAACCCGGGTGGAACACCGCGTGGCTGGGGCGGATTGTAATCCGTACTTGGCGGTGGCAGGGGTTTTGGCCGGTGCCATGCACGGATTGCGTCATGCGATTGACCCAGGGCCGGCAATGACCGGCGAGCCCACCGAGGATGACGAGACCTTGCCGATTAACTGGGATGACGCGATCGATGCGTTTGATGCGTCCACGGTGATGGGCGAATATTTAGGGCTGGATTATCAGGATTTGTACAGCGCCTGCAAACGCCAGGAACAAAAAGAATTTCGTATGCGCGTCACTGACGTGGAATATGACGCCTATTTGCAATCTGTGTAAGCATAAAACAGGCACGCCGCCTGAGGTGATGATATGACCGAGCACGTACAAAGTTACTATGCAGCAACCGCCAACCCGTCGGCTGAGCGGGTCGCCTTGGCCGGCGATATCAACGCCGATGTGTGCGTGATCGGGGCAGGGTTTACCGGTATTTCGGCGGCCCTGACCTTGGCCGAGCGCGGCTACAAACCAGTGGTGCTGGAAACTGCGCGGGTGGGGTTTGGCGCATCGGGGCGTAATGGCGGGCAGATTGTCAACGGCTATTCGCGCGAACTGGACGTGATCGAAAAACGCTATGGGCGCGATACCGCGCGTGGACTTGGCCGCATGGCGCTGGAAGGTGGCGATATTATCCGTGAACGGGTAGCCAAATATAACATCGCCTGTGATCTGGTGCCGGGCGGGGTGATGACCGCTTTTACGGCGCGGCAAATGAAGAGTTTGGCACACGTGCAAAAAGTGTGGGCCGATTTTGGCCATCACGATATGGAGATGATCGATCCCGCCGGCATGCCGCAGGTGGTGGCCAGTGATCGGTATGTTGGGGCACTGCTTGATCGTAAGGCGGGGCATATTCATCCGCTTAATCTGGTGCTGGGCCAGGCGGCCGCGGTGGAAGCGCTGGGCGGCACGATTTACGAACAGAGCGAAGTTGTGTCGGTGGAAACCGGGGCCAACCCGGTGGTGCGCACCGCCCGCGGATCTGTGCGGGCCAAGCACGTGTTGGTGTGCGGCAATGCGTATATTGGTAATTTGCTGCACCGGGAAATTGGCTCAAAAATGATGCCGGTTTCTACCCAGGTGCTGACCACAGCACCGATGGACCCCGCCGCGTGTGCCGCGTTAATGCCGGCAAATTACTGCGTGGAAGATGCCAATTACTTTTTAGATTATTTTCGCCGCACCGCCGATAACCGGTTGCTGTATGGTGGCGGCACAGTTTACGGCGCGCGTGACCCGGCTAGCATTGAAGGCAAAATTCGCCCGTTGCTAGAAAAAACTTTTCCGCAGTTGCGCGGTGTAAAAGTGGATTTCACTTGGAGCGGCAATTTTGCCCTCACCCTGCCGCGCATCCCCCATGTTGGGCGGGTATCGCCTACCGTGCTGTTTTCGCACGGGGATAGTGGCCATGGGGTAACCACCACGCATTTGCTCGGGCGGTTGCTGGGTGAAGCGGTGGCGGCCCAGGCGGAGCGTTTTGATGTGTTTGCACGGCTGCCGTATTTTCCGTTTCCGGGTGGGCATACATTTCGCGTGCCGCTCACGGTTTTGGGATCTTGGTATTACCGGATACTTGATCGCCTGGGCTAACCGCCAGCCCTACCAGCGCAGGACGCGGGCGACCCGATCGGCAAGTGTTGCGTAATCCATAAACGGTATCGGCCAGGGCAGGGCCGCCCGCACGGCACCGGCCCGCCACGGGGCGCGGGCCAGTCGGGCTAATGCGCGCCGTGGTGACAGTGCCGCCTCGTGCAGCGGCAAGGGGTTTACTGCGGGCAGTAGGGCGCCGGTGGTGTCGTCATGAATAAACGGGGTGCGGTTGATCTGGTTCACCTGTTGGCGGGTTGGTGTGGTGAGCAATGCGACCAGTGGTGATAACGCTGATTGCGCATCGATGGCTTGTGCGGCGATGTCGCCTGCCATGCTTTGCAGGGCGGCAATTGTTTGCAGGCATTGATTTTGTAGGTCGGCAAATGCCGCCCGCCGGGCATCGCCGCCTGGTGCATCCTCGGGCGCGTAAATTGGCTGCACGCCATCGGTGGTGGTGGCTTGGTAGCCGCGCACGGTGCCGTGCGGGGCTGAAAAAATAAGTTCGAGCAGTAGGTAGCTTTCGCGGATAATTCTAGTGCGCGCAGCGTTATCACCAAATGTGAATAGATAGCCGGTGGCATTGCTGGGATTAAGCGTGGGGCGTAGGGCATCGGCCCATAGGCCAACATAACAGCCGATAACATCCTGCGGCGGCAATTCGGCAATTTCGGCCAGCCGCGTTTGCAAACTGCCGCGCCAGCCCAGGTCAACAATTAAGCGTGGGCCAGGTGCGATAAAATCGGCTTGGTGCAGATAAGCTTTGGCGGATGCTTTATCTTCACTGAGCGACTGGCGCGAGACCGCGAGATAAACCAGATCAAATTCGGTATCATCAGTGATGATCTGGCGGATAATTACCAGCGGCAGGTAGCCATCGCGGGCGAGAAAATATATCCGCCTTATGCCGCGGGTGCGGGCTTGCGCCACGATGAACTGGGCAAAGCCGAGCAACAGTGGGGTCGCCAGAGCAGCCAGCATGTGGCCGGTGGCAACCGGTGGGGAGGGCTGTGCGGTGGTCGCGCGCCGGCGGCTATCGGCTAGGCGCACTAGGTAATGGCCGCTAGACTCGTTGTGTGGCTGGGGCCGCGGCCTGGGAATGTGGTGCGCGGCAATCCCATGCGCGCGTGGCCGGATAACATCTGATACAGGGTTATCGCCAACATGCAAAATTTTGTTTGACGCGCATGCAAGTTTGACGATCAGCTCGGGAAATAACCGGCCGGTATGTTTGCTTTTACGCGCATCGGCCGATGAAACCACGTAACACCCCTCGCCAAAACCGCAGGCGTGCAAAAGCTCGGTAAGCCATGCGCCAGGCAAAACACTGTCGGAGGCAAACACCACGCGCCCGCCTGCCGCGATGCGGGCGGTGAGGGCGGTTTGCACAGCGCTGATCGGCCGGCATATCGCGATTTCGGTTGCAAACTCGATGCGCGCTGCTTCCTGCGGATCGGAAACAATGTCGGTTGCGTCGAGATAGTCGTAAATTTCGGCAATCCGCACCTCGTCGTGCCCGCAGCCCTCGGCTTGTGCGCGGGTGGCGGCTTCTGCGGCACCACGGAAAACGGCAAACGCTTCCGGCGTGCAGGTAATCAGGTTCGCCAGTCTTAGGCGGGCGCCAACGGCGAGCCAAACATCCTGTGGCCGCGCCAGGGTACGTTCGATTGCGGTATCAAAAATATCACAACTGAGAACGTCAAAATGGTTGGTATCATCAGCCCAAAGCGAAGGGCTCACATCGTGTCCTGCGGTTTTTGGCGTGCAGGCAGAAAACGCTGGGCACCCGCCGACCAAAACGCTTTGCCGGGCAGGATTTCCCAAAATGGTAGCGCGTATGCCATCAGCACATTGGGGTGGATTTGGGCGGCTTCCTCGCCCAAACCAAAGCGCAAAGTTTCCCCGGGCACCGGCAATACCAGCGTGCCAAACATCCAGTCCCACACAGATAGCAAACCACCAAAATTGCGGTTGCGATGGCGCGGTGCGGTGCTGTGGTGAATGTGGTGCACCAGGGGACTTACCAGCACGCGGTCGACTTTCGGCCCCCACGAAATCGGCACCTGGGAATGGAGCAATTGGTTACCCAGGGCGCCAAACAGCAGTGCGGAAGCTTTGATGCCGAACACAGTTAGCAACGTGGCGTCACCGGCGAAGAAATATAACCCAGGCGCCAGCATGATGGCCGATGCCGCGGCGCGCACCGGCTCGCTCAATGCCATTTCCACCGGGTGCACACGCCCGGCGACTAGCGGGGTGAGCACTTCGGCCGAGTGATGCACTTTGTGAAATGACCACAGCCACGGTAAGGTGTGGGCGGCCCGGTGGAACGCGTAGTAGCCCAAATCATCACCGACGGTGACCAATGCGGTAAGGATAAGCAGGGACGCCCCGTTCCACGGCCAAAGATGTGGCGCGGGGCCGAAGCTGGTTTGCAGGCCTGCCAGCAAAAAGGCGGCGATGGCCGGCATGGTCAGGCGCCAGAACAGTTTGAAACTTTGGCCAAAAATTTGGTTGGCGATGTTGATTTGCAGGTCAACCCGGGTGGATGTGTGGGTGAGCGTGCCGTGCGGCAGACAAAAGCGGTAAAATCCGCGCAGGGTGCCGCCGCGCACGGCATGGAAGATGGCTGCCAGAACCACCGCCTGGGCGAGAAAAACCCAGTAATACCTGGTGTTTACGCCGGTGAGCGGACCGGTTACGAAATCAATAAGGCCAGCCAGCGTGCGGTCTAGCCACGGCCAGTGGCCGGCAAGCGCAGCATGCAGGTAGGCTTTGCCTTGAGTGATACTGCTCAACATGAGGGGAGTATTGCGCAGATCGGTCGTTGGCGTCGAGGCGTGAGCCTTGCACTGGCGGTTCGGCGTGGGCCTTGCGTCACGCTAGGGAGCGATCACATGCTGGGGCGATGAACTCAGCTCAACCCGCCGCTGGCTGCTGCCGTTTATGCCGGGGCCTTATTTTGTGATCGCGCTGTGGGTGCTGGGCGGGGCGGCGGCCGGCGGGTTGGCCCTGGCGATGGGCAGCACGGCCCGCCCGGCCCGGCTGGCCTTGCTGCATGGCGCCGTCGGCTTTGCTGGCTTCGGATTGCTCGCAGCCCGGCTGGCCGATCCCGCCCGGGGGGGGCGGTTTGGCGTGGCCAGTTTCCCCAAGCTGGCGGCGGTGTTGTTCGCGCTGACGCTTGTGTTTGGCATCGTTATGGCGGGGTGGCGCGCGCGCCGCCCGCCGCCACCTGTTTTTGTGCTGGGTATTCATGCCACATTGGCTTTGGGCGGCATTCTGCTGCTGGCGGCCTACGCAGCTTTGGCCGAGTAACTGTCGCTATAAACGAGGGAGTTGATCATGGCGGGCACCCCCACATTTGCCGTCCCGGCCAGTTTTATGGGGCTTGGGCATAACCCAAATGCGGCCATCACCATTGCCGGCATCCCGCACGACACCGGCACCACCAATCGCAGTGGGGCCCGGTTCGGCCCGCACGCCATTCGCCACGCCAGCCGCATGCTGGTGGATGGCGAGCACCCTAGCCAGTTTGTTGATCCCATGGCGCTGTCCCTATCGGATGCTGGTGATTTTGCCATCGCCCTGGGTGATATTGCGGCGACATTTGCGCTGATCGAGGCGCAGGCGGCAGGCCATGCCCACCTGATCACGTTGGGCGGCGAACACGGTATCAGTCTGCCGCTGCTGCGGGCCCTGACCAAACGCCGCGGCGGGCCGGTCGCCCTGGTGCATTTTGATGCTCATGTTGATACTTGGTCGGATAATTTTGGCCAGCCGCTGGGGCACGGATCGCCCTTTTACCACGCGATCAACGAAGGGCTGATCGATGCCCATCGGTCGATCCAGATCGGCATCCGCTCGCCGGTGCAGCGTGAGGTGTGGGGGTGGACGCTGGCTGCCGGGATGACCGTGCTGACCGCGCAAGCCGTGCATGAAATGGGGGTGGCGGCGGTTGCGGCTGAGATTCTGCGCGTGGTGGGGGATGCGGCCGCCTACCTGACGTTTGATATTGATGCGCTAGACCCCGCTTTTGCGCCGGGCACCGGCACGCCAGAGATCGGCGGGCTGGCATCCTGGCAGGTGCAGGCGATTTTGCGCAGGCTCGGACCGGTCGATTTCGTCGGTATGGATATGGTGGAAGTGGCGCCGGCCTATGATCACGCCGAGATTACCGCGCTGGCAGCCGCCACGGTGGTTTGGGAATACCTCGCCCTGCATGGGAGCCGTGCAGCGCCGCCGCTGTCATCGCGTTGACATGTCGGCGCTACCCCCCTAAAAGCCGCTTCCACGAGATGCCGCCCGCCGGTTAGACCTTGCGGAACGAAGTTTTGTTGTGTATTCTTTTCGGCCTCCACCGTTATCGGCGTGAGTGTAAGCGGGTTTCGCCTTTTTGGGGTGTTTCCGGCTTGGTTTGTGTTGTTTGGGTGT
>JBBARC010000066.1:0-13163 GCA_040400005.1 Acetobacteraceae bacterium | reverse complement strand
GGTTAGCTGGTGCGGGGCAGGCTAGCTTTTATGCGTTTCGCGGTTGAATCCGCGAGAAAAAGAAGTTTTATCCTATACTTAGCGTTGCCTTAAAACAGCGAATAGCCACCATCGATCATGAAGCAATCGCCGGTGTGCCAGCGTGAGGCTTCACTGAGTAAATACACGGCGATGCCTTCGAAATCGGCGGGTTGGCCCCAGCGGCGCATGGGCATGCGGGGCATGACGCCGGCGCTGAATCGTTCGTTGGCGAAGAGCTTGTCGGTCATTTCCGTTTCCACCCAGCCGGGCAGGACTGCGTGGGCGCGGATGCCGTGGCGGGCGTATTCTACCGCGAGGCCGCGGATGAGGGAGATGACGGCGCCTTTGCTGGCGCCGTAGTGTTCGTTGCGGGCGGTGCCCATCATGGCGCCCATGGAGGATGTCACCACCATAACGCCGCCGCCGTCGCGGGTTACCATGTGGCGGGCGGCGGCGCGGAAGGTGAGAAACACGCCATCGAGGTTGATGCGCATCACTTGCTGCCATTGGTTTAGGGTCATGCGGTCGAAATTGCCGCTGGCGCCGCCGATGCCGGCATTGGCGTAAACGCCATCAACGCGGCCCATGTGGTGCAGGGTTTCGGCGAAGCCGGCGTCGATCGCGGCTTCGTCGCCGACATCGCACTTCAGCACCAGCACGCGGCGGCCGTAGGGGGCGAGGCGGGCGCGGGCGGCTTCGTTTTTAGCTTCATTCATGCCCCAGATGGCGACATCGGCGCCGGCGCGGGCGAGGCCTTCGGCAAAGCCCAGGCCGATGCCGCCATTACCACCGGTGACCAGGGCGACTTTGCCGGTGAGGTCGAACGGGTTGGCTGGGGTTTGGGGTGCGGCGATCGGGGCGTTTCCTGTTTTGTTAATAGCGGGTGCGGCAAATTGCCTGGGCACTGGTATTCGTCAAGGGTGAGGCGTCAAACCACCCATGCCGGCCAAAGGGTTGCGGCCCGGCGCGCGGTGGCGCATCAAAACGCCTCAGGGCCAGATTCTGCTGGCAGGCACAAAACAAGGCAGGGTTTAATGGCGAAGATCACGGTAAAAACCCCGGTTGTTGAGCTTGATGGCGATGAGATGACCCGCATCATCTGGGGTTTCATCAAAGAAAAGCTGATCCTGCCGTATCTCGACATCGACCTGAAATATTACGATCTGGGCATTGAGCACCGTGACGCCACCGATGATCAGGTAACCATCGATTCCGCCCTGGCGATTAAGCAGTACGGGGTTGGCGTGAAGTGCGCGACGATCACGCCGGACGAAGCGCGGGTAAAGGAATTCAACCTCAAGCGCATGTGGCGCAGCCCGAACGGCACGATCCGCAATATTCTGGATGGCACGATTTTTCGCGAGCCGATCATTTGCGCTAATGTGCATAGGCTTGTGCCGCATTGGACTCAGCCGATTGTGATTGGCCGCCACGCCTATGGCGATATTTATCGCGCGGTGGAAGCCAAGATTCCTGGGCCTGGCAAGGTGCACCTGGTGTACACCCCGGCCGATGGCAGCGCGCCGGTGAGTATGGAAGTGCATGATTTTAAAGGCCCTGGCGTTACCATGGGCATGCACAACACGCGGGCATCGATTGAAGGGTTTGCCCGCGCCACGTTTAACTACGGCCTAGCGCGCGATTACCCGGTGTATCTATCAACCAAAAACACCATCCTTAAAGCCTATGACGGTATGTTTAAGGACGTGTTTGAGGAAATTTATCAGGCCGAATTTGTCGAACGCTACAAGGCGCACGGGCTGCATTACGAACACCGGCTGATCGACGACATGGTGGCTTGCGCCTTGAAATGGTCGGGCGGCTATATTTGGGCCTGCAAAAATTACGATGGCGATGTGCAAAGCGATATCGTGGCGCAAGGGTTTGGCTCACTGGGGTTAATGACCTCCGTGCTCATGAGCCCGGATGGCAAAACGGTAGAAAGTGAAGCCGCCCACGGCACCGTCACCCGTCACTTCCGCGAACACCAGGCTGGGCGCGAAACCAGCACTAACCCGATCGCCTCGATCTTTGCCTGGACCCGCGGGCTGATTTACCGCGGCCGATTTGACGGCACGCCTGATGTTACGGCCTTTGCCGAAAGCCTGGAAAAAGTGTGCATCAGCACCGTGGAATCCGGCGCCATGACCAAGGATTTGGCCATTTTGGTGGGGGCTAATCAGCCGTGGATGAACACGCAGAATTTTCTGGCGGAAATTGACCGGAATTTAAACACAGCAATTAGCGCGGGATAAAGGAAACCACGCCTTTTTCGAAGGGCAGATGGCACACCGGGGTTCACCGGTAACACACGGTTCAGAAGCGCCACCCTACCCAAGATCATAAAAGAAGACTCTTTCTTAATTACGCGGCGTCTTCTTTCTTATCCTTAACCCGCACATAGGCCAGTGCGGAATGGTCATCGCAATACGGCTTACCGGCGATAGCATCGACATCGCAAAACCGGAAACTGCGTGTGCCAGGCTCACCGATTGGCCAGCAGCAGGGGGTAACGCGGGCGCCCGGGCGTGGTGCCGGCACGGCACGCAGCACGGGCGGCATGGCCTGGCGCACGATGGCCACGCGGGGCGGTTCGGGCAGCATGGGGGCAAGAGTAGCCGACAGAGCGGGCAAGGTCGGACCACTAACCCGGCGCGGCAGGCGCTTGCGCGGCGAGCGTTCACCATCGCGCCGAATGGGTGATGGGCGGGACGCCAGGTTCAAGCGGTGGGCTTTGCCGACCACTGCATTTTTAGAGACCCCCATACGGCGGCCAATTTCGGCGGTGGAATGGCCCTCGGCCCATAGTGCCCGAAGCCGTTCGATGGTGTCCTCGTTCCACTCCATATTGCGATCCCCCGCCTTGGCACCCACTAGATGCAGTAGGTAAAGTGACAGGGATGCGCGGTGGGATCAACCGGCCAACCACAAAAACTTGTGGACAACTTTCAATTGACCACAAAATCTAGTGGTGCATGGCAGCATGAGGGAGGGATTCGCAAGGGCACCGGCAAAACGCGGGCTTGGCGCCAATCTGGCCTTCTCAACGGGTCACCGCCGGGGTCAGGGCGCCTGCGCGGTAATAGCCATCGGTCAGTGTGCCCAGAAACGCCACTAAGGCGCGCTCATCGGCGGCGATTAGGTGCAACGGCCCGGCCGGGGCATGGGCACGCTGGGCGGCATCAGCGGGGATCCCCACCGCATTGAAAAAATGCACGGCCGCCGCAAGTGTGGCGATACGACCATTGTGCATGTAGGCGGCCGACATCCCCTGCGCAGGTAAGGCTGCGACATTGCGCAGGCTGGGCGTTGCAAAGGCGGCCTCATAGGCCGGTGCGCGCTGGCGCCAGTCAGCCGCTGGCGATGCTGCCAGCACGCCGGCCAGCCCATGATCTATAAAGCCAATACCTGCAGGGTTAGCGACATAGCCTGCCGCATCAGCGCGGTTTTCGTATGTGTAGGCCGCTGGCTGGGATACTGGCAGCGCCAGATGCACATACGAAAAATTGGTAAATAACGGCCGCGCACCACTGGCAGCGTGGCACGTAGCGCAACCGCCTGCACCGTTAAACACATCCCACCCACGCTGTTCATCGGTGGAAAACTTGGCAAGCCCAGCCTGCCACGCATCAAATTTAGAACTAAACGCTGAGGCATGGGTGGACATTTCGAACGCCACAATGGTTGATGCAATCTGCTGAAACGCGGTATCGGCAATCGCCCGTTCGGCCGGCGATAGGGCCAGCTTTACCGGGTGGGTACCACCTGCTGGCACGGCACACACAGCATCGGCCTTAGCCGGCCAGGCGATTGCCGCCGCCCCCTGCCCCCAAATTTTGGTAAACATTGCGCCATAGCGGCCACGCACCACGCGCCGCACCGCGCACGCAGTATCCGGCAGTGCCATTTCAAACGGGTTGGTAAACGGCTCCATCGCCTGTTCCATCGCCGGGCTTGCGTGCGCACGCCCGGTTGCGCGGCCATCCCAAAAATTACCGCCACGAAAATCGCTTATATCGGCGTGCCAGGCTAAGGGTTGCGAAAATGCCGCATAGGCCAGGCTTTGCGGCACGCGAAACCCTGCACGGCTGGTCACCGACCCCGGAAAAACGCCCCCAGCCTGGTTAAACGCCACAACTGCGCCGCGAAACCCGGCATTGGCAGTGTGGCAGAAGGCGCAGGCTTGGTTGCCGTTCACCGACAGGCCGCGATCAAACACAATCGCCTCCCCCAGGCTTGCCAGCAAATCGGCAAAAATCTGCCGCGCGCCAAAATTGGCGATGGCGCGATTTTCGGCAACGTCAATGTCGGTCAGATATTTTTGCAACGCCGGATCGTGCGCCACGACAGCGGCATAATCCACGCTTGGGCAAACACTATACCCAGGGCATACCGCCCATGCCGGCAGGCTCACCGCGCACATCACGGCAAGGGCCACGCGTTTCATCACACCAACCGCGCCGCCTGTTCGCGAATGGCGCGCGCCATGGCGGCAATGCCATTGCCGCGATTGGTAGACAAAGCTTCGATTAGGCCGAGGCTTTTTAAAAACACCGGGTCGGTATCCAACACCTCACGCGGGGTGCGGCCCGAATAAACCCGCAGCAACAAGGCAACCAAACCAGAGACAATGGCGGCATCAGATGCGCCGGCCAAATACATCCGCCCATCACGCAAATCGGCCTGCATCCACACTTTGCTTTGGCAACCCGGCACACGGTGGCTATCATCTTGCCAATCGGTGGGAAATGCCGGCAGTGCTTTGCCTAAATCAATGATCCAGCCATAGCGATCCATCCAATCGTCAAACACATCCAGGCTATCGGCAATATCGGCAATCGCATCGGCCGCACTTGCATCACGCGGCTGCACAAACGGGGCAATGGCTGCGCCAGTTATCATGCCACGATCTGCTCGGCTGTGAGAATGGCGCAGGTTAAATGATACAGCGAACTTGCCGGCACGTCGCCGGCCATTGGCGTGCCACGGGGATCGCGGCGTTCATCCCACAGCCCGTTGGGGTGCAGCCAACTTGCCAATTGAGCCACCGCATTGGCAACCAGCGCATCACTGCTATCGGCGCGCAAAAGCTCGGCCTTTAACCGCTCTGTCTGCGGCCATAAGCGATAGCTGCCGGTGGTAATTTTGCCATCCTGGCGCACCGCATCGGGCACGCCAAATGGCGTTGCACATTTATCCACCGCCGCCATCAACTGAGCCGAAAACGCCGCTAGCCGCGTATCGGGCCCGGCATAACGCTGATACCAATCCAGCAGCCACACCCATTCGCAATGATGCCCCGGCTCAAACCCCACCATGCCATTCTCATCGCGCATAGGGGAAAGATCATCGAAAAAATATTCGCCAATCACCCCGGCATCAGCCACAAAAAAGCGATCAACAAACAAATCTACCAGCGGCCGCGCTGCATCCAAAAATGCCGTATCCCCAAAGGTTTCGTACGCTGCCAGCAGGGATTCTAACAAATGCATGTGCGGGTTTTGCCGGCGCGGTGAAGATGGTGGCACGCTTTCGCCATAGCCCCCGGCGGGGTGCACAAAAACTTCTTGAATATAGCGCAACAAATGGCGCGCCTCATCATGCATCATTTCGCGCGGAAAAACCCCGGCAGCTGAGGTCAGTGCCAACAGCACAAAGGCATGATCGTATAAATCCCGTGTGGTATCGATCGCCCGATTGTTCAGGTCAAACCGCCAGGCGTGGCCACCATCGGGCTGCGCCGCATGTTGCGCAAAAAAACCAATACCCAACGCCACGGCATCTTCAGCGCCCGCAAGCCCGTCGTGAAATCCTTGTGAAAACACGTAGGTTTGCCGCGCCGCCACCCGCAAACGCCTAAAATTGGCGCGGCAGGTTAACGTGCTAGGTTCCAGCGATTCGACAAACCCGGCCAGCCCACCAACGCCATCGGCGCTTACCCCGCGCTTGAGCCATAACGGCCAGGCCGCCTCGCGCAGCCAGGCGCCCAAATCTGCAATACTGGTGGCGTTTATCATGCGGCGTGTCTCTCTCAGGCGCTTGGGTGCATGCCGTCTATGCCAGCCCGACTATATCAGCTTCCCCTATGTCAGATTGGGCCGCAGCAACACAAGGTCATCGCGATGAATGATTTCATCGGGCCCGCGCACGCCAATCAGCGATTCGATCTTTTCAGACCGGTGCCCGGCGATGCGCACCGCATCAACGCTGGTATATGCCACCAGCCCATGGGCGATTTTAACGCCATCCGGCCCGCACACCAGCACGGTATCGCCCACCTCAAAATCGCCGGTTACCGCCTGCACACCGGCCGCCAACAGTGATCCGCCGGCGGCCAAGGCGCGGGCCGCACCTGCATCCACCGCAAGCGTGCCGGCGGGGCTGAGACTGCCAGCAATCCACCTCTTGCGCGCACTGCGGGCATCGGTGCTGGGCAGAAACCAGGTGCAGCGAGCCCCCTCCAGCAAAGCCGTCAGTGGCCGCTCGCGATGCCCCAGCGCAATCGCCATGGCACAGCCGGCCTGCATGGCAATGCCGGCTGCCGCCAGTTTTGTGCGCATCCCGCCAGAGGAATATCCCGGCGGCGGGTCGCCACCGGCGGCTTCGATCTCCGGCGTTAACGCTGCCACTACGGGGATGTGGGTGGCACTGGCATCGCGCCGCGGGTCGGCCGTATACAAACCATCGATATCGGAAAACAACACCAACTGGTCGGCTTCCACCATTTCGGCAATCCGCGCGGCCAGGCGATCGTTATCGCCAAAACGAATTTCTGCGGTCGCCACACTATCGTTTTCGTTAATCACCGGCACGCAAGCCAAATCCAGCAGCGTGCGCAAGGTTGCGCGCGCGTTCAAATAGCGCGGGCGAGCCTCGGTATCTTCCAAAGTAAGCAGCAATTGCGCGGCGATCATGCCGTGCGCTGCCAAGGCCTCGGTCCAGGCCTGGGCCAGGCGAATTTGCCCCACGGCGGCGGCCGCCTGTTTTTCGTTCAGCCGCAATTTGGGCCGGGTCAAATTCAGCGTGCGCCGCGCCAAAGCAATAGCGCCCGATGATACGATAATCACCTTTGTGCCGCGCGCCCGGGCCGCTGCCACGTCGGCTGCAACGCCGTGCAACCACGCGGTGCGCGGGGCGGCTTGCGCGGCATCCACAACCAACGCACTGCCCAGCTTAATCACCAGCAGCCGCGCACCCGCAACGTCTGGCAATGCGCCACTCATCCGCGCCGCGCATCCGTGATAGCGTTCTGCACAATGCGCAAAATCTCTGGCACGTTCTGCCCGGTGGCGCCGGCCATTACATACACCGGCTGGCCACTGGCGCGCGCCAACGCTGACCGGCGCGACGATATTTCGCGCGGCGTCATGGCATCCACCTTGTTCAGCACAATAATTTCTGGCTTTTCGCGCAACCCTGCGCCATACGCATCCAACTCGCCACGCACCGTGCGCCAAGCATCCACTACGCCGCCGGCAGCACCATCAATTAAGTGCAGCAGCACCGCACAGCGTTCAACATGGCCCAAAAACCGCACGCCAAGTCCCGCCCCTTCATGGGCGCCTTCAATCAACCCCGGGATATCGGCCAGCACAAATTCTTCAGAATGCGACAGCCGAATGACCCCAAGCTGCGGGTGCAGCGTGGTAAACGGATAATCCGCAATTTTGGGCCGTGCTGCTGAACTTGCGGCCAAGAAAGTTGATTTGCCAGCATTGGGCAAACCCACCAAACCTGCATCAGCGATCAGTTTTAGGCGCAGCCAAATCCAGCGTTCTTCACCGGGAAACCCAGTGGTCGATTTGCGCGGTGCGCGATTGGTGCTGGATTTGAAATGCGTGTTGCCAAAGCCGCCATCGCCACCGCGGCACAAGGTTACCCGCTTGCCGGGCACATCCAAATCGGCCAGCAAAGTTTCTTGATCATCAGCCAAAATCTGCGTGCCAATCGGCACTTTAATCACAACGTCGTCCGATCCCGCCCCGGTGCGATCAGATCCCGATCCGTTGCCGCCTTTGCGTGCGCGAAAATGCTGGGTGTAGCGAAAATCAATGAGCGTATTGAGGTTCTGCATCGCTTCAAACACGATGTCGCCGCCGCGGCCGCCATTGCCGCCATCGGGGCCGCCATATTCGATATGCTTTTCACGGCGAAAGGCAATCACCCCATCGCCGCCATCGCCGGATCGAACGTAAATCTTTGCCTGATCTAAAAACTTCATTTTTTAAGCCTCACGCGCAGCGCGGGTTACGCCCGCGCCGCGCGTGTGCCACTTTGCGGGCCGGTTTTATTCTGCGGCGATTGCCATTGGCAGAACCGACACATGCACCCGGTCGTCTGCCCGGCGATTGAACTTCACGTGACCATCGATCAGCGCGAAAATGGTGTGGTCTTTGCCAAGCCCGACATTGGTACCGGGCTTCCAGCGTGTGCCACGTTGGCGAATGATGATGTTGCCGGCGATCACTTCCTCGCCGCCATATTTTTTAACGCCAAGACGGCGGCCTTCAGTATCGCGACCGTTGCGCGACGAACCGCCAGCTTTTTTATGTGCCATGGGGGGATGCTCCTAAATTAAGCCGCGTGAATGCCAGCAACGCGCAGCACGGTAACATGCTGGCGGTGGCCATTTTTACGGCGGCTATTCTGCCGGCGGCGCTTCTTGAAAATAATCACCTTGTCCAGACGGTCCTGGGCAATAACCGTGGCGGTAACCGTGGCGCCCACAACAGTTGGGGTGCCAATGGTGATGCCAGCGTCAGAGCCGACGGCCATGACATAGTCGAAGGTGTAAGTGGTGCCGGGTTCGGCTTCCAGCTTTTCAACTTTCAGTACCATGTCTTTCGACACACGGTACTGCTTTCCGCCTGTGCGGATAACAGCAAACATACTCTAACTCCTTGTGAACACTCGCGAACGGTGTTCAATTCTTTTCGTTTAGGGGTCTTTGCCCCCGGCTTTTTGGCTCATTTTTACGCGCTATCCAGCGATTAAGCTTGCCAGTGCGCCACGCAAAAACACCCCGGCCGCCGCAAGGACCGCCAAAGATAGCGGTCGCATAGAGCGCCGCGCCGCCAAAGTCAAACACCCTGGCCGCCTCACCTAGCCGCTTAAACGCCACGGTGTCGGCGCCCCCTGTCGGCGCCCCCCTGTCGGCGCCCCCCTGTCGGCGCCCCCCTGGCCCTACCCTCACCAACCCCCTATACCTTTAGCGTAATGACACCCTGGTGGTCCGGCACTTTAACCGACTTGCTCGCCCAACCCACCGCCACCATCTCGGGCGCCTTGCTGCGCGCCCACACCCAACATTACCGCACCAGCGAACCACAAATTCTGCGTGCCTGGGATGCAACAATCGACATCCTAAAAACTTTCGCCAGTGAAAACCCAAGCCTTGCCACCCACACGCTGGTGCTGGAATACCCCCTACTACGCCTGGGCAAACGCGCCGATGCGATATTGCTTACCGATCGCGCCATCATCGTACTCGAATTCAAAATCGGCGCAGAGACAATCACCAGCGCCGATTACCGCCAGGCCGAAGATTACGCGCTCGATCTGCAAGATTTTCACGCCGGCAGCAGGCTTTTCCCAATCATCCCCGTGCTGGTGGCAACCCACGCCAACCCCGCCAAAACCACATTACCCTTGTTGCTGCCAGGCAGTGCGGCCAGCGTCATCACCACCAACAGCGCAACCCTTGCCGCTGACATAATCCGCCTGCAAACTGCCCTGCTCACGCCCACACTACCGCTCAACCCGCAAGCTTGGATCACCGCCGCCTACCTCCCGGTGCCCACGATTATCGAATCCGCCCGTATGCTATACGCACGCCACGGTGTGGCCGACATCAAATCCGCGCGCGCCGACCGGCAAAATCTTGGTTCCACCACAGATGCCATTGTCACGGCCTTAACGCGGGCGCAAACCACCAACAGCGCGATTGTGCTGTTCGTTACCGGCATCCCCGGCGCCGGCAAAACTTTATGCGGCCTCAATGCAACACTCACCGCCGATGGCCAGCAACGCGCAACGTTCCTCACCGGCAACCCAAGCCTTGTGCATGTGTTGCGCGAGGCTTTGGCGTTGGATGCCATCGCCGGCGGCTTAAATGCCCAAGCCGCCCGCCAACGCATGGAAGGGGTTATTCAGGCCCTACCCAAATTCCGCGATGCCTATGTCAACCGTGAAGATGCCCCGCCTGAACGCGTGGTGGTGATCGATGAAGCGCAACGCTGCTGGGCGCAAGCCCACGCCATTCGCAAAACCCGCGATAAAGCGGTGCCGCTCAGCCAATCCGAGCCCGCCCATTTACTGGATATCATGGCCCGCCACCAGGGATTTTGCGCCATCATCTGCCTGGTCGGCGGCGGCCAGGAAATTCACGATGGCGAAGGCGGACTTGCCGAATGGGGCGACGCCTTGCGCGCCCGGCCGCACTGGCAGGTCACCGCCGCCGCACCGCTGCGTCACACCGCCGACCCGCGCCAAACCCTAGGCCCAATCGCCGGGTTTTGTGCCGACCCCAATCTGCACCTAGACGTCAGCATCCGCCAAATCGGCGGCAACACCGCGCCAGGCTGGGTCGATCGCGTGCTCGCCGGCGATCACGCCGGCGCCCGGCAAATTGCGCGGCTTACCCCGATCCCCATGCATTTGACCCGCGATTTGCCACATCTGCGCGCAAGCCTACGCGCCCTCGCCCGCGGCACCCGCCGCACCGGTTTGCTAGCAAGCTCGGGCGCCAAACGCCTGCGTGCCGAAGGCTTGGGGTGCGAGGTTGATCACATGGATGCGCAAAACATCGCCCGCTGGTTTTTGGCAAATTTTCCTGCCGACGTCCGCGCATCGGCGGCGCTGGAACAAATCGCCACCGAATTTTCGGTGCAAGGCTTAGAGCTTGATTACGTAGGCCTCGCCTGGGATCTTGATCTGTGGCGAACCCCCGGCACGGCGGCCTGGGGCGCACGCCGTTTCGTTGGCACCAAATGGCAAATTATCGCCAAACCGGAAAACATCGCCAACCAAATAAATACGTATCGCGTGCTGCTCACCCGCGCGCGCTACCAAACCATTATTTATATACCACGCGGCGATATAAACGACCCGACCCGGCCACCTGATGCCTACGATGCCATCGCCGATTTTTTGTATAAATGTGGCGCAACATACATGGCACTATTACCACCGCATCCGGCTGGTGACCAACCTGATCACCAGCCTTTACTCAACCTGCTATCGGCAGATCATTTTGCGTAGGTGAATTCCGGCAACGCCACCAGTTGTTCCTTGGTCGCCCCGCGCAGCACCATCTGCGTATCGTGCACATCCAGCGAACTGTAAGGCACCACAACCAGCTTCTTGCCCAAACCCAGATAACCACCAACCGACAGCACCGCAAACGGCACTTTTTCGCTCGGCGTCACAATCAAATCATCGATCGTGCCGACGGTATCATTGGCTTCGTTCACCACGGTCGCACCCACAACTTTCGAAGTGCGGTAGCCGGTGGCAAGCGACGCCAGATTAACCCGCATCATCGGCACGGTTTGCGGCGTCACCTGAGCTGCGGCAGGCATCATCGCCGCACCACTCATGGCAAACGCCAAAGCAGCTGCAGTGGAAAGGGACGTGATAGAATGTTTCATAAAACAAATCCTTCAGTAAAATGATCACGCGCCGGCAGCTGTTTGCACATAAAACGATGCCCACAAGGCAGCCCCCGGCTCACCTGAAAATGGCGCCGGTCCCCGCCCGCCACCAGGGCCGGAAACTACTCACACCCACCCCTGCGGCGGCCGCCAAACCCTGCTAAACCCCACCCATGCCCCATCCCAACACCGCACCGCCGCCTGCCCTGCCGTTTGCTGCCGCTTTTGGTGCCGCCGAGCTGCCCGCAACCATGGCCATGGCCGCCCGCGCCCGTGCCCTGCGTGATGCCGGCCACCCGGTGATAAACCTCTGCCTGGGCGAGCCAGATTTTGCCCCCGCCCCGCATATTTTAGATGCCGCCGATCACGCCGCCCGCAATGGCGCCACCAAATACCCCCCGGTGAACGGCACCCCCGCCCTGCGCGACGCCATCGCGCGCAAATGCCTGCGCGACCACAACATGGTGGTCGCCCCCACCGACATTGTGGTTGGTAACGGCGCCCGCCAGGTGATTTTCGGCGCGCTAATGGCAACGCTGGATCCCGGCACCAATATCATCGTGCCGGCGCCCTACTGGAACGCCTACCCGCTGATCGCGCGCGCCGCCGGCGCCACCACACAGTTTGTTGAGTGCACAACCCAAAACGATTTTCTGCCCGCACCGGATGCGATCGACGCTGCCATCAGCCCGCAAACCCGCTGGTTAGTGCTTAACTTTCCCAACAACCCCACCGGCGCGGTCTGCCCCGCAGATCACCTCGCTGCTATCGGCGCCGTGCTGCGCCGCCATCCCCATGTGCGCATCATGGCCGACGATATGTACGAACACCTGATCCACGATGGCACCCCCCACGTCACAATCGCGCAAATCTGCCCCGATCTGGCGCCGCGCACCCTGACCATCTCCGGCGTTTCCAAAACCTACGCCATGACCGGTTTTCGCGTCGGCTTCGCCGCCGGCCCGGCGGACCTGATCGCCGCCATCACCCGCGTGCAGGGCCTCGCCACCGGCGGTGTGTGCGCCATCGCCCAGGCCGCCAGCGTCGCCGCCCTCGATGGCCCGCAAGACCAAGTGGACATCATGCGGCAAACCTACGCCAGCCGGGCCACCTTGGTTGCCAGCCACCTTAACACCGTGCCCGGCCTGATCTGCCCCTCCCCGCGCGGTGCGTTTTACGCCTTTGTTAACGTCACCACGTGGCTTGGCCGCACCAGCGCTGCCGGCGCGCCGCTGACCACTGACACCGCCATCGCCACCGCCTTGCTAGACGAAAACCACCTGGCCACCGTCGCCGGCACCGCCTTCGGCGCACCAGGGCATTTGCGCCTGTCCACCGCCGCCGCTACCAGTGATCTGGTCGAGGCTTGCCGGCGTATAGCGCGGTTTGCGGCGGGGCTGAGCTAAGAAAGAACCTTCTTTTCTGAAGAAAAGAAGCAAAAGACTTTTATTATGTTGGGGTTGGGGACGCGCTACCACCGCGGGCCTCGTG
>JBBARC010000065.1:0-13936 GCA_040400005.1 Acetobacteraceae bacterium | reverse complement strand
TTATAAAAACCATCGGCGAAATCCCCAACCAATGCGAAAATGTCGGCCAAAAACGCCGCCAAGCCTACTTGGCCGCCACCCGCACCCCCTGGGGCCACGTCACCGATACCCATGCTTTGCTGCTGCGCGAAGCCCAATCCCTGCCCGAAGATCTAGCCAGCGCCATCACCCAAATGCGCACCAGCATCGGCTACAGCCTGGCCGCCGACCGCGGCCACGATATGCTGCAAATGCTAGATACACCGTGGCAAAATCACGCGCTGATCGAACCCATGTGCGCGGCGATCGAAACAACTGTGCAGCAATCCCTGCCCGACCCACCCGATCCCCCGCCGCCGGAAAACCCAAGCAAATTCCGCCAAACCAAGGCCGGATTTGCCCCAACAGTATACCTCACCGCCGAAGATTTAGGCATCAAACCCCACGCCGCCGTGCGGGCAAAAACCTACCCGGCCGCCCTGCCGCAAGCCCCGCCCTGGTAACCCGCTAAAACGTAGGATGGCTGAGCGCCAGCGTTACCCATCGCTCTTCGCAAAAAAACCGATGCGGGCCAATCGTTTTTGCCACACGGCCGAACGCGGGCTCACTGTCCGCTTTAAAACCATCTTGTTCCAAAAACGTCATTCCGCAATTAGGCGCTATCCGAAAGCCCCTTGCCCATCAACAACCCAAGCTCACCAGGCCGGTCGCTATACGCCTTCATGGTCAGGTAAGGCACCGCAGTAACCGAAGTAACAAAATTCAATTTTGCGGCAGTATCCAACGCGCTGAACCGCACGCCGGCACTGCGGCTTTCGTAACGCGCTGCCACCGCCTGCAACGTGCGCACCGGGATTGCAGCCAGCACGCGCACATGGTCGGGCGTAATATCGCGCGCCGTAAGCGTGCGCACAGTGCCTGGGCGGGCAGCCGATTTGGCACGTTCGTGGGCCGTTGCGGCCAGTGCGCCGCCGCCCTCGGGTGCAACTGCCGTGAGATCACGCGCCAAAAAATCTATCTCGGCGCCGTTATCCTGCACCAAGTAAACCCGATCGCCGTCGCACTCCAGCACAGTAAAGCCGCGAGCGGTGCCGCGGTGCCAAACCCTTTGCCCGACTGAAAACATAGTTTTTCCCCGTTGGCGGCATGCGTTGCGTGTGGCAGCCGACATTGCTATGCCACGCCCGCCGGCGCCAGGCGAGCGGCCGGCCTATGCTGCCAATTGGCACCCACCCATCGCGTGCGCTAATCTCCGCGCCATGATGACCCAACTATCCCCCAAATCCGCACCGCTTACGCGCGCCCTGCTCGTCACCGCTCTGGTGCTGGCTGCCGCCATCCCGCGCCCAAGCTTCGGCCAAACCCCGGCCAACAGCCTAGCGTTCGCCGGTAAACCCATCACTATCGACACCACCAGTTGCTCACCCGAAAACAACGCCGATGGCAAAAACCGTGCCATAGAAGCCATCAACGCCGAAAGCGCCAGCCACGCCACGATCGAGTTCGCAACCCTAAACCCAACCAGCGGCTCCTACACCACAGCCGCCGATGAAGATCACATCGCCCCCAACACAGTCTACATCTTGCTTGGCGGATCCGCCTTCAACGGCGCTTTTATGGCCAAACCCGGCCAAACCATCACCATCACTGCAACCGGCCCAACCTACCGCGCCCAGTTCAACAACCTAGCCCTGCTCGACATCGCCCAAAAATCCCCCACCGACGCTACCGCCAGCGCTGATTTGAGCTGCCACTAAAAAAGTTCCAACCAAGACTAAGAAATTTCTTTTGACTTCCGAAAAGCAACAAAACACTTTTATGACGCCGGGCCTGGGGCACCGCAGCACCGAACGTTACCGGTGCCATAATGATAAAAGTCTTTTGCTGCTTTTCTTCAGAAAAGAAGAATTCTTAACCAAAAGCATAAAAAAACGGCGGGGGATTGCTCCCCCACCGTCTTTCATGGCGCCCTAGCCTACAATCTTACAGCTTGGACACATCCGCATCGGCATAGAATTGCCGGAACCAGGAGCGGTATTTTAGGATCGGCCCGTCGCCATCGCACAAGATGGGTTTGGCGCGGTATTTTTTGTTGTCCCACACGATCATGTCGACAGATTCAAAGCCGGCATCTTGTTCGCCGTCTGCTTCGCCGATCATGTGGGCGATCAGGTGCTGCGCGATTTGCAGTTCTTTTGACCCTTCGGGGTATTTTTTGTGGGTGAAGCTCATCCGCATCATAGTTTTTTCCCGTGATAGCGGCACGGAATAGCTGAACATGGTGGATGTCACGCCGTCGCGCGAAAAGCGGAACACTGAAAAGCCGGGGCCTTGGCTGTGCCCTTTGATGTAGCCTTTGGCCATAGTGACTTTGTATTCGGGGCCGACAAATTCCCAATCGGCATCAGGGATAACATCGCCACCGTGCAGGAATTTCAGGTGCGGGAAGTCGACGCCATTTTCGGCGAGTTCCTGAATGGCGGTGTTGATCGGCCAGTGCCGTTCGATCGGCGTGATGTACTCATCGCTTTCGAATTCTGGCACGCTGAGCAATTCCCACACTGGCGCATCACCTTTGGGGTGATGCCAGCACCAGATCATGCCCCAGCGTTCCACCAGCGGCAGGTTGCGCAAAATCGGCTGGCGTTTGGTGATCGGCGGCATTTCGGTGGCGTAAGGAATGCTGGTGCACCAGCCTTCTGGATTATAAGCCCAGTGATGGAAGGGGCAGCGGATGGAATCGCCGACCACTTTGCCGCCATGGCCCAAATGCGCGCCGAGATGCGGGCAGAATGGGTCGGTCATGCCGGGTTTGCCGCCTTCACCGCGGAACAGCACCCATTCCTGGTCTAGCATTTGGATATTGCGATGCTCACCGGGCAGCAAATTACGCGAAAAATCCACGAAGAACCAGCCAACTGGCATGGGGAACGGGCATTTCTCGGCGGCTTTGCTCCAATAGAGCAGATTATTCGTGGCTTGATCGTCCATGTTTGGTGTCCTCTCCCTAAGGCCAAGCACCGTTAGCGTTTGTTCCGCCACGGCCAAAATCACCTTGCAAGCTTGACCCCAGAAAACCCTGCAACACCGCGACGCCACAGACAAATTTTGCCTTTTCGGGCGGGCGCGGTGCGTAGCATTTAAGCGGACAAACTACGCAATCAACCTATTCATGCCACGCATCCGGCCGAAATGCAAGGAAACCACCGCATTTTCGCTGCGTTTTCGCAAGCCCGCTGCGGCCCGCGCTGGCTACATGCGAAACACCCCATAATGGGGGTCACCAATCGGCGCATTAAGGGCCGCACTCAGAGCAACGCCCAGCGCATTGCGGGTATCCACGGGGTCGACAATGCCATCGTCCCACAGTTCCGAAGTCGCATAGTAGGCGCTCGCCTGGCGCCGGTAATCGGCCAAAATTGGGTCGCGTATGGCGGCAATTTCGGCCGCCGACAGAGTTTTGCCCTGGCGTTCCAACTGGCGGATTTTCACTTCTGATAACGTGTTGGCGGCCTGTTCGGCGCCCATAACGCCAACCTGGCTTTGCGGCCATGAAAACATAAACCGGCTATCGAAGGCGCGGCCAGACATACCATACGTGCCGGCGCCGAACGAGCCG
Organism: Acetobacteraceae bacterium; assembly: GCA_040400005.1. Lineage (GTDB taxonomy): Bacteria > Pseudomonadota > Alphaproteobacteria > Acetobacterales > Acetobacteraceae > JBBARC01. The sequence continues at coordinate 10,338 of JBBARC010000065.1, read as the reverse complement.
TTACACACCACGGTAAATTTGGGTACTGATACGCCCGATACCGCCATTATCATCTTGGCGCCATCTTTGGTGATGCCGCGGCGTTCGTATTCGCGGCCGACCATAAACCCAGTGATATTCTGCAAAAACACCAAGGGCGTGCGGTTCTTATCGCAAAGCTGCATAAAATGCGCACCTTTTAGCGCAGCGTCGTTGAGCAACACGCCGTTATTGGCCAAAATGCCAATTTTATAGCCCCAGATCCGCGCATAACCGCAGATTAGGGTTTGGCCAAACCCAGGCTGATATTCGTGAAAGCGGCTGCCATCCACCATGCGCGCAATCACTTCGCGCATATCAAACTGCACGCGCGGGTCACGCGGGATAATGCCGTAAAGTTCGGCCGGGTCGTAGGCTGGTGGCTCGGGGTCTATCTGGTCGATCACGGTTTTTACCGGCTGGGTAAACCGCCCTACAATTTCACGGGTTAACGCCAGCGCATGCATTTCGTTTTCGGCGGGATAGTCGGCGGTGCCAGAAACGGTGGTGTGCATTTCGGCACCGCCTAAATCTTCCACGCTGACTTCTTCGCCGGTGGCCGCTTTCACCAGCGGCGGGCCGCCGAGAAAAATCGCCCCGGTGCCGCGCACAATCACATTATAGTCAGACAGCGCGGGCACATACGCCCCCCCCGCAGTGCAATGCCCGAGCACCACTGCCACTTGCGGCACGCCCATTTGCGATAATTTGCACTGGTTACGAAAAATTCGCCCGGCATGATAGCGATCGGGGAAAAGCTCCGCCTGCAACGGCAAAAACCCACCCGCCGAATCGCATAAATGCACCACCGGCAGGCGGTTTTCGATGGCGATATCCAAGGTGCGCACGATCTTTTTAACCGATAGGGGGTACCACGCCCCACCTTTTACCGAGGCATCATCGGCGTGGATGATCACTTCGCGCCCGGCGACAATGCCGAGCCCGGAAACTTGTGCGGCCCCTGGTGCATCACCATCATAGGCCTGGTTGGCGGCAAGGGTGGAAAGTTCCAAAAATGGCGTGCCGGGATCAAGCAATTGCGCTAGCCGATCGCGCACAAACATCTTTTTTTGCCGGGCCAGGCGTTCGATATCGCGCGCCGGCCGATCATAACGGGCGGCGTTTTGGCGCGCGTGAAATTGTGCGGCCATCGCTGTGTTGTGAGCGGCATTGGCCAAATACGCCGGGTCACGGGTATCAATACGGCTTTCCATGCGGCGCATCGCTAAACCTCCTCGGCCAAAGGATGCAGTGATACCAATAATGCATCGCGATCAAATGTACGGCCGGCGATCACATGCACGCTTTCCACCACGCCATCGCGATCCGCTTTTATCGCCATTTCAAGCTTCATACTTTCAATCACCACCATCACATCGCCGCGGCTAACCGCCTGGCCCGCTTGCACGGAAACTGACAAAACCGACCCCGGCATCGGTGCCCGCGCATGATCCCCCGCCCGCCCAAGGCCGACAGCACCATACAAACCCACCGCATCCTGGTAGGAAACCTCAAAGTGTTGCCCGCCACTGTGGATAAACACGGTATCGCCCTGGCGCGCGATGTGCACGGTTTGGGTGGCGCCATTTACGCTCAGCGTGGCGCCGAAGCCATCATCGCGGGTAAGCGATACTTCGCGGCTTTCACCATTATGCAGCAGCCACCAAGCATCGCCGATTTTGGTCAAAAACGCTTCGGCCGGCTCGCCATTAATATCAAAACGGTGCAGCATGTCAGTTTCGCCAGGCCCCCATCTGTGCATGAACCTGCGGTATGGCGCAGGCCGCTTCCCTGATCGGCGCAACCGACAAGCACGCCGCGGCCAAAATCTGGCGTTGCCGATCGGGTGTTTGTAGATCGGCTGTGGTTAATGCCGATTTTTCACCGATCAACCCGGTGTGCATGTGGCCTGCCACGACATCGTCATCGTTGATCAGCGCGCGCAAAAATTCGATATTGGTGCGGCACCCCAGCACCACAAATTCGGCTAACGCCGCATCGGCCCGCGCCAAGGCCTCGGCCCGATCTTTGCCCGACACAATTAACTTTGCCAGCATCGGGTCAAATGCCGTGGTTACGGTTTGCCCTTGGCAAATACCGCTATCGACCCGCACGCCGATGCCGCTTGGCGGGCGCAGCCGCAACACCCGCCCGGTGGTTGGCGAAAAATCACGGGTCGCGTCTTCTGCATAGATGCGCAACTCAATCGCATGGCCACGTGAAACGATATCATTCTGGCTGTAGCCCAAGGGTTCGCCGGCAGCGATGCGCAATTGTTCACTGACCAGGTCGAATCCGGTGGTTTCCTCGGTCACTGGGTGTTCCACCTGTAGGCGGGTGTTCATCTCCAGAAAATAAAACTCATTGGAGCCATCCGGCCTAATACCGTAGATAAACTCCACCGTGCCGGCGCCGACATAGTTTGCCCCGCGGGCAATTCCAGCCGCGGCCTCGCAAATATCACGCCGATCGGCCGACGTTAGTGCCGGTGATGGTGATTCTTCGACGATTTTTTGAAAGCGCCGCTGCAGCGAACATTCGCGTTCCCAGATATGCACCACATTGCCATGGGTATCGCCCAGAACCTGCACTTCAATGTGGCGCGGCCGTTCAATGTAGCGTTCCACATATAAACGACCATCACCGAAATAGCGTTGCCCTTCACTACGCGCCCGGCCGATTTCTTCCGCCAGAGTTGCCAGATCTCGCACAATGCGCATGCCTTTACCACCACCACCGGCGGCGGGCTTTATCAGCAAAGGTGCCCCAACGGCACGGGCGCGGGCGAGGAAGGTCGCCGGATCGTCATCCTCGATCGCTGATGGGGCGACGGGAAAACCGCGGGCTGCGACAAAATTGCGCGCTGTGACCTTATCGCCCATGAGATCGATCACATCGGGCGTAGGGCCAATAAACACCATTCCGGCTGCGGCCACCGCCCGGGCAAACCGTGCGTTTTCCGATAAAAACCCATAGCCGGGATGGATCGCATCCACCCCAGCCTGCACGGCCGCGGCAATTATCTGCGCGCCATCGAGGTAGGCGGCCACCGGGGTTATGCCCGTAATTTCTATCGCCTGATCGGCGATCAGTAAGGCGGGCGACCCGGCATCAACCGCGTGATATACAACACTCCCCCGTAAGCCATGTGCTTTTACGGTGCGCAAAATGCGCGCAGCGATTTCCCCGCGATTGGCAACCAGAACACTGCGGATGGGCTTGGCGTTAGACATAGACAGCACCTTTAGTAAGGCCATGGGCAATAAGACCGACAATCTCAATGGCTGCCGTTCTGGCGTCAAACCCACCAGTGCCGTGGATGGCGCGCCAGGCGACGTGTTCAAGCCCACCAAAAAAAATGTCGCGCATTAGGCGCTGGTCGAAATTGGCGCGCAAGTCACCGGCCTGGCGGCCCTCTTCCAACAAGCGCAAAAAAACCTCGGTATAATGACGGTTGAGTTCCTGGATGTCAGACCCCGGATAATCGCCGGCCTGGCGCACTTCGGCGATGAACAGGCGGCACAGGCCGGGGTTATTGAGCTGAATTTCCAGATGCGATTGCACCAGGGCCCGAAGCCGCGCGGCAAAGCCGTGCTGGGGTGCTATGGCCGCCTCCAGATAGTCGAGGTTGCTGCGATAGAAGCGTGCCAGCACCTGAAACAGCAGATCGCGCTTGCCATCGAAATAGCGGTAGATCAGCCCATCGGAAATGTCTGCGGCGCGGGCGAGCTCGGCGATGGAGGTATTTTCGAAACCTTTGCGGGCGAATACGCCGGCGGCGGCATCCAGAATCGCGCCCTGGCGATCCTGAAACTGCGCAACACTCAGCCGCGGCATGGGCACGCTCCCCGCAAAAACCGCAGCCGCCTTACCACTTGGCAGCCGCGCTATTCCGGTTATAATGAATGCCATTCACTATGCCGTCAATGCCCATCCGGCACCTAGGGCGGCGCAGTGCGCAGGAGGAACCCGACCATGCCGGCAGACACCAATGTGGACCTGCGCAACGCGCCCGCACCATCGGCGTTTTCGCTGACCCACGAGCAGCAGGAAATTCTCGACCAAGCCGATAAATTTGCCGCCCGCGAATTACACCCGCTGCAAGCCCGCATGGATAACGAGGAATGGTGGCCAGAGCACGTGATGCCGCGCTTAGGGGAAATGGGATTTTTAGGGGTAACCGCATCATCTGAGTACGGCGGTGCGGACAGTGATTTTTTCACATCCGGCTTGATTACCCAGGGGTTGGCGCGCTGGAACCATGCGGTGGCGTTGAGCTATGTCGCGCATGAAAATTTGTGCCTGAATAATATTTTCAGAAATGCCAGCGCGGACATCTGTTCGCGCTATTTACCGGGCTTGTGCAACGGCAGCAAAATTGGCGCCTTGGCGCTAACCGAGCCTGGAGCAGGATCGGATGCGTTGGGATCGATGGCCACAACGGCACGGCGCGAGGGTGACAATTATATTTTGAACGGCCAGAAGCTGTACATTACCAACGGGCCAGTGGCTGATGTGGTGTTGGTGTATGCAAAGACTGACAAAACAAAAGGTGCCAAGGGCATTTCAGCGTTTGTCGTTGAGGCCGGTTTTCCTGGGTTCAAGGTTGCGCAAAAACTGGATAAAATGGGATTTCGCGGGTCGACGACGGCCGAATTAGTTTTTGAAGAGTGTGTTGTGCCGGCGGCAAACCTGGTGGGCACCGAAAACAACGGTGTGGCCGTGGTGATGAGCGGGCTAGATTTGGAACGCGTGATTGTCGCGATGATTAACGTTGGTATGGCCGAGCGCGCGTTTGATCTGGCGTTGGATTACGCCAAAACGCGCACGCAATTTGGCAAGCCAATTAGCAGTTTTCAGTTGGTGCAGGGCAAGCTGGCGGAGATGTATGTTGGCATCGAGACGGCGAAATCATTTTGCTATCGGGTGCTAGGGTTTACCAACAGCATGGATGAGGGATCTGGCGGGCGCGGCGAAGTGCATAAGCTAACCGCGGCGGCACTTTTGTATGCGGCCGAAACCTGTTCGAAAGTGTGTAATGACGCGGTGCAGATTTTTGGCGGTGCCGGGTACATGCGCGAAACTGAAGTTAACCGTTTGTTCCGAGCCTCGAAACTGCTGGAGATCGGCGCCGGCACTACAGAAATTCGTAAAGTCATTATTGCTGGCGAATTGCTGCGCTGATGAGTGGGGCTGCATTTCGCTCGCTACTATTTGCGCCGGGGGATTCTCTGCGCAAAATAGCGAAGGCGCTGGCGAGCGCCGCTGATGGCGTGATCCTTGACCTTGAGGATTCGGTGGCCGACGCCGCCAAGCCTGCTGCTCGCGACGTGGTGCGGCAAACTTTACTTGCAGCGCGCGCAGATGGCAGCAAGCGGGCAATTTGGGTGCGGATAAATCCGCTATCGACCACGCATGCCTTGCCGGATTTGGCAGCTATTGTGGCGGGCGGGCCCACCGGCATTATGTTGCCGAAGATTACTGGGCCCGGGGATGTGCGGGTGCTGGCGCATTATCTGCGTGCGTTAGAAACGCAAGCGAACATTGAGCCTGGGTCAATTAGAATTCTACCGGTTGCTACTGAAACGCCACAGGCAGTGTTTACGCTGGGGCAGTTTGGTGGCGTATCGTCGCGCCTGATTGGGCTTACCTGGGGGGCGGAGGATCTTGCCGCCGCCATTGGGGCAAGCACAAATCGTGATGATGCCGGGGCACTTTCGCACACCTACCAATTGGCGCGATCACTGTGTTTGCTGGGCGCACATGCGGCCGGGATTGCCGCGATTGAAACCGCGTTTATGGATTTTCGCAATGCCGATGCGGTGGCGGCCTATGCCGCTCGCGGGCGCAAAGATGGGTTTAGCGGCATGCTGGCGATCCACCCCGACCAGATTGCGCCGATACACGCAGCGTTTACGCCTAGTGCCGAGGATATTGGATTTGCAGAGCGGGTGGTGGGCGCCTTTGCTGCCAATCCCGCTGCTGGCACGGTAGGACTGGACGGCAAGATGTTGGACATGCCGCATTTGAAACAGGCCCACCAGGTGCTGGCGCTGGCTGCGGTAATACGGGCATGACGCAAAAATTTGGCCGCGATTTGGCCGAGCTGGGCACGCTGCCAATAGCTTTGCGCGATGGCAGTTTTGCCGGCCAGGTGGCGGTGGTATCCGGTGCGGGTACCGGCATTGGCCGTGCGACGGCGATATTTTTGGCGCGTCTGGGTGCCGATTTGGTGATTTGCGGGCGCCGGCGGGAGATTTTGGAGGAAACCGCCGAGGCGGCCCGCGCACTGGGCCGCCGCGTGCTGGTGGTGCAAGCATCTATTCGCGACCCCGACGCGGTGGATGATATTTTTGCCAAAGGCTGGGCTGAGTTCGGCAAGATTGATATTTTGGTGAACAACGCAGGCGGACAATTTCCACAGGCAGCGATCGATTTTTCGACCAAGGGGTGGAACGCGGTGATCGACACCAATTTGAGCGGCCCTTGGTACATGATGCAATCAGCCGCGCGGCGGTGGCGCGATGCGGCGATGCCGGGCGCCATTGTGAACGTGGTTGCCGTTGTGCAGCGTGGCATGCCCGGCGTTGCCCATACGTGCGCGGCTCGGGCTGGGGTTATTCATTTAAGCAAGACACTGGCGATTGAATGGGCACCGCTAAATATTCGGATTAATTGCGTAGCGCCCGGCATTATTTCAACCGAGGGCATGCGGGTTTATCCGCCAGAAGCGGTTGAGGCTATGCCAAGATCTAACCCAATGATGCGGTTCGGCGAGGTTGAAGATGTGGCGAATGCAATTTGCTTTTTGGCTGGTGAAGGTGGCAAATTCATGACCGGCGAAGTGGTAACCATAGACGGTGGCTTTCAGGTGTGGGGCAGCCAATGGACGATCCCCGAGCCCGCGTATTTTCGCCAAGGCCCAAAGGCATAAAAGCCTTTTTGCTTCTTTTTTTTCAGAAAAGGAAGAGTCTTGCGTGCTCTTTGCCCTGTTTAAGAAACCGAAATGACGTAGATTACCGAACGATATAACAGCGTCGGGAGCAACCCTGCGCATAGGAAATTGGGGGAGTTATGCTGTCACTTCAGGAAATATCTGACCGGTTAGAAATTCAGGATTTAATTTCGGCCTATAGCCACGCGATTGATCGGCGGGACTGGCAGGCGTTAGATCGAATTTTTACTACCGATGCGATCATTGATTATACATCGATGGGTGGTGCACGCGGCACGGTGCCCGAAATTAAAGCGTATTTGGCGAAAGCACTGGAGCGCTTTGCTGGGTTTCAGCATTTAGTGGCGGCGACTGAGCTTAGGATTGCGGGCGACAGCGCCACGGCCCGTACGATTTGTCACAACCCGATGATCTTAAACCACCACGGCAAGGAGCATGTGTTTTTCTGCGGGCTTTGGTATATCGATACTTTAACCCGCACTAGTGCCGGCTGGCGCATTAGTGAGCGTAGCGAAGAAAAATCGTATTTTTATAATGTGCCGGCGGATTTTGCGCCGATTGATGCGTGATATCTAATGGCGTGCGGGGGGACAGGATTGTGACAAGCGCGACAAACGATTTGGCGGCTAGGGTTGCTCGACTAGAAGATATCGAGGCTATTCAGAAACTGAAATACCGCTATTTTCGGGCGATCGATACCGCCGATATTGCGATATTGCATGAGGTGTTTGCCGATGATGTGACGGTAGATTACGAAGGTGGCACGTATCGGTGGATTGTGAGTGGACGCACCGAATTGGTGGAGGCGCTGGCAAATTCTTTTCATGCACGCGCCGTAGCCCAACATACTGGGCATCACCCGGAGATTGAGATTTTATCGCCGACTGAGGCCACTGGTATTTGGTATTTGACTGATATTTTCTACAATTTCCATACCAAACTATCGACGATTGGCAGCGCCTTATACCGTGATACTTATCGCAAAATTGACGGTGATTGGAAGATTTCGTGTACCACCTATACGCGGATTTATGAACAATCTGAGGTGATTGTGACCGAACCAAACATCATATTTAGCCGCCTGGCCCTAACCGGCCGCCAACCATTGCCCGTAGGGAGTTAGCAGACATGGGTTATCTTGACGGTAAAATTGCTATTGTAACTGGCGGCGGACAAGGGGTTGGCCGTGGCATCGCGCATGCGCTGGCGAAAGAGGGCGCCACCATTATGCTGGCTGGGCGCACCTTGAGCACGGTTGCGAAGGTTGCTGGCGAGATTGAAGCATTTGGGGGCCGCGCTGGCAGCACCACTTGCGATGTAAAATCGGCACCTGATATCGAGCGGGTTGTTGCGGAAACTGCGGCCAAATTTGGTGGCATCGATATTTTGATTAATAACGCGCAGGAAGTGCCATTAGGCAAGTTGTTGGACGTGTCCGACGATGCGTTTCTGGATGGGTTTATGTCTGGCCCGATGGCGACGTTTCGGTTGATGAAGGCTTGCCAGCCACATATGCAGGCGCGTGGCGGCGGCGCGATTGTAAACTTGGCCACCGCCGCATCGGAACGCTGGGATATGAGCGGTTACGGTTGTTATGCCGCCGTAAAACAGGCGATACGATCGCTTTCGCGGGCGGCAACGGCGGAGTGGGGACGCGATAATATACGAGTAAACACCATTGCACCGCATGCAATGTCGCCCGGTATGGAAATGTGGATACAGGCGCGGCCGGAGGAATCGGCGGCGTTCATTGCGACCATTCCATTAGGGCGGGTGGGTGATTGCGAGATGGATATTGGCCGTGCGGTCGCATTTTTGTGTGGCCCTGATGCACGGTATTTGTCGGGGGCGATTATTCCGCTGGATGGTGGACAAGCTAATTTTGGGTAAGGATTTGGCATGCCGATAAAAGTAACGATAAAATGAAGGTAGTTTCTGTCGAATCGATTGATCTGTGCGCATACATTAAGCCCGGCGACGCCCTACTGTGGCCTCAAGCGTGTGCCGAGCCAACTGTGTTGTTGAAAGCATTGCAGCAGCAGACACAATCCGTTGCCGGGCTATCGGCTTTTGTCGGCGCCAGTTTTTCAACAACACTGAACCCAGCCGAGATTGTGCATATTCGGCTGAGCAGTTTTGGCGCACTTGGCACCAATCGGCGCCTAGTTAAAGCCGGCTTGCTGGATATTATTCCCTGCCATGTTGGTCTGGTGGGGCCTTACATCAGGCAAAACCTGATCGGCTGCGACGTAGTGCTGGTGCAGGTAAGCCCGGCCGGCGCCGATGGGCGGCATAGTTTTGGCCTCACCGGCGATTACGTGCGCGCCGCCATCGATTGTGCGCGCGTGGTTATCGCCGAGATTAATCCAAATGTGCCATGGATGTTTGGTGATGCCGGGCTGCACCCCGATGATATTGATGTGGCGATTGAAGTGGATCTGCCGCTGGTGAGTGTGCCACCTGGGCGGGTTGCCGACACCGACCGCGCCATCGCCGACCACGCCGCAAACTTTATCGGCGACGGCAGCGTTTTGCAGGCGGGGATTGGCGCAACCCCCGATGCCATTTTGCAATCGCTGAACGACCGCCGTGATCTTGGCGTGCATTCAGGCATGGTTGGCGACGGGCTGGTAGATTTAATCGAACGCGGCGTGGTGACTAATGCCCGCAAACCCATCGATACCGGCGTATCGGTAACTGGGGCATTGATTGGCAGCGATCGTTTGTACCGCTTTGCCAATCGCAACCCCGCCATTGCCCTGCGCAGTTCGGCCTATACCCATGACGCCGCCGTGCTGGCAAGTTTGCCCAATTTGGTGACGATTAATTCCGCCGTGGAGGTGGATATTACCGGCCAGGTGAACGCCGAACAAATTGGCGATGACTACCTAGGCGGCACCGGTGGCCAAGTAGATTACGTGCGCGCCGGGCACCGATCGGATGGCGGCTGTTCCATCATCGCCCTGCCCGCTAGCGCCCGCGGTGGTATTAGCCGGATTGTGGCAAGCCTAGGTGGCCCGGTAACCACCGCACGCAGCGATGTTGATGTGATTATAACCGAATTTGGCGCCGCCAGCCTACGCGGCCAAACCCTGGCCGAGCGCGCCCGGCGGATGATTGCCATTGCCGCGCCCGAGGCGCGGGAAGATTTGGCACGGGCGGCGCATGGGATGGTGCGTAGGTTAGGGTAAGACAAGGTCTTTTTTTCTGAAGAAAAGAAGCAAAAGACTTTTACTACGCTGGGCCTGGGGCTGCACTGCCACCGCGCGCTCCTGGCCCCATTAATAAGAGTCTTTTTGTTTCTTTTTCTGTAACTGCCCAGGTCTCTCCGGTCTGATCAAGCGGCCTGCAGCCGAGCGATCAGC
>JBBARC010000064.1:0-14280 GCA_040400005.1 Acetobacteraceae bacterium | reverse complement strand
TCTCCGTCAACCAATTGCCGGGGGTCTGGGGGGGCGGCTTCGCCCCACCAGCCTTTTCTTTCTTACGCCTCACATAGAAAACTTCTCACCCAAATACACGCGTCGCACGTCGGCGTTGGCGACGACGTCGTCGGGGGTGCCTTCCATCAGCACGCGGCCGTCGTGCATGATGTAGGCGCGGTCGATAATTTCCAGTGTTTCGCGCACGTTGTGGTCGGTGATCAGCACGCCGATGCCGCGATCTTTAAGGTGAGATACCAGATCGCGAATTTCGCTTACTGCTATGGGGTCGATGCCGGCCAGCGGTTCGTCGAGCAGCACGTAGCTGGGTTCGGTGGCAAGCGCGCGGGCGATTTCCACCCGGCGGCGTTCGCCACCGGATAGGGCCAGGGCTGGGGTGCGGCGCAGGTGGCCGATGCCGAATTCGCCGAGTAATGCATCGCAGGCGCGCTCGCGGCGGTCGGGGTCTTTTTGCACAACTTCCAGGGCTGCCATGATGTTTTGTTCAACGTTCAGGCCGCGGAACACACTGGCTTCCTGGGGCAGATAACCGATGCCCAAGCGGGCGCGGCGGTACATGGGTTGCAGGGTGATATCGGCGCCGTCGAGCGCGATGGTGCCGGTATCGGGGCGCACCAGGCCGACGATCATGTAAAACGTTGTGGTTTTGCCGGCACCGTTGGGGCCGAGCAGGCCCACCGCCTCGCCGCGCCGCACGGTGATCGAGACGTTTCGCACCACCGGGCGTTTGCGATATGTTTTGCCCAAACCCCGTGCCACCAAGCCGCCGCTTTGGCCGCCAGTTTGACCGACAGTGGCGGGAATGCCGATGGCAAAGCTGCTAGTGCTGCCGGGCATTTTCATGGTGTGCCTGCCGGCCGCGGGGTATTTTTGCTGGTTGGTGGTTGTGGCGCGTTGGGCACCACCAGGCCTTGCACGCGCTCGCCCGGGGCCTGGGTGAGGGATGCGATGCCGGTTTTCATGTTCACGATCGCGGCGGCACCGTTAAGTTGGTTGGCGCCGCGGGTGATGTGGACATGGCCGAGCACACGGGCAATGCCGGTGGGCGGCAGGTAGAGGCCGCGATCACCGGTGACGATGTCGGTGAGCGTGCGCACTTCGACATGGCCATAGGCTTCGACGCGATCAAGCTTGCCGCCGGTTAGCGCATCAGCGGCCTTATCGCCGCTAGCTGGTTTAACCGGTGCTGTTGATGCGGGCGCAGCGCCTGGCGCTGGGGTATTGGCGAGGTAGGCCACCAGCACATCGGCGGCGACCCGGCGGGCATCGGTGGTGGTCACCACGGCATCGCCACGGGCCACCGCCAGTTTGGTTTTCGGCCAGTATTCAATGGTATCGCGCGCGGTCAGGATGCTGGTGGGCGTGGTCATTTTCAAATGCCCGCCGGTGAGCACCACCACCGCTTCGTCGATGTCATAAACCGCGTGATCGGCAAAGGCTTGGTCGGTTTGGGTGAAAATATGCACGCCACCTTCGGCATTCAGGCGATAGATTTCATTGCCGCCGGTATCGCTGCCCGGCAGGGCGGTTTTATCCGCAGGAACCGCCGCAACGGGGCCAGGAAGCGCGCCAGTATGCGCTTTGGCGCGATAGCGGGCGATGAGTTTATCCGACGTGAGCGTGGCATTGCCGCGAATTGCGCGGGCATCGCCATGGGCGGTGACGGTTTTTTCGCCCTGGTTCCAATCAATGCCACCCGCGGCGGTGATGGTGACCGGGCCGCCATGGGCGAGATCAATCGCCTGGCCGTGCGCGCCTATGCCCAGCCCTAGGGATGCCCAGATCAACGGTGCGCCGAGCAAAGCCTTACGCATAAAAATCCTATTCATGGCCGCGCAGCACAAGTTTGGCCGGCCCGGTGAATTGCACCACAGTACCTTTATCCACCAGCGAAAATCCTTGCGCGTCCAATGTGCCGAACGGCCCTTCGGCGTGGGTGGGGTCGGCCGAGTTGGCGGCCCCCTGGTGCACATCCACAGTTGCGGTATCGGTTTGCAGCATGGTGCCATCTTCGCGGTACAACGTCACCCCGCCGGCCAGATCCAGCTGATTGGCATGTTGCTGGTACACCCCGCGCGGGCTGCTGGCCATCAGCCACTCGCCACTGCGCAGGGTTAGATCGGCTTTTGGGGCGGTTAAGTTTACCCGTTCAAGCCCGATGCGGGCGGCAAGATCGGCGCTGATAACAAAGGGCTGGTCTTGGCCATCGAGGCCACGAAAGCGCGGGTCTAGCATCATGCCGGTGGCGATCCCTTTGGCGCGAAACCCCGAAAAACCCACCCGGGCGCGCATAATGCTGCGTTCGATTTCGGGCCATAGGGCGATGGACGATAGCAGGATTGCAGCCATTATTGGCAGTGCCAGCCGCGCCCAGCGCACCCGGGCGCCACGCCGCGCCAACGATCGGCCAGCTTTGTTGGGCGGCGTTAGCGCCATTGGCGGCTCAGGCCAGGCCTGCGCGCAGCAGGTCGTGCACGTGCAGCAGGCCAACCGGGGCGCCGGCATCGTTCACCACAAACAGGCTGGTGACCGGCCGTTTGGGGCTGTTCATCACCGCCAGCGCCTCGCCGGCCAGGGCATCGGGGCCGATGGTTAGGGGGGTGGGGGTCATGATCTCGGCAGCACTTCGATCCAGCAGATCGGGGCCCATGGCGCGGCGCAAATCGCCGTCGGTTACGATACCGGCCAGTATACCGTTCGCCACAATACCGGCGCAGCCAAAGCCCGCGCCAGTAATCACCAGCAGCACGTCGCGCATTTTCATGGGCGGCGGCACCAGCGGCAGGTTGGCGGCGTGCATCACGTCGCGCACGTGTTTTAGCCGCGCGCCGAGCTTGCCGCCGGGGTGATAGGTGCGGAAATCGGCGCTGGTAAACCCGGTGCGGCGCAATAGTGCCACCGCCAGCGCGTCGCCCAGGGCCAGCTGCATGGTGGTGCTGGTGGTTGGCGCCAGGCCAATCGGGCAGGCTTCGGCGGCATCAGGCAGCAACAGCAAAATATCGGCGGCGATCGCCAGGGCCGAGTAGGCGCGTGCGGTAATCGCGATCAGGGGGATGGAGAAACGCTTGGTGTGGTCGATGAGGTCGGCAAGTTCGGCGGTTTCGCCGGAATTGGATAAGGCCAGCACCACATCGCCGGCAACGATCATGCCAAGATCGCCGTGGCTGGCCTCGCCTGGGTGCACGAAATGGGCGGGGGTGCCGGTGGAGGCCAGGGTTGCGGCGATTTTGCGGGCAATGTGGCCGGATTTGCCCATGCCGCTGATAATCACCCGGCCGCGCACGGCGGCGAGCGTTGCCACGGCGGCGGTAAAATTATGGTCGAGCGCTGCTTCGAGCGCGGCCAGCCCTGCCCGTTCGGCGGCAAGCGTTGCGCGGCCGGCAGCAAGGTCTGCGGCGGTAGTGGTTGGGTCTTCGAGGGGATTTGGGGAGGGATTTGGTGTTTGCATGGTGTGCCTAGCGCTGTCATGGCGCGTGCGGCAGATGGGGTCAACGCAGGTTTGTGGTGAGGCAGGCCTATGTTGCCGCCCGTCGTGCCCCTGGTAAGAGTGGCACGGCGATCCGCGATGTCGCGTAACCCCAGGCCGGGACCCTGTTTATGCCTCACCACAGCTTAGGCCGGGCCGTGATTTTTGCGTTGCTATCGGGTGTGCTTATGGCGGCGAGCGCCAATTTGCACCCGATTTGGTGGGCCGCCTGGCTGGCGCCGGCGCCGGTGCTGGCGGCGTGTTGCGGGCGGTCGATCCGGGCTGGGTTTGCCTTAGGGTGTTTGGCCGGGCTCGTAGGTAGTGCGGCTTTTTTGCCGTATTTTTTGGGCATTGCTGGCGTGGTTCCCGCCCTTACCATCGTGGTTATGCGGGCCGTGGCCCAGGGTTTTGCCGTGGCGCTGGCGGCGCGTGCGCTGTTTGGTGGCGGGACTGCGTCGCGGTTTGGAAGAATTTGGCCGGTGTTTGTCTATCCGCTGGCGATTGCCGGGTTGGACACAGTAAACAGTGCCGCGTCACTGCACGGTACTGCCGGTAGCCTCGCTTATAGCCAGATGGAGGCGATTGTTGTGCTGCAGGCGGCAAGCCTGGGCGGCACCCCGCTGGTGGCGTTTTTGCCCAGCGTGGCGGGGTGCGTGCTGGCGCTGGCGATGATCAACGGCAAAGCCGCGCGCGGGGGCGTGGCTGCCGGCCTGGGTGTGCTGGGCTTGGTGCTGGGATTTGGCCTAGCGCGGCTGGCCGACGCGCCCGCCAATACATTTGTGCCGGTGGCGCTGATGGCAAGCGATACGCTGCCTGGCATGACGCTGGATCGCTGGGCGGAAACAGCGGCCCGGTATATGCCCGACATGACTGCGGCCGCCGACGTTGGCGCGCGCATTATTGTGCTGCCGGAAAAGATCGCCGCCTTGCACCCACCCCAGCAAACCCAGGCCGGCGCCGATATCGCCGCTTTGGCGCGAGGCAAAAGTGCCATGGTGGTGGCAGGTATTCTGGCCCTCGACGGTGACAGTCAGGCCAATCGCGCCATTGTTGGGCGGCCCAATGGTGATGTGCGAACCTATGACAAACAGCACCTGGTGCCAGGGTTTGAAGCCCAGGAGACGCCTGGGCACACGCCGCTTGCCGTGGATGCGCCATGGGGCCGCACTGGCATTGCCATTTGTAAGGATATGGATTTTACCGCCCTTGGCCGCGAATACGGCCGTTTGGGCGTGCAGGTGATGGTGGTGCCGGCGTGGGATTTTGTCGGTGGCTGGGGCGAGGATGGTTACGCGCACAGCCGCATGGCGGTTTTGCGTGCGGTGGAAGGCGGTTTTACCCTGGTGCGCGCCGCCCGCCAGGGCCGGCTGACGGTGAGCGATCGTTACGGCCGCGTGCTGGCCGAGGCGCCAAGTGGGGATCCAATCGGGCGGCTGCTGGTGGTGGCGCCTATACCGCCGGCGGGCGGCACGGTTTATGCTGGCATCGGCGATGTGTTTGGCTGGGCGGCCGTTGCTTTAACTCTGCTGGCTTGCGGGCTGGTAACGCGCCAATCACGAAGCGCGGTTTAGACCGCGAAGCTGGCGCCCGTTGCCGCACGCAGCTCGTCCACACTTACCCCAGGGGCGAGCTCAACAAGTTTCAGTCCCGGTCTGCCAACCGCAAACACGCACAAATCACTGACAATCACATCAACTACGCCTGCGCCGGTCAGCGGCAGGGTGCAGGCGGGGAGTATTTTGGCTTCCCCCTTGGCGGTGTGTTCCATCAAAATCACCACGCGCCGCACGCCGGCGACCAGATCCATGGCGCCGCCCATGCCTTTGACCATTTTGCCGGGCACCATCCAATTGGCCAGATCGCCGTTTTCGGCCACCTGCAAGGCGCCCAAAATAGAAAGATCGATGTGCCCGCCGCGGATCATGGCGAAACTTGCGGCACTATCAAAAAAACTCGTGCTGGGTAGTGCGGTGACCGTTTGCTTGCCGGCATTGATCAGATCGGCATCCTCCTCGCCCTCGTAAGGAAAAGGGCCGATGCCCAGCATGCCGTTTTCGCTTTGCAACTGAACGTTGACGCCGGCGGGGATGAAATTGGCAACCAGGGTGGGAATGCCAATGCCCAAATTCACGTACATCCCATCACGCAGTTCGCGCGCCGCGCGGGCGGCCATTTCATCGCGTGTCCAAGTCATTAGCTGTGTCCTTTTAGGTTACGCACGAAGGGGTTGCGAACAAAGAATAATACAAGGCTGGTGGGGCGAGCCGCCCCCCCAGGCCCCCTGCATTAGTTTAAAAGTGTTTGTGCAACGGCTGTTTTCTACCAAGTATTGGGGGCATTGGTGTTATGCCGCGCGCTTGCGTGTGGTGCGCTGTTCGATGCGTTTTTCGGCGCCGGAGACTTCGATCAGCCGTTTGACGAAAATGCCGGGGGTGATGATGTGGTCAGGGTCAAAACTGCCGAGTTCGACCAACTGCTCAACTTCCGCCACCGTTGTTTTGGCGGCGGTTGCCATCATCGGGTTAAAATTTCTTGCGGTTTTGCGATACACCAAATTGCCTTCGGTATCGCCGCGCCAGGCGTGCACAATGGCGAGATCGGCGACCAGGCCGCGTTCCATAATGTAGCGCTTGCCATCGAATTCGCGCTCCTCCTTGCCGGTGGCAACGGCGGTGCCAACGCCGGTGCGGGTGAAGAAGGCGGGGATGCCGGCACCGCCAGCGCGGATACGTTCGGCTAACGTGCCTTGGGGATTAAATTCAATTTCCAGTTCACCGGCCAAGTACTGGTTCATAAAAGTTTTGTTTTCGCCAACATAGGAGCTGATCATTTTACTGATCTGGCGGGTTTCCAGCAATTTGCCCAAACCTGCGCCATCGATGCCGGCATTGTTGGAAATAACCGTGAGGTTTTTAACCCCACTGTCGCGGATCGCATCGATCAAGGCCTCGGCGACACCACACAGGCCAAACCCGCCCGACATGATGGTCATGCCATCAAACAACAGGCCGGCCAGGGCCGCAGTTGCGTGGGGGTAGGTTTTCTCGATTGCCACCGGCTAAAACTCCAACGAAATGCCCAGCGCCACCGCGCTATTTTGGCAAACTGCCTGAATTGGCGCGGGCTGCAAAGCCTAGAGCATGATCCGGCCAGACGGGATCACCTGCCGGATAAACATGCTCGCCAAAACAGAGAACTAGAGCATGATCCGGCCAGACGGGATCACCTGCCGGATAAACATGCTCGCTAAAGCAGAGAGCTAGAGCGGGGTGCGTACGCAGAATGCGATGAAATTAAACGCATCCCGCTCTAGGTGAGCACAACGCCCTGGCCGCGCAGAAAATTGAGCAGGGCGATCAGGGGCAATCCGAGGATGGCGGCGTGTTCACCCTCGATCTCGGAAAACAGATGGGCGCCGGGGCCTTCCAGCCGGTAGGCGCCGACCGAGGTTAGCACCGCGTCGCCCTCGGCAGCCAGATAGGCGGTGAGGAAGGCCGCGGAAAACTGGCGCATGGTCAGTTTGGGGGTGGCGATATGGTGCCACAGCTGCGTACCATCTTGATAGGCGCAAATGGCGGTGAGCAGCACATGGGGTTTGCCTGATAGGGCGAACAGTTGGGCGCGGGCTGCGGTGAGATCGGCGGGCTTGTCAAAGCAGGTGTTTTCACACAGCAGAATTTGATCGCAGCCAATCACGATCGCGCCGGGGGCGGTGATGGCGCGGGCTTTGGCGCGCGCCAGGGTAAGGGCGGTGCTGGCCGGGTCGGCGCCGGTATTTTTGATGCCGGCTTCATCGACGCCACTGACGGCCACGCTAAATCGCAAACCGGCGCCGACTAACACGGCATGACGCGCGGCCGAGGCACTTGCCAGCACCAGAGCTGGCGCGGCTTTTTGCAGTAAGCTCATGGCGGATCAGACGAAATCGTCGCTGCCGCCACCATCATCGCCGCCACCGGACCAATCGCCCCCCCCGTCGTTGGCGCTACTGTCGCTGCTGGTGTCCGTTGCCCAGCCTGGATCACCGCTGGTGCCGGCGCCAGCCCAAGGGTCGGCGGGGGCATTGTTATAGACGGTTTCGTTAATCGTGGTGCCGCCGCCCCACGGCGAGCCACCTGGCAGCCCGCCGCCAAACCCCGTGTTGTGGTGGAACATGCTGGAAATCGCATCGGCTGCCAGCACACCGCCGGCAACGCCAGCGGCTGTCGTGAGCGCCGAGCCTAAAAACCCCGATCCGCCGGAGAACATGCCGGGCTGATAGGAGGGCGGGTAGGCCGTTGGGTAAGCCTGGGGTGGGTAAGCCTGGGGTGGGTAAGCCTGGGGTGGGTAAGCCTGGGGTGGATAGGCTTGCGGGTAGCCGGGCGCTGGCGTGCGTTGGCCGCCGCCAAACAAACCACCGAAAAACCCGCCCGATCGTGGCTGTGCGGCCTGGGTGTTAAGCGCCTGGCGCAGCTGTGCCAGCTCGGCCTGTAAGGCCTGGATGCGGGTTTGTGCCTCGGCCAAGGCTGCTTCGTGCACAAAGGCGGTTTGGGTGATGCGGTAGCGTGCTTCCGGAAAGCGAGAAAAAAGCTCGGCCAAAAAGCGGTCGGCCTCGGGGTCGACAGGCGGCAGGGCCGGCCGCGTTGCCGGCACTGATCCACCGGCAAACGTGGCCACCTGGGTGCCACTAACGCGGGTAACGAACTGGCCAATGATATCGCGTTCGTCGGGGGTCATGGTGTGGTCTCCGGTCGGGGAAGGCAGCCCGGTAAATGGCACTGGCGGCGGCGCGGTTCAACGGGGTCGCCCGCGTGAACGATGGCGCATTGGTAGCGGTTTAAAAAAATACAACCATAACGCGAAACATTCTGGTGTTTTTGTTTTGTGCGTGCCATAAACCGCATCGGGCTACGCATTTCGCCGGTATGACGCGGTTTTACCATTGAGATGCGCTGAAATTAACGCGGTTAACTCCGCAGTTGAATACGCGGGCAGGCCACTGCGCCCCATTGGCCGCCGATCGGGCGCACTGCCCGCACGTGAAGCTCAACGCCTGCCAACCCAATCATAAAAAAGACCAAACCGGAGGAAAGTGAATGACCAATCCAACCCAAAAGGCTGGCGGGGAATTGCGCGGCAACGCCGCAGGCCCATCGCGCCGCGATGTGTTTGCCGGATCTGCCCGTGCCGCCGTCGGTGCCGCCGCCCTTGGCGCGCTGATGAAATGGACGCCGGCGTTTAAAGTAAGCCCCGCCAGTGCCGCGGCAACCTGCACGGCACCGGCAGCCTTCCCTGCCGCCATCCCGCTATACCAACAAGCCTACCAGAACTGGTCGGGCGAAATCGCCATATCGGCGCTGTGGACATGCGCACCGTTAACGCCTGCCGATGTGGTGACCGTGTGTAATTGGGCAGTGGGTGCGGGCTACAAAGTGCGCCCGCGTGGCGATATGCATAACTGGTCGCCCCTGACCGTGGCGGCGGGCGAAAGCTGCAGCAATAACGTGGTGCTGCTGGATACCACCCAGCATTTAACCGCAGTTTCGATCAACACCAGTGGCACGCCTAAAACAGTTACCGCGCAGCCCGGTATTTTGATGGAAGCGCTGCTGACCGTGCTGGAAAATGCAGGCTTGGGGCTAACCGCCAACCCCGCACCTGGCGATTTAACCCTGGGTGGTGTGCTGGCAATCGACGGCCACGGCACCGCAGTGCCGGCGGTGGGCGAGCAGCTTACCGCGGGGCACACGTTTGGCTCGGTGAGTAACCTTATATTGTCGTTAACCGCAGTGGTGTGGAACAGCGCCGCTAGCGCCTATGTGCTAAAAACCTTTGCCCGCAACGATCCCGGCATTGCGCCGTTGCTGGCCCATGTTGGGCGTAGCTTTATCACCTCGGCCACTTTGCAGGTGGGCGCTAACAAGCGGTTACGCTGCCAAAGCTGGATTGATAAAACGGCAGCAACCTTGTTTGCCCCGCAGGGCAGCTCGGGCAACACCATTGCCAGCTACCTCAATTCTGCCGGGCGCATGGAGGCGATCTGGTTTCCCTATACCGATAAGCCGTGGCTGAAAGTATGGACCGTTAGCCCATCAAAACCGTTCTTTTCGGTGCAGAAAAACAGCCCGTACAATTACCCGTTTTCCGATAACGTGGCGCAATCGGAACTGGATCTGATCACCGCGATCCAAAGCGGGTCGCCATCGTCGGTAAAAACGTTGGGTCCGTTGCAATACGATATTGTGTCGTCTGCCCTAGTTGTGGAATTTCTCTACGATATTTGGGGTTGGTCAAAAAACATGACCCTGTACGTGCGGCCAACCACCTTGCGGGTTACCGCCAATGGCTACGCGGTGGTGACCTCGCGCGCCAATGTGCAGCGGGTGGTTAACGACTTTTACGTGATGTTTCTGGCCAAACGATCCGCCTACGAAGCGCAAGGGCTGTACCCGATGAACGGGCCAGTGGAAATTCGCGTGACCGGGCTCGACCAAACCACCGACGTGCAAATGGCTGGCGCCGTGCAACCGCAGCTGTCGGCGTTGCGGCCACGGCCCGATCAAAGCGGGTGGAATGTCGCCGTGTGGTTCGATATTCTTACCCTGCCCGGCACCCCTGGTGCTGCCCAGTTCTACCGTGATGTCGAACAATGGATGGTGAGCAATTATAGCGGCGCTTACGCAACCGTTCGGCCGGAATGGTCTAAAGGGTGGGGCTACACCACCACCGCTGCCTGGGCAGACCCCACCATGATCGGCACCACCATCCCCAACGCGCTGCGCGCCGGCCAAGCAGTGGGCGATAACTGGGATAGCGCGCTTGCGTTGCTGGATACCTACGATCCGTATCGGCTGTTTGCCGCCCCCGTGCATGATGTGCTGATGCCGTAAGGTAAGAACCTTCTTTTTCTGAAGAAAAAGAAGCAAAAAGACTTTTATACGCTGGGCCTGGGGCTACCATGCCACCGCACAGTCAGGCCCAGCATAATAAAAGTCTTTTGCTTCTTTTCTTCAGAAAAGAAGACCTTAGCCTTAGCCTGCCGCCACCCGTGGCCTGTGCCGAGCATATCGGCTAACCAGGGCTATGCGACGTTCCATTCTATTATGCCTGTTGATTGCAAGTTTGGTGACCCTCGGGTGGTACTGGCCGAACCGGGCGCAAAACCCTGGCCCGGCGCTGGCTGCGGGTAAGTTCGCGTCGCTGTCGTTTGCGCCGTTTCGGGCGGGGCAGTCGCCGATGACGGAGCAATTCCCGTCGGCGGCGGAGGCGGATGCCGATATGGCGCTGATGGCGGGGGCGACCCGCGCCGTGCGCACCTATGCGGCGATAGAAGGCCAGTACGACGCGGCGGCTTTGGCGCAAAAGCATGGGCTGCATGTATGGCAAGGTATTTGGCTGGGGGCGGATCGGGCCCGCAATGCGCAGGAAATCGCCCGCGGCATCGCGCTGGCGCACGCCTACCCCGATACCATCACCCGGGTGGTGGTGGGTAACGAGGTGCTGTTGCGCCGGGATTTGCCGCCGGCAGCGTTAATAGCGGCGATCGACCAGGTGCGCGCGGCGGTTAAGCAGCCAGTGGCGTATGCCGATGTGTGGGATTTTTGGAAGCAATTCCCCGAGGTCGCAGCCCATGTGGATGTGATGCTGATTCATCTGCTGCCGTACTGGGAAGATACCCCCACCGGCATTGATGCGGCGGTTGCCCATGTGGGCGATGTGTACCACGAGATGCGCGGGCTATTTCCCGGCAAACCGATCGCCATTGGCGAAACTGGCTGGCCCAGTGCCGGGCGGGCGCGGCGTGATGCGGTGCCTAGCCGGGTGAATGCGGCGACGTTTTTACGCCGCTTTATTGCGCTGAGCGGCACCGAGCATTTTGACTATAATTTCATTGAGGCATTCGATCAGGATTGGAAATACGCCAGCGAAGGCCGGGTGGGGGCGAATTGGGGGGTGTTTGCTGAGGATCGCAGCCTGAAAATTCCGCTCACCGGGCCGGTTTCCAACCTGCCCAACTGGGCGGCGTATACGGCGGTGTCGATCGGGCTTGGCGTTGTGCTGGCGGCGTTGGGTGGGTTTACCCCCGGCGCCGTGGTGCTTGGCATGGCGTTGGGTAGCGCGTTAGGGATCGCCGCGGCCGATACCTGCCCGTACTTATATGATCGGCGGGTGTTGGCGGCGGCGTGGGTTAATTTGAGCGGCCAAACTTTGCTGGCGCTGCTGGCCATGGGGCGCGGATCGCTGGATCAGCCCCTGGCGGGGGCGCGCAGTTTGGATGCTGTGCGCGGCGTGCTGCGTGGGAAAATGCCGCCCAGCGGCCACTTGTTCGCGGATGTTTTGTTTTTGATGCTGGTGGCGGCAGCGGTTAATCAGGGGTTGCTGGCGGCTGATTCGCGCTACCGAGATTTCCCCTTTGGCGCGTATGCCGTGCCGGTGGTGGCAGTGCTGGCGCGGTTTGTACGCGGCGCCCGGCCGGGGTTGCCGGGGCGCGAGCAGGCTTTGGTCGGCGGCGCCCTGGCGATTGGTGCGCTGGTAAGCCTAACGCAGGAGGGGTTTTTAAACACCCAATCGCTGGGGTGGAACGCGTGTGCGCTGATCCTGGCGCTAGGCTGCGTGGTCAGGCGGCATCGGGCTGCTGATCCAGCCCAATAGGCCGAGTGCCAGGCCCACAGCCCCCCAGTTGGCGTTGTAATTAGCGATGGCGGCGATGCCGATGGCGACGCCGGCGGCTTGCACGGGCACCCCGCCGATGCGCAAAAACCCCAACACACCCATGCCGAAGGCCGCCCACCCCCAAAGATAAAAACGCTGCAGCCACAGCAGGGCCGCGCGCGGTTCGCAGGCCAGGGGCCGCGGGGCGGCGGCGCAAATGGTGCCCCACATACGCGGTTCAATGTAGGCGGCGCGGTAGGCGAAGATGCCGGCCCCCAGGATCAGCACGACGGCGATCCCGATACTGTCCGCCCGCCTTAACGCCATTCGCATCTACCGCCCCGTTCCCTGTCGCCGCTGCCACGGCTATACCGCACGCATCGCCTTTCGTATCACCGCTAATTTCTGTTTGGGCATAAAAGCACCATGGCCGGCAAACCCAGTTTTCAGGATATTATTCTGCGCCTGCACGCCTATTGGGCGGCCAAAGGCTGCCTGATTTTGCAACCCTACGACATGGAAATGGGCGCTGGCACCTTCCACCCGGCAACCACGCTGCGTGCCTTGGGGCCAGCGCCTTGGCGGGCGGCTTACGTGCAACCCTGCCGCCGCCCGAGCGACGGCCGTTACGGCGAAAACCCCAACCGCTTGCAGCATTATTATCAGTACCAAGTGATCCTAAAACCCAGCCCGGCCGATGCCCAAGAGCTGGTTTTGGAAAGCTACCGCGCGATTGGCATCGACACTGCCCTGCACGATTTTCGCTTTGTCGAAGATGACTGGGAAAGCCCCACCTTGGGCGCCTGGGGCCTGGGTTGGGAAGTGTGGTGCGACGGCATGGAGGTGACCCAGTTCACCTATTTTCAACAGGTTGGCGGCATTCCCGTGGCGGTGCCGTGCGCCGAATTCACTTATGGGCTGGAACGTCTGGCGATGTACGTGCAGGGCGTGGAAAGCGTTTACGACCTCGATTTTAACGGCCAGGGGGTAACCTACGGCGATGTGTTTTTGCGCGCCGAGCGTGAATACAGCGCCTATAATTTCGAATGTGCCGATACCGCTATGCTGATGCGCCATTTCGCCGATAGTGAAACGGAATGCGCAGCCCTGCTGACCCACACATTATCGCTGCCGGCCTACGACCAATGCATCAAAGCCAGCCACGCGTTTAACCTGCTAGATGCCCGCGGGGTTATTTCGGTGTCGGAGCGGGCAAGTTATATTGGCCGCGTGCGCGCCCTGGCGCGTGCCTGTTGTGAAGCGTGGCTGGCCGGAAGCTGAGCGGGCCGCTTACTAACGCCCTTTCCACGCCGGGGCGCGGCGTTCGGCAAAGGCCATCGGGCCTTCCATGAAATCTTCAGCCTTCAGTAGCGCCTGAATTGCCGGGTACGCCCATTGGTTGGTGATGGCGTCTTTCAACGTAGGTTCTGCCAGGCCCAGCAGCACCGCTTCTTTTGAGGCGCGGATCGACATCGGGCTGAGTGCGCAAATGGTGGCGGCAAGGGCGTGGGCCGCCGTCAGTAGGTCGGCCGCTGGCACTACCTGGTGCACAAACCCCAAATTTTGGCCTTCCGCCGCGGTCACCCGCCCAGCAGTGAGAATCATCGCCATGGCCCGCGATAAGCCAATGGCACGCGGCAGCCGATGCAAGCCCCCGGCCAGCGCCGCCAGCCCCACTTTGGGTTCGGGCAGCGCGAACACCGCGGTGTCGGCAGCAATAATAATGTCGGATGCCAGCGCCAGTTCAAAGCCGCCGCCCATGGCAACGCCGTTGACCGCGGCAATAATCGGTTTGGTCAGATCAAACCGTGCGGTCAGCCCGCCAAAGCCGGTATCGGGGGTGGAAATGTCGCCGCCCATGGCGGTGGCTTTAAGGTCGTTGCCGGCGGAAAAAGCACGCTCGCCAGCGCCGGTGAGGATGGCGACCCATTGATCAGCATCGGCGGCAAAGCCGTTAAAAGCCGCATCCATCTCGCGGTGCACCGGGCCAAACAAGGCGTTCATCGCGGCCGGGCGGTTGATGGTGATGGTGGTCACGTGGCCCGTGGTTTCAACCGCGATGAATTCGTAGGTCATTGATATTGTTCCGTTTATATACAGGAAAAGATTCTTCTTTTTCTGAAGAAAAAGGTAACTCCCAAGCCCCTAGGCGTTAAGGGTCT
>JBBARC010000063.1:0-16524 GCA_040400005.1 Acetobacteraceae bacterium | reverse complement strand
CGCCATAAATGTTTTCAATGGGTTGTGTAGCTTCGACCCTACCTGGGCAGTTACTCTTTTTCTTCAGAAAAAGAAGATTCTTAGCCCCCTACTTACCCTGCTGCCGTGGCCGGGCCTGCGGTATAAAGATGCACGCCGTGGCGCCCGAGGTTGGTGGGCATGCGTTCCATCACCAGCGGGGCGGCATAAGCCGGGCTGTATTTAGCAACGATGTGGCGATGGGCGCCCATGCCCGCGGCGGGATTGGCGCCGTAAACTAGATCGAGGTTGCGGATCAGCACGTCGCCGGCGGCCATCACCAGCGGCGTGGCGGCAATCCCTAGGCCATCAATACGGTGGGCAACGGCGCGGGCGTGCACCGCCATCTGGTCGTGAAGGCGGCTGCTGGTGCCGGTTAGGCGTTGCACTTCAGTGATGGTTTTGCAGCGGCCATCGTAGAGAAAATCGGGGAAGCGGTGGCTGCCGGGGTAAACCACCAGGCCGGCCGTGGCGGGAATTGGGTCGAGTGCCAGCATGGCGCTGGCGCCGGCGCGCGGTAGGGACAGGGCGAAGCTGGGCGAATCGGGTAGTGCCTGGCGCGCCGCGATCGTGGTGCTGCCTGCGGTGTGTGCTGCCAGCAGGGGCGCATCGAACACCAGGCCCAAGAAGGCGGCGATGGCGGAGGCAAACATCGCATCGCGGATGGCGGGGGCGGCTTGGTGGATATCGAGCGCGCGGGCACCCGATTGGTCGAGATCGCGGCGCCAGGTGCAAAACACTGGTGGCGTGTCGCTGGTTTCAAAGCAAAGTGCTGGGAAGGCGCCACGGAACGCGCTGTTGAGCGCATCGGTGGCGGTGCGGGCGAGCGCGCCCGCCAACGCTTGCGGCAACACCACGTAGCCATGGGTGATATAGTGATCTAGGGCCGCCGCTTCATCGGCGCTGATGCGGCCAATGGTGAGTTTGCCGCGTGCGATATCCCGGGCGTTGGGCTGGTCGGTCCATAATCCGCCGAAGCGCGATGGCTGGGCCGCCGCATGATCAGGGCGGGTGGCGCGCAGATTGGGCAGGTAGCCGCGGGCACGGCCAAATTGCACAAAATGGGTAAGCGGATCAGGGGCCAAGCCCGCAGCGATATCGGCGCGCGCCACCGGGTAGGCGGCCAAGTAAAAAGCAAGGTCGAGCTCGTGGGCGCGGCGGCCTTCGCTGCGGCCGAACAGATGATAGTGCAGCCAGCCACTCAGCACATCGCCGCGGGCAACGGCGGCGGCGATATCCGGGTGCAGATTGAGATAGCCGATTTCATCGAAATCGGCCGGTGCGGGGGTGCGCGCCGGTGCGGCCAAGGCGGGTGGCGGGGTGGTATCGGGCAGGCCGGTGGCGGCCGCACTTGGCTTGGCGCCGGTGGCCGCGGCGGGGCCAGATTTTTTGGTGGCACGAACTTGCTGCGGTGCGGCATGACACATTCATTGCTCATACGCCAATACTTGTGCTGGGGTCAATCAAAAACTGGCAGTATTTAATGACATGGTTATGAAGATTGAACTGGGGCAGTGTTACGAGGATTGCGTGTTTGTGATGGGTGATGGGGCCCCTTGAGGCGGATCAATGCCGTGCCCAAATAAGCGGCATACGAAGGGATGGAACGTTGCCTCTGAGAGGGGCGTTACCCCGCTATCGCCGCCACGGGATTTAGGAACCAGCGACCATGGATATCGAAAAACTCACCGACCGTGCTAAAGGTTTTTTGCAGGCGGCCAGCACGATTGCGATCCGCGATTTTCACCAGCGCATTACCCCTGAACATTTGCTGCGCGCGCTGCTGGATGATGAGGAAGGGGCGGCAGCCGGCATGCTGCGCGCGGCCGGGGCCGACCCCAATGCTATTCATAACGCGATTACCGCCGATCTTGCCCGCCTGCCGAAAGTGCAGGGATCGGGCGCCGGGCAGCCGCAGATAACGCCGGAATTGGTGCGCGTGCTGGATGCCGCCGAACAAACGGCGACGCGTGCCGGCGATAGTTTTGTCGCCCAGGACCGGCTGCTGGCAGCCCTGGCCGCCAGTGAAACCCCGGCCGGCCGCGCGCTGCGCGCCCATGGCGGCAACCCGCAGGCGATTGAAACCGCACTGGAAAATATTCGCCGTGGCCGCAAGGTGGATAGTGCCGGCGCGGAAGCCAATTTCGAATCGCTGAAAAAATACACCAAAGACGTGACCGAGCTGGCGCGCGCGCAAAAACTCGACCCGGTGATTGGCCGTGATGAAGAAATTCGCCGCACCATTCAGGTGCTGGCACGGCGCACCAAAAACAACCCAGTGCTGATCGGCGAGCCGGGCGTTGGCAAAACTGCCATTGTAGAAGGTCTGGCACTGCGCATTGTGCGTGGCGATGTGCCGGAAGCGTTGAAAAATAAGCTGGTATTGTCGCTCGATTTGGGCGCGCTGGTGGCCGGCGCCAAATATCGCGGGGAGTTTGAGGAGCGGCTAAAAGCGGTTTTGAAAGAAATCGAATCCGCCGAAGGCCAGGTGATTTTGTTCATCGATGAGATGCACACGCTGGTTGGCGCAGGCCGTGCCGATGGCGCGATGGATGCCTCGAACTTGTTAAAACCTGAACTTGCCCGTGGTGCGCTGCATTGTATTGGCGCCACAACGTTAAGCGAATACCGCAAGCATGTGGAAAAAGATGCGGCGCTCGCGCGGCGGTTTCAGCCGGTGTTTGTCGGTGAACCCAGCGTTGAAGACACCATTAGCATTTTGCGCGGCATTAAAGAAAAATACGAACTGCATCACGGTGTGCGGATTACCGATAGCGCCATTGTCGCTGCTGCCACCTTGTCTAACCGCTACATCACCGACCGGTTTTTGCCCGATAAGGCGATCGATTTGATGGATGAGGCGGCAAGCCGCCTGCGCATGGAAGTGGATAGCAAACCCGAAGAGCTGGACGAGCTCGATCGCCGGGTGATGCAGCTTAAAATTGAGCGTGAAGCATTAAAGCGGGAAACCGATCAGGCCTCGCGCGACCGGCTGGAAAAGCTGGAACGGGAATTGGCCGGCTTGGAGGAAAAATCCGACGCCATGACAACCGCGTGGAAGGCTGAGACCGAACGCGTCGCCGGCACCCAAAAACTTAAGGAAAAGCTCGATCAGGCCAGGGGCGATGTGGAAGTGGCGCAGCGCCGCGGCGATTTGGCGCGGGCATCGGAAATTTTGTATAGCGTGATCCCGGACTTGGAACGCCAGATCGAAGGCCAGCAAGATGGCGGCCATTTGGTCAATGAAGCAGTGACCGCCGAACAAATCGCCGGCGTGGTTTCGCGCTGGACCGGCGTGCCGGTTGAAAAAATGCTGGAAGGCGAGCGCGATAAATTGCTGCGCATGGAGGATGTTTTGCGTGGCCGGGTGGTGGGCCAGGAAGATGCGCTAAAAGCGGTGGCCCATGCGGTGCGCCGCGCGCGGGCGGGGTTGGGTGACCCGCACCGGCCGATTGGCAGTTTTTTGTTTTTGGGCCCGACCGGGGTGGGCAAAACCGAGTTAACCAAGGCGCTGGCCGCATTTTTGTTTGATGACGATCGCGCCATGGTGCGCATCGACATGAGCGAATTTATGGAAAAACATGCGGTGGCGCGGTTGATCGGCGCGCCGCCTGGGTATGTGGGTTATGAAGAGGGCGGCACGCTGACCGAAGCGGTGCGCCGCCGGCCGTATCAGGTGATTTTGTTCGATGAGGTGGAAAAGGCGCATGAAGATGTGTTCAATATTCTGCTGCAAGTGCTCGATGATGGCCGCCTGACCGATGGCCAGGGCCGCACGGTGGATTTTCGTAATACCATTATTGTGCTGACCAGCAATTTGGGCAGCGATATTTTGGCCAACCAAAAAGATGGTGAAAAAGCCTCGAAAGTGGAAGCGCAGGTGATGCGAGTGGTGCGCGATCATTTCCGCCCGGAATTTTTGAATAGGTTGGACGAGATTATTTTGTTCAACCGTTTGCAGCGTGCGGATATGGCAACCATTGTTGATATTCAGATGTCGCATTTGGTAAAATTGCTCGATGATCGCAAGATTACGCTGGATTTGGCGCCATCGGCGCGGGATTGGCTGGCCAATGAAGGGTATGATCCAGTTTACGGGGCGCGGCCGTTAAAACGGGTTATTCAACGCAGCCTGCAAAATGGCTTGGCGAATTTGTTGCTGGAAGGTGCGGTGCGTGAAGGCGAAACCGTGCACGTGACCGCGGGTGTGGAAGGGCTTGCGATTAATGGGCGGGTGGCGGAGGCCGCTTAACTGCGGCCGAAAAATTTGCCAACCATGGTGATCGCCCATAGCACTATCGCCATGAGAAACACCAAAAGCCCGGTTTTGAATTCTGTGCTGGGCAGGATTGCCGGGGTGGTGCGGTTGGCGAGCACCACTAGCCAGTGCACGTAGGCGAGGAATAACGCCATGAGGGCGCCAAACCAGGCGATGTGGCGGCGCAGGTAGGCGATGGTTTCTGCGCGGTGCGCGGGGGCGAGCCAGTAATGGCGGTTGGGGATGTTGATGCGGGCGTTGGGGTTTTTGAGTGCGACGCTGCTGAGGGCGACCAGCAGGGGCACGCCCAGGGCAAAGGCCAGCATGAAGCGCACATAGGCATCGTGCGGCATGAAGCCGTTGGGCATGCCGCTGGCGGCGAAATGGGAGGCGACCATGGCGGGCAGCTCGGCGCTGGTGGTGGTGATGAAGATGCCGGAGGCGAGTAAGGTGATGGCAAGCAGGATCATGGTGGTGGTCCTTAACTTTGCGGGTTGGGCAGTTAGAGTTTTTAGTTACAACACACGCAAGCCACACGGCAGGTGCTTCGGGGATGCGCAGAGTTCGGTCATTCAGCCACTGATTGGGATCACCCGAAAGCGAATTTAAGCGATTTGTAGGGCTCATAAGCGCAGCGTCATGCGCCGCCTTTGGCAACGCAAGCAGATAGCCGTTCGTAACCCAACCGCTGTTCGGTTGGTAGCTTGCGACGGCGCATGACGCTGCACTTATGCGCCCTACGGCGCGCTGGTGGCGAAATGGGAGGCGACCATGGCGGGTAGCTGGGCGCTGGTGGTGGTGATGAAGATGCCGGTGGCGATTAAGGTGATGAAGAGCAGGATCATGGCGGCAGGTCCTTAACCTTAGGCGGTTGGGCAGCTAGAGTTTTTAGTACCAAGCAATGCAAGGCGCGCGGCTGGTGTGGCGGGGGAGCGTGCACCAAAGTCATTCATTCCACCGCAAGCGTTTTTCGGAACGAAGAAGCTCGGTCAGCGAGTTTGGAGCTCCCGGTCAGGGAATCCGGGATCGTGGCTTTCTCTTATGGTTTACTGGCCGGTGCTGGCGTGAGCCTGTAATCTGGGTGCAGTGTCGAGGGACGCGGCGCTTGTTCGGCCACAGCTGAGGGCGCGCCAATCGCCACATTGGGCGCGAACGCGTGCAGGTTGCTATCTTCGGATCCAACATAGACCACGCCGTTCGCAACTTTGGGTGACGACACGATCTTGTTTCCCGTGGCCGCGGACCAAAGCTTGGCGCCGGTTGTCGCGTTGAACGCATACAGGCAGTGGTCCCACGATCCCGCATAGACCACGCCGTTCGCAACGGTAGGTGACGACACGATCACACTTCCCGTTGCGGCGGACCAAAGCATGGTGCCGGTTGTCGCGTTGAACGCATAAAGGCTGCTGTCATGCGAGCCGACATAGACCGCGTGGTTCGCAACCGCAGGTGACGACATGATCGCATTTCCCGTGGCTTTTGACCAAAGCTTGGCACCAGTCGTCGCATTGAACGCATACAGGCTGCCGTCACCCGATCCAACATAGACAGCGCCGTCAGCAACTGCGGGTGATGAGTCGATGCCGTCGCCGGTCGCAGTGGACCAAAGTTTGACACCAGTCGTCGCGTTGAACGCATACAGGGTGTTATCTTCGGACCCGATATAGACCACGCCGTTCGCAACTGCAGGCGATGAAAGTATAGCGCCTCTCGTTACCGCCGACCAAAGCTTCGCGCCGGTCACCGCATTGAAAGCGTATAGGCTGTTGTCGAATGAGCCGACATAGACGACGCCATTTGCAACTGCGGGTGACGACCAGACCACGTTTCCCGTTGCTACGGACCAAAGCTTGGCGCCGGTTGCCACTTTGAACGCATACAGGCTGTGGTCCAATGAGCCTACGTAAACGATGCCATTCGCAACCGCGGGTGACGAATTGACGGAGTAGCCTGTTGCTGCGGACCAGAGCTTGGCGCCGGTCGCGGCGTTGAACGCATACAGGCTGCCGTCACCCGATCCAACATAGACCACGCCGTCAACAACCGCGGGGGACGAGCCGATACCGAATCCCGTTGCTGCGCACCAAATCGGTGCCAGGCTAGCGACTGATTGCAGAGACAGCGCGTTCTCGTGAGGATTGGAGCGCATACCCTGCGTCGGGCAGCCTTGCACAATCCCAAACCCGTCGAGGTGAACCAGGAAGCGTTTCTGAGCGCTGATTCCGGAGACCCGTTGTACAAGGCTTATCCAGTGATGGCCGGACATTGCATCGGCCGGCACCGTAAGCTGCATCGGCAGAGTGCCATTTGCATCGGGCACTGCCAGTCGAAGGTCGGTAGTATCGAAATAAATATCGACTGCATTGGGCGCTGTGAAACCAAACCCGGCGACATTGATACCCTGGGCAGGCGCTGCAACAGAGTCTCCAAATACAGTGGGCGTCGCTGCTTGTGCTGCGCTGGCGAGCATTAAGCCTATCCACGCACCCGCGAGGCTTATCCTGATGACCTGTTTAAATTTAGTATGGTACATCTGGAATTTCCCCACCCCTCAATCAAATGTGCAGTAATGCTTAGTCGGGCACAAGGCCAGAACTGTTTAAGGAAGGCGGTTCCGTCCGAGTAAGCGTAGCGTGGGTTTTAACCCACGTGTTTTCCCAATACACATGTTCGGTTCCGAGACACTTTTCTGTCACAATAAGGGCTTTTCTCCGTGCCGTGGGTTAAAACCCACGCTACATCTTTATGACTGCGGCGAATGTCCGAATTCCGCTGCCGGCCTCGCCATGCAGCCCTTGTCCGCCCGGCCATATTCAGCCACGTCCGGACATTCAAAATGACCCACACCCTAAACCGGCTCGCGTTGACTATGCGGGCAAAACCGCCATCTCTGCACGTGAGGGTTTGTGCGTTTTGAGGTCGGGGGATACGGGAATGGGCAGGTTTGGGCGGTTTGCCGCCGGTGCGGCGGTGGTGCTGGTAGCAGGCGTTGCGCTGATTTACGCCAATGCTGGCGATAAAGCGGCGTTAACCGTTGCCGACGGCATGGGGCCACACCCCACTTTGCTCGAGCCGCACCCCGGCGCGTTCCCCACCATAAAAATCGCCCCCGTGGTCGGGTGGCCCGCAGGTGCCATGCCGGTGGCAGCACCTGGGCTTGCCGTTGCCCCCCTCGCCGCCGGGCTTGATCACCCCCGCTGGCTATACGTGTTGCCCAATGGCGATGTGTTGGTCGCCGAAACCGAAGGCCCGCATCTGGCCGGCGACGCCGCCGGCATTAAAGGTAAAATCGGCAGTTTGGTGCTGGCCTATGCCGGCGCCGGCAACGCCAGCCCCAACCGCATCGTGCTGCTGCGCAAAACCCCAACCGGCGTGCGAAAATTCGATTTTTTGCAAGGGCTGACGTCACCGTTTGGCATGGCGCTGGTCGGCACCGATTTATATGTGGCGAACACCGACAGCGTTATGCGGTTTCCCTACACCGCCGGTGACACCGCGATAAACGCGCCTGGGGTCAAACTGTTAGATCTGCCGGGCGGCCCGATTGATCACCACTGGACCAAAGGGTTGGTTGCCAGCGCCGATGGCAGCACGCTTTACGTATCGGTTGGGTCTAACAGCAACATTGGCGATAACGGTATGGCAGCGGAAGCCGGCCGCGCGGCGATTTGGCAGATCGATCGGGCGACCGGCACCCACCGGATTTTTGCCAGTGGCCTGCGCAACCCGATTGGGCTGGCGTTTGAACCTAATCGCGGCGCGCTGTGGGTGGTGGTGAACGAACGTGATGAGCTGGGCAGCGATCTGGTGCCCGATTATATGACGCATGTGCAAGATGGCGGGTTTTATGGCTGGCCCTACAGCTATTACGGGCAGCATGTGGATACGCGGGTGACCCCGCCGCGGCCGGATTTGGTGGCGAGCGCGTTGGTGCCGGATTACGCACTGGGGCCGCATACCGCATCACTAGGGTTGGCGTTTTCGCGGGCCAGTGCAGCTTTGCCGGCGGCTTTTGCGCAAGGGGTGTTTGTCGGCCAGCATGGCAGTTGGGATCGCAATCCTCCCAGCGGCTATAAAGTGATTTTTGTGCCGTTTGCGGATGGCAAGCCGGCGGGGCCGGCCGCGGACGTGTTGACCGAGTTTTTTAATGCGGCCGGCCAGGCGCAGGGGCGGCCGGTGGGGGTGGCGCTGGATGCCGATGGGGCGCTGCTAGTGGCCGATGATGTCGGCAACACGGTGTGGCGGGTGAGTGCGGCACCATAAGGCGCCTCGAATTTTATTTGGGGCCACAAAAACCGCTCCAGGCGCCAACGATTAGTTAACTTTGGCGGTGCCATGCTGCGCTTCTGTTCAGTCAGAAGGGTCGGCGGGTATGGCAATCCAGATTAGCAAAACATCGGCCGTGGTGAGTGGTGCGCAGACGATTTCGCTGGGCACGTGTTTTACCATCACACCAGGTGCGACCAACCCGGCTTACCTGGTGCTGAACGCGCTGGATCGTAACGAATATACCGCCGCCGCCACCCACGCCACTGGTAGTTTTAGCGGTAACGGGAATAGCCAAAGTTTTGGCGCAACCGATGGCGATGGCCGTGGCTGCGGCATTGTGTTCACCTATAATGTCAGCACCGGGCAATACATAAATGCAAGTTTGGGGAATTTGGCGCAGCTTACCTATACCAGCTCGGCCAGTTTATATGACATCACCAATATTTCCTTGTTCGGCGAAACATCACTGAGTGATGCGCAAAACTATGCCAGCAGCGCCTATGGGCTGATGCAAACCGATGCGGCGGGGTATCGCGGGTCGCTGACCATTGCCACCGACCCGAATTTTGCCGGCGTGCCGCCAGCGCAGGCGACACCTGGGCAGATTTGCGCGGTGGCACAAAGCTTTGTTGGCGCTGCCTGGAACGATAATGGCTGCTGGGTGTTGGCCAGCACCATTGCGGCCGAAGCGGGGGCAGGCCTGCCGGTGAACAGCACGGCGATCGGTGTGCCAGGTGCTGCCAACGGCGAATGGATTGTGGCCTATAATGGGCCTGCCGGCGCCAGCGGCGATTGGCTCAGCAAAATTACCGCGGGCGATATTGTGGCGTTTCAAACCGCAAGTGGTGGCGGGCATATCACCACCTGTGTTTCGGGCAGTGGGGCCACCGCACAACTTATCGATAACATTGCGTATTCAAATGGGTCTGGCGGGTTTTCCAACAGCGCGCATGATGGGTCGGCCGCCGATATTCTGGTGGCACCGGCACATGCGGCGTCCAAGGAGTTTGCCGGTGTTTTTGGCCGCAATGTGGTGATCTACCAGCTCGATACACCCATAATGGTTGCGAAAGCGGCGGCGGTTTCGCTGGATACCGGGCGTACGCTCGCGCTTTCCACGGTGTTTTCGGCCAGCGACCCGGCGAGCAAAACGATTACGCAATACCAAGTTTACGATAGTGCAGCGGCGGGCGGGTCGTTTCTGGTCGGCACGGTTAGCCATACTGCGCAATCGGCGGCAGGTGCGTTCAGTGTGACGTCGCTGACCACACTTTCTTATATGGCCGGCAATAGTGCGGGCAGCGATACGCTGGATATACGCGCTTATAACGGCACGTATTGGGGCGATTGGCAGGCGGTGAGTGTCACGGTTAACGCGCTTGTGCCCAAGGCACCGGTGCTGGGGGTGAAAACTGCGGATCAGATCTGGAAGCAGGGGGTGGCAGTAACTTTGGCGCTGCCGGCGACGTTGTTTAGCGATCCGCAGCACAGCGCCCTTACTTTTGCTGCCAGCGGCGCCAACGGTGCGGCGCTGCCGAGTTGGTTGCATTTTAACCCGGTCACGCGCGGGTTTAGCGGCACGGTGCCGGCGGGCATGGCGAATTTTGCGGTGAGCGTTACGGCAACCGACACGGCCGGCTTATCAGCCAGCGAAAGTTTTAATGTCACCGTGCCGGCGGCCGCCCCGATTGTGGCGGTGCGTGCGGTGGCCCAGACCTGGATCGAAGGGCGTGCGGTCAATTTCGTGCTACCGATTGGTAATTTTGTTGATCCCCAGGGCCAGCACATGAGTTTTCTGGCGAGCCAATCCAATGGCGCGGCGCTACCAGCGTGGCTGCATTTTTCCGCCGATCAGCAAAGCTTTACCGGCACCGCGCCGATGCTGGCGCAAACCCTGCAGCTAAAGATTATCGCGACCGATACCGCGGGGCTGTCGGTATCTGAAATTATTCAGGCCAGCATCAAGGCGGCGGTGGCCGGGGTGAGTGGGTTGGCCGATTGGCATGGCGCTGCGCCGGTGGTGGATACCAAGGTGCACCCGCAGCCCGTGCCGCATGGCGGTGGCTGGTTCAACGGCGAGCCGGTGCATCCCAGCATAATTGCGGCACCGCCAGTGCATCACGTTTTCTAAGGACTCGGTAGGGCCACCCCTCCTAACCCAATCAATTAAAAGTCTTTTTGCTTCTTTTTCTTCAGAAAAAGAAGAGTCTTGCCTTATCTTTGCCCCTCTGTGTGTGGCATTTTTCCAGTGCCCCTCTTTTTCTTGGCAAGGTTTTTGCTTTACAGCGTTTGGGATGGCAATCGGCCCTCGCCTCGAGTTCAGGCAATCCCAAACCCTGGTGATGACGCCGCAGCTGCGTCAGGCGATCAAGCTGCTGCAATTCTCCAATATGGAGGTGGTGGCCTTTGTTGAGCAGGAGCTCGAACGCAACCCGCTGCTGGAGCGCGATGATAGCCCAGATGTGATCGGCGAACGCCCGGCGCTGGACCAGCTGGGCGCGGTGCCGGGGTTGGGGGTGGATGCCGATTGTGGCGATCTGGCGCGGGCGGATACGCTGCCGGCGGCGCGCGATGCACCGCTGGATATTACCGGGGAACCTGGTGAGCCCCCCGGCCCGGCGGATGGGCCGCCCGACAGCAGTATGGGCGAGCAAGGTGGCGATACGGGACCCTGGGGCCGTGGCGGGGCGGCTGGTTTTGACGGTGATGACCGCGATTTGTCGGAAACCCTGGCCGCCAAGGGGTGTTTGCGCGACCATTTGGGCGAACAGTTACGGCTGAATTTTGATGATCGCACCGATCGGCTGATTGGCGCGCATCTGATTGCGCTGCTCGACCAGGCCGGGCGCTTGAGCGCTGAACCACAAGCGGTGGCCGATGCGCTGGGCTGCACGTTTGCCCAGGTGGAAGCGGTGCGGGCAAGGATGATGCAGTTTGATCCCGTGGGGCTATTTGCGCGCACCCTGGCCGAATGTTTGGCCGCCCAGTTACGCGAAAAAAACCGGCTGGACCCGGCCATGGCCCTTTTGCTGGATAATCTGGAGTTGTTGGGGCGGCGCGATTTTCGCCGCCTTTCGGTGATTTGCGGGGTGGATCATGAGGATCTCACCGACATGTTCGGCGAAATTCGCGCGCTAGACCCCAAGCCCGCCGCCATTTGGGCGGATACGCCGCTGCCGGCGATTATTCCCGATGTGCTGATGCGGGCCACCCCTAATGGCGAATGGCGGCTGGAATTAAACCCCGCAACGCTTCCGCGGATATTGGTGAACGAGAGTTTTTATGCCCGCGTCGGGCCAGCCAAGGGCGCCAAAAAACCCGGGGACCGCGAAACCAAGTTGTTTATTTCGGAAAAACTGGCCGAGGCCAACTGGCTGATCAAATCGCTGCAACAGCGCGCACAGACCATTTTGAAAGTGGCGGCCGAAATCGTGCGCCGCCAGGATGGTTTCTTTACCCATGGGGTGACCCATCTGCGGCCGTTGATTTTGCGCGACATCGCCGATGAGGTGCAGCTGCACGAAAGCACGGTCAGCCGGGTCACCGCCAATAAATACATGGCAACCCCGCGCGGCATGTTCGAGCTTAAATATTTTTTCACAACCGCCATCGCCAGCCGCTCGGGTGGCGAAAACCACAGTGCGGAAGCGGTGCGCCACCGTATTCGCGCTCTGATCGGCAACGAAACGGCTGCCGATATTTTGTCTGACGACGCGATTGTGGCGACCCTACGCCAGGAAGGCATAGACATCGCCCGCCGGACCGTGGCCAAATACCGCGAGGCGCTGCGCATTCCCAGCTCGGTGCAGCGCAAGCGGGAAAAATCGGTGCAAGGCTAAGGCCTCGCATCGCGCTTTTTCCGCACCCTTAACCACGGGCGGGAAGAAGGGACGGTTCTATGCAGATCAATGTCTCCGGCAAGCAAGTCGATCTATCGGACTCGCTGCGTGTGCGCGTGACCCAAAGCCTGGGTGCGATCGCGGGTAAGTATTTTGATCAAGCATTGGAGGCCCACGTAACCTTTGGCCGGGCGCGAAGTTTTTTTACCTGCGATATTAATATGCACGCCGGCCGCGGCCTGCAGCTGCGCGGCGAAGGCGAGGCCGCCGATGCCAATGCCGCCTTCGATGATGCCGCCGAACATATCGCCGTGCGCCTGCGCCGCTACCGCGGCCGCGTGAACAAACACCACCGCGATGAAGCCCTGCGGCCACGGCCAGAAGCCGCCCGCACCTACGTGCTGAACCCGGCGGAAGACCAGCCCGAACCGACGCCCGCCGCCGTTAACGGCGCCGCCATGCCCGAAGAAGCCGACGGCCCCGCCTACCCCACCGTGGTTGCCGAAACACCCAGCGAAATCGCCCAACTGACCGTGGGCGATGCCGTGATGCGCCTCGATCTAGCCCACCAAACCGTGATGATGTTCCGCAACGCCGCCAACGGCCGCCTGAACGTGGTGTACCGCCGCAGCGACGGCCACATCGGCTGGATCGACCCTACGGCCTGAGGGGGTTGGGGGCGGCTAAGGGAAGAAAGGCGAGGGGCTTTGCCCCCTCGACCCCCATTAAAGGCTCGCCTTTAAAATCCATTTAGTTGGGTTTGGGGGGAAGGGGGCCAGCACGGTGTGTGCAACGGTTCCAGTCGGCCCCCTTCCCCCCAAACCCAAGTAGGGGGTTCTAAGGGCTTGCCCTTAGCGGGATCGAAGGGCGGAGCCCTCGCCTTTTTTCCCTTGGCCGCCCCCAACCCGCTCAGGCGGCGGGGGGCGATCCGGCCGCGGCGCGTAGGGCTTGTTGGACTAGGTCTGGGCGTTCCATGGGGATGAAGTGGGTGGTGCTGGGTATGGTTTCGATGGGTAGGTTTGGTGGTAGGGCTTGCATATCGGGGTTGAAGGTTGATCCGTTGCTAGCGCGAAAGATGCGTAGATTGAGGTTTGGGCGGCATAGGGCTGGGTAGGGGTTGCTTTGCGCGTAGGCGGCGAAGTTGGCGGTTTCCCACGCGGGTGTGCAGGAAAGGGTTACTTGGCCATCGGCGGTGGGGGTGAAGCCATCGTGCAGGTAATCGCGCAGGATGGCATCGGGCCAGGTGCGAAAGGCGCCGCGGTTTTTGTATTGGTC
This sequence comes from Acetobacteraceae bacterium, assembly GCA_040400005.1. Classification (GTDB taxonomy): domain Bacteria; phylum Pseudomonadota; class Alphaproteobacteria; order Acetobacterales; family Acetobacteraceae; genus JBBARC01. The sequence continues at coordinate 2,865 of JBBARC010000063.1, read as the reverse complement.
GAAGGCGGCATCGCGGCTGGCGAACACGGCGGTGCGGCGGGCGGCGGCCCGCGCGATGGCGACATCGTAGGCCGGCGGGGGCGGGCCGGCGTAATCGGCGAGCGGTGCCACGACGGGATCGAACAGCACCAGTTTGGGCAGGTTTTCGGCGGGTAGGCGGGCGGCTGCCAGCAGGCAGGTGGTGGCGCCCATGGAATGGCCGGCGAGCACGCGGGGCATGGCGGGTAGGGTTGCCAGCAGGGCCAATAAGTCATCGGCGTAGGTGGCCCAGGTGTGGTTTTCGGCGATGGCGGGCAGGGTGGTGCGGCCGTGGCCGCGCATGTCGGGCGCGAGGATGCGCAGATCGGTGCTGAGGGGGGCGAGCACGTGGCGGTAGGTGCCGGCATTAAAACCGTTGGCGTGTAGGAAGATGATGTCGATTGGGCGGGCGGGGTCGCCGAAGGTGAGGGCGGCCATGGTGGTGGTGGGGGCGGTTTGGGGGGATTGGTTGGGCATGGGCGGCTGGTATTCTATTTGCGGCTAGATGGATAGCGGGCTGGTATAATGCGGGTCCGACAGCATCGTTACGCGAGCGGGCGGGATGTGGAACAGTGAGATTAACGCTGGTGCCAGGCCGGCTTTTTGAATGCGGCGGTCGGCGTAGAGAAAGAAACGGTCGGCTTTGCGGTCGAACACGATGCGCCCGCGCGGCCATTCTTCGTATTCGTGGCTGCGAACGATCGAGGCGAGTGGCGGTTGGAGAGCACCGGCGCTGCGCCAATTTTCCCAGACTTCGTAGTGGCCGGGGCCGAAGGTTAGGCAATCGCCGTACTCTTCGGCGGCATCGAGGGTGCAGTGTTTGGTGAGGATGTGGCGGCTGCCCGCTGAATCGCGCACGCACCAGAAGATGCCGACTAGTGGGCTTTGGGGTGACGGGTTGGTGGCCTCTGGGGCGTGGCCGTCGGCACTCGCGGTGTTGGTTGTGTTGCGGGTGTTGGCCACTGCCCCATCCTTTTTCGGAGATGTAGTCATGCGTTTTTCGTGAACAGAGTCCGCCCCTTATCATCGTAGGTGATGATGCTTGAGCCGTGTCGGATACTGACCGTTGTGGCGGTGTAACCTTTCAGGCCGTCTTCGGTCTTGGAGCCGCGGGATTTTGTAAAAATAGTTCGCCCTTTTTCATCGTAGACGATGACGTTGGAGCCTTTTTCGACGACAGTTCCGATTGGCATCGGGTAACTCCTATTCCGACGGCAAGAAAAAAGGCAGAAAACGAACCTAATATCACCAGTTAGGTGCAGTTCTGGACAAATTCTGTTATTGCATTGATTGGATCCGACATTCCGTCGATGATGCAGGCGTCCGTTGACGTTGGTGCCCAGCTTGACGCATCAGCAAGTCGACGCTTTAGCCACAGATTGTTTGCAGATACCGGATTTTGGCGGTCGGTTGGATTCAGAATCAGCACTGGCACCTTCGGGAATATAGCGTTCGCTTGTCCAATATCTCGTGCGACAAGCATGGATTGCGCACTCAGTGATCGGTTGATTGCCTTTAATACGCCATCGCGTTTGATATGCTTTTCATATCTGGGAACCTGCGTAGTCTCGACCTTAGCGGTCGTTTTGCTGCTAATGGAGGGGTTGCCTATACATTTTACCTCGACGAAGAGTAGTTGTCGGTTCGGCAATAGAAACGCCAGGTCGATCATACTCGCTAGAAGCGTCGGGTCTTTCTCGCCCTTACCAAATCTGATTTCCACGTCAATCAGTGCTAGTTCTCCGAGTCGATGTGCCACGCGCGTAGCCGCGAATGCCGGGAAAAGTTTGTGGACTGCTGCCAGTTCGCTGTCCAGCTTCGTGTCGCGGTGTTTGCGTGCAGTGTCGCGAATGGGCTCGAAGTTGGCTTTGTCGGGTAGCGCCACATACCGGTCCCCTTTTTTGCCGGCATAGAGGGCGTGTGTGTACGCTTTCATTTTGGAAAAGCTCAGAAGACGGGCGCCACGTTCGTAAAAGTGAAGCTCTCCCTTGCGTAGGCACGGCAGGATTTCTCCGGCGTCTATGCCGTCTTTCATCGCCTGAAATAGCGGATGCTGGGCAACCCATGCGATCTGATCGTCGGCAAATTCACGTTGAAGTGCTGGCATATTTAAACCTCCCACCATGCGCCGTCGGCGCGTTGACGCACATTCGCGCCGAATAATTCTGCGTAACGCTCGCCCTCGAACGTATGCACGGGTACCAACGTATCAGGTGCCAACGCCACCGCCAACCGTTTTAAATCCACAATACTCGCGTGGCCCGACGTGTGGATTGCTTCTAACGCCAGACCACGCAACGCCAACTCCGCCCGGAACGCCTCGTTGGCGGGACTGGATAAATAGCCAGCCCATTGCGACCAGATCATTTGCGCGCCGGCCCAGGCGCCCGGCATCAGATCGATATCTGCCATCATCGCCGGGCGGAACAGCATCACCGCTTGCGGCGCCAGCGGCGCAAATGTGTCACGGAAAATCCGGTGTGGTTTGTAACGTTCAATCAGATCAAAGCGCCCAGTTCGCGCGATGTGCCGCCGTTGGTATTCTGGCACGTAAATCGCAATGTTCGGCCATCCGGCTTGCGGAATGTTTGGGTTGCCGGTGGCGGCCAGCACTTCGGCCGCGTACAGATCCAGCAGCAGCGTGCGACCGGTGCGTTTGCAGGCGCGATAGATGCTGACCATGCGGTCTATGTTTTGGGCCGAGGCGCACACGCCAATGAAACCAGGCGTGCGGAAACGTGCCACCAAATCGGCCTCGATTTCGCCTTCACCGGGAAATTGCTGGTCCGGGCGTGTCAATCAGCGTTGAATAGTTTCCAGGTAACAGCGTCCAAAAGTTTCCACTTC
>JBBARC010000062.1:0-17806 GCA_040400005.1 Acetobacteraceae bacterium | reverse complement strand
GCAGCCCTCGACCAGGGCCTGCGCGCCTACATGCTGCGCGTCTATAACTGGATGTCGTCCGGGCTGGTGCTCACCGGCCTGGTCGCTTACGCCATCGCCAATACCAGCCTGATCGGGCTGTTCTACACCCAGGTGATGACCGAATCTGGCCACATCCGCGTGCAGCCCACCGGGCTGGGCATGCTGTCGATGTTCGCGCCGCTGGCGTTTGTTATGGTGATGAGCTTTGGCGTGAATAAACTCTCACGCACTGCCGCCCAAGGCTTGTACTGGGCGTTTTGTGTGGCGATGGGCGCCAGCCTAACCAACATTTTTCTGATGTACACGGGTACCAGTATCGCCACGACATTTTTCGTTACCGGCGCCACTTTTGCCAGCATGTCGATCTGGGGCTACACCACCAAGGGCGACCTCTCCAAAATGGGTAGTTTTTTGATGATGGGCCTGTTTGGCATCATCATCGCCAGCATCATCAACATGTTTGTGCACAGCAGCGCCATGCAGTTCATGATTAGCATCATCGGCGTTGTGGTGTTCACTGGTCTTACCGCCTACGACACCCAGCGCATCAAGGTAAGTTACCTGAACTACGCCTATGCTGAGGGCGAGGAAGGGGCTGCCAAGCGCAGCGTTTATGATGCGCTGAACCTTTACCTTAACTTCATCAACTTGTTCATGTTGCTGCTGCAGTTCACCGGCAATCGCAACAACAACAACTAGTTTGGCAGCGTTTGCCGGCCGGTGCGGTGCCCTGCGGGCGCCGCACCGCAGCCGGCTGATACGCAAAAATTTCAGGGTCACGCCAATTTCAACCTGACGCACGCAAACGTGATGGGTAAATACCACGGTGCGCCTATAAATAAGCCTCGCTGCGGTGCGGGGGCTTTGGTGCGCATATCATTACCGAAACGGGCTGCCGCCGGGCTTGCCGGCATCTTGGCGCTACTGGCCACCAGCCAGCACCCGGCTATGGCGTCATCATCCTTCGATAAAGCCTACGCCAACTGGATGGAAGCCGATCGCTTTGCGCCGGTCGATTATGGCTTTGGCCCAAGCGTGCGCCCGCCCGCCGGCCGCACCACAAGCCGGCAGACGGCCGGTGATCCGGTGCCAAACGGCGGCGCCAATGCGGCCAGCGCCGGGGTGTTCGGTGCACCTTTTGCCTGGCCCATCGTTGCGATCCATGCGGCCCTATTGCCCGATGGCAGGGTGATGAGCTTTGGCACCGACGCAACCGGCAGCCACACCGGCACACTGGTTTACGATGTCTGGTCGCCATCGGGCGGCGCCGATCCGGCGGCCCATTTGGTGTTACCCAATACAACTAGCACCGATATTTTTTGCAGCGCGCAGAGCCTCCTGTGGCGCACCGGCGAATTGCTCATCGCCGACGGTAATGAACGAACCGCAAGCGAACAAAACGCCGCCCAGCAGCAGGTGTCAGTGTTCAGCCCGACCAGCAATTTGCTGCATGCTACCACCCCAACCAATTTCGCGCGCTGGTATGCAAGCCTCATTGCCCTGCCCAATGGCGCTGAAATCTTGCTCGGCGGGCGTCTGAGCAAGGGGCACGCGGTGACAACCCCCGAAATTTATACACCCGGGCAAGGCTGGCGGCTGCTGCCAGGTGCCGCCAGTGATGCCGCATTTAACTACGATAACGATGACTGGTACTACCCGCATGCCTTCATGGCGGCGGATGGCTCGCTCGTGCAGATCGGCAATGACGCTCTTTTCAGCCTGCACACCGACGGACAGGGCAGCGTCACCACTTTGCCAACCCCTATACCGATGGGCTTACATGCTTTTCCCACAGTGTACTTCGCCACCGGCAAAATCTTAGCGCTGCGTGAAGGTGCGCAGGCTGTTGTTGTTGACATCAACGGGGCCACACCTGTTGTCACCAAACTAGCGGCGCTAAGCCAGCAACGCCGATTTGCCAATGCAACGGTTCTCGCCGATGGCACCGTTGCCATCACCGGGGGGGGGCGCGTGCCCAACGCGCTGGTGGACGTGGCCTATCGTGCCGAACTATTTAACCCCGCCACGCAAAGTTTCACCCTGGGCGCCAGCGCCGCCAAACCGCGGCTATACCATTCAACTGCGTTGCTGCTGCCCGATGCCACCTTGATCACTGCCGGCGGCGGCGCCCCCGGCCCAGTGCGCAACCTGAACGCCGAAATTTATTACCCGCCTTATTTGTTCGCCAAAGATGGCAGTGGCACCCCAGCCGTGCGGCCGGTTCTGCTATCGGCCACCGCAAACCTGCTGCCTGGGCAAACACTCACCGCAACACTTGGCAGCGCGAACCAGATCAGCCGCCTCACCTTTGTGCGGTTTGGCGCTGCCACCCACGCACAAAACCTTGATCAGCGATTTTTCGATCTAGCGTTTTCCCAGGCGGGCCAAACCCTGACTGCAACCCTGCCAGCAAACGCCAATATTTTGCAGCCGGGTTACTACATGCTATTCGCGTTTAATGGCGCTGGTGTTCCGTCGTTGGCAAAAACCGTTCTGGTAACCAACTAAAAATACAATCTTGGCCGCCCAACGATCATCTGGGCGGCCAATTTCACTACACCGTTTTCAGCACTTCAAGCAGCTTGATGCCTGCGGCAATCTTATCAATCTGGTCAAGCGCCGCCAATTCGGCAGCTAAGCGGTCCATCGCTGCTTCGTAAATCTGGCGTTCCGAAAAACTCTGATCCGGCTGGCCCGAATTGCGATGCAGATCGCGCACCACCTCGGCAATGGAAATCGGATCACCCGAATTGATTTTAGCTTCGTATTCCTGCGCCCGGCGCGACCACATGGTGCGTTTAATCCGCGCCCGGCCTTTTAACACCGCCAAGGCTTCGTCGAAGGATTTGCGGGTGGAAAGTTTACGCAAACCGGCGGTGCGCGCCTTGGTCACCGGCACCCGCAGGGTCATGCGGTTTTCTTCAAAGGTGATGTGGATCATTTCCAGCCGGTGGCCGGCGATTTCTTCGGTGGCGATGCGTTCAACTTTGCCAACGCCATGAGTGGGGTACACCACGTAATCGCCATCAACAAAAATCTCGGCTTTGGCCATGGCGCGTGGCGGCGGCATGATGCGGCCAGGCATTTGCGGCCGGTGCTGCATGCCCGGCGGACGGGGCGCGTCAACTGGGCCAGCGACAGGGGTTGCGACGGGGGTTGCGACGGGGGTTGCCGCAGGGGTTGCAGCAGCAACAGGCGTTGGCGCAGCGGCAGGGGCCGCAACAGGCGTTGGCGCAGCGGCGGGGGCCGCAAGTGCCGCGGTTTCCGCGCGCACCACCACCCCAGCGTCCGCCACCGGCGCGGGTTCAATCGCCACTATCGCGGGTTCGGCAGCTATAATCGCCGCCGCTGGCACGATCGCGACGGTAACGTCGTTGGCCGGGACCACTGCGGCCGGGACCACTGCGGCCGGGACCACTGCGGCCGTTTCCGCAGGCGTTGCCGTCGCGGCTTTGGGCTTGGCCACGGTTTTGGGCGCTGCGGTCACTTTCGCATCGGGCTTGGCGTCACTTTTGCCCGCCGCTTTGGTGTCGGGTTTGGTCTCGGCCAAAATGGCATCATGGGTTACGGACTCAGTTTCGGGCAGGGCACCCTTGGGTGCGGCCACGATGGCGGTCTTGCTCGGCACTTTGCTGACAAACTCCTGTTTGGGTGTTACCTGGGCGCTGGCATCAGGCACCAGCGAGGCAACGCGGGAACTCGGTTTGGGGGAAACACCGGGGCTACCCGGCTTGGTCGTGGCAGGTTTGGGCGTGGCAGGTTTGGGCGTGGCAGGTTTGGGCGTGGCAGGCTTAGTCGTGACAGGCTTAGTTTTGGGCGCGGGGCCCAGGTTTTTGGTCATCGGCGTCATTTTAGGCAGCCCCACCGACGCCCGTGGTGCCGGTTTGGCGCCAGGTTTTACGGCAGGTTTTACGGCGGCCGCGGGTTTTGTCCCGGCCCGTGATTTGACCACAGCAGATTGGGCCGCAATCGCCGCCTTGGCGCGATTTTGGCTGCTTACCTGCCGTTTTTCGCCTTCCCGCATGATGCCCAACATCACACTCCCTGCCTGCTTGGGCGGCACACCCTGAAGGCCAGGGTAGGCAAACCCGCTGGCCACATTCCGGCTGGCCCAAAACATCCCGACGTGATCGGAACCTAAGCGTACCGGCCGCGCGGCCGCACAGGACCTGCCAGGGCACTAACGCCTAGAGCGATCAGTGTAACATAAATTTGGGCCCCGTGCATGTCCCAAAATTCGCCGTACGGCGGCGCCTGCACGAAATTATGCGAAATCGCCCAGTTTATGCGCCGATTTAAGCGCCGATTAGCCGCGGGCTAGGCGCGCCTGGCACCCAGTTGCGACCTAAGGCACGCCCGGCAACGGCGATAACAGCGCTGTTTTGTTGGGCTTGTCTTTCCACTCATCGGCGTCCTCGGGCGGCGTGCCCTTGCGCGTGATGTTGGGCCAGGACGCCGCCAGGTCGCGGTTTTTGCCAATCCACTCGGCCGCCTTATCGTCGCTGTCGGGCACAATGGCTTCGGCCGGGCATTCCGGCTCGCACACGCCACAATCGATGCATTCGTCAGGGTTGATCACCAGCATGTTCTCGCCGACGTAAAAACAATCGACCGGACACACTTCAATGCAGTCCATGTATTTGCAGCGAATGCAGTTCTCGGTGACCACGTAGGTCATCGTTATCTCCTAAAAGGCGCGGCGCGAATTTGGCGCATATGGCGGACAAGCCAGGGTCAGTGCAAGCGCGCATCACCGCGCGCACGGCACGGCTGGGGCGCGTTTGGGGCCCGCCACCGGCACTGCCACCCCTTGTAAATGGCGATCCGGTGCGGGTTTACAGCCATTGTTACCGCTATTTTTATCACAACGCCTCAAAGACCAGCCGCGCATCACTCGCAGTGCCGCGGCGCGGCGCCAAACCAATCACCCGCAACACCAGCACAACATCGCCCTGGGGCACGGTCAGCACATCGCCTATGCGCACACGGGCGTGGGGTTTATCCGTGGGGATACGGTTAATCCGCACCAAGCCAGTGGCCACAATATCCTGGCAGGCGCCCCGGGTGCGCGCGATCCGGGCATGCCACAGAAACACGTCCAAGCGCTGCCCATGCCCGCCAATGCCGCCAGCCTTGGTGTCACCGGGTCTTGCCAAAACCGCGCCTAAGCCTGCCACGCCGCTAGGGCGGCAAAGGGATGATCGGGATGCTGAGCTGCCCGCGGTTTAGCCGGCGCCGCCTCACCCCGCGGCGCACGCCGCCGCACCGCGGTGATCAGCGCCGGCAGGGGCGGCCCATAAACCCCGGCCCCCAACACCGGCGCCGGTGGCAGGCGGAAGCCCAAACCGTGCAGAACCGCGGGCAGGCTTGCCGCCGGTACGCCCAGGCGCTGGGCCAAACCCGGCGGCAGCGGCGCCCCCCCGCGCCGGGTAATGTAGGCAAGGTCGGCCGCCATCCGTTCCGCCACATCAAGCCGCAGCAAATACGGTCCGGCGGCATAAAACCCCAAACTTACCAGGCGGTTATCCGCACCCTGCAGAGCGCGGGAAACTTGCCCCGGCGGCGGCACCACAAGCGGCGCCCCGCCGCCATGCACCGCCAGCAACACCGCGCGCAGGGCGCTGGCGCGCGGTTTTAACAACGCCGGCATAAACAGCGCGAACCGGCCGGCCCGCACACCGATGGTTTTCAGCCGGCCGCGCAGTAGCGGGCTGGTATCCTCAACCCCAACACTATCAAGCCCGATCTTTTCAAGCGCGCTGTTTTCAGGCCCAACTTTGGCAAACTGGGCCTTGTCAAACTGGACCTTGTCAAACTGGGCCTTGTCAAACTGGGCCTTGTCAAACTGGGCCTTGTCAAACTGGGCCGTGTCAAACTGGGCCTTGTCAAACTGGGCCTTGTCAAACTGGGCCGTGTCAAACCGGGGCACCACCCCGCCGCCATCGCGCAGCCGGTGCATAACGCCGCGCAGCTCGGGCCATTGCCGGGCTGCCAGCTCGGCCGCCACCAAAGGCGCCAAATCGGCGGCGATCCGGCGCGCCATAAACGCCATCAGGCGCGCCCGGATATCCTCGCGCGCCGCACCTTCGAAAAAATCGGACTGAAAGACATCGATCTGCGGGCGCAAAATGCCCGGCCCAGCTTTAAGCCGGGCAACCGGCACGCCAGCCCACGCCAGTTTTGCATCGTCCTGCAGGGTGAACGCGCAATCGTCGGCCGCCACCAGCAGGCGCACCCGGCGCGGCATCTCGGCGGCCAAAGCGCGCCGCGCCGCCCGTTCCACCAGCCGTTTGTCGGCGCCCAACGCGTCGGGGTCGGGGCGAAAGGCAAAACCATCGATGCGGCCAACCTGGTGGCCTTCCACCACCACCACGCCGGCGGCCGTCACCGCTGATAAAATCTCCGGCGCCGTTTCCCCCTGGGCCAGGCGGCGCACCAAATGGGCGGCCCGCTTATCGACAAACCGCGCGGTTAATCGCTCGTGCAGCGCATCGGACAAATGTTCTTCCACATCGCGGGCGCGCGCCGCCCAGCGATCGGCATCGCGCAGCCACTCGGCACGCTGGGCGATATACGACCACACCCGCACCCCGCCCAAGCGTGCCATTAACGTATCGAGATCGCCCTCGGTGCGATCCAACGCGGTAAACTGGCTGGCCAGCCAATCTTCCGGCAGCGCGCGGTCCTGCACCAAATGGGTAAAAATGCGGCCGCATAGCTTGGCATGGGTATCATCGGCCAATTTACGGAAATCCGGCACCTGGCAGGCGTCCCACAGCAGGCGCAGCCGCGCCCTGCCACGCGCCATGTCACGTATCGCCGGGTCGTGCGCCAAATGCGCCAGGGTTTCCACATCGCTGGCCTCCTCACCGCGAAACAAGGCAGCATTGGGGGGGGCGCGGTTGAGGCTGGCCAGCAACGCATCAATATGGGAAAAATCTAGATCGGGGTTGCGCCAGGCCAAAGTTTCTAGCGCGTCAAACCGATGCTGTTCCACCGCCTCGGCAAGCTCCGGGCTCAGCGGGTCACAGGTGCCGGTGGTGCCAAAACTGCCATCGCGCATGCCGCGCCCGGCCCGCCCGGCAATCTGGGCGATTTCGGCTGCCCGCAACAGCCGCGGCCGGTGGCCATCGAATTTGCGCAGATTGGCAAACCCGACATGATCGACATCCATGTTCAGCCCCATGCCGATGGCGTCGGTTGCGACCAGAAAATCCACCTCACCCTGCTGATACAGCGCCACCTGGGCGTTACGGGTGCGCGGCGATAGCCGCCCCATCACCACCGCACAGCCGCCACTACGCCTACGGATCGCTTCGGCGATCGCGTAAACCTCGGTTGCCGAAAACGCGACAATGGCACTGCGCGGCGGCAGGCGGGATAATTTTGCCGCCCCCGCATACGAAAGCGTTGATAGCCGCGGCCGGGTTTCGATTTCGATGCCCGGCACCAGGCGCTGCAACAAATTGCGGATGGTTTCGGCGCCCAAAAACATGGTCTCCGACAGGCCGCGCGCGCGTAGCAGCCTTTCGGTAAACACATGGCCGCGATCGGGGTCGGCGGCCAGTTGAATTTCATCCACGGCGACAAATTCCACCGGACGATCCAGCGGCATGGCTTCCGCCGTGCACGAAAAATAGCGCGCATTAGGCGGCACGATTTTTTCTTCCCCGGTGATCAGCGCCACCGCATTAACCCCGCGCAGGCTGACCATGCGATCGTAATTTTCACGCGCCAACAGGCGCAGCGGAAAACCAATGATACCAGACCCATGCGCCAGCAGACGGGTGATCGCCAAATGGGTTTTGCCGGTGTTGGTCGGGCCTAGAACGGCACGCAGGCGGGGTTGAAACATGCGCTATCCCCTGATCGTGTTGGTGATCGTCCAAGTTTTGCGCGGGCGCCCCGGGTGCGACCGGTGGATGCAACCGGTGGACGCAACCCTGGGGTAGGACCCTGGGGTACGACTCGGCAGCAGCTCAACCCACACCCTATGTTTTGGTGCGCCGGGCCGCTTTGCAAGCACCAAGAGATGCAACCGGCCGCCGTGCGGCCAGTTTTAACTGCGGTCAGCCTATGGTCAGCTTCGCCCCGTATCGTTGAAATTGCATAAGACCCAGGGCGGTTAAGACCCAGGGCACTTAGCCATTGCCATTCCCGCGCAACTTGGGCAGGAAAACCAGACACTCTAATAGTGGAAACTTATTCTGTTTCTTAACACCTACCCCCGCGCACTCGATTGCCTGGCCCCGGCCGCCACCGCTTGCGGCCAGATTCACCTGGCCGGCCCCGGGCAGCTGGCTGCGTTGCGCGCGGCCTTGCCGGCCGACGCGGCGCAGCACCTGACCGCCTGCGGGTTTGCCGGCGAGACCGGACCCGTGCAGCTGTTAAGCGCCGACCACGCGGTGCTGGGTTTGGGCGCACCGGGCGCCACTGCCGGGCCATACCAATACGGTGCGCTGGCCACCGCCCTGCCGCCGGGCACCGCATGGCGTTTTGCCGATGGCACGCCCGATCTCGACGATGCGGTGTTGGGATTTTGCCTGGGCGCCTATCGGGCTGGCCTGCTGAAAACCTCACCCCCCGCCGCGCGGGCGCAGCTGGTGCCACCTGCTGGCTGCGAGGCGATTTTGGCGCGCGCGCAAACTGTGTGGCTGGTGCGCGATCTGATCAACCTGCCGGCCAATCTGCTGGGGCCCGCCGAGCTTGCCGCAATCGCCATGCGCATCACCGGTGATCTTGGCATGACCTCATCATTGGTTACCGGTACTGATCTGCAAGCGGGCTACCCAACCATTGCGTTCACCGGCGCCGGATCGGTCCGCCCGCCGTGCGTGATGATCGGGCAATGGCGCGGCAGCGGCGCCCATGAAAGCTCGCCACTCATATCGCTATGCGGCAAAGGTGTTGTGTTCGATACCGGCGGCTACGATCTGAAACCGCCCGCCGCCATGCTGCGCATGAAAAAAGACATGGCAGGGGCGGCAATTTCGCTGGGGCTGGCATGCCTGGTTATGCAGGCCGATCTGCCGGTGCGACTGGAATTGCGCCTGGGGTGCGTTGAAAACGCGATCAGCGGTTGTGCCATGCGGCCGTCTGACGTGGTGCACACCCGCGCCGGCATCAGCGTTGAAATTGGCAATACCGATGCCGAAGGGCGCCTGGTGCTGTGCGATCTGCTGCACGATGCGGCCGCCAGCGGCCCAAATTTGTTACTGGATTTCGCCACCCTCACCGGTGCCGCGCGGGTGGCCTTAGGGCCTGATATCGCCGCATTATTTACCAATAATGAGGCGATAGCCGAGCGCTTCGCGGCAGCCTCGCGACACACCGGCGACACCTGCTGGCGCCTGCCGCTACACGCCGGTTACAAAGCCTAGCTTGATAGCGATGTTGCTGACATGAACAACGTATCTGACAAAGCACACGCAGGTGCGGTGGTTGCCGCTTTGTTTTTGCAAGCGTTTGTGCCGCCAGCCGTGCCGTGGGCGCATCTTGACGTGTACGCCTGGAACGATGCGGGCAGGCCGGGCCGCCCAGCCGGCGGTGAGGCCCAGGCGCTGGCCTGCGCGTTTGCCGCAATCGAAACACTCGCCAACGCCTGATATCACGCACGATCGCGGCTATGCGTTTAGCGCCATGAACCATCCCGTTAGGAACACTAGCCTTAATGATCACATTTTTGTGCGGCATGATGAAACAGCACATGCTGGCGGTTTAAATGCTAAATGATAATGTTGCCAACCCCTAGACACGTGCCGTCAGCAAACCATTTACCAGTCTGCTGTAACAATGTGGCGGTCGGCAAATATCGCAACCTCGGCATCGGCAAGCATGGTGATATGTTCGCGATATGTTTCTCCGCCGCCTACCCGACAAAGTTGCAGTGGCGGGGTGCTTACAATTGCGGCTTGAGTGCGCCGCACATACGATCGCCTTGCATACCAATTTTTAACGCATTTACTCGTGCGTAATGACCGAAAAGTGTTGACGAAACCACGCAAACTCTGCATTTCACCACGCAAGCGGCAGCATTGAATGATCGAATCGGTGTTTCGCTTACGTTAAATACCTCGTTGCTATCGTAACGTGCCGGCCCAACGCCAACCACCCAAATTTTTCTGCAAGCCGATTTTCCCGAAAGGATACGGACATGGCTACCAACCCAACCTCCGACCAGATGGTCAATACCCTACGCGATACCATTGTCTCGCTGGTGCGCCGCGATGGCCCCGATCTATCCGCCCGTCAGCTCGGCGTGTTCCTCACCTGCTACCTGCAGGATGGTGCCCACACCGTGCGCGGCCTCGCCGCCGAACTCGAGGTCTCCAAGCCCGCGATCACCCGCGCGCTCGACCGGCTCGGCGAACTTGATCTCGCCCGCCGCAAGGTTGATCCGATGGATCGCCGTTCGGTGCTGGTGCAGCGCACACTGAAAGGCGCAGCCTTCCTGCGTGATTTACGCGCCATCATGACCGAAGCCACCGCGGCCGCGAAAAAAAGCAGCAATGCCCGCGAACGTGCGCACGGCTAAACTTAAAATCGATCCGCTTGCCTAGGTAAGCGATCGAAAAATACACTTGGTAAATAGAAAACCCGGATCGCCCGCGCGGCCCGGGGTTTTTTATCGCCGTTTTTTTTATCGCCGGGCGTGATCGCCGCTTACCATTTGCCAATCCGCGCAATCTGGGCCGCCATTGCCACCCGAAACGCCCACACCAGTTGCGGCACCAGCAACAAAGCCAGCATCCGTAAGCTGCCGCCAAAACCCAAAATCAGCGACACGCTCCACACCCACGCCCCCCACATCACCATCGCCCACTGCAGTAACGTCACCATTGTGGCGGTGAGAAAACTGCGCTGTGCCACCTGATACAAATGCCCGCGATGGGCCTGCATCAATCGCTGCCCAGCAACCGTTCGCCGCGCGAGCGTTAGCAGCACATCAAACCAAATGCCGCACAGACACATGGGTATAAACAGCGCCGGCGCCGGGCCTAAGTTTGCCGCGCGAACACCAATGACGGCAATCACAAAACCCAAAAACTGGCTGCCGACATCGCCCATAAAAATCCGCGCGCGCGGAAAATTAAACGGCAAAAATCCCAAAATGCCTGCCGCCAACAGCAAACACCCGGTGGCCGTAAAATCGCGATCGGCACCGCCAATAAAACCTGCGGCGAGAATTGCGCTAAGCCCGACAGCGCCGCTGGCAAGACCGTTTAACCCATCAATGAAATTTATCGCATTAGTGGAAAAAACAATCACGCCAAGCGTTGCCGCGGCCGCAACCAATGGCGCAAACCCCTGTGGCAGCCACGCAAACAACGATGTTGGCAACACCACGCCCAGCGCCACCGGCACGAGTGCCACCAAAACCTGCGCCAGCAATTTGGTAAATGCAGAAAAACTGCGCACATCGTCACTATAACTAAAGGCGGCTAAGCCCGCCCCGGCTAGCACCACCCAACGCAAAGCCGGCGCCACCGCCAAGCCAAACGCGGGCCCAATCAACACGCCAAGCACCACGGCGACCACAATACCAACGCCGCCACCTTTGGGCGTGGGCCGGTCGTGCGAACTGCGCGCGCCGGGATGATCAATGGCGCCAACCCGCACCATCAGGGCGACCACGACCGCCGACACACACACCAATGCCAGTAGTAAAATCACGCGCGCTCCTACGGCAGTTGGAGTGTGGGGCAAGGAAGGCGGGGGGCTTCGTGCGCAGCACGCCTTCGCGTGACGCCCCCTCGACCCCCACTAAGGGCTCGCCCTTAGAACCCTAAGCTTGGGGGCGGGGGGAAGGGCCAACACGGGGGTTGCAACATCACCGTCGGCCCTTCCCCCCGTCCCCAAGCTAATGGATTTTAAAGGCGAGCCTTTAATGGGGTCCAGGGGCAAAGCCCCTGGCCTTCCGTGCGCCACACTCCGCCTGCTATAGAACCCACGTGATTCCCTCGCAACGCGCCACTGCCCGTATTGCCGTTAATGTCGCGATTGACGGCGCGCTGGCGGCTGCGGCGGCCCCGGTGGCGCGCTGGATCGCCGACCCGACTGGCGGCTGGCTGCACCCTTTATGGTTTTTGGCCGGTGGCGGCATCACCTTGCTGGTAGCAGGCGTGCCGTTTCGGTTAGCCCAGCAGTACTGGCGGTTTTCCGGGCTGTACGATCTTACCGGGGTAATCGGCGGCAGTGTGGTATCGGCCGGGCTGTTCGCCAGTTTGTTTCTGGCCACCGGCTACGCGCTGCCCACGGTTACGTTCCCGATCATCCATGCGCTGACCTTAATGGCGTTTTTGTCCGCACCCCGCTTGGCCTGGCGGCTGTATGCCCGGCGCACCCGGGCGGATGCCGGCGCCGAAACCGTGCTGCTGGTCGGTGCCCACGATGCTGCCGATGGGTTTATTCAGGCGCTGGCGCGCGACCCCGCGCCGGGTTTGCGGGTAGTGGGGTTGCTCGCGATGTCGCGCCGCCAAACCGGGCGGCGCATGCACGGCCTGCCGATTTTGGGCATGGTCGATGAAACGGCGGCCGTGCTGGCCCAGCTTGCCGCCAAGGGGGCGCTACCTGCCGCGCTGATCGTCACCGAGCCCGATTTTTTAGGCGCGCCATTGGCCGATCTGATTACCGCCGCCCAAGCCCGCGGCGTTGCCGTGCGCCGGGCCAAGCGGGCGGCGGCGTTAACCGATGCAGAACGGTTGGAACTGCGCGATATCGCCATCGAAGATCTGCTCAATCGCCCGCAAGTGGCGCTCGATAGGGCCGGGATTGCCCACCTTATCGCCGGGCGGCGCGTGCTGCTGACCGGGGCGGGCGGTAGTATCGGCGCTGAAATCGCCCGCCAGGTGGCAGCCCTGGCGCCGGCCGAACTGGTGTTGCTGGATCACAGCGAATACGCGCTGTGGCAAATCGATCTGGACATTTCCGAACGCGCGCCCGCCCTTGCCCGCCGCGCGGTGATCGCCGATGTGCGCGATGCCCGGGCGATCGGCGCCATCTGCGATGATATGCGCCCCGATCTGGTGTTTCACGCGGCTGCCCTCAAACACGTGCCGATGGTGGAAGCCAACCCCATTGAGGGGCTAACCACCAACGCCTGCGGCACCCGCATTGTGGCTGATGCCGCAGCCCACGCCGGTGCCGGCGCCATGGTGCTGATTTCCACCGATAAAGCGGTAAACCCGAGCAGCTTGATGGGGGCAAGCAAGCGGCTGGCCGAAATTTATGGCCAAGCCCGCGATGTGGCCGCCCGCGCAGCAATCGCCGAGGGTAAAACTGCGATGCGGGTGATCACCGTGCGGTTTGGCAACGTGCTGGGCAGCACCGGATCGGTGATCCCGCTGTTTCGCCGCCAGTTGGAACGCGGCGGGCCGCTAACGGTAACCCACCCCGACATGCGGCGCTACTTCATGACGGTGGGCGAGGCGGTGGGCTTGGTGCTGGAAGCCAGTGCGCTGGCCTTGCGCGGCGCCGCCTTGCCTGGCGGTGAGGGTGGCATCTTTGTGCTCGATATGGGCGAACCGGTGCGCATTGCCGATTTGGCCCGCCAGATGATCCGCCTTGCCGGGCTGCGGCCAGATAAGGATGTACAGATCATTTTTACCGGCGTGCGGCCGGGGGAAAAATTATTCGAAGAGCTTTTTCACGGTCACGAACCGACCATGCCCACGGCCTACCCAGGTTTGCTGATGGCAGCCCCTAGGGTTACCGATTTGGCGGTGGTGGGGGCGGCGTTGCACCGCATCAGTGCTGCCTGCGCGCGCGGCGATCAAACCGCCGCACTTGCCGAACTGGCCGCCTTGGTTCCCGAATATTCTTGCGCCCCGGCTGCCATGCTGGCGCCTAACGAGGTTACCCCGCGATGACCAACCCAACCAAAATCCAGTTTTTGGATCTTATAGCCCAGCAAGCGCGCCTGGGCGTAGGTTTGCGCGCGCGGGTGGATGCGGTGATGGCGCATTGCCAGTTTATTCTGGGCCCGGAAGTGGTGGAGCTGGAAAATGCTCTGGCCGCCTACGCAGGCGCTGCCCATTGCGTAACGGTCAGTTCTGGCACTGATGCGTTGCAAATCGCCATGATGGCCGAAAACATTGGCCGTGGGGACGCGGTGTTTTTGCCGGCGTTCACTTACACCGCCACTGCCGAAGTGCCGCTGGTGCTGGGTGCCACGCCAGTGTTTGTTGATGTGGATCCAAACACGTTTCAAATCGATATGGATAATCTGCGTGCGCGGATCGCCACGATAAAAGCTGCCGGCGTTTTAGCCCCGCGCGCGATTATCGGGGTTGATCTGTTTGGCCAGCCGGCCCCGTGGCCTGATTTGCGCGCCATTGCCGTGGCCGAGCACATGTTTTTGCTTGATGATTGCGCGCAAAGCTTTGGCGGCAGTTTGCATGGGCGCAAATTGGGCCGCGAAGCGGATGCGACAGCCATTTCGTTTTTCCCGTCCAAACCTTTGGGGGCATATGGCGATGGCGGCGCGTTGCTGACCGACAGTGCCGAGCGTGCAGCATTGTATAAAAGCCTGCGCACGCACGGCGAAGGCACCACGCGGTATGAAGTTTTGCGCACTGGGATGAATGGCCGGCTGGATACGCTGCAGGCGGCGGTGTTGCTGTCCAAATTGGAAGTGTTTGAAGAAGAACTGGCCACCCGCGATCGGCTGGCCGCCATTTACGATGCGGCATTGCATGGCGTTGTGCAAATTCCCGCACGTGTTCCCGATAGCGTGAGCGCCTGGGCGATTTATGCGATTGTACTCCCTGATGCTGCCACGCGCGATCGGTTGCAGGCGGGGTTGAAAACTGCCGATATCCCCAACGCCATTTACTACCCGCGGCCCTTGCACAAGCAGCCAGCTTATGCGGCAGCCCATGATGGTGTGGCGTTACCGGTTGCCGAAGATTTGGCGCAGCGCATTTTGGCATTGCCCATTCATCCCGATCTGACCGACGATCAAGCCCGCCGCGTGGCGCATGCGGTGCGCACAGCTTTAGGTAATGTTTAGGATCAAGCAACGATTTTTGGGGGAACCTGACCATGCGGCCCAATCTTCGGCAGATCGTTTTTGCACTGCTGGCGGTGAGTGCCTCAGCGCCGTTAGCATGGGCCGCCAGCCCGGATATCGCCGCCCAAACCGCCACTGAGATTCGTGCAGCCGACATCGCCTTTGCCCAGCTTGCGGCAAACATTGGCGCGGCGCGGGCCTTTGCACAAACCATGGACTACCGGGATGGTGTGCAATATGGCGGGCCGAAACCGGTGCGCGGGGCGGCGGCGATTTTTGCAAGTTTGGGTGGTGATGCGCCGGAAAAAACCCATCTCGCCTGGGTGCCGACTGGTGCCTTTGGCAGCCGCGGTGGCGATATGGGGGTAACATTAGGCGATTACACCCTGACCAAAATTGGCCAAGCGGCGCCTATAGAAACCGGCCGCTACGTGACCGTTTGGCGCCGCGATGCCAAGGGTGTGTGGAAAGGGTTGGTGGATATTGACGAAACCGATGCTAAACCGATTGAAAATGCGGTCGCCCGCGCGGCCCAACCGCCCAAACCCGCCCCCTGATTGAGAAGGCCACCTACGCCATGGCGCACAAAGACATTATTGCCGACACACAACGCGAATGGCGCGAGTTGGGGTTTTACTATGACCGCGACGACGACAGTTTTGAGTGGCAAATTATCGCCTCGCGGGCTGGGCTGTTGCGGTTTACCGAGATTGTTAAAGCCTACGCCACCAGCGCCAACCCGGACGATGCCGAAGGCTATATCGAAATCGGCCCATACAGCTACTTAAAACTGGGCAGCGCACCCGATGCCGAAATCACCGATGACTGGATCGCCGGCCCCGGCGCCGATTTTATCAACCTTGCCGACAACATCGATAAACTCGCGGCCAGCGCCACACCAGGCAGCAGCTTTAGCCTACGGCCAAGCTTTGCCCCCGATGAACCTTATGATCTGATCTGCCACCTGCGCGCCGATGATTTTGACCCCGCCAGCGCCGACCCGGTGTGTCAAGCTGCTTCTTGACCGCTTCGAGCAAGGGACGCAACGCTTCTGGCGCGGCTTCGATCGATGCAGGGGTAGGGATACGTGACATTGTGGCTTTCCTTTGGTGGCGGGCGACGGGGGGTATCGCCCGGTCCGTCTGATATGGCGGGTTTCATGAACTGAAAGGACGGCGATAAAATGCAATGGATCGTTTCAAATTTTGGAATAGTATGTCTATTGCGCAACCTGCGGCGTGGTTTGCCAGGCGGGGGTTGGACGAGGGACACGCATCAAAGCACGGATATGGCCAGCAACTTTCGACGAGGTCAGTTCGGTCAGCAGCGCGAAGGCCACTTCAATTCCGGTGCCCGGGCCGGTTGAGCTGACAAGCTTGCCGTCAATGACAATGGCTTCATCCACAAACTGTGCGCCGTAGGATTCAAGTTGGGCTTTTCGTTTGCCGCCCGCCTGATGATAGGTGGTCGCTCGCCTGCCATTCAAAATGCCCGCTGCACCAAGGGCAAGCGAAGCTACGCAGACCGAGGCGACCATTTTGCCGCGTGCTTCGAAATGCCGTATGACATCGAGAAATGGCTCCGACAGCGCGTCGTTGTAAAATCCGGCTTTTGCAAAGCCGCCTGGCACCGCGAGCGCATCGAAACTGTCGAGGTCGAGATTTTCGACCAGAGCATCCGGAATAACCGAGAAGCCAAAGGTCGCGCGCAATGGCGAGCGGAGCGCTGCCGAGACCAATTCGATCGGCTCGTCCCCGTCGATATTCGCCCAGCCAAGAACGTCGGTAAATCCAGCGGCTTCGAGCGGTTCAAATCCGTCTGCAAGAAGCAATAGAATGCGCTTGGCCATAGTAATAGTTCCTTTGTTGAAATCTGGAAAATGGACTTAGCTGAACGCAACAGCGATCTTGCCGAAATGGCTTGCCGATTGCAGTTTCTTGTAGGCCTGCGCTGTTTCATCGAACCCGAAAACAGTGTCGATCACTGGATGAATATCGTGCTTAGCGACAAAGCGATTCAATCGCTCGTAGTGCTCGACAGAGCCGACGCAAATTCCGTTGATGCTAGCATTCTTGAACTGCAGCGGGGTTAGATTGGGCTGTGACCCAAATCCTGACAAGACCCCGATTTGAGAAATCCGTCCGCCGGGTGCGATGGCCGCAATCGAGCGATCGTAGGTATCAGGACCGCCGAGTTCGAGGATATGATCAACGCCTCTGCCAGCGGTGTATGACATTGCGGCCTGATCCCAATCGGACTGGGTTCTGTAATTGATTGTCTTCCAGGCTCCGAGTTCAGCGGCGCGTTCTAGCTTTGCGTCCGACGATGAAGTCACGATCACGCGCGCGCCTTGGGCGACCGCCAACTGCAAACCAAACAGAGCAACGCCGCCGGTTCCCTGTACCAGCACGGTCTCGCCAGCTTCGAGGTGACCGCGCTCAAACAGCGCATGCCACGCCGTCACACCCGCACACGGCATTGTTGCCGCTTCAACAAAGCTCAGATGCTCCGGAATTGCAACAACAGCGGCTTCATCAACAGCGACATATTCGCTGAGCAGACCATCGGTCTGGCCACCACCGAAGGCGTTTGACAAATGCACCGGTGAAAATGCACCGCCGTACCAAGCCGGGAAAAAGTTGGGGCTAACCCGGTCTCCGGTTTTCCAACGCGTGACCGCAGAACCGATTGCTGCGACTACGCCTGCACCATCGGATAGCGTGTAAAACAGCGTGCAAAACTTTCCAGATTCCGGGGGTAAACAGCGTCCAATAG
>JBBARC010000061.1:730-18169 GCA_040400005.1 Acetobacteraceae bacterium | reverse complement strand
GTGTAGCTTCGACCCTACCTGGGCAGTTACGAAAAAAGAAACAAAAAAGACTTTTCTGACGCTGGTTCGGCGAACGCGGTGGCAGGGTTGCCCCAGGCCCAGCATTTCAAAAGTCTTTTTGCTTCTTTTTTCTTCAGAAAAAGAAGAACCTTGCTTTCACCCGATTGCCCCGCCAAACCCGCCAGGATATTTTCCGCCATGGACCAGCATTCCCTCGACGAACAGCCGGTGCGCTTTGATCTGCTAACCGAAAACGCGGTCTACAAACCCTTCCGCTACCCCTGGGCCTACGAAGCCTGGCTCACCCAGCAGCGCGTCCACTGGCTGCCCGAAGAAGTGCCGCTGGCCGATGACGTGAAAGACTGGCACCGCAATCTCACCGATGGCGAGCGCAATCTGGTCACCCAAATTTTTCGCTTCTTCACCCAATCGGATGTCGAAGTGAACAATTGCTACATGAAGCATTACAGCCAGGTGTTTAAGCCGACTGAAATCCTCATGATGCTGTCCGCTTTCTCCAACATCGAAACCGTCCACATCGCCGCCTACAGCCATTTGCTCGATACCATCGGCATGCCCGAAATCGAGTACCAGGCGTTTCGCCGCTTCAAGGAAATGAAGGCGAAATTCGACTATATGCAGTCCTTCTCGGTGGCCAACCGCCACGAGATCGCCAAAACCCTGGCCGCCTTCGGCGCCTTCACCGAAGGCCTGCAGCTGTTCGCCTCCTTCGCCATTCTGCTCAACTTTCCACGATTTAATAAGCTCAAAGGCATGGGCCAAATCGTCTCGTGGTCGGTGCGCGATGAAACCCTGCATTGCCTGTCCATCATCAAGCTTTTCCGCACCTTCATCCAAGAAAACCCGGAAATCTGGACCGAACAGCTCAAGCGCGAATTGTATATCATCTGCGCAACAATCGTCGATCACGAAGATGCTTTTATCGACCTCGCCTTCGAACTCGGCTCGGTCCAGGGCCTCGAGGCCTGCGACGTTAAAAGCTACATCCGCTTCATCGCCGACCGGCGCCTGATGCAGTTGGGCCTAAGCCCGCTATTTCACGTCGCAAAAAACCCGCTGCCATGGTTAGACGAAATGCTTAACGCGGTGGAACACGCCAATTTCTTCGAAAATCGCTCCACCGAATACAGCCGCGCCAGCACCCAAGGGGTCTGGGAAGATGCCTTCGATGCTGTCGGCAACGGCAACATGGAACCCGGCAGCCTGGAAAACGCCATTTTAAACCATGCCACTCTAAACACTGAAGCTCGCGGCGATATGGTTTACAACGCAGACTAATGTATACCCACTTTCAAGGGGGCAATTCAGGGTCGTCGTCTCAAGGGGTTGCGGAATCAATCGTGGCGTTCCAAAATTCATCCAAGTTGTGCAATTTTGGCCGCAGGCCTGTATTCGTGAGGCGCGTATGAGTAACCCGGTCGATGACTCCCAGGGGGGTGCCGTTGGCGGCGACCGCCTGGGCGGGGTCGCCCCCCGCCATGGTCGGCGCCTGTCAGATAAAATTCTGGTGGCGTTCCACCACGCCTGCGACGCCCAGGATCTGGCCGTCGCCGAACAATTGTTAAAAGCCCTCGAAGGCATGATCACCCGCGGTGGCCTCCCCGCCGAACAAAACCGCCGCAAACAAATCGAAAGCCTGGTCGCAGCGCACGAACGCCTGTGGCATTTGCGGCATAAGGATTAGGCAAGGTTGAAGATAAGGTCTTCTTTTCTGATGAAAAGAAGCAAAAGACTTTTACTATGCCGGGCCTGGGGCAACGCTGCCACCGAGTCCTCCAAACCAATGTAATAAAAGTCTTTTTGTTTCTTTTTCTTCAGAAAAAGAAAATTCTTCACCTTATCTTACCGTCGCCCCCACACCAGCGTCGAAGAAACCGCATAATTCCACACCAGGCCAATCACTGCGCCAGTCACCCCTGCGGCAAGCTTGGTCGCGTGCTCGCCGTGGTACAGGGCGCGGGCGATGCCGATATTGGCGAAGGCGCCAAAGCCGCACACCAACATAAACACGGCCATGCCACGCCACAGGGCGGGGCCGCGCAGGCGCTGGTCGCGGTAGGTCAGGCGGTTGTTGAGCTGAAAATTCGCAATCATCGCCACCAATGTGGCCAGGGTTTGCGCGGTATCGAAGCCAAAGCCTGCGCTGCCGGCCAGTTTTAGGGCGGCCAAATGCACCACCAGGCCTACGGCACCGACCATGGCAAAGGCCAAAAACCGCGGCGGTATGCGCCCGCCCAGTAGTTTATCCACCAGCAGGGACGCGAATTGCACCATCACCAGCGGCGATAATTTACTTTCCCCGGCTTCGCGCGGGCGGAACCGGGCGCCGATTTCCTGCACGCGCAGCCGGTTCGGCGCGGATAGCAGCATATCGAGCAATATTTTAAAGCCCTGCCCGGTCATGCGCGGGGCGATGTCCTCGAACAGCTCGCGTTGCACCATGAAATAGCCGCTCATCGGGTCACTAAGCTTTTGGCCAAGCACAATTTGGGCGATTTTTATGCCGGCGTTAGAAATGCGTAGGCGCTTTGCATCGGCAAGGCCGGCTGCATCACCACCGGCGGCAAATCGGCTGGCAACGACCACGTCCACGCCGCCCTGGTCCAGCAAAGCCAGCATATCGGGCAGGCGTGTTTCGTCGTGCTGCAAATCACCATCGATCACGGCCACAATGGCGGCGCAGCTCGACAGCACCCCTTCAATCACCGCCGATGCCAGGCCCCGCCGGCCAATGCGGCGCAGGCAGCGCACGCGCGGGTCGATGGCTGCAATGGCGCGCGCAATGGCGGCGGTGCCATCGGGGCTGTCGTCATCCACAAACACCACTTCCCAGGCGATGCCGGTTAGGGCGGCACTCAGGCGGCGCACCATTTCAGCCACGTTATCGCGTTCGTTATAGCACGGCACAATCACCGACAGGCGGGGGGCGGGGGTTGCTGCACGGGTTTGGGCTGAAGGCGGCGTGGTCATGGCGATACGTGGCGCCGCATGCGGTTCATCGTGTCAACCGCCGGGCCACATTGATCATCGGCAATTCAACACATTTGTAGGTCAGCCACGATACCGCAAACACCAGTGGCACCGCACATAGCAGCACCACCCCAAACGCCCCGATTGCCGCCCACCCGGTTGCGGCAAATAGTGACGGCGCCACATGGCGCAGGAAATCGAGTGCGCCAAAATGCCACAAATAGGCGCTAAAGCTGACCTTCCCCAACGCGCGAATGGGTGCATTGACCAGCACGCCAGGGCCACTCTGTGACACCACCAGCGAAAAGCACGCAAGCAGTACGGTGATCAGCGCAATTTGCGGCGGGTTGCGCAAAGATTGGCCCAGGTACTCGGTAAAATGTCCCTCGGCGACGGCAACGGCGGCCAGGGCCAGGGCGGCGGTCAGCACCAACGCATGGCGGCCAAGCCAGCGTCCACTGGCGGCTGGCGTTAGCTCCATAATCGCGATGTAAAGCACTGTACCCAGGGCAAACACCGGCAGTTGCGAGATCAGCCAAAAATACAAAAACTCACTGGCGGCCCGCTTACCGTAAAGGTCGATCAAATCGGCCGCCACAACGCGGTTGGTCACCACGGCCAGGGTGATGGCGCCAGCGCAAAACATAACCGCCTGGCCCATGGTGCGCACAGTGCGCGCAATCAGCGGGAACAGCAGGTAGAACGAAAACTCCACGCCAATGCTCCACCCGCCTGGCACCACGCTCCAGGCGCCGTCAACGGTCGGGGTGGTTAGCGGGTGCCAGCTATTCACAAACAGCGCCGATGCCAGGGCGATGCCGGGCTGAAACCCATGCGGCGCGGGGCGCACGAAAAAATACACCAAGCCGGCTAGGTAATAGGCCGGCGCGATACGCAAATAGCGCCGCACCCAAAACTTCGCGGCGTTGGCACGGCCACGCGCCTCATCGCCGCGCCACGACATCATCAACGTCACGCAACTCACCAGAAAAAATAGCTGCACCCCGTGCCAGCCAAGATTGGTGAGTCTTTTAAGCGGGTAAGGCAACTCGGCAATAGCCGCACCGCTGTGCACAATGATCACCAGCAGCACCGCGTACCCACGCAGCGCATCAATATAAGCCAAATCGCGACGCTGTGCGGGCGGGCCGGCCCCAGTCATTATGCAGCCATTGGGCGGGCGTAATCAGGCCTGGCGATCGGGCATAGTCACCACCAGCCCATCCAGCGCCGCGGTCACCTGTAACTGGCAGGAAAGCCGACTATTGGGTTTGCGCTCGGCCGCGGTCGATTCGAGCATGCCGGCCTCATCGGGGCCCGGGGCCGGCAGTTTCGCCAGCCACGCCTCATCGACATACACATGGCAGGTCGCGCACGAACAAAACCCGCCACAGGCGGCGTCGATCCCCGGCACAAAACTGCTGGTGGCAACGCCCATCACGGTTTCGCCCTCATGGGCGTCGATGCTGGTGGTGGTGCCATCTTTAAGAATAAAATTGATCAGCGGCATGAATGGTTTCCCCCCGGGTCTGCCTGAGTGTTTATAACGATAACCCGTCTCGCGGCTAGCGCATGGCAAAGGCTGGCGCAAAGCAGGGCGTCGCGCTACCCGCTTGCGCCGCCGGCCGCAAACGCCGTTGGATAGTCAGGCCTTTAAGGACGCGCCCACCCATGCCTCAAAACAGCGTGACCCAACCCGCCCCCCTAACCCCCGATGCGCTCGTTGCCGCCCTGCGCCAAATCGGTGCCGAGCGGTACCACAATCTGCACCCTTTCCACCGCCTGCTGCACGCCGGCCACCTCACCCAGGGCCAAGTGCAAGCCTGGGCGCTCAACCGCTACGCCTACCAGCGCGCCATCCCCCGCAAAGATGCCAGCCTGATCGCGCGGTTGGATGATGCCGACCTGCGCCGCGAATGGCGCCGCCGTTTGATCGACCACGATGGTGACGCACCCGGCGAAGGCGGTCCCGCCCCCGGCGAAGGCGGTCCCGCCCCCGGCGAAGGCGGTCCCGCCCCCGGCGAAGGCGGTATCGCCCGCTGGCGCGCCCTCGCCATCGGCGTCGGCGTACCCCCACCCCAAGTCGATGCGCTCGCCGGCCTGCTCCCCGCCACCCATTTTGCGGTCGAAGCCTACGTGAATTTCGTCCGCGATCGCCCGGTGCTGGAAGCCATCGCATCGTCGCTCACGGAAATGTTTTCCCCGACAATCATCGCCGAACGGGTGTCCGGTATGTTGGCGCATTATGATTTTGTCACCCCAGAAACCCTGGCCTATTTTACCCCGCGCCTAACCCAGGCCCCGCGCGATGTTAACTTTGCCCTCGGCTACGTCCGCACCCACGCAACCACAGTGGAAACCCAGGCCGCCGTGCTGGCCGCCTTGCGCTTTAAATGCGACGTGCTGTGGGCCATGCTCGATGCCCTGCACTTTGCCTACGTCACCCCCGCACTCCCCCCACCCGGTGCGTTCGTCCCGGCATGACCACGGCGCTCACCGATACCTCCGTGCCACGCTTCCCCCGCGGCGTACGCCTGCGCCTCGACGACATTCGTGAAGCCTGGATAGTGCTGGCCCCAGAAAGGGTTTTTGTGCCCGACGAACATGCGCTGGCCGTGCTCAACCTCGTCGATGGCGCCCGCGATGTCGGCGCCATCATCGCAACCCTTGCCGAAACCTTTGCAACACCCGCCGCAATCGTCGGCCCCGATGTACACGATATGCTGGCCGGCCTCGCCAATCGCGGCGCCATCACATGGTAATCGCCCCCCCTATGGCGATCGTGGCGGAACTCACCCACCGCTGCCCGCTGCAATGCCCCTACTGCGCCAACCCGCTCACCCTCACCCGCGCCGCCGGCGAGCTGGATACCGAAACCTGGTGCGCAGTGCTGGCCCAAGCCGCCGCCTTAGGCGTGCTGCACATCCATTTTTCCGGCGGCGAACCCTTGGCCCGCCGCGATATCACAACCCTGGTCGCCCACGCCGCAGCCCTTGAGCTATACACCAACCTAATTACCTCCGGCATCGGCCTCGATGAGGCCCGCGCCGCCGAATTAGCCGCCGCCGGCCTCGATCACGTGCAGCTCAGCTTTCAGGATAGCGACCCCGCCGAAAACGACCGCATGGCCGGCTACCCCGGCAGTTTTGCCAAAAAACTCACCGCCGCCGCCGCCACCCTGCGCGCAAACCTGCCGCTGACCGCCAATTTTGTCGTCACCCGCGCCAACACCAGCCGCGTTGCCGATATGATCGCGCTGGGCGTATCGCTCGGCGCCACCCGTATCGAAATCGCCCACGTGCAATACCACGGCTGGGCGCTGGAAAACCGCGCAAGCTTGCTGCCAGACCAAGCCGGCTTCGATGCCGCCACCGCCGCGGTCACCACCGCCCGCGAAACCCTTAGCGGCCGCGTGGTGATCGATTACGTGGTGCCCGATTACTTTGCCAGCCAACCCAAAGCCTGCATGGGCGGCTGGGGCCGCCGCCTGATCACCATAACGCCGGCAGGCCTGGCCCTTCCCTGCCACGCCGCCGAATCCCTGCCCGGCATGGTGTTCCCCTCCGTTCGCGAAACCACCCTTGCCGATATCTGGACCGCCAGCCCCGCCTTCAACCGTTTCCGCGGCACCGGCTGGATGGCCGCCCCCTGCCGCACCTGCCCCGAGCGCGAAACCGACTGGGGCGGCTGCCGCTGCCAAGCCATGGCCCTACTGGGCGACGCTACCGCCACCGACCCCGTTTGCGCCCTATCGCCGCACCACGCGATCATGGCCCAGTTGCGCGAAACGCCGGCAACCGACGCGCTGCACTACCGGCGGATGACCGCGAAAAAGTAAGAATCTACTTTTCTGAAGAAAAGTAGCAAAAGACTTTTATCAGTTGAGGACTGGGGGTTACCCCAAACGCCGGTTGGCCAGAGCCAAATCCTCGGGGGTGTTGATGTTTATAAAGGGGTCCATTGGCGCCTCGAACGCCACCTCGCGCAATTTTAGCAGCCTTGCCGCCTCCATCGCCCGATGCTCACCACTGCGCAAAATGGCTTGCAAAAAGGGCGCCAGGCTTACCGGCCACAAGGCCACCAACGGGTGCGCCCGCGCGGCATAGGCCGCATACGTAGGCCCTGGCCTTAACGCCTCCGCCAAATCAACCGGCACAAACGGCGTATCCCCCGGCACGCTCAGCACTGCCGAACACCCATGCACCGCGGCAAACGCCAACCCCGCCAGCACGCCGGCCAGCGGCCCCTGATCAACCTCAGCATCGGGCAAAACCGGCAAGCCAAATTTTGCAAACCGGCCCGCATCACCATTGGCACTTAATGCCAGCACCGCCACCTGCGGGCTTAACCTCGCCAGCAGCACAGCCAAAATCGTGGTATCACCCAAGGGACGCAAACACTTATCGCCGCCACCCATGCGCGATGCTGTGCCGCCGGCCAGAACAACACCGGCAATCATCCGGGCGTGCGCCTTATGTGGGGGGAAAACTCTCTGCTGGGGCGAACGATGGGTTTTGAACCCACGACATCCAAGACCACAACCTGGCGCTCTACCAACTGAGCTACGTCCGCCACAGCAGAGGCGCGGGGTTTACGGCCAAGCAGGGGCGTCCGTCAACGTGCAGCGTGCGATGGGCTGATAAGGAAAACACAATTCATGCCGCGCCGGCCAATCTGGCGTCACATAATTTACTATCAGCGTGCGCCGCAGCCTCGATATCGGCCGTGGCGCAAAATCGCACTGCCGATGGTGTCGGTAAAATTCACGCCTACACCGCGCGCGCGTGGCGTTCGGTGCCAACGGGCGGCCCACTTGCCAGATAAGTGTCAAAACACGCGGCAATACTGCGCATAAACGGCCGGCCGGGCGCGGTTACGTCGATCTGGCGCCCGTTCCAGCGAATAAGCCCATCCGCCTGCAACCCCGCTAACCGCGGTGCTGCTGCCAGCAACCCCGCCGGATCGGCCCCATGGGTTTTGGCGATCTGCAAAATATCCACCTGCAAATCGCACATAATGCGCTCAATCACCGCGCGGCGCAGGCGGTCATCGGCGGATAGCGCAATGCCGTGCACCACCGGCAGCTCGCCGCGCGCAATGGCCGCCATATACTGCGGCACCGTTGGCACATTTTGCGCATACCCTTGCGGCAAACTGCCAATCGCACTGGCACCAAACCCCAGCAAAATCGGCGCCGCGTCGTTGGTATACCCTTGAAAATTGCGATGCATGGTGCCGGCGGCCGCCGCCTGCGCCAGCGCATCATCGGCGCGGGCAAAATGATCCAACCCCACCGCGACAAATCCCGCCCCGGTCAGCACCGCCTCCACCGCCGCGCGCTGGGCAAAGCGTGCCTCCGCCCCCGGCAAAGCGGCCTCGGGCAGTAATTTTTGGTGGCGCTTCATCCACGGCACATGGGCATAGCCAAACACCGCGATGCGATCGGGCCGCAACGCCAACGCCTGCAGCGCCGTGCGCACAACACTTTCTATAGTTTGGTACGGCAGCCCATACATCAGATCGAGGTTGATGGCGCCGATCCCGCGCCCCCGCAAACTATCCGCCGCCGCCTGCGTCGTTGCAAAACTTTGGATACGCCCCACCGCCTGCTGCACGCGGGGGTCAAAATCCTGCACGCCCAAACTTGCCCTGGTCACCCCCATATCCGCCAGCGCCTGCAGACGGTCGGCCGGCAAATGGCGCGGATCAAGTTCGATGGCGATTTCGGCATCGGCGGCCACGTCAAACAGGCGGCGTATGTGCGCCATCAGGCTGATCAGCGAGGCTGCCGGCAGGGCCGTGGGTGTGCCGCCGCCCCAGTGAATATGGCTAACCCGCGGCCTGGTGCCGATAGCACCCGCCACCACGGCAATTTCGCGCGCCAAGCTGTGCGCATAGGCCAGGCGCGGCCCATCATGGTGCACAACGGCGGTGTTGCAGCCGCAATACAGGCACAGTTCTTCGCAGAACGGCACATGCAAATACAGCGACAGCGCCTGATCCGCCGGCAGATCGGCCAACCAACCCGCATAGATCTGCGGCGTAATGGCGGCGGAGAAATGCGGCGCCGTGGGGTAGCTGGTGTAGCGCGGCACGCGGGTATCGTATTTTTCGATCAGGGTCGCGATGGTCATAGCGGCGAAACTGGCCTGTGAACGCGGGCTTGGCGTTGATCCTGGTCAAATGGGTGGTCGTATGCGGGTGATCAGTCAGCCGCCAAATCAGAGACCGCATCAATAAACGCCTGATCATTGGCTGCGGCCGCACTGGCACCAACGGCCAAAGCCTGGGCGCGGGCGGCGGCGGTAAACGCTGCTGATCGCCCATCGGGCACCCAGAGGTGTACCCGACGCGGACCCTGCGCGCTCAGGCGCTGGCGATTCTCGCGCACCCTTTCGTTCCCCCTGCCGGGCGATGGTGTGCGTGGGGAAGAAGTCGTCACGATGGCCACCTGAAATTCAGTATATGCAATCTGTCATAGGGACCACTTCAGCGCCAGACATTTCCGGGCCGGGCTGTCCGCCTCGTTAAGCTTCGCGGCCATTGATCAATTGTTCAGCCTATCGGTCATCTAACGGAGAACAAGCCCCAGCGGTAACAATGGCAAGGCGATAGACCCTAATGGCGGCAACACTAGTTCCGGGAACCGCCCCAGCAAGGTCCTTTATAATAGGCAACTTCTGCAACGTATGATCGGCAAGTGATTGGGCTAAATATTCTACACCCGCAACACCGGCAGCTGAGAAAATGACCCGCCTAAAAAGTGCGAGCGTGACTAGTGTTCCCGGCCTCAGGCCATAGATTTGAGCTACTTGCCGTACCAGCCGAACGCCACAAAACGCTGTCATTATACCATCGAGAGACGGGGACGGAGTCACAGCAATAACCACACCGGACTGCAGTGCGGCGCGCCGGCCCGCCTGCTTTGCGACCAACTTGAGTGGCTCAACCACTCGGCTCCGCAAATAATTTCTTATTTCTGGCACTGTTTCAAGACTATCTAAACCCAACACACAGTCCGGTGCGTCAGGCAAGGACGCCCCAACAGCCTCAATCCAGCCTTTGCAAAGCAACTTCACCTGCGGCAGCGATGTATCTCTCTGCGCAAGATAACGACGAAGATCATCGACCCGTGAAAGGCTTTTGTAAGCTAAAATCTCAAGATAAACTCCTCGGAGTGCGACAGCAATTGCCGCGCCAAAGAAGATTATCGTTATGATGCCGAGTTTTTCAGATCTAACGAACTGATCGTACAAAAATGCAGATGCCGAAAAAATCAGCCAGCTGATCAGCAATAATGAGCAACCGGCAAAAAACCAAAG
Source organism: Acetobacteraceae bacterium (assembly GCA_040400005.1). GTDB lineage: Bacteria > Pseudomonadota > Alphaproteobacteria > Acetobacterales > Acetobacteraceae > JBBARC01. The sequence goes on along the minus strand of JBBARC010000061.1, from coordinate 7,856 downwards.
AGCTGAATTTGCCTGCTTTGGAGGCGGTCGAAGCAACGCGGGATCCCAGGCCACCTCAACGCGACCCTTTATGGACGCTTCATCGGCATCGAGCAGAACAGGGCCAGAAATAGAGCCGCCATGAGAGGCTGATGCTGCCTGAGCAGTCACGTCTGGTTGGCGCTCAATCGGCGTTTCTCCGTCGATAAATCCCGGTCGGAGCGTCATGTGAGCACATCCCGTAATAACGATAGGAGAACCTCGTCCATACACAGGTGGGGGATGCCCATCTCTCCCGTCGGATCAAGACGAGGAGGCGCGAATACGGGTAATTCAAAATACCGATCCGACCAAAAACTAAGCGGAGGACGACCACTCGGCACGTCACCGGGATAAAACGGTCGCGCCCTTTCTTCTCCTAATGGTATTCCCATCACCACCTCAACTGGCCGACCATCCACGTGTGCGATACCATCTGTAGTGGAATGCACAGCGGATGCAGCATGATATGTAACCGGCATACCAGTGAGAGTTTGTTGCATCCGTTCCGTATTGGCTAAATCGCGGACCAAATTTTTGAGATTTTCCCTGCGCATTGCGGGCACATGATCAGATTTTGTGGCGACGATAGCCAATCGTTCAATTCGCCTTGTCTCTGCGCTTAGAGCCGCTTCGTCTATACTTTTTGAGGAGATAAAATATTTAGCCCTAAGCAGATGGCCGCCAACACGTATTGCCGCAGCACTCATATCCTGCAATGGCCTAGGTAGTACATTTGTGCCGTAATGCAGGCTGTTAACTATGTCGCCAATTGCTTTTTCTGTGTCTTCAAACGACTCCTTTCCTGCATACAAAGCACCTAGAATATCCACTAGTAGAATTTGTCGATCGAACTTTGTGAAGTGTGTATCAAAGAAATTTGTCTTCATATCTGTTTTGTAAGTCTCAAACCGGTCACGCATCAGCGCATCGACGGTGCCCGCCACTGGATAGTCCTGCGCATTTTCCAACGGGAAAAACCACAGAAATGGTGCATCAGAACGTGGGCCTGGGCAAACGAACCGGCCCGGTTGTAAATACCTCATTCCAAATCGTGATCGGCATTCGTCGAGTGCTGACCGATACAACTGGTGCCCTCGCCGAATGAAGGCATCGTCGGCTGTGTCCGTCGCAGATATCGAGTTAAGAAAATCTAAAAATGGCGCACAGGCCGCAGCTTGGGTAGGCCGCCTAAGGCGTTGCAATGTTTCGCGTGACCAACTCGAAAATGTCTGCGATAAGAGTGGCAAATCGAGAAGCCATTCCCCCGGATAGTCTAGCAATTCAAGGCGAATTCGGCGCACGCCAAGCTTTTGTGTAAGTGCCCCGCGCCGCTCAAGTTCCATACTTATAGCCAACTCAGACAAGTCGTCAGTTCGAGGCGGCCATGCCGGAGCATCCGCAGCAAGATCAGCAAGTTTTGTGGCGAAATCAAAATATGGAGTCGTAGACGTCCCAGATGGCAAAATGCGAATATTTCTAAGCCGGCTGGAGCCTTCGGAATTAAGGAATTTTTGAAACTGGGGGAGTGTGTTGCGACCCTGACTCAACGCTAGAAGGTTGTGGATAAGAGACGTAATAAAAACGGTCTTCCCAGACCGACTCAATCCTGTGACAGCTACGCGCACAACGCTTTCGTTAACCGCACTTTCTGCGTAGGTGAACGCTCCGCTGGCCGCGCTGCGCAATCCTGCCCGAATTCGTTCCAGCACGACTGATTCCCCCAATAGTCCCAGAGGCACTTAATCGCGATGCGTCTCGTTTTGCAAGACAATCTAATGCATCTGTTGGCTTTCGATCAAAAAGCTCTTTTTCTCAAAATAATTAAGCCATTCTTGGTTTTGGCCAAAGATACCAATATCACTCGCCTATACCAAAAGGAGTCATTGCCAATCGTAAGATCAATATCGCCACCTTACATTCCCGCTAGCGTTCACATGCCAAGCTCATTCTACCAAGCAAGCTATGAGCCAATGACTACCAAAACAATGCTGCGTTCACAAAATCTACCTACTGATCATCCGGCTCAGCAACTGCACATGCACCGCCGCATCATTCCCCGCAACGGCGGCCTGCCACTGCGCCGGCGGATGCTGGGCCGGCGTGTGCACCGAGGAAAACCCGCACGCCATCAAGGCTGCAAACTGATCGGGGATAACATGCCCGCAGGCCCGCACATCCCCCGCAAACCCATATTTCTCGCGCAAATTCCGCGCAATAGTAAAACCGCGCCCATCGGAAAATTTGGGGAATTCAACAGCAACTAAGTCGATTTTGCCCAAAATTGGCGCCAGGCTTGCCACATCCACCGCCGGCCCGACCACCACCCCGCGCCGCGCCGGCACGCAATCGCTGCCGGCTGCCAGCAACCTTTCCAGCGGCCAGATCACGTGCGGCACGGAAGCGGTTTGGTCATCGGCAAACTGCCAGTTGTTTTCGATAATTTGCCTGCTGTGATCAATGACTGGCATAAACCGCCTCCTTGAACGGGGCCGCACCCAGGCGCCGGTACGTATCGATAAACCGCTCGCCTTCGGTGCGGTGGGCAACGTAGGCGGAAACTATTTTATCCACCGCATCGACCACGTTTTCGCGGGACACCGCCGGCCCAATAATCCCGCCGATGGCGGCCTGTTCGTCGGCCGCCCCGCCCAATGTTATCTGATAAACTTCTTCACCGTTACGATCCACCCCCAACAGCCCGATATGGCCAACATGGTGATGCCCGCAAGCATTGATGCAACCGGAGATATTTAACGTCAGCGGCCCGATCTCCGCCTGGCGCGCCGGCGATGCGAAATTTTCCGCAATGCGCTGCGCCACCGGTATGGCGCGGGCAGTGGCCAGACTGCAATAATCCATGCCGGGGCAGCAGATAATATCGGTTACCAAACCAATATTGCCCACCGCCAGCCCGGCCGCCACCAGCGCCTGCCACAATGCAGGCAAATCGTCCTTACGCACATGCGGCAAAACCAAATTTTGCTCGTGCGCCACCCGCAATTCGCCAAACGAATAGCGATCGGCCAAATCCGCCGCCAAATCCATTTCGTCAGCGCTGGCATCACCGGGAATACCACCCGGCGGTTTCAGCGAGATCACCGCGCAAATATAGCCAGCCTCGCGATGCGCATGGGTGTTGGTGCCAACCCAGGCCGCAAACGCCGCATCGGCTGCCCGCGCCGCATCAAAAATGCCAGATTTATCCGGCAATGCCGCGAACGGTTGCGGCGCAAACCGCGCCTGAACGGCTGCGACAATATCATCGCTGAGCACGCAATGATCGGCCGGCAGGCTGGCAAATTCATCTTCCACCATGCGGATGAAATTTTCCGCCTTCATTTCACGCAGCAAAATTTTGATGCGCGCTTTGTAAATATTATCGCGCCTGCCCAACGCATTATAGACGCGCAAAATGGATTCGACGTAGCGCAGCAAATCGGCCACCGGCAGAAAATCGCGCAGCTTGGTGCCAATCACCGGGGTGCGGCCCAGGCCACCGCCGGCATGCACCACAAACCCCACCTCGCCCGCCGCATTACGCAGCGCCATCAGCCCAATATCGTGCACCCGCACGGCGGCCCGATCATGCACCGACCCGGTGATGGCGATTTTGAATTTACGCGGCAAAAAGGTAAATTCCGGGTGGTTGGTCGACCACTGCCGCAACACTTCACCATACACCCGCGGATCGATAATTTCATCGGCAGCAGCCCCGGCGAATTGATCGGTGGTGACATTACGCACGCAATTGCCGCTGGTTTGGATGGCGTGAATATCGGCTTCCGCCAGCACGCCCAAAATCTCGGCCGATTGGTCCAACCGCGGCCAGTTAAACTGGATGTTTTGCCGCGTGGTGAAATGCCCATAGCCACGATCGTAATGCCGCGCCACATAGGCCAACTGGCGCATTTGGGTGGCGCTTAGCACGCCATAGGGAATAGCCACACGCAGCATATAACCGTGCAACTGCAGATAAAGCCCGTTCATCAACCGCAGCGGCTTAAACTCATCTTCCGATAAATCCCCCGCCCGGCGCCGTGCCACTTGTTCGCCGAACAACGCCGCCCGATCGCGCAAAAACTGGCGATCGTAATCGTCGTACCGGTAAATACCGGCAAATGGCGAGGTCGATGCGGCCGAGGGCAGCGGCGGCAACACCCCACCGGGGATTGGCCGCGCAGTGCCGGCCAAATCGCGCCGAATGCTCGGCCCGGTGCCGCGAATGCGTTCGCGCGGTTCATCGGGCTGCACCGCACCATCGGCGCCTACCTGCACCGGCGCCTCGTGCAAATCGGTCACTACGTGGGCTGCCTGGGCCAGCCCGGCATCCGCCAACCCTGCCGCAATATCGTGGTCGGTCAATACCTTGGCGTGCTGGATTTGCTCCACCCAGGCGCCATCTTGGCCGTACCAAACCGCAACCCCGTCGGCCAGACGGTTGGCTGCAATGATGCTCGACGCCATTTGGCCTCCGCTATAATACGCCCAAAAAAGCTGGCGCCGGGATGCTTTTAGGCTAGATGGCGGGTTGCGCAAAATCCCACAACGCTGGCCAGGGTGGCGTTTGGGTTAGGGTGGGCTTCTAGCTATCCCAGATCGATTGAAATGTTTGCCCGGCGCCCAGCATCTGCACCGGGGCTTTTTTGTCGATATGGCCGATCAGCCCGCGATAAACCCCGTAGCCCACCAGTTCCTGCAACCGCGGCGCAAAGCCGCGCACGGTTTGGGGCGAAATCCCCAGCTGCTGGTTTTCCTGCTGGCGGATAAAACCGGCACAGTAATTCATCGCAATCCCGGTGCGCCTGGTGCGGCTGACATTGGCGCCACCGCCATGCCACAGCGCGCCATCCCAGATCAGCACCGATCCGCGCTGCATTTCAGCGGCAATGGTATCGTAGGCGCCGCCGTACTCGGGGTTGGGTTTGGTGTGGCTGCCCGGCACAATGCGGGTGGCACCGTTGGCGGCGGTAAAATCGGATAACGCCCACATGGTGTTGCAAATAATCGGCCGGTGCGGTTTTTCGAGCGGAATAACCATGTCATCGGCATGAATAGGTTGCGCCACTTCGCCGGGGTCGATGGCGATAGAAGACAGCGAAGAGACCAAACACCCGGCATCGAGCACGCCTTCAACAATGGGCAAAATCGCTTCATGCACCGGTATTTTTTCAAAACACGCGCCGTGCGCCAATAAATTGTAGATGCGCACGGTATGGTGGCCTTCAAAACTATTGGCCGCCGGTTTTATTGCGCGGTCGTGTTCTAGCCGGGCTAGGGCCGCACAAAGATCATCGATGAGATCTGGGTGTATGGCGTTGTGCACGATGGTGTAGCCATCGCGGCGCACAGCATCGACGTGGTGTTTGGTGTCCATCAAAACGCAATCCCCGCGGCGGATTTTTGCTGGCTTGCCCGCCCGTTCGGAACAGCTTGCCGCCGGTTCACCCGAGCTTGCAAGGTAGTGAGGTGGGATTAAGTGAGCGCCAGAGTTACCGCTCAATGCTGGTCAATGCTCCCGGCGGGATGGGTTTTTTCCGCAAAAGCGATGGGTAACGCTTACGCTCACTTAATCCTACATCGTGGCGGGTCACCAAGGTGGCGCTTGCGCCAGTGCCGCCGGATAGGTTTTGAGCGGGGCAGCTTCGGTTTTCGCGCGCGGTTTGATGCCCAAATCAGCGGCGGTAAGATACACCGTGGGGCGAAACCCGGCCTTGGTTTGGCCGGTGCTGCCTGGGTTTTCGGCGAGCAGGGGATCGGGTGCGTCGGGCAGCGATTGCTGCTGTGTAGTTTCAATCGCCGCGCACATCGGTTCAATCAGCGCGTGATTTTGCCAGGCCGTATCCAGCATTTGCAGCATATCATGGCCGCGCTCACCGCCCAAAGTGTAGCCGATGCTGACGCGCATTTGGCTGATGGCGCTGGCCAAATCTTCCGGCAGGCACTGGGCTTCGCGCAGCAGCAGTGCGTGGGTATCGGTAAAATTTCCCCAAAAATTGCGGGTGGCAGCCAAATACGCTTTGCGGCGTTTGCGCGGCAGGTCCTCGCAATCGGCGGGGATTTCACCGATGGTTTTGATAATCGCGCGTAAGTGGTTTTGCAGGATGTTGGCAATAATACTGTCGATATCTAAAAAGTGCCGGCGAATGGTGGCGGGTGACACGATCATCCCCATCGCCAGTGTTGCAAGTGTAATTGTGTGGCGCGGGTGCGTGGTGAGCAGGGCAAGGGCCGCATCCAGAATCTGCTCGCGCCGCTGCTGATCCCGCGCGGTGCGGGTTTGGTTGGGGTTGATGCGCGCTTGGACGGTGGCGCGGATGAGGCGGGGTGGGATCATGGGGTGGGGTTTTAGGGATATTTGCCAAAAGTGGCAAGATTATTTTCTTATAGCCGCGATTTTGTGAGGTTTGGGCGCGGATCGCGGCGGTGTTAATTTCGACTGAGATTTGACCCGGGGTTTTCATCTAGGAATGCCCCACTGCATCGGGGCGTATCGCTTTGTATTGGCACGTTTTTGATTTGGACCTACGGGTGAAAGGCAAATGAAAATTTGCCGCCTTTTTGGGTCAATTATCAACGCAAATCAACAACTAGGCTACGGTAGGGCGTAAGCCTGCCCCTGCCACGCACCCTGCGGCGGCTTTTGGTGGGAGCTGCGCGATGGGTCGGACAGCGGTGTTTTTGGTGGCGTTGGTGCTGACAGTGCCGGCAGCGGCGATGACGATACGCGGTGCGGGCACATTTAACTGCGGCACTTGGACATCCGATCACAGTGCGCAACCAAAAGACCTGAAAATAGCGATCGAAACTGCGGAGATTGAACAGTGGGTGCTGGGCTATATGGTGGGCCACGCAGCCGAAAGCGGTCTGGATGTTCTTAAAGACGTCGATGGGTCAGGGATAAAGGCTGCAATGGATCAGGAATGTGCCAAGACGCCGCTTAGTCGTATAGATGAAGCAGCTGATCGAGTTATACTCGAGCTGTTTGCCCGGATGCCGCACGCCGCGAAAAACTAACCCCGCATTGTTGATTTCGACTGAGATTTGACCCGTGGTTTTCATCTAGGAATGCCCCACTGCATCGGGGCGTATCGCTTTGTATTGGCAC
>JBBARC010000061.1:0-630 GCA_040400005.1 Acetobacteraceae bacterium | reverse complement strand
AAAGGCAAATGAAAATTTGCCGCCTTTTTGGGTCAATTATCAACGCAAATCAACACCATTCCCTCATTTCCTCACGAGGGACGCCGCTCTCGTTTGCACGGGATTTCTCGACCGCAGCCGTCAGGGCGGCCAATTCGGCGGCGGCCAGATCATATTCCGGCGGTGGCGATAACGCGTTACTCATAGCGTGGATATGGAGCGTCCAAACTGTTTTGTCGCGATTTTCCGGGCGGCAGAAAACTTTCCAAGAGTCGTGCATTTCGGAATCTCCCAACCCGCGGGAATGGCCGGTTTCGGGTTACCCAGCGGGGCTGGCAACGGCGCAAATGGGCGCTGATCTGCCGAAATTTGCCCCCGCAAACGACGGCAAGCCGAACCCGCCCGCCTGCGCTCACGACCCGTATTCGTTATCAAAGTTAACTTATAATTTCATATTTCATCAAAAAATACTTGCCTTATAATAGCGTATTACGATAGAGTTACTAATGATAACTATCAAAGGCCCGAAATCCTGACCACAACCGCGACCAGCCAACCGCCAAACGCCAGCGATCGCACGCAGCGCCACCTGCGCCTGTGCGCGGAGCTGGCTGACCTCGCCATGGGCCTGGCCCGCGCCGCCGCCGCCCG
>JBBARC010000060.1:0-18913 GCA_040400005.1 Acetobacteraceae bacterium | reverse complement strand
CCTTAACGCCTAGGGGCTTGGGAGTTACCTTTTTCTTCAGAAAAAGAAGAGTCTTCCTTCCCCTCCCCCCCCACCATATTTCTGCAATCGCTCCCCGTTATCCACCTAATCCACAGGCCCACCCGGCGTGCTAATGCCGCCCGGAGCGCCTATGACACTGCGGTGACAAACATTGATCCCGCGGGTTTCTCGCAGCGCCTTCCGCCCAGCAACCTGGCCGCCGAGCAGGCGTTGCTGGGTGCTCTTTTGGCCAACAACAAGGCGTATGAGCGCGTTGCCGAGTTTTTGATTGCCGAGCATTTCGCCGATCCCGTTCATGGCCGCATTTACGATGCCATTGCAAAGAGGGTGAACGCCCAGCAACTGGCCGACCCGGTCACCTTGCGGGCGGAGTTTGAACATTCCGGTGTGCTGGACGAGGTTGGCGGCATTTCGTACTTGGCGACCCTGCTCAGCGCCATGGTCGGCATTATTAACGCCAGCGAATACGGCCGCACTATTCTGGATGCGTGGATTCGCCGCCAGTTGATTGATATTGGCGAAGAAGTGGTCAACCAGGCGTTTGGCGCCGAGCCGCAGCTGGCCGCCGACGAGCAAATTCAGTCGGCCGAGGAGCGGCTGTTTCAGGTCGCCAACAGCGACATGTCTGAACAGCGGGTGATGCCTTTTAAGAAGGCGTTGGCCCTGGCGATTGAGAGTGTCGAGCGCGCCATTACCAATGCCGGCCACGTGGCGGGGTTATCCACGGGTTTGCGCGATCTCGATAAAAAAACTGGCGGGCTACATGGGTCCGATCTGTTGATTTTGGCAGGAAGGCCGGCGATGGGCAAAACCGCCCTTGCTACCAAAATCGCCTTTGGTGCGGCGGATTCGCTGCTGCGCCAGGCCCGCGATACCGACCCCAACGCCAGCGCGCGCAGTTCGGTGTTGTTCTTCTCGCTGGAAATGAGCTCCGAGCAGCTAGCCGGCCGCTTGCTTTCCGAGGAGGCGCGGATCTCGACCGAGAAAATCCGCCGCGGCGATATTTCTGCCCGCGAATTCGCAAGTTTTGTTGATGCGTCCAAGCGCCTGCAGGATCTGCCGCTGTTTATCGATGATACCCCGGCGATTACTTTGCAGGCCCTGCGCACGCGCTGCCGGCGCCAGTATCGCACCGCCGGCTTGGCGCTGGTGGTGATCGACTATTTGCAGCTCATGCGGCCCTCGCCCGGCCAAAAATCGGAAAACCGGGTGCTGGAGGTGAGTATGATCACGCAAGGGCTAAAGGCGCTGGCCAAGGAGTTTAAAGTGCCGGTGATTGCGCTGTCGCAGTTGTCGCGTGCGGTCGAGTCGCGTGAGGATAAACGCCCGATGCTGTCGGATTTGCGCGAATCAGGCTCGATCGAGCAGGACGCGGACGCTGTGATGTTTGTCTATCGCGACGAGTATTACTTGCAGGCGCGCGAGCCCAAGCGGATGAATTTTGACATGGACGCCAAGTTTGAGGCGGCGATGTCTAAATGGCAGGCCGATATGGGGGAGGCGCACAACAAGGCCGAGCTGATTTTGGCCAAGCAGCGCCATGGCCAGCCAGGCAAGATCGATCTGTTTTTCGATGCCCAGTACACCAGGTTTGCCGATCTCGACCAAATCCACAGCGGCGACGACTAAACTTTGCCGGGGGGCTGGCGGGTGAATGCCAAAAAAGTAAGAATTTTCTTTTTTCTGAAGAAAAAAGAAACAAAAAAGACTTTTTTGACGCTGGTTCGGAGCGCGAGGTGGCAGGGTTGCCCCAGGCCCAGCATGACAAAAGTCTTTTTGCTTCTTTTTCTTCGAGAAAAAGAAGAGCCTTACCTTTCACCCAATTACCCCGCGGGTGGGCACGGGAATTATTGCTGAAAAGTGTTTTTTATCTGGATTGTCAGGAAAAAAACATTCATCGTAGTAATTGTCGGTGATCAGCTGCGCGCCAAAATCGTGCGGGGCGCTGCCAAATCAGGATACGCCGCATCGGGCGGTTGGCGAGGCATTAGGGGGATCAGGGCTTAATGAGCAGCACCACAGCGACCGGGGCACCAGGCCCCGATGACCGCGACGAACTGGAGTACACCGCCCATTCGTTAAAGAAAGAAACCGGCTGGCTGGGTGCTTTTGTCATCGGCCTTGCCGGTACCATTTTGGTCACTGGCATTGCCCCGGTGATGGTCACCACCTTGGGGGCGGCCTCTATTCCGGTGACTATTCTGGTCACTTTGAGCGGTTGGCTACTGTGCCTGTTTTTGGCCGAGCTTTCGGCGATGATGCCGGAACGCACCGGCGGGGCGCCATCTTACGCCTACCCTGCCTTTAAAGATCGTTATCCCCGCGCCGCCAAGCACATTAACGGGCTAACCGCCTGGGGCTACTGGCTCGGCTGGTTTCCGGTGGGGCCGCTGAACATGATTTTGGCCTCCCTCTATTTGGCCAACCGCTTTGGCCTGGATACCACCCACACTTTTACCCCCATCCACACCCCGATTGCGTATTGGACACTGGGCATTTCTGTGGTTGGCATGATCATTTTCTTCATCCCCGCCTGGTTCGGCATCCGCTTTGGTGCGGCGTTCGCAACCATCTTGGCGGTGCTGTCGATGATCCCCTTAACCTTTATCGCGGTGGCCTGGCTGTTTGTGCCCTCCGTGGTGAACTGGCACGAGCTTTCTGGCTTTCATCATCTCGATGGCAGCGGCTTTTTCACCGGCATGAACGGCTATGGCTGGCTATCGGTGTATATCGCCTACTCGTTTCTGCTGACCTGGAACGTGATCGCCATGGAAGCGGCAGCCTGCTACATTGCCGAATGCGCCGATCCCGGGCGCGATGCGAAAATCGCCCTAAACTTGGAAGGCGGCTACGGGGTGTTTATTTATACCCTGGTGCCGATCGCGTTTGTTACTGTGCTGGGCGCTAAGGCGCTATCGGATGCCAGCTTGGTGGATACCATGACGATTTTCGTCACTTTTGCGGGAAAACTGTTTCCCGGTGGTGGCGAGCTGTTGAACTGGGCGATCGCCGGCATGTTGATTATTGCGCTGGCCCTGTCGGCGTTGAACGCCATCATGGGATCGGGCCGGGCGCTGTACCAAATGTCGCTGGATGGTGAATTTCCGCGCTGGTTCCAAAAACTCAACAAGCACCACACGCCGGGTAACGCCATGTTGTTCAATGTGCTGTGCTCGCTGGTGGTGGTGATGCTGGGTGGGGCTGTAGAAATTTATACTTTTTCCAATGTCGGTTACACTATTTCTATGGTGCCGGTATTGATTGGGTATTTTCTGCTGCGCCAGGATAAGCCTTTTGCCAAACGCCCCTACAAATTGCCGGAATTTATGAAGTATGTGGCGTTGCTGCTGGCGGCCTTCTATTTTGTGATCTGGTCGTATGGTGGCTACATTTATTCGGTGATCGGCAACGCGCAGATCTATTACTGGGCGGGCTGGGGCACGCTGCTGATGTATCTGCCGCTGTATTGGTATCGCCGGTTTGTCGAAGATAAGGGTATGGGCGCCGGCGACTAATACCTAGGTTTTTCGCAACGATCCGCCAGGCTCGCTTGGGCCTGGCGGATTTTTTGTGTACGCGGCTGGGCTGATGGTTGGTTTTAATGGGGTGAGAAACATGGCGTTTGCATGGCCATTTGGGCTGTTTCGGGTGCCGTTACCGGCACCGACTGGCCGGTTCAGCCGGGTGCTGCTGGCCAGCGAAGGGCGGCCGTTCACGCCAGACGCGATCAACGCGGCGCTGGATGTGCTGGCGGTTGGCGGCACGGTATCGATCATTGCCATTGCCCGCATTTGGGGCAGCAGCTTGGGTTTTCCAAACCCTGGGCTGATGCCGAACAAGCAGGAGCTCGCCGTGCAGCACGCGCTGGTTGATCAGGCGTTGCTGGCGTGCGAAGGCCGCGGCGTGCAGGCCAGCGGCCGGGTGGTGGGTACGCGCGATGCGGCCAAGCGGATTGTAAAGGAAGCGGTGGCGATCAATGCCGGCGCGGTAGTGATGGCGGCCGACGCCGCGCCGCATTGGCTGGTGGCATCCCTATTATGGACCAACGAGCCCTGGCGGGTGCGCAAACTTTCCCCGGTGCTGGTAAAGCTGGTGATCAGCCCGCCGGCAAAACCTGGGCCGAAAACCTAATCGGCGGCCAGTTCCATGTGATGAGTGGCGCTGGGGATGCTATCGGCGAACACCTCGCTGGCTTCAAGCAATATGGCGGTGGCCACGGCATTGCACCGCAGGCTCCAACTACCGCCGGGCGTACGTGCTTTCCACCCGCCATTTTGGTGGCGCGCCACTTCCAGGCACAGCCGCCGCACCAGCCCGCCGTGGGTGACGCTGGCGATCACCTGGCCAGGTGCCAATCCTTCAATACAGAGAACGTCCATCTCAGCACCTTCCAATCTTCCCCGCGAAACGCGCGGCACAGAGAATAAGATGCGATCAGAACATTAAGAAAACATTTAACGCGCCAGGATGGCTGCCCGCCGGTACAGACCGGGCACATAGGTGACACTTTAGCAAGCTATAGCGCGTGCTCCAGCACGCCAACGCACCCAAGCCCAGCCCAGCCCAGTCAAGCGCCAGACGCCGAAGACCGCGCCACGCGCCGCCTGCGCCAGTGCGCGGAACTGGCTGACATCGCTATTGGCCTGGCCCGCACCGCAGTTGCCCGCACCCTGACCGACTGGGCCGCACCCGAAGAACCACAAATCACCCCACGGCTATTTGCCCAAACAACGGCGCCGCACGCCAATCCCCCCTACGGGTCACCGCGCCACCACCGGCCAACCCGGCGCGCATACCAAGCCGCGTCGATCATGGAAGCGTCATCGTCAAGGCGACTTGGTATAACTTCCCTACCCCTTCCGCCTACCGCCCCGCCGTTTCTTAGGGTCGTAACCACCACCGCCAGGCCCGCCGGGCTCCGGCGCGCGGCTGCTGCGGGTGGAGATCGGCGGTGGGGTCAGGCCCAAATCGATCGCTTCCAGCCGCTTAATTTCGTCGCGCAGGCGGGCGGCTTCTTCGAACGCTAACTCGGCCGCGGCATCGCGCATGCGGCGTTCCAAATCGGCAATGGTGGCGGTCAGATCGCGCCCGGTGAGTTCGGCGATGCCCGCACCTTTTACCGGTGCGATGGTCACGTAATCCTGTTCGAACACCGATTGCAGCGCATCGGCGATGGCGGTTTTTACTGAAAACGGGGTTATGCCATTGGCATCGTTAAACGCCTGCTGGCGGGTGCGGCGGCGATTGGTTTCTTCCAGCGCGAAGTCCAGGCTGGCGGTCATGCGATCGGCATATAAAATCACCCGGCCATCCACGTTGCGGGCGGCGCGGCCGATGGTTTGAATAAGCGATGTGCGGCTGCGCAAAAATCCTTCTTTATCGGCATCCAAAATCGCCACTAGCGCGCATTCGGGAATATCCAGTCCTTCGCGTAACAAATTGATGCCAACAAGCACATCGAACACACCTAGGCGCAAATCGCGGATGATATCGATACGTTCCAGCGTATCCACATCCGAATGCAAATAGCGCACGCGCACGCCGTTTTCGGTTAGGTAATCGGTTAAATCTTCTGCCATGCGCTTGGTCAGAACGGTGACCAGCGTGCGCGCGCCAGCGCCGGCGACGGTGCGTATTTCGGCCAGTAAATCATCCACCTGGTGTTCGACCGGGCGAATGATGCAGATAGGGTCGATTAGCCCGGTGGGGCGAATAACCTGTTCGGCAAACACGCCTTGCACACGTTCCAGTTCCCACGGCCCTGGGGTTGCACTCACAAACACTGTATCCGGCCTGAACGCTTCCCATTCTTCAAATTTTAGTGGCCGGTTATCGATGCAACTGGGCAGGCGGAAGCCGAATTCTGACAGCACGGATTTGCGGGCAAAATCGCCGCGCTGCATGCCGCCAATTTGCGGCACGGTCACGTGGCTTTCGTCAACAATTAGCAGCGCATTTGCCGGTAAATATTCGAACAAGGTGGGCGGCGCCTCGCCAGGGGCACGGCCCGACAAATAGCGCGAATAGTTTTCGATGCCTTTGCAAACACCAGTGGTTTCCATCATTTCTAAATCAAATGTGGTGCGCTGCTGCAAGCGTTCTGCTTCCAGCAATTTGCCACCCGCCACCAGCTCATCCAGCCGCGCTTTTAGTTCGTGCTTTATGCTAATAATCGCCTGGTTCAAGGTTGGCCGCGGGGTGACGTAATGGCTATTGGCGTAAACCGTAATTTCGCCCAATGTTGCCAGCTTGGCGCCGGTTAGTGGATCGAATTCGTCGATCGCCTCGATCGTGTCGCCAAATAAATTCACCCGCCAGGCACGGTCTTCGTAGTGGCTGGGGAAAATATCCACGGTTTCCCCGCGCACCCGAAAACTGCCCCGTTCAAACGCCACATCGTTGCGTCGGTATTGCAATTCTACCAGTGCCCGTATCAGCGCATCGCGATCAATCGCGCCACCGGCGGCAAGCTTAATCACCATCTTGGCATAGGTTTCCACCGAGCCGATACCGTAGATGCAGGAAACTGACGCCACAATCACCACATCGCCACGTTCCAGCAGCGATTGGGTGGCGGCGTGGCGCATGCGATCTATTTGTTCGTTGATCTGTGCATCTTTTTCAATATACGTATCGGTGCGCGGTACGTACGCTTCTGGCTGGTAATAATCATAGTAGCTAACGAAATATTCCACCGCATTGTTGGGGAAAAACGATTTCATTTCGTTGTATAGCTGCGCCGCCAAGGTTTTATTGGGGGCAAGAATCAACGTAGGCCGCTGCTGCGCCTCAATCACTTTGGCCATGGTGAAGGTTTTGCCCGAGCCAGTCACCCCCAGCAGCACCTGATCACGCTCGCCCCGCCGCAACCCGTCCAGCAAAGTGGCTATCGCCGTAGGCTGATCGCCGGCCGGCTCATACGCGCTCACCACCTGCAACGGTATAACCGGAATTTTAGCCGCAGGCTTAGCCGGTATGAACCCCACCGGGGCGGAGCGCGCCAAGATTTGGGTCATGCGGTAGTAAAGCCAAGGATAAGACAAGGCTGGTGGGGCGGCCCCGTGCGCAGCACGCTTTCGCGTGACGCCCCACCAGCCTTGTCTTGCCTTGCCCTACTCACTGACACGCGCCGCCAGGGCTTCGGCGACGCGGTCCAGCACGGGGCCCCACACGTTGCAGGTGGTTTGGCGGAATAGCCGCAAATTTGTGTACCAAACGCTATCTTCGCGATCGAGTAGCCAGCGCCAATCGGCGGGTTCTGGCACCAGCACCCAGGCTTCGCGGCCCATGGCACCGGCCAAATGCACCACGGCGGTATCGACGGAGATGATGAAGTCCAGCGCGTTGATCAGCGCGCCTGAGCAGGCGAAGCTGGTGAGCTGGTCGGAAACATCGAGAAGATTGGTGAGTGTTTGGGCGTAGGCGCGGTCGTGATCGGGGAATGGTTTTTGCAAGGTAACAAAATCAACCCCCGGCACGGCCAAAATTGGCGCAAGATCGGCCAATTTCAGTGATCGGCGGGCGTTGTTGGGGTGGGTTGGCCGCCCTGCCCAGGCTAGGCCTACGCGCAGGCGCCGGGCCGGGCCGTTTTGGGCCGGAAGGGCGGCATCGAGTTTTTCCTGCCAGAACGCCACCCGATCGGGTTTGGCGTGCAGGTACGGAATTGGCAGTGGGATGGTATCCACCGTTGTGCCGAAAATTTGCGGCAGCGTGGAGAGCAGCACGTAGGCATCGTGCGGTGGCACATCTTTCCACGACGGGATGCAGATTTTGATATCGGGGTGATCGCCCAGTAGTGCGGTGACTTCTGGCCCCCAGCCGATGATGAGGTTAGGCACACGGGCAACGACCTGGGGGATGTAACGGGCGAATTGTATCATGTCGCCAAAGCCCTGGTCGGCGACGATCAGCAGCGTGCCACCGGGCATTTTCATGCCATTCCACGGGGCTGCGAGCATTTTTGGCAGGGTGCCCTGGGCTTGTTCCAGCTTGTTGCGCCAGGCGTATTCTAGCCATCCTGGGCCATAATCGCCTTGCGCCAGTAGCAGCTCGCCCAGGCCCATGTGGGGGGCGGCGGCTTCGGGTTCGCGCGCCATGGCCTCGCGAAAGGCGCGGGCGCAGTCATCGCGTTCGCCGCGGCTGAGGTATGTCAGCGCCAGTTCCACCCGGTGCGCTGCTGTATCTGGGCTGTAACGCACCGCTTCCAGCCCGTGCTGGAGGGACAAATCGAGGCGGTTCTGGCTGCGGTATAACGCGCACAGGTTGAGCTGCCAGTTGGCCACATTGGGCATGCGGGCGACCGCGCGTTCTAGGAAGCCCAGCGCTTCGTCCACCTTGCCTTCCTGGCCCAAAATACCGCCGATGAGGCCCATGGCGCCGGGGTTTTCCGGCACCAGGGTGAGGACGTCTTTGCAGATGCCGATCGCTTCATTAATCCGCCGGGCGCGGGCGGCGCTCAACGCGCGGGTTAACGCCTGGTCGACGGTTTCCGGGGCAGTTGGGGTTTTCGTGTCGCTCATGGGGGCGGGGCTGTCCGTTGTCTGATTGCCCGGATGTGTCTAGCCGGGGTGAAGGCCGCCAGAAAGGGGGCAGCTTCTTTTGGCCACGAAATCGAGGCACCATGCCGCAGCGCCCCAGCCCCCACGTTAAAAAAAGTCTTTTGCTTCTTTTCTACAGAAAAGAAGGTTTCTTCCCTTTGCTTTCCAGGAACGCCAATGTTTTTACTGCTATTCACCATGGGCGTCCTCGCCGGCGCGCAAAACGCGCTAGCCGGCGGGGGCTCGTTTTTACTGCTGCCCACGTTGATGCTGGCCGGCATGGATGCCAGGGCCGCCAACATTACCGGCACGGTGGCATTGTGGCCGGGGCAAATTTCCACCGGCGTTGCCGGCCGGCATTTGGCGCGCGGCATGGGCGGGCTGGGGCTTACCACCCTGTCGCTGATCAGCCTGTGCGGCGGCGGCGTTGGGGCTGTGCTATTGCTGATCACCCCCGGTGCGGTGTTTGCAAAGTTGGTGCCGTTTTTGGTGCTGGCCGCCACGGTTATTTTCGCCTGGGGCAGTTTTATCCGGCGCCCGGTGCAGCCGGGCGATACCGGCGCCACGGTGGGGGTGGGCCGCATGGTGGCGGTGCAGTTCGGCATTGCCACTTACGGCGGTTATTTTGGCGGCGGCATTGGCATTTTAATGCTGGCGGCGTTTACCCTGGCCGGCCTTGCTGTACGCGAAGCGGGTGCCACCAAAAACGTGCTCAACGCTGTGTTAAACACCACGGCGGTGGCGATTTTTGCAACGTCGCCCCAGGTGCACTGGGCGGAGGCGAGTGTTGTGTCCATTGGCGCCATTTTGGGTGGCCAGATCGGCACCCGCCTGCTGAGCCGCATCAACGATCGCCCGCTGAAAATCGGTATTGTTGCGGTTGGGCTGGCGCTGAGTGCCGGGCTGTGCTGGCGCGCCCTAAGCTAAGCGGCGCTAAGCTTTAGGCGGCGGTGGCGTTCGCGCAGGGCCAAAAATAGCGCCAGGCCAAACACGTAGCTGGTGAGGGCGCTCATCGGAAAATACAGCCAGCCGGTGCGCATTTTCTCCCGCCGTGCTTCAACGATGGTCCACACCGGAAAGATCACCGCGTTGGCGATGAGCAGATCCTGCCCGCCTGAAGCCGATGCCGGGTTAACAAACAACAAGCCGGTCCAGTGTGCCCAGCCGACCTTATCGCCGTATTGCGCAATGTATTGAAAATTAAAATGCCAGCCGATCACCAGCCCGGCGATGGCGGTTAGCCAATAGAAAATTTCTAAGCCGCTTACCCCGGCGGTTTTGAAAAGATCGCGGTTGATGGCAAGCGTGATGATAATGGTGGCGATCCCGATCAGCATATAGATCAGCGATGCGGTTGGCATGGTGTGGCTCCCCCGGAAATTTTTGCTTGGGCCAATGCTGACACGCAACGGCGCCGCCGTCACTAGTGCAAGATCGTTCGTGGCGGAATCGCGCGAACGATAAACTTGCGCGCTAAAACACAAACTTAGAGCCTGATTGTAGATCGCTGCCGTTCAGTCTCAAGCGATCAGGCTCTAGGGGTGTGCTGCCAGTGCCGGGCTGTGGCAAATACGGCGGGCGCCTTGGGCATACACGTCGATACTGGCCATCATGCCGCGATCTTCGTGTTTTAACACGTGGCAATGAAACATAATATGGCCGGTAATCACCGGGTCGGTAAACGGCACCAGCAACGTTACACTGCTATGCGCGGGCACCGGCACGGTATCAACGTCACCGGCAAAATTTTGCGCAACCCCGTTAATTGCGGTGACTTGAAAGCTTAGTTGGTGAATATGAAAGGCGTGAAAATCCGCGGTGTCGTTGCGAATACCCCATTCTTCAACGGTCCCTAGGGGAATACGCCAATCGATGCGCGCCGGGTCAAACACGCGTCCGTTAATCGTGTAAATGCTGGCCGCATCGTTTTGGCCAAACACCACCAGCCGGTGCGCGCCGATCGGGCCACCGCGCAAATCAGCCTCTGCCTGCAGCAAATTCACCGGCGGCGGCACCGGGGTAGCCGGCCCGCGCACCGCAATACTGCCTAAGGTGCGGCTGATGCTGAAATTTGTTCCATGCCCGGTGGGCACGCCGATGGCCGACAGGGTAAAGATCCCAGCGTTGTTGGCCCGCACTAGCACATCAAGGCGCGCCGCCGGCACAATATCCAATGTGTTGACGCCCAATGTGTTGATGTGGAGCGCCTCCCGGCTGGGCAGCCCATCACGTCCAATAATGCGAAAAACCAGGCCGGGTGCCGCCAGGTGCAGGGTTAAATTGGCCCCCTGGTTGCTGATGCGCCAAATCTGCTGGCCGTTTGGCGCCATGGTATCGGCCCATGCCGCATCACCGTTAATTGACACAATGCGGCAATGCCACTGTGTTTTCAGCGTCGCATCGTCGCAGCCCTCCTGCTGCCAATCTTTCAGCACCAGCAATTTTTGCGTAACCCCGCCAAGCCCTACGAACTGTGCGGCAAAGCCATCGATCAGCAGCGCCCCCGACAAGCCTGCGGTGACATGGGCATCGGCCGCACCAAAGGCATGGTCGTGGTACCAAAACAGCCCCGGCGGGTGGTTAGGTGGTATGGTAAAATCATAATCGAAGCTGTCCCCCGGTCGCACCAAAATGTGCATGTTATCGGCGTGCCCATTGGGCGAAATACGCAAGCCGTGAAAATGTAGATTGATCGCATCGGCCATCTGGTTGATCAGGTGCAACTGCACCCGATCGCCCGCGTGTACCCGCAACACCGGGCCGCCGTACCGCCCATTATACGCGGCACCGGCAAACTGCACGGCGCCAACGGTCACGGATTGTGGTTCTGCGGTAAGGGTTGCGCGCAATACATGGTTTCGGCTGCGGTATTCGGTTAGTCCGCCGGTATCAATTGCTTCAAAACCAGTATCGGCCGGCGCGTCTAAATTTCGACCAAATATTAGCGTTCCCCCCAGCGCCAGACTTGCCAGCACGGCGGCGCGCATGGCGGATTACTGCACGTCCACGTTGAGTTTCATGCTGGGATGGATATGGCAGCGCACTTTGAATTTTCCACTGGCATCAAATAGCACATCAACATCGCCACCGGGTGGCTGCACCCCCATATCGCGGGCGTTGTCATCGTCATCCCCCGATTGCACCATGATATTGTGATTAACATCATCCTGGTTACGAAATGTAACGTGATCGCCGCGCTTGACACTGATCTCGGTCTCGCTAAACGCCTGCCCGGCCTGCACGATAGCGGTTGTGGCAGCATAGGCGCCATAGGGCAGGGCGGTTATCGCCAAACCGCTAAATGCCAGGGCTATTTGTAAACAACGCATGATGCCATCTTTCATGTTGGCGCGCCTAAAAATGCCAGGCGGCCCATAAACTTAAGTAAAGCGTGTCGTTATCACTGGCATGTGCGGTCTGCCCATCAAAGCGCGTATAAAAAACATACTGCGCCGCCAGCCGCAAATTGCCCCATTTTATCCGCGAATTAGGCTTACCGAACGGCGTATAGGCAATTTCCGCAATGGCGCCGCCGCTATCTGGCCGGGAACCGGCGGTTTGCCAATAGGGTTGATTGGCAATGCCTGATGTGTGAAACACCTGCGCCGATGGGGTAATGGTCGCGTTGATGCTATAGGATACATCCGCGCGCAGCGTGGTCAGCCTGCCTTGCCGCTGGCCGCCAGTTAGCCGGGCGCTTGCCGCAAGATCCTGATCTTCGTGAATGGCCGTGGCGTGCGCCGATATCACATCGCTGGCAATGCGGCGTGGTGCAAACGTAAACTGCCAGTTGGCATCGCCCGCAATATCGGTAAAATGATCAGTAGTCCCGCTCGGCGATAGCCCGCCGGGCAACACGTTCGCCGCCATGCCATAGGTGCCAATTTCCCAGTTGCTACGGCCCCAATCATGCTGCACCGCCAGGCGCCAGTAAGGGGCGGTATCCACCACGCTATCGCTGCCCGCCACCGGCACAATGCCGGTGGCATTACGTAGATCGCGGCCTAAGCCGCGATACAGATCGGCCTCGGTATAAAGCCAATCGTTCCACATCACATAGGCACCTAAACCCACCACGCTTTGGGCAAAGCTGCCATCAATCCGTGCCGCCGCGATTGGGCCGGGCGCCAGGTGCGAGCTGTTATACGGAAACCCCCAAACCGGGGTTGAATTCCACAAATCCTGCACCGTCGGTGCGTTGTTAAGGGTTAGGCCCCACACGCAATCAATGCCCAGCAAGTGGCGTGCGCGGGCATAGCGTATATCGGTGTTATCCAGGTGATACTGCCGGCCAATGCCATCGTAAGTGGTTTGCACAAACGCCCCCATGTGGCGGGAAATAGCCCCGGCATAATACAAAGATGCCTGGTCCAAAGCCACATTATCATTGGCGGCAAACCACCGCGCAACCGCCACATCCGCCGCCGCTCGGGTGTGGGTAAAAGACCCATAAACCGAGGCTGCGATGGGTGGAAAATGCTGCGCGCCGTCGCTGGCCGTATAGCCATTCAGCTTAAATGCCCGCCCAAACGGCCGCAGTTGCGGGCCAAATGCCCCGACATGGCAGGCGGCACACGGCTGCCCGGTTTGTTCAGCGAAACTGGGCACCGCGCGGGCCACCCGCCATGGCGCCAGCACAAGAACCAACGCCGAAAGGCACAGCGCGTGCGGACAGGCGTTGCGATGGATCATGGTTGCGCCATAGGGTTGCCCAATATCTGGCGCAAAAGCGGCGCGCCAGTATCCTACTCTGCCGTTAAATAGGTTAACCCATTCACAACCCGACGCGTCACCGCGCCAAATCAACACCACCCGAAGGAAACAACGCCGATGGATAGCGAAACCCGCGCACACCTCATCGCCACCCTGCGCCGCTTCGTCGATGAACGCCTGCGCCCCGCCGAAGCCGCCATTGCCGAGGCCGATGCCGTGCCCGAAGACATCATTCAGGATATGCGCGATCTCGGTCTGTTCGGCCTATCCATCCCCGAAGACTACGGCGGCCTCGGCCTCAGCATGGCCGATGAAGTGCTCGTCTGCTTTGAAATTGGCCGCACCAGCCTGGCCTTCCGCTCGGTGTTCGGCACCAACGTCGGTATCGGCAGCCAAGGCCTGCTGATGTTCGGCACGGCCGCGCAAAAAAACCGCTGGCTGCCCGATATCGCCAGCGGCAAAATCGGCACCTCCTTTGCACTCACCGAACCCGAAGCCGGATCGGATGCCGCATCGGTTCGCACCCGCGCCGTCCGTGATGGCGATGTCTACGTCCTGAACGGCACCAAACGCTACATCACCAACGCCGATAGTGCCGCGCTGTTTACCGTTATGGCCCGCACCAACCCCGATATCCTCGGCGCCAAAGGCGTCTCCGCCTTTCTGGTGCCACGCGATCTGCCCGGCATCTCCATTGGCAAACCCGAACGCAAAATGGGCCAGCAAGGGGCGCATATCTGCGATATCAATTTCGACAACGTCCGCGTACCCGCCGAAAACCGTTTGGGCGAAGAAGGCCAAGGTTTCAAAATCGCCATGCAGGTGCTAGATCGTGGCCGTATCCACATCGCTGCCGTCTACACCGGCACCGCCGAACGCCTCATCGCCGATAGTGTCGCCTACGCCACCACCCGCCATCAATTCGGCAAACCGATCAGCGATTTCCAACTCATCCAAGCCCTCATCGCCGATTGCAAAACCGAAGCCATGGCCGCCCGTGCATTAGTGTTGCAAACTGCTGCCCTACGCGATACTGGCGCCGACGTAACCCTGGAAGCCGCGGCGACAAAATATTTTGCCTCAGAAATGGTCGGCCGCGTCGCCGATCGCGCCGTCCAGATATTCGGCGGCGCCGGGTATATCGCCGATTACGGTATTGAACGGTTTTACCGCGATGTTCGAATTGCACGCATTTATGAAGGCACCAGCCAGATACAGCAACTGGTTATTGCGCGGGAAACGATTAAGCGAGGTGGCTAAGGTAAGAAAGAACCTTCTTTTCTGAAGAAAAGAAGCAAAAGACTTTTTTGACGCTGGGCCAGAGTTCGCGGTGGCAGCGTCGCCCCAGGCCGAACAGTACAAAAATTTTTTTGCTTCTTTTTTCTCAAAAAAAGAAGTTTCTACCCCTTATCTCTTGACCCACCCAAGCCACTCCCCACCTAGTTGGAACCGCACACAACAGGGGAAACACCATGAAAATAGCATTTTTCGGCACCGGCCTTATGGGCACCGGGTTTGTCGCCCATCTGATTGCTACGGGCCACGAGGTGAGCGTATGGAACCGCACCGCCGATCGCGCCGCCGCGGCCGTTGCCGCCGGCGCCACCTTAGCCGCATCCCCCGCCGCGGCTCTTGATGGTGCCTACAGTGTGCATCTGTCGCTATCCGATGATGAATCTGTCGATGCGGTGCTGGAACCGTTGGCCGGCGTTATCAATGCCGAAACCTGGATTGTTGATCACACTACCACGGCCCCCACCCCAACCGCTGCGCGCGCCGCACGGTGGCTTGCCCGCGGCAAGCAGTTTGTTCATGCGCCAGTGTTTATGGCGCCATCAAATTGCCATGCCGGCACGGGCCTTATGCTGATCTCTGGCCCGCAAGCCAGTTGTGATACGCTGCTGCCGTTGCTGGCGAAAATGACCAGCCATGTGGCCTACATGGGTGAAGCGGCGGATCGCGCCGCGGCCTTCAAACTGTTCGGCAATCTCACCTTGCTCGCGATGATGGCAACTTTGGGCGACGTCAATCGCCTGGCCCACGCCTGTGGTATTGCCACCGCCGATGCGTTTAGCCTGTTTGATAAATTCAACCCCGGTAGCATGCTACCCCAACGCGCCGCCCGCATCGCTAGCGGTGATTTTACCGCGTCGTTCGAAATGACCATGGCGCGTAAAGATGTGCGCCTGATGATCGAAGAAGCTGCCCGCCACGATGTGAAACTCGCCATTATGCCTGGTGTCGCGGCGATGCTCGACGAAGCGATTGCTCGCGGTGATGGCGCCAAAGACGCATCGGCTGCGGCGGCTGTTGTTTGAGGGGCAGGGATAAGGCTAAGAACCTTCTTTTCTGAAGAAAAGAAGCAAAAGACTTTTTGGTATGGGGCACCGTGCGGTGCTGCTGCCTGAGGGAAGCCCGCCTTACCGTTACGGTGGGGCGGGATTTTCTCGCCATCGCGTAGCAAACTTCACCCCATCCAATCACGGCGCCGCCATCGCTCCCACCGCTTTAAAAGATCGCACCCAGCCAACACCTTCGCCGTCACCGTAGGGTTGGGTGAAGCCCAACATCGTGAAACACATGCCGCGGTTAGTTAGACCTACTAAATCTTCTCCCTCGCCGCCTTCGCCTGCGACGGCGCCGATTGTGCCTGCGCCCACACCCGATGCTGCGACTGGGTCAGGGCTCTTGCCGGCCACACGCGCACTCCAGCCACGTTAAAGCGCCCAGCGATAAACCACTTGACACCCTTTCATGCGTCAGTTATTTCTTACACATGAAAGACGCCCAACCCCACACCCCAACCGGCGACCAGCTTCTGGCCATCCTTCAGGCTCTGGCCAACCCGCATCGCCTGCGCATCATTGCCGCCCTTCATCGCGGCGGGCGCACCTATATCAGCCAGCTCGCTCGCGATATCGGCATCAGCCGGCCGTTGCTGCATTTGCATCTGCAAAAGCTGGAAGAGGCAGGTCTGGTCAACAGCCAATTAGAACTGTCAAGCGATGGCAAAGCGCTGAATTATTTTGCGGCCAGCCCGTTTGCCATCGATCTCACCGCCGCCACCATCACCCAGGCGGCACTCACTCTTTCCGCCAAACCCGAACTTTGAAGGCTTATACAATGTCTGAAACAATTTATTTCGCCTCGCTATGTCTGCCGCTGGGCACAATTCTGCTGGTGTTTGCCATGCGCGCTATTGCGGCAACCCAGCAGGCCCGCGCCAAACTCGCCCACGATGACGCCTACCGCCTGCTCACCCAAGCCACCGCCGCCGCACAAACCGATACTGCGGCGGCGTTGTTGGACATTCAGGCAAGCCTTGCCGATGTCAAAACCCGCATTGCCAGCATCGAAACTATCCTCAAAGCGGTCGAATAATCCGCACCTCAAAGCACCACCAAAACGCAAAGGTTACCCATTATGAAATACGTATCAGAAAACGCATCGAACACTGTTCCACTATGGCGCCTTTACGCCTTGCGTGCCGCCTATCTTTTCATTGTTGTGGGTTTAGGCCTGCAAATTTGGCCGGGGCTGCTGCACCATACTCAGCCATGGGAATTGATGCAGGGCGTGGTTAGCGCTGTGCTGGCCGCCGTTTCGCTGTTGGCGCTGCTGGGGTTGCGTTACCCGCTGCAAATGCTACCGCTGCTTGCCTTTGAAATACTGTGGAAATCGATCTGGCTAGTCACCGTCGCCCGCCCGCTGTGGGCGGCCGGCACCATGGACCCCGACACAACGGCTACCGCCTTTGCCTGCCTGCTGGGTTTGATTTTTCCGTTTGTCTTGCCGTGGCGCTACATGCTGGCAAACTACCTGCTAAAACCTGCCGATCGCTGGCGCTAAACGCACACCAACAAACCCCATAAATGCCAGAGCGTATCAATGATCGAAACCCCCGCCCACACCTGGCTATTACCGCGCCTGCAAACCCTGCTAAACGACGCCGCCACCGCCGGCATCACCCGTGATGTCGCGGTGGCGGTGATCACCGACATCATCGACAGCCCCAGTTTTAACACCCCCTTGCCCGAAGAACCGCACCCCAGCCATGCCGATACCCACATTTACTCGCACGACGATCAACCCGCCCCCACCGCCACTATCCACATCCCAAACCTGCCCGGGCCAAACCTGCCCGGGCCAAACCTGCCCGGGCCAAACCTGCTCGGGCCCAATCTGCTCCGGCATCGGCGCGGCCGGATTTAGCGGGCGCAGAGTTGGGTTAATGCTGCAACGCAACATTGGGCTGCCGCGCTGCAACATACGTAAAACCCCTTGATTTTTAGGTGAACGGCGAACACTAAAGAACAATGGATCAGATTATTAACACTTTGCCGTTGCGTACCCGCAAACCCCGTGGCCAAGGCGGCTCGCGCCGTATGGAAATTTTAACGGCTGCCAAACACCTTTTTCTCGAAGAAGGGTTTTTGCAGGCCACCATGCGCCGCATCGCCGCCTTGGTCGGGGTGTCGCCCACCGCGATCTATCTGCATTTCACCGATAAAGACGCGATCCTTGGCGCCATCGCCGAAGATTTCTTTGGTGAAGTGCTGCAAGCGCTCGAAACCGCCACCGCCGGCGATGCACCGCCGCTGGCCCGGCTTGAAGCGGGTTTACGCACTTACGTCGAATTCAGCCTGGCCCGCCCCGATGAATACCGTCTAACCTTCCAGGCCTGGACCAGCCGCCAGCTCGCCGCCGGCCTGCCCAAACCCGAAATTGCCGACAAATCTTTTCATATTCTCGAAGCCGCGGTCAGCCAGCTGGTTCACGAAGGTCTGTTTCGCAAGGGTGACCCGCTGGTGATGTCCGAAGCTATTGTGTGCGCCATCCACGGCCTGACCTCGGCACTGCTCGATATGCCCGGCAAGCTGCAAAGTGCGCCGAAAGACCTCATCGATCAGGTCATCCACATGGCGGTTGACGGCTTTCGCGTGCTGCCGGCGGCGGCCTAGCCGGCGCCGAGTGCTAAAGTTTTGTTAACAAGGTTTACGTAAACCTTGTTTAGTGACTTCGGAATGCTTATCCTGCAGTGCAGCATAACCGGAGTTTAAGCTATGCCGACCGTATCCACTGCCCCCACCACTAGCCCAAGTGACGCTGCAACCGGCCTAATATCAAAGGCTTTTCAGGCCCTTGGCAGCGACACCGCAGCCGCCAGCCTGATTAGCGCGCTTGCGTTGGGCGGCGCCGTGTTCGTGTTAAAAATCCTGGCAACGGTGCCGCCACAATCTTTTACGCTGCCTTTTTGACCGGGCAGGGCGATCGGGTGAAGGCAAGGAAGTAAGGATTTTCTTTTTTCTGAAGAAAAAAAGTAACTGCCCAGGTAGGGTCGAAGCTACACAACCCATTGAAAACATTTATGGCGACTTCGGGTTTAGGTCTGGTTTCGATACGCAAACTGCCGAAAAAGGGACAGTTTGCGTCGGTAACGTAATGGCCTGCGCGCCGAGAGTTGAGTCTTTTGAGGCAGTTAGCGTTCTCACCCCTACCTGGGCAGTTACAAAAAAAGAAACAAAAAAGACTTTTTTGACGTTTGGCTCTGGATTCGGTGTAGCCAAAAGCCCCAGGCTCAGCGTTACAAAAGTCTTTTTGCTTCTTTTTCGTAACTCCCAAGCCCCTAGGCGTTAAGGGTC
>JBBARC010000059.1:5721-19151 GCA_040400005.1 Acetobacteraceae bacterium | reverse complement strand
GTTAGCTGGTGCGGGGCAGGCTTAGCTTTTATGCGTTTCGCGGTTGAATCCGCGTCTGAAGAAAAAGAAGCAAAAAGACTTTTATAAATATGGGTTCCAAGGTCTCGGTGGCATGGCAGCCCCAGGCCCAGCGTCATAAAAGTCTTTTGCTTCTTTTCTTCAGAAAAGAAGATTCTTATCCTTCGCCTTACCTTATTCTCCCTCCAGCGCCGCCTCGCGGATTTCTTCTTCGCTGATGTCGCCGGCGAGTAGGCTATCGGCAACAACGCCGGCTTTTTCGCGGATACGGCGTTCGATTGAGTCCGCCATATCAGGGTGCTCTTTCAGGAACGCCTTGGCATTTTCGCGGCCCTGGCCGATGCGTTGGCTATCGCAGGAGAACCACGCGCCGGATTTCTCCACCACCCCGGCTTTCACGCCAAGGTCGATCAATTCGCCGCGTTTACTTATGCCTTCGCCGAACATGATATCGAATTCGACCTCGCGGAATGGTGGGGCGAGCTTGTTTTTCACCACTTTCACCCGGGTTTGGTTGCCGGTGACATTTTCGCGGTCTTTGATCGACCCGATGCGGCGAATTTCCATGCGCACGGAGGCATAGAATTTCAGCGCGTTACCGCCTGATGTGGTTTCTGGGTTGCCGAACATCACGCCAATTTTCAGGCGGATCTGGTTGAGGAAGATCAGCATGGTTTTGCTGCGCGAGACTGATCCGGTGAGTTTACGCAGGGCCTGGCTCATCAGCCGGGCTTGCAGGCCGACATGGGTATCGCCCATTTCGCCTTCCAGCTCGGCGCGCGGCACCAGGGCTGCCACACTATCAATCACCAGCACGTCGATCGCACCCGACCGCACCAGGGTATCGGCAATTTCGAGCGCCTGCTCGCCAGAATCCGGCTGGCTTATCAGCATGTTATCGACATCTACGCCCAATTTGCGGGCGTAGGAGGGGTCTAGCGCGTGCTCGGCATCGATAAAGGCGCAGGTGCCGCCGCGTTTTTGCGCTTCTGCAATGGCATGCAGCGCCAGGGTCGTTTTGCCCGAGCTTTCTGGCCCGTAAATTTCGAGGATTCGCCCGCGCGGCAGGCCGCCGATACCAAGGGCTAGATCGAGGCTGAGCGAGCCTGATGGGATCACTTCGATCTGTTCATCAGACCCGCGTGCGCCCAGGCGCATGATCGACCCCTTGCCGAAGGCGCGTTCGATCTGGCTCAGGGCGGCTTCTAGCGCCTTGGTTTTTTCCATGTCTGCTCTCCCCTTATCCGGCGCCCGATCGTACTGATCGGCGCGATCGGGAAGCTGGATTTTTGTTTCGGTTCCCGCGCGTTTTGCCACAGTGTCACACATCCCCATCATGCTGCAACCATCGAACACATGCTCGACTCGGGTAGACAGCGATTATGTAACGTTTACTTTTTGTTCTCGTGGAATGCAAGGGGTATTTTTTGCCCCGAATTTCCCTCGGTTAACCCTTGGCAAAAGCCGCGATTTGCTTGATCGCGCGCTTGGATGCTGGCAGCGCGTTCAGGGTTGGAAAAATATGCGGCATGCCGGCATATTCAATCAGCTCCGCCTTGCCATGCAGCCAATCGACCTCGGTTTTTAGCCGCCGGCTATCGGAGCGCAGCACTTCGGTGGTGCTGGCAAAAATCAGGGTGGGCGGCAATTCGCGCAGCTCGCCCAAAATCGGCGATGCGCGGGGGTCGCGCATGTCCTGCCCGGCCAAATAGGCGGCCCGCATGCGGGCGAGGATTTTGGCCGACAGCATGGAATCGGTCGTCTCGTTCATGCTCATACTATTGCCGCTGAGCGTCATATCCAGCCAGGGCGACAGCAGAAGCAGTTTTTTCGGCACCAGCCCCAGGGTGGAATGGCCATATTGCGCTACTGCCAGGGCCAGGCCGCCACCGGCCGAATCGCCGGCCAGCAGCAAATCGGGGTGGTCGGCGGAGATCGCGGCAAACGCTGCACAGCAATCATCAAACGCTGCCGGAAAAGCATGTTCAGGGGCCAGGCGGTAATCCACGAACATCACCGCACCGCCAATGGCGCGCGCCAGGCGGGCGCAGAACGCGCCGTGGGTTTTTAGGCCGCCGATAATATAGCCGCCGCCATGAAAGTACAGCGCCTTAATGGGTTGGCTTTTGTTGGTGGGTTCAATGCGGTACAGCGTGCCGCCGCCTGCCATTCCGGCAGGTTTGGCTTGCCAGCCGCGCGGCATGGGGTCGGTTAGCCCTATCATGCGGTCCACCTTGCGGCGGGTATCGAACACCGATTCGTCGTGCTCGAACCATTTACGCACGGTGTTGCGCAGCAGCATGTGGGTCAGTGGGGTAAGAACCGAGGAAAGCATTTGTGGCGGTGACCCCTAAAAAGCGCGCGCGAAAGCGTTACCCGTGCACGCGGCCATTAACTCGACACAGACCGCCAAAATGTTCAAGGATTGACACGGCGGGCACTTACGTTATCGCCGACTTGAAAAAAGCGGGCACTAAAATCGGGGAAGCGGGCACCATGAATCACATGCCAAGCAGCGGCCAGCCTGCGCCGGCGGCCTACACGCGGGATCGCGCAGGCCTGCGAATAGCCATCATCGGCGCCGGTTTTGGCGGTATTGGGCTTGCAGTCCTCCTGCGCCGTGCCGGCTACGGCGCCATTACCATTTTCGAACGCGGCGCCCGGGTCGGCGGCACCTGGCGCGACAACACCTACCCCGGTGCGGCGTGCGACGTGAAATCGCACCTTTACTCCTATTCCTTTGCGCCCAATGCGAATTGGAGCAACCGGTTCTCCCCACAGGAAGAAATTTTAGCCTATATCGAATCGGTCGCCGATCGCTTCGATATCACCCGGCTGGTGCGCCTAAACACAGGCGTCACCACCGCCCATTATGATGATGCGCGTAAAATCTGGCAGGTTACCAGCAGCGCCGGCGATACCGCCGAGTTCGATGTGGTGGTCTCCGCCGTCGGCCAACTCAGCCAGCCGGCAATCCCGGATTTTGCGGGGCTCGCCAACTTCGCCGGCGCCAAATTTCACGCCGCTCGCTGGGATCATGCGGTGAAGCTTGCCGGCAAGCGCGTCGCCATTGTCGGTGCCGCCGCCAGTGCGGTGCAAATTGTGCCAGAGCTCGCCAAAATCGCCGGCCATTTAGATGTGTTTCAGCGCACGCCAAACTGGATTATCCCCCGTAACAACCAGGCTTATAGCGGCTGGAAAAAGGCGTTTTTCCGCTATGTGCCAGGCAACCGCGCCTGGCTGCGCTATTACATTTATCTCAACCAGGAATTTCTCTACGGCGCCTTTCGCACTGGCACGTGGCGCAACCGGTGGATGAAGGGCATGGCGGAAAAACATCTGGCAGCCCAGGTGCCCGATGCCACTACCCGGGCGGCACTCACCCCCACCTATGATGTTGGCTGCAAACGCCTGCTGATCAGCGATGATTATTACCCGTGCTTTAGCCAACCCGATGTGGCGCTGGTGACTGCAGGCATCGACCACTTCACCCAAGCTGGCATCGTCACCGCCGATGGCATTGTGCACCAAGCCGATGTCTGCGTGTTCGCCACCGGCTTTGATGTGCGTAACTGCCTCGCCCCCATCACTATCACCGGCAGGCAGGGCCGCGACATGCAGGCGCGCTGGGCGCAAGGCCCCGATGCGTATATGGGCGTGGCCGTGCCAGAATTTCCCAACTTCTTCATGATGTATGGGCCCAACACCAACCTTGGCCACAATTCGATTATCCTCATGTTAGAAGCGCAAGCGAATTACATCACCCAGTGCCTCAACCATTTGGTTGCCGGCAATCTAGCATCGCTGGAAGTTACCGAACCTGCTCACGCGCGCTACAACACTTGGCTACAACAACAGCTTGCCGGCACGGTATGGACCACGGGGTGCGGCAGTTGGTACGGCCAAAACGGCAAAATCACCGCCAACTGGTCGGGGTCGGTGGCCGAGTACGCAACCAAAATGGCGACCCCGGTATTTGCGGACTTTGCCGCAAATGCCGAGGCCTAAACGTTTAGTTAATTCACCTGACGCGCCAAATGCTTCCAGTATGGTGCGCGCAATTCGCGTTTCAACAATTTACCCGATGCGTTACGCGGCAAAACCTCGGCAAAATCCACCGTTTTCGGCGTCTTAAAGCCTGCAATGCGCGGGCGCGCCCAGTCCAGCAACGCCGCCGCGGTCACCTCCATGCCCGGCCGCAACACCACAATCGCCTTTACCTGCTCACCCCATTTGTCATCGGGCACGCCGATCACCGCAACTTCCGCAATCGCCGGGTGTTCTGATAAAGCACTTTCCACTTCCGCCGGGTACACGTTCTCGCCCCCCGAAATGATCATATCTTTTACCCGGTCATGGATAAAGATGTAGCCATCATCATCGATATACCCGGCATCGCCAGTGTGCAGCCAGCCCTCGGCGTCAATCGTTTTGGCGGTTTCTTCCGGCCGGTTCCAATACCCCACCATGTTGGCACAGGATCGCGTCACCAGCTCGCCCACCGTGCCACGCGGCACTTCCACATTGTGCTCGTCCACGGCGCGAATTTCCACCCACGGCAACGCAAGCCCAGCCGCCCGCATGCGTGGCGATCCTTCGGCCACATGATCATCCGGCGGCAACGCCACCACCGTGCCGGTGGTTTCGGTCATGCCATAAAACTGCACAAAGCCGCAGCCCAGCACATCCATACATTCACGCAGCAACGCCAGCGGCATGGGGCTGGCACCATAGCCCATATGCGATATGCGGCTAAAATCCATATTTTTCGCGCGCGGATGGCGCACCAAAAACTGCAACGCCGCCGGCACCAGAAATATTTTGCTGATGCCGTGATGCTCGATCATGTCAAACGTCGCATCCATATCAAACTGGCGTTGAATATGGCACGTTGCCCCCTGGTGCACCGCCGCCGCGCCCCAGCCCGTGCCGCTAATATGCGACATTGGCATGGCCAGCACACTGGCATCGCCCTCGCGCCACACATTCCAGCCCAGATCATGGCTGTCACTATGAGCAAAACCTCTGGTAAAATTCGCGTGGCTCAGCATCACCCCTTTGGGCTTGCCGGTGGTGCCCGATGTATAAAGCTGCACCGCAACATCACCCGTTTTCGCACTATGGGGCACCGGCGCATCGGCGCCTTCATTGCGAAATTCGGCCAAGGATTGCCAGGTGGCATCACCACCCTCAGCCGCCAACACCATTTTTACGCGCGGCATTTCGGCCATATTGGCGCGCACAAGATCGGCAAATTCCGGCCCCACCACAATCAGGATAGCCTGGCTGTCCTCAACAATCACCGCAATTTCAGGCCCGGCCAGGCGCCAGTTTACCGGCGCCACCACAACGCCCGCCGCCATCGCACCATAAAAAAGTTCAAAGAAAATATCGGTGTTTTTGCCAACATAAGCGACTCTCTGGTCGGGCGTTATGCCGGCCGTAATCAGTGCGTTGGCCATTTGCCTTGCATGGCGCTGCAGCGTTGCATAGCTGGTTAGGCGCCCTTCAAAGGCAAACACGGTTTTATCCGGGCAGCTTGCCGCACTTGCGTTCAAACTTGCAACCAATGTGTGTACGTCGTTTTTGTCAGCCATCCGCGCCCCACCCTACCCAAACCGTTTTTATTTAGCCCAACGTTACACTGTGTTCGGCGCGGGGTCCAAGGGGGTATCAATTGGCGGGCATCAATCCGGCCCACCGGGCTTCGTCCGCGGCAAGGCACGCCCGCGCTGAATGGTTTGCTCGCCGAATTTCTGCCGCAACGCAGCGATCGCCGCCTGCCGCGCCGCCCGCCGCGGCGCATCAGGGTCGGCCAAATCGGCCGCATCGGCGCTTGCGATGTCTGCCAAAGGCGCCGCCCCAATGCCAATCAAGCGAAACGCCGTGCCATCGGCTTCACGCGCCAATAGTTTGCTGGCGGCTTCAAACAACACATCGGGCACCAGGGTCGGGCAGGAAAGGCGTGCCGCCCGCGTGCGGCTTTTGAAATCGGCGGTTTTTAATTTTAGCACAACACCGGCCGCCGCTTGCCCGCCGGTGGAAAGCCGAACCGCCAGTTTTTCCGCCAGCCGCCACAGATGGTGCGCCAGGGTATCAGCATCGCGCAGATCAACATCAAACGTGGTTTCCACACTTATCGTCACCGCGCGCGCACGCGCCGGATCCACGCGGCGGTCATCCTGCCCATTGGCGGCCCCAACCAGCCCCGGCCCGTCATCGCCCAGTAAACGCCGCGCATCCCGGGCCGACAAAGCCTGAATTTGGCCCACCAACGTAAACCCGGAAAGTGCCAGTTTTTTCGCCCGAACGGCACCAACACCGGGCAAGATGCCCAGCTTTTCGCAGGCAAGCACCGCCGCCGCCTCTGCCCCCAACACCGAAAATCCCCGCGGCTTATCACGCCCCGCCGCAATGCGCGCCAGCATGCGGTTAGCCGCCAAACCCACCGATACGGTCACCCCTAAACTTGTTTCAATCTGCGCCGCCAGCCGCGCCAGCATCACCGCCGGCGGCGCGCCGTGCAGCGCCGCCGTGCCGGCCATATCCAGCACCGCCTCATCAATCGATAACGGCAACACCAGCGGTGTCAGCGCCTGCATCAGGGTGCGAATATGGGTCGCCACCGCATGATACTTGGCAAAATCGGGCGCAATCACCACCGCATCGGGGCACAACGCGCGCGCCCGCGCCATTGGCATGGCACTGCCCACCCCATACATGCGCGCAATATAACAGCAGGTGCTCACTACGCCGCGCACCCCGCCGCCAATAATCACCGGGGTGGAGGCTAATTCCGGCCGGTCCCGCTTTTCAACACTTGCGTAGAACGCATCACAATCGACATGCGCAATGTGCAGCGAAAACAGCTCCGGGTGCGCCAAAACGCGCAAGCCGCCACAGGCTGGGCAACGCGCGGCGCCTTCACACAACGCAAAGCAGTTGCGGCAAAACGCACCCGGCCGGGGCTGCACACCGCCAAGCGTAATCATGGCCATACCGCACGATGACAGAACAAGCATAACAGGCTAAACCCCCACCCAGGTTTATGCGAGGCAAATTCAGCATGCACAAAATTTTAGCCCTGGCCACTATCGCCGCCCTCACCGGACACAGCGCAATGACACAGCAAGCCATGGCCCGCGAAAATCCGCTTTTGGCCCCCTCCGGCCTGTTCTTCGCCGCCCCCCGTTTCGACCGCATCACCGATGCCGATTGGCGCCCCGCGCTGGATGCCGCCATGCGCGCGCACGATGCCGAAATTGCCCACATCGCCACCGCCACCGCCAAACCTACCTTCGCCAACACCATTGTGGCGCTGGAAGCATCGGGTGCGCAGTTGGTTCGGGTCGGCCAAATATTTAACAACATCACCCAGGCCAATAGCGATCCCACGCTTGATGCCTTACGCGAAACCATGGCGCCGCTGCTGCAGGCCCATCAGGATCGCATCTACCTCAACCCAATCCTGTTCGCCCGCGTCAATGCCGTGCATGCCGCCCGCGCCACCCTAAAGCTTGATGCTAAATCGGCCTTTTTGCTGCAAAACACGTGGCGCAGCTTTGTTCGCGCTGGCGCCGCGTTGTCGCCGGATGCCAAAGTGAAACTCGCCGATCTCAACCAGCGCATCGCCAAACTGGAAAGCAGCTACGCAACCACCCTGGTCGCTGCCACCAAAGATGGCGCCGTGCTTGTCACCGATCCCGCTAAACTGCGCGGCCTATCACCGGAAGATATCGCCGCTGCCGCCCAAGCGGCAGCTGAGTCGGGCAAAAAAAATGCCTATTTGCTGCGCCTGCAAAACACCACTCGCCAGCCCATGCTGGCCACTCTGGCTGATCGCGATACCCGCCTGCAATTGCTCGCCGCTTCTGAAGCACGCGGCACCAGTGGTACCCACGATTTGCGCCCCACCATCACCCAGCTTGCGTCGTTGCGCGCCGACCGCGCCCAGGTTTTAGGTTTCGCCGATTTTGCCAGCTACACGCTAGATGCGCAAATGGCCAAAACCCCAGCCGCCGCGATGAAGCTGCTCGATGGGCTGGTGCCGGCAACGGTCGGTAAAGCCCACACCGAAGCCGCCGACATCCAGGCCGTGATCGATCGCTCCCATGGCGGCTTTACCGTTACCGCCGCCGATTGGGAATTTTACGCCCAAATCGTGCGCCACGAAAAATACGATCTCGATGAAGCTGCCGTTCGCCCCTATTTCGAGCTCAACCGCGTGTTGAAAGACGGTGTTTTCTACGCTGCCAACAAACTCTATGGCATCACTTTCGTCGAACGCCACGACATTCCAGTCTACCAACCCGATGTGCGGGTGTTCGCCATCTACGATGCCGACAAAAAACCCCTTGCCCTGTTCTATGCCGATTATTTTGCCCGCCCCAACAAACAAGGCGGCGCCTGGTGCGATAATTTCCTGCCCCCCGCCGGGCTGTGGCAGCAAAAATCAGTGGTGGTGAACGTCGCCAACCTCACCAAACCGGCGCCGGGCAAACCGGCGCTGATCAGCTTCGATGATGTCACCACCCTGTTCCACGAATTCGGCCACGCCCTGCACACCATTTTTTCGGGCCAAACCTACCCATCACAAAACGGCTTTGGTGTGCCCACCGATGTGGTGGAATTCCCCTCTCAGTTCAACGAACACTGGGCGCTGGATAAAACCGTGTTCGCCAACTACGCCCACCACTACCAAACCAATGCCGCCATGCCGGCCGATATGGTCGCCAAACTGCTGCGCGCACGCACCTTCAACCAAGGCTACGGCGCCACCGAAATTGTCGCTGCAGCCTTGCTAGATCTAGAATGGCACAGCATCCCCGCCGGCAAAACCATCACCGACGTCGCCGCCTTCGAAGCCGCCGCCCTGCACAAACACGGCATCGATATCGCCATGGTGCCGCCACGCTACAAAACCGCTTACTTCAATCACATCTGGGGCGGCGGGTATGCCGCCAATTACTACTCGTACCTGTGGGGCGAAATCCTCGATGACGATGCCTACGAATGGTTCACCGACCACGGCGGCCTAACCCGCGCCAATGGCCAACGCTTCCGCGATATGATGCTGGCACCAGGCTACTCTGCCGAACCCATGGCCCTATACGAAGCCTTCCGCGGCCGGGCACCTACAGTGGATGCGCTTAGCCGTAATCGGGGGTTGGATAGTCATGCCAAATCGCCTTGATGATGGCTCGTCCATGATCAAGGTTAGCATCAACGCGGTTTGGTGTGCGCGCGGGTTGGCGGGCGGCCGCGTGCCGTGCACGTGGGTTAAAACCCGCGCTGCCTCCGTTTAGCGCAGCTAATGTCCGTATCCAGCTCCCACAAGGCGCCCGCCGGCGCATTCCCGGATCCGCCGCAATAGGCGAGCAAACCTTATAATAATCCCATCATAAGAAAATAATCTTTGCCATATTCCGCAAATTTCCCTAAAACCTCACCCCATGATCCCTCCCCGCCTCACCCGCGCCACCGTCCAAGCTCGCATTAACCCGAACAATACCCGCACCGCGCGGGATCAGCAGCGCCGCGACCAAATTTTGGCGGCGGCCCTCGCCCTGCTTACCGCCCAACCGCGCCACACCGTCACCATCGCCACACTAGCCCTGGGCATGATCGTCTCCCCCGCCACCATCCGCCGGCACTTTTTAGATATCGACAGTATCGTTGCCGAAATCCTACAAAATCACCTATGCGCCATCATAAAAACCATCGGCGAAATCCCCGCCGATTGCGCTAACCTCAGGCAAAGACGCCGCAAAGCCTATTTAGCGGCCACCCGCACCCCGTGGGGACATTTCACCGATACCCACGCGCTGCTGCTGCGCGAAGCCCAATCCCTGCCCGAAGATCTGGCCAGCGCGATCACCCAAATGCGTTGCGGCATCGGCTACACCCTGGCCGGCGACCGCGGCCACGATATGCTGCAAATGCTGGATACTGCCTGGGCCAATCACGCGCTGATCGAACCGATGTGCGCCGCCATTGAAACCACAGCGCGGCAATCCCTGCCCGACGCGCCCGATCCCGCACCCGTTGAAAACGCGGCACACGCCGGTAAAGCCACGCCCGGCTACGTGCCCACAGTTTACCTCACCGCCGCTGATCTGGCCATCAAACCCCGCGCCAAAACCGCAGCCACCCTGGCGCAAGCCCCACCCTGGTGACCGTGGCATGGGTAAGCGCCAGCGTTACCCATCGCTGGTGCGCAAACCCACCTATCCTGGGAAAGGTTTTTGTCGCATGGCCGGTTGTTGGCGGCGTTTGCCTGCGCGCACGGGCATACGGCGGCACCGACGGGTAGCGCGTCGCTCACCTATCTCATCCACCACCCACTGCGGTTTGGTACAATCTTTGTGGCGCTTTTTTCACAGTTTGCCCCGATTTCGCCATCACCCTGTGCGTCCATGCCACGCTAATGCGGCTTTATGGCCACGCCCCACGCCTTTATGCAGTGGGCGCCGGGCCAGGCTGCAAAACCAATGGTGTTCAAATCACAAGCCAAGGATAGCATACCACTGATGTTAACCTCGTCCGCCGCCGACTATGCCCCACTGCTAGGTGCCCAATCCGGCGCCGATACCGGCCTGGATGCCGCCCTGGCCGAGCTTCACCGTGAAGCGAGCGGTGCCACCACCCGCGAACAAGCCCTGGCCGCCTTTCGCCGCCAGTTGGCGCGCATTCAACAGCAAGTGCGCGACGAATTCGAAACTTACCGCATGGCCGGCGTTGAAGCCGCCCACCGGCTATCGGCGCTAACCGATGGCGTGGTGCGCGCGTTATTCGCCCACGCGCTGGATATCGCCGGCCCCGATCTGCCCGACCGTATCGCCATTGTTGCCACCGGCGGCTATGGCCGCGGGCTGCTCGCCCCGTTCAGCGATATCGATTTGCTGTTTGTGGCGCCAGAAGAGGCCGACATTCGCACCCTGGGTGTGATTGAATACATGCTGTATTTTATGTGGGATTTGGGCCTGAAAGTGGGCCACGCCACGCGATCCGTCGAACAATGCATCACCGAAGCCGAACGCGACCTCACCATTCGCACAAGTTTGCTGGATGCCCGCCCGATCGCCGGCGACGAACCGGCCGCCGCCGCTTTGCTGGTGGCGCTCGATGACGCGTTCGGCCCCGAACGGGCGGCAAGTTTCATCACCGGCAAACAAACCGAACGCAGCGAACGCCATCGCCGCTTTGGCGAAAGTGCCTTTTTAGTTGAACCCAACGTCAAAGAAGGCCGCGGCGGCCTGCGTGATTTGCAAACCCTGTACTGGATGGTGCGCGCCGCCTACGGCCGCTTTACCCCCACCGAGTTGGCCCACGGGCGGGTAAACTTGCTCGATCAGCAGGAATTGCGCCGCCTGCGCCGCAGTTGGGATTTTCTGTGGACCGTGCGTTTTCACATGCATTACGTCTCCGCCAGGGTGGAAGACCGCCTCACCTTCGATTTGCAGCCGGTGGTCGGTGCCCGCATGGGCTACACCCGCCACGGCCGCCAGGATGGGGTGGAGCGTTTTATGCGCCACTATTTCCTCACCGCGCGCGATGTCATGCGGCTTACCCGGGTTGTGGAACCCGCCGTGGTGCGCCATGCGGTGGGCGAACCCGCGTTAAGCGCCACCCCCGATCGTGCCCTTCTGGATGCTGGGTTTTTACTGGCGGAAGGCCAAATTTTCCCGATCCGCCGCGAAGATTTTGATACTAATCCGATCCAGATGCTGCGCATGTTAAAACTGGCGCGCGATCGCCGGTTAGAACTACATCCGCTGGCGATCCGCGCACTTATCCGCCACGAACGCCGGGCGGTAGATTTGCGCGGCAATAAAGAAGCCGGCGAGATTTTTCTCGATCTGTTGTGCGGCCAAGGGCCAGATGGCAAACCCGATGGCGCCCGATGGCTCGCGGTGCTGAACGAAGCCGGCATTATCGGCCGCATTTTGCCAGATTGGGCCCGCATTGTTGGGCAAATGCAATTCGATACTTATCACATATTTACGGTGGACGAGCACACCATCGAAGCGGTGCGCATTCTGAACACGCTGGAATTGGGCAAACTTGCCGATGTGGCGCCG
The DNA here is from genome assembly GCA_040400005.1 of Acetobacteraceae bacterium. Taxonomy (GTDB): domain Bacteria; phylum Pseudomonadota; class Alphaproteobacteria; order Acetobacterales; family Acetobacteraceae; genus JBBARC01. The sequence goes on along the minus strand of JBBARC010000059.1, from coordinate 7,053 downwards.
GTGGCAACCGGCCTGGTCAGCGATCTGCAATCGCGCCGGGCTTTATATATGGCGATGCTGGTGCACGATATCGCCAAAGGCCGCGGCGGCGATCATTCGATTTTGGGTGCCGATATAGCATTGCAGGTTGGGCCGCAATTGGGGCTATCAGTTGAAGAAACCGAAACCGTTTCCTGGCTGGTTTTGCATCATTTACTGCTCAGCCAAACCGCGTTTAAGCGCGATATCGACGATCCCAAAACTATTTTTGATCTTGCCGAAACCGTGCAATCGCCGGAACGGTTAAAACTGCTGCTGGTGCTAACCGTTGCTGATATGCGGGCGGTTAGCAGCAAAGTGTGGAATGGCTGGAAAGCAACTTTGTTGCGCGAAATTTACAGCCGGGTTGCCGAAGTGCTGGCTGGCGGGCTGTCCACCACCGAACGCGACGGCCGCGTGCGCCGAGCCAAACAAGGTGTCGATGAAATTCTGCAATCGCTCGGCTGGTCTGAAACCGATCGTAATTTCTTCGTGGGATTGGGTTACCCGAGTTATTGGCTGTCGTTTGACCCCGAAACCCACGTGCGCCACGCCCGCATGATCCGCGATGCGGAAAGCAGGGCGGCACCCCTGACTGTCATCACCGAACCGCTGCACGCCCGGGCAGTGACCGAAGTTGTTGTGTATGCCGGCGATCATGCCGGGCTGTTCAGCCGTATTGCTGGTGCGCTGGCGGTTGCTGGGGCGTCCATTGTTGATGCGCGCATCCATACGTTAACCAACGGCATGGCGCTGGATACGTTTTGGGTGCAGGATGCCTCCGGTGGCGCTTTTGATCAGCCGCACCGCCTGGCCAAACTGTATGTGCTGATTGAACAGGCGCTATCGGGGCATTTGCGGCTGTGGCAGGAAATTCCCAAACTCGCCAGCTCGGCCCTTGGCAAACGCATGCGCGCCATTTTGGTGCCGCCACGCGTGGTGATCGATAACCGGGCATCGAACAGTTATACCGTCGTGGAAGTGAACGGGCGCGATCGGCCCGGGCTGCTACACGATGTGACGGCGGCTATTTCAGAGCAGGGCCTGCAGATCGCCTCCGCCCACGTCACCACCTACGGGGTGCGTGCGGTGGACGTGTTTTATGTGAAAGATGTGTTTGGGCTAAAAGTGGATAACGAACAAAAACTGGCAACCCTGCGCGTGGCCCTGATGGCGGCGTTAAACCAGCCCAACGATCCTGAACAAACCATGCCCGAACCAAAGCGGCCCCGCGCGGCGAATGCCGCAGAAGCGCACAACGCGGCGAATGCCGCAGAAGCGCACAACGCGGCGAATGCCGCAGAAGCGCACAAC
>JBBARC010000059.1:0-5621 GCA_040400005.1 Acetobacteraceae bacterium | reverse complement strand
GCGGCAAATGCCATTGCGGCAGACGTCGCGGAGGCCGATTAGTTAGCGTTTGCTGCGTCAGATGCCGGCCAGAAAAATCGCAATGGTCACACCAAACCCGCCAACCCAAAGTAGCGTGCGCAGGGTTGCGATGTTGGCAAGGTAGGCGGCGGTGTAGGCGATGCGGAGGGCGATAAAAACACCTGCCAGCAGATCCAGCCGCGGCTGTGCCGCGCCAGTCAGCTCGGCGATAATCACCGCGGCTGCGAACGGTGCAAACGCTTCAAAATGGTTGCGATGCGCCCAATCGGCCCGCTTGCGCCAGCCCTGGCGGTTGGCTTCCCAATCGCGCGGGTTGGCGTTGTCGTAGCCTTTTTCGCTTTTCACCAGGCCGATCGCCGCATAGGGCAATAGGGCCGCGATAAAAACCATCCAGTAAGCAAAATGCATCGGCGTATGCTCCCCAAGCGTATAGTTGACCAATTTCGTGCGCACGCACCCCCGGCCGCGTCAAGCCCACCCTTGCGGCGTGCTCCTCGCCACGCTACCTACCGTCATGGAACCCCACCCAACTGGCGCCTCCGGCGCCGCGGCTTTCGCCCCTCGCCCCGGAATTCTGATCCTGGATTTCGGCAGCCAGGTGACTCAGCTTATTGCCCGGCGCCTACGCGAAGCGGCGATTTTCTGCGAGATTATGCCGTTTTCGGCCGATTTTGCCCGCATCGCGGCGTTCGCACCGCGCGGCATTATCCTCTCCGGTGGCCCCGCCAGCGTCACCGACCCGGAAAGCCCCCGCGTGCAGCAGGCGGTGCTGGATATGGGGGTGCCGATTTTCGGCATTTGCTACGGCCAGCAGGAACTGGTGCGCGCCCTGGGCGGCCGGGTGGAACCTGGCGACACCCGCGAATTTGGCCGCGCCTATATCGATATTTCGGCCAACTCCGCTTTGTTTAGCGCCGCCAACCAAGCCGCCCTCGGCACCCCCCAGCAAACCGCCTGGCAGCAAGCCGGGCGTGAACAGGTGTGGATGAGCCACGGTGATCGCGTCACCGCCTTGCCGCCGGGGTTTGTGCCAGTGGCGGCCAGCGAAGGTGCGCCCTATGCGGTAATCGCCGATGAGGCCAGGCGCATTTACGCCGTACAATTCCACCCCGAAGTGATGCACACCCCGCACGGCGCCAGCCTGTTAGCCGGCTTTGCCGCCGGCATTTGCGGCGTGCCGCGCGATTGGACCATGGCATCTTTCCGCGATGAAGAAATTGCCCGCATTCGCGCCCAAGTGGCGCAGGGTAGGGTGATTTGCGGGCTTTCCGGCGGGGTGGATAGTTCGGTTGCCGCCGTGCTGATCAATGAAGCGATTGGCAGCCAATTAACCTGCATTTTTGTTGATCACGGCCTGCTGCGCGCCGGCGAGGCGGCCGACGTGGTGGCGATGTTTCAGGGCAAATTCGGCATTCATCTGGTCCACCGCGATGCCAGCAAAATGTTTGTCGGCGCCCTTGCCGGTGTGACCGACCCCGAAACCAAACGCAAAATTATCGGCCGTCTGTTTATTGAAGTGTTTGAGGAAGAAGCGGCCAAAATCGGCGGCGCTGATTTTCTGGCCCAAGGCACGTTATACCCCGATGTGATTGAAAGCGTATCGGTTAGCGGCGGCCCGTCGGTGACCATCAAATCGCATCACAATGTTGGCGGCTTGCCGGATCGCATGCGGATGAAACTGGTGGAACCGTTGCGCGCGCTGTTTAAAGATGAAGTGCGCGTGCTGGGCCGCGAACTGGGTCTGCCGGCGCACATTGTCGGCCGCCACCCGTTTCCGGGGCCGGGGCTTGCTATTCGTATTCCTGGTGCCGTGGATTTCGAAAAGCTGGAGATTTTGCGTAAAGCCGATGCGATTTATCTGGAAGAAATTCGGGCGGCCGGCTTGTACGATGCGATTTGGCAGGCGTTTGCGGTGCTGCTGCCGGTGCGCACCGTCGGGGTGATGGGCGATGGCCGAACCTACGATCAGGTGTGCGGCTTGCGCGCGGTGACCAGCACCGATGGCATGACGGCCGATATGTATCCGTTCGAAATGGGATTTTTGGCGCGGGTTGCCGGGCGCATTGTCAATGAGGTGCGTGGGATTAACCGGGTGGTGTACGACATTACCAGCAAACCGCCCGGCACGATTGAGTGGGAATGAGGGGATATTTCTGGCTCGCTGTGCCAATGGTGATGGGACATTGTCCCATCATCGGCATAGAGAGCGCCACCGCATCAGACCGCTCGGCGTTCGGATTGACGAGTTGAACACCGGCAAAGTCTTTTTCGTTATCGGTCACCAACACGCATGCGTTGGCGCCGGCGACAGCAGCGATAATCATGTCCAGCCCGCTGCGCGGCTTGCCCGCCGCTTTTCCATCCGCCATCAGCCGCCCCCATAGCAGACCTGCTTTATCGTCGAAGGCGAGGGGGCGACCTGCGAATGTTGGCAGCGTGTGAGATGTCCGTGCTTTGTAGCGCGTCAAATGTCCGGGATGTTCGCCACCTGTTCTAGGGTGTCGGTAGCACACGATATGTCCGGTTTAGGTAGCACATCAGTTGTCCGCTTGTTTGCCTTCTGTTCTGGGCCGGGCCCGTGGCAGATGGGGGCCGCTCTGGCGGTGAGGCAGGTGGCAAGGGTGTTTGTCGGCCGTGTGCTGGCGGTGGATGCGGCCGTCACCAAGCGTTGCGCGCGTTTGCCTGTGCCCGATCCGCGGGCGACCCGGCCAGTAAAATGGTCGGCACGCCGAGTGGCGGCCCGGCGCTGGCCAGGCGGTGATCTCGCGCCGACTTCGCCGCGCCCTATATCCAACCGGCCGCCGCCGTTGCTATGCTTTGGTCAGCCCATTTAGAGGCGACCGCCAAGGGAGAGACACATGGTTGAGAACGCACTTCGCGCGCTGCAGAGCCAAATCACGCTGCGCACCCATTACGGCAATTGGATCAACGGCAAATGGACCGACCCGGTGCGCGGGCAGACATTTGAAAATGTCTCGCCGATCAACGGCCGGGTGATTTCTACCCATGCGCGGTCGACCGCCGAGGATATTGAGCTGGCCCTTGATGCCGCCCATGCGGCGCGCGAAAGCTGGGGGCGCACGTCGCCGGCCGCCCGGGCAGTGATTTTGAACAAAATCGCCGACCGGCTGGAAGAAAAACTGCCGCAGATGGCGCAGGTGGAAACGATTGATAACGGCAAGCCTATTCGCGAAACAACGCATGCCGATATGCCGCTGGCGGTTGATCATTTCCGCTATTTTGCCGGTTGTATTCGGGCCCAGGAAGGCGGGTTATCGGAGATTGATCACGATACCGTCGCCTACCATTTTCACGAACCGCTGGGCGTGGTGGGCCAGATTATACCGTGGAATTTTCCGCTGCTGATGGCGATTTGGAAGCTGGCGCCGGCACTGGCTGCCGGTAACTGCATCGTGATCAAGCCCGCCGAGCAAACGCCGCTGGCGATATGCGTGCTGATGGAATTGCTCGCCGATATTTTGCCGCCCGGTGTGCTGAATGTGGTGACTGGGTTTGGCGTGGAAGCAGGTAAGCCGCTGGCGCAGAACAAGCGGATTGCCAAAATCGCTTTTACCGGGGAAACCACCACGGGCCGGTTGATTATGCAGTATGCATCGGAAAATTTGATTCCGGTGACGCTGGAACTTGGCGGCAAATCGCCCAACATCTTCTTTGCGGACGTTGCCGACCAGGACGACGATTTTTTCGACAAAACGCTCGAAGGGTTCACCATGTTTGCGCTGAACCAGGGCGAGGTGTGCACCTGCCCGAGCCGCGCGCTGGTGCAGGAAAGCATATATGAGCGGTTTATGGAGCGCGCGCTGGCCCGCACCAAAGCGATTGTGCAGGGCAACCCGTTAGATGCTGCCACCATGATCGGCGCGCAGGCATCGAACGATCAACTGGAAAAGATCCTGTCGTATTTTGATATTGGCCGGCAGGAAGGCGCCAAAGTGCTGATCGGCGGGGCGCGGGCTGATTTGGGTGGCGATCTATCGGGTGGCTATTATGTGCAGCCGACGATTTTTGAAGGCCACAACAAGATGCGCATTTTCCAGGAAGAGATTTTTGGGCCGGTGCTGTCGGTGACCACATTCAAGACCGAGGAAGAGGCGCTGGCGATTGCCAATGACACGCTGTACGGCTTGGGCGCCGGGGTGTGGACGAGGAACGGTAATCGCGCGTACCGCTTTGGCCGTGCCATTCAGGCTGGGCGGGTGTGGACCAACTGCTACCATTTGTACCCGGCGCATGCAGCGTTTGGCGGGTATAAACAATCGGGTATTGGCCGGGAAAACCACAAGATGATGCTGGATCATTATCAGCAGACCAAAAATTTGCTGGTGAGTTATAGCCCAAAGGCGATGGGCTTTTTCTGATCCAACAGACGTGACTTAAGGCAGACGTGACGTAAGGCATGGGCGGGCAGGGGGTATCTCTTGTCCGCCCAGATTTTTGGTGAGGGTTAACCATGGTTGCGCGCGTTGAAGTGACTCCACAGGCGATCGCGTTGATTAACAAGCTGCGCGCACAGCATGGGGATTTGCTGTTTCATCAATCGGGCGGCTGCTGCGATGGGTCTTCGCCGATGTGTTATCCCCGCCATGAATTTCGTGTGGGTGCGCAGGATGTTTATCTTGGCACCATTGCTGATACACCGGTTTTTATTGGGGCGGCGCAGTTTGAATACTGGGCGCATACGCAGCTGATTATTGATGTGGTGCCTGGCCGCGGTGGCGGGTTTTCGCTGGAGGCACCGGAAGGGTTTCGGTTTTTGACGCGCTCGCGGGTGTTTAATGATGCGGAGGCCGCAGTCCTGGCAGCTAGCGGGCCGCCGCCGCGGGGTGATGCATTTGTGGTGTGATAAAGCCGGGGGTGCCGGTGCACGCCTGCGATGATGAGGGTGGCTGATGACGGCTGCGCGCCTAGCCGGTTAGGCCAACACCCCTTGATGATGACTCTTCCCTTATCAAGGCGAGTTGGTATGCGCGCCGGGTTGGCGGGCAGCGGCGCGCCAAAAAAGACTAGTGCCGACCCGCGTTGATCCATTCTTCATGGGTCAACCCTTAAGCGAGTTGGTATGACAAGGTTTGCCGGCCCATGACTTGCGCGTCGCCAGGCCGAGGTTTTATCTATTTTTTGCGGTAGTATCAGACATTTCCAAGATCGACTGAAAGTCATTTACCATGACCGTGCCTGCAACCCTGTATGGTATCAAGGCCTGCGACACCATGAAAAAGGCCCGTGTTTGGCTGGATGTGCACAAAATCGCTTACGTGTTGCACGATTATAAACTTAGCGGCATTGCGCCGGCGACCCTGCAGGCCTGGGTCGATAGCCTGGGCTGGGAGGTGCTGCTTAATCGCGCCGGCACGACATTTCGTAAATTGCCCGATGCAGACAGGGCTAATCTCGATGCTACGAAAGCGATGCGCCTGATGCTGGCGCAGCCTTCGATGATTAAGCGGCCGGTACTGGCGGTGGGCGGGCAGGTGATTGTGGGGTTTAAGCCTGAGATTTATGCGCAAGCGGTGGGTTAAGCTGCTGGTGGCGCAAGCCCTGAGGAAATAGAGCTGATCAGGTCCTCATCGGCGGGGATT
>JBBARC010000058.1:5914-21656 GCA_040400005.1 Acetobacteraceae bacterium | reverse complement strand
TTATGCGTTTCGCGGTTGAATCCGCGTTCAGAAAAAAGAAAATTCTTACTTTTTTCCGCTCCCCCGATTGCCCTGTACGGCGCATAGGCGGTGGTGGCAGCATAAATGAATTCAGCTTCGCCACAAACTGCCGCGTTTTGGCGAAAATAGCGTGAAAATTCCGTTGCTTCCCCCCTTGTGGCCTGGGCGGCAGGGCGTAGGTTGGGGATGAAAAGGCACCGCGGAAAACGCGGGGGCCGCCAGGGAAGCAGGGGAACGTACGATGGCTGGGGATACCACTTGGACACTGATCGCCGATGGGCGGCAGGTAACGGCACCGCTAACACAGGACGGTGACGCCCTACTGATCGGCGCGGACACGCTGGATGCGCTGCTGGGCTGGCACGTGACCGATGGCACTTTGTGCCGCGATGATCGCTGCCTGCCGCTGACGCGCCACACCAACTTGGCGCACGGCGATAAGATCGATCTGGCAGCGTTCGCCGCCTTACTGGAAATGCCGCTGGCCATTGAGGCCGGCGCGCAGGCCCTGGCGGTGGGCGATGCGCCCGATGAGTTGGCCCGAACTTTACGCGAAGGTATCGCCCCCGATTTTTGCCTGCCCGATCTCGCCGGGCGCGAACATCGCTTATCTGATCACCGCGGCCGCAAAGTGCTGCTGGTAACCTGGGCAACCTGGTGCGGCTGCCGCGAGGATCTTTCTGCCTGGCAGGCGCTTTTCGCCGAGCTGGAACCGGCAGGTTTGAGCGTGATCACCATTGCCCAGGATCGTGATGTGGAAGAGGTGCGGCCGTTTATTGAGCGCGCCAATCCGGGCCACCCGAGCCTGATCGATGCGCAGCACGTGGTTTCCCAGCGCTATGGGTTTATCAATGTGCCCACCGCCATTTGGATCGATGAACACGGCCACATTGCCCGGCCGCCGCGGGTGGAACACGCATCGAATTTGTTTCAATTCGCCCATGGCTTAGATTGCGAACCGCATATGGCGGCGTTGCGCAATTGGGTTGCAACCGGGCAGACCGATTTTGCCCATGATGCCCGCGCCGACGAAACCATGCCGCCAACCGCGGCAGATCAGGCGGCGCGGGCCGAACATGCGCTGGCGTTTTTCTTGTATAATGCGGGGTTAGAAGACGCGGCCGGCACCCATTGGGACCGCGCCATTGCCCTTGCCCCGTTTGATTGGACCATACGCCGCGGCAGCATGGGCATGCGCGGGCAAAACCCGTTTGGATCGGATTTTGCGACAGTCTGGGAAGAATGGGAAAATGCCGGCCGGCCGGATTACGCGAGCTTGGCCCGCACCCGCGGGAGCGCTGCGGCCCCTCGCGGGAGCGCTGCGGCATGAGCAACCGCATTAAAGTTATTCAGATTTCTACCGGCAACGTTGGCACCCACGCGCTGCGCGGCATTATCGACCACCCCGATCTGGACCTTGCCGGGTTGTGGGTGCACAGCCCCGAGCGTGCCGGGCAGGATGCTGGTGTGCTCGCCGGTGTGGCACCAAATGGTGTGCTGGCGACCAACGATTTGGATGCGTTGCTGGCCAGTGACGCCCAAATGGTGTGTTACTGTTCCGGCGCCGATCAACGCATGCCTGATGCCATCGCCGATTTTGAAAAAATTCTGCGCGCGGGTAAAAATATCGTCTCCCCTTCCCTGCCCTTTCTTACCCACCCGCCACAAACCAACCCGTATATGCGGGAAACGTTGGAAGCCGCCGCCATCGCCGGTAATGCCACCTGCTTTATTTCTGGCATTGATCCCGGCTTTGCCAATGATCTGTTTCCGCTGACCGTGCTTTCGGTTTGCCGCCATGTCGAAGAAATTCGGGTGGCCGAGATTTTGAACTACGCCACTTATAATCAGCCCCGCACGCTGTTTGAGGTGATGGGGTTTGGCCAGCCGATGGACGAAATTCCCATGCTGCTGACCCCCGGCATTCTCACTTTCGCCTGGGGCGGCGTGATACAAATGATGTCGGATGCCGCCGGCATTAAACTTGATGACATTGTGGAAGTGTACGAACGCGAAGCAGCCCCACACGATATTGAAATTACGTTGGGCACAATTAAAAAAGGCACTGCCGCGGGCTTGCGCTTTGAACTGCGCGGCATGATCAACGGGCGCGCCGCCATTGTGGTGGAGCACGTCACCCGCATCGATGACGCCATTGCGCCACATTGGCCGCAGGCTGCCGGCGGTGGGGTGTATCGCATTACCGTGCGCGGCGCCCCCAACATCGAGATGGAATTTCACCTGAGCGGTGAAGACGGCGATCACAACACCGGCGGGCTGCTGGCATCAGCGCAACGCCTGGTGCACGCCATTCCGCAAGTGGTCGCCGCCTCGCCGGGGCTGATCGGCACGCTGGATTTGCTAAAAGTGGTCGGCCGCGGGGTGTTTTAGGGTCGCGTGCTCAGCGGTTGGGGGCTGCGAAATTAGCCCCAACCGCGTGGCATCCCAGCCGGTAAGCACAGCCTCGCGGGTATCATCGGCGCCCGGCGATAGGGTGATGTGCAGGGCGCCGGGGATGGTGTGCGGGCTTAAACGTTCGGGCCATTCCACTAGGGTGACATCAGCAAGCGCCTCCCAAAAGCCGATTTCGGTGAGGGCGGCGGGGCCATCGAGACGCCAGAGATCAAAATGGTGCACGGTCAGGCGGCCGGCGGCGTAGCTTTGCACCAGGGAAAAGCTCGGGCTTGGCACCTCGTGCGCCGGGTCGGCCAGCAGGGTGCGGATCAGGGCGCGGCAAAATGTGGTTTTGCCGGCGCCGTAGGGGCCCGCCAGCAGCAGGCAATCACCCGGGCGCAATAGGGGGGCGAGGCGCGTTGCGAGATTTTCGGTAGCGGCTGGGCGACTTAAATGAAGCTGGAGGGGCGTCATTTGTCGCCCCCCCCCAGGTATCGCAGCGCCGCGGGATGCTGATACAATGCGGCCATGAGCACACCAGAGATACACACCGATGTGGCGATCATCGGCGCCGGCCCCGTGGGCATGTTCGCTGTGTTTGAATGCGGCATGCTAAAAATGTCCTCGGTTCTGATCGACGCGCTGGGCGAGGTCGGTGGCCAGTGCAGTGCGCTTTACCCGGAAAAGCCGATTTACGACATTCCCGCCCACCCGGCGATTGAAGCGGCCGAGCTGATTGCCCGGTTAGAAGCACAGATTGCGCCGTTCGCCGCCCCGCGTTTGCTGGGGCAGCGGGTGGAGGCGCTGACCGGGCAGATCGGTGATTTTACTTTGCGCACCGATGCCGGTGCCATTGTGCGCGCCCGTGCCGTGGTGATCGCCGCCGGTGCCGGCGCCTTTGGCCCCAACCGCCCGCCGCTGGATGGGCTTGGCGCGTATGAAGCAACCGGTGCCGTGCACTATTACGTGAAAAAGCGCGAGGCGTTTCGCGGCAAGCGCGTGGTGATAGCCGGCGGTGGCGATTCGGCGGTGGATTGGGCGCTGGCGCTAAAAGATGTGGCCGAGCGCGTGCACGTGGTGCACCGGCGGCCGAAATTTCGCGCAAGCCCCGAAACCGCGGCGCAGTTGGAAGCGGCGGCCGCGGCCGGTGAGATCAGTTTAGAAATTCCCTATCAGTTGCACGCCCTGCAAGGCGAAAATGGCCTGTTGCAAGCGGTGGAATTGGTGGATTTGGACGGTAACACACGGGTGATTGAGGCCGATCACCTGCTCGCGTTTTTTGGCCTGGCGATGGAATTGGGGCCGATTGCCGATTGGGGGCTGGCGCTGGAGCGTAGCCATCTAACCGTGAGCCCGGCGCGCTGCGAAACATCGGTGCCAGGCATTTTTGCCATCGGCGATATCGCCACCTACCCCGGCAAATTAAAACTAATTTTGCAGGGGTTTTCAGAAGCTGCCATGGCTGCCCATGCCATTCACCCGATTGTAAAACCCGGTGAGGCGCTGCATTTTGAATATTCCACCAGCAAAGGCGTGCCGGTTTGACCGCGCCCACACCACCAGGTGGGGCGCTTGTGTTATTTTCCGGCGGGCAGGATTCCGCCACGTGTTTGGCCGATGCCTTAATGCGCCACGATCGGGTGGAAACAGTGGGTTTCTTTTATGGCCAGCGCCACGCGGTGGAACTCACCTGCCGCGATGTGCTGCGCGCGGAACTTAGCGCACGGTTTCCCGGCACATTAGGCGCCGATCATGTGCTGGATATGTCTGCCGCTATGGCCGCCTTAGGCACCACCGCCATGACCGCTGAGTTAGAGATAACCACCAACGCCGATGGCCTACCCAGCACCTTTGTGCCAGGGCGGAATTTGCTATTTTTTACCTATGCCGCCGCCCTGGCCTGGCGCCGCGATTTGCGCAGCCTGGTAGGTGGCATGTGCGAAACCGATTATTCCGGCTACCCCGATTGCCGTGATGATACCCTAAAAGCCTTGCAGGTGGCGCTGAATTTGGGATTGAACCGGCGCCTGGTGATTGAAACCCCGCTGATGTGGCTGGATAAAGCCGCAACCTTTGCCTGGGCGCAGCGCATGGGCGTGCTGGATTTGATCATTGAGCACAGCCACACGTGTTATCTTGGCGATCGAACCCAGCGCAATGCTTGGGGTTATGGCTGCGGCGCGTGCCCAGCTTGCCAATTACGCAGTGACGGCTATGCACGGTTTTGCGCGGCATGACGGGTAGCAAAAAAAAAGCTGGGGGAGCGTCACGCGAAGGCGTGCTGCGCACGGGGCCGCTCCCCCAGACCCCCGGCGATATGTTTGGCGTTTGTGGGGGTGGTCCCGCAACCGATCCCGTACCATTAGCGCAAGCGCTGATACGCTGCGCGTCGGTGACACCCGCCGATGATGGCGCGCAGGATGTGCTGACGAAGTCCCTTACCAATCTGGGCTTTTTGGTAACCCGCCTGAAATTTGGCGAGATCGAAAACATCTTTGCCCGCATTGGCACAACATCGCCGCATGTGTGCTTTGCCGGGCATACCGATGTGGTGCCGGTGGGGGCGGCCTGGCACCACGCGCCGTTCGCCGCCGATCTTGCCGATGGCAAAGTGTTTGGCCGTGGCGCGTGCGACATGAAAGGGGCGATTGCCGCCTTTGTCACCGCCTGCGCCCGGCACTTGCACAACGGGGCACCGGTGGGATCAATCAGTTTGCTGGTCACCGGCGATGAAGAAGGTGATGCCCACGACGGCACCGTGCGTGTGCTGCCATGGATGGCGGCAAATGGGCACATACCCGATGTGTGTGTTGTCGGCGAGCCGACTAACCCAACCGTGCTGGGCGAGATGATAAAAATAGGCCGGCGTGGCAGTTTGAATGCCAGCGTTACCGTGCGCGGCACCCAAGGGCATGTGGCCTATCCGCACCGTGCGGATAACCCGGTGCATCGGCTGCTGGCAGCTTTGCACGACCTGACTGCCAAACCGCTTGATAACGGCACTGATTTTTTTGAGGCCTCGGGCTTGCAGGTCACATCCATTGATGTTGGCAATGCGGCGCGCAATGTGATTGCCGGCGAGGCCGCCGCGCGCATCAATATACGGTTTAATGATTTGCATAGCGGGGCTAGCCTGACGCAGCATTTGCACGACGTGCTGGCACGGCATTGCGCCGATTATAGCTTGGATGTGGCGATCAGCGGGGAAGCTTTTCTCACCACCCCAGGTGCCGCGGTGGCAGTGCTGCAAGCAGCGATTTTGCGCCATACCGGGCGTGTGGCCAAACTGGATACCGGCGGCGGCACATCGGATGCACGGTTTATTGCGCGCTATTGCCCGGTGTTTGAATTTGGCCTGGTAGGGGCATCGATGCATAAAACCGACGAGCATGTGGACGTGGCCGATTTAGAAACATTGACGGCAGTTTATCAGGATTTTTTGCGCGACATGCTGCCTGCGCACGTTAACGGCACCACACCATGAGCGCGCCACCCGTGCCGCAGCATCTTTGGCTGGGGTTGCGCCGCTTGGCGGTGGGCGATGCCACCTACCTAGACTGCTTTGGCGCGGGAAATGCCGCTTACCTTGCAAGCCTGGCACCGTTGCTGGCGCTGCCGCTGGTGAGCGGTTTGTTGTTGTTTATTGATGGCAAGTTTGTGCAAGGGGCAATCGCTCTGGTGGCTGCCGCGTGCAACGTGCTGGCGCCACCGGTAATTGCGCACGCGTTTTGTAAAGCCTGGGACCGCGAGGCGCCGTGGGCGCGGTTTGCCACCGTGTTAAACTGGTCTCGTTGGTTGCTGATCGGCCAGTTACTGTTGGTGCTGATGCTGGTGGGCGCCATGGATGGGCTGGCCGGTGGCGCGCTGGCGGCTGTGCCGTTACTCGGCTTTGCCGCTTACGCGTTCTGGCTGAATATTTTTTTAGCTCGCACGGCGCTATCGCTATCGTTGGGGCGCGCCATTGTGTTGACGCTAACCATTGGCATTGGCACGGCCGCCGTATCGCTGCTGCCTGGCTTCCCTGAATTTGTGGCAGCATCGCCCGGTGATGTTAGCAAGTAGCCCAGCCGGGTTAGGGATAAAACGGGTCGGGGTCGTAGACCACGCGGGTCATGCACAACCCTTCTGGCGGTGCGGTGGGGCCGGCGGCGGCGCGGGCGCGGGCGGCTAAAATGGCCGGGATCGCATCAGCGGCCAGGCGCCCTTCGCCAATAAGTTTTAGCGTGCCAGCCATGTTGCGCACCTGGTGATGCAAAAAACTGCGCGCTTCAACCACGATTGTGATCAGCTCGCCACTGCGGGCGACCGCGATATGATCGAGCGTGCGCACCGGTGATTTGGCCTGGCAGGATGAGGCGCGAAAACTGGAAAAATCGTGATGGCCGATTAGATCTTGGCTGGCACTGTGCATGAGGGCCGCATCCAACGGCGTTGGCAGATGCCAAACCCGGTTGATATCCAGCGCCGGGCGGGCAGCGCGGTTGAGGATTACGTAGCGGTAGTGCCGCGCAAGGGCCGAAAAGCGGGCGTTCCAGTTACCAGAGACAATTTTGGCGGCACGCACAACCATGGCGTGCGGTTTCATGTGGTAGTTTAGGGCGCGCACCAGCGCTTCGGGCGCGATGTCGCGCTGCAAATCCATATGCACCACCTGCCCGGTTGCGTGCACGCCGGCATCGGTGCGGCCAGCGGTGATGCTGGCAACCGGGCCATCGGATAATTTGGCGGCCGCCTCCTCCAGCACCTGTTGCAGCGACAGCCCCAAACCTTGGCGCTGCCAGCCGACAAAGCCGGTGCCATCATATTCCAAAAGCAACGCAAAGCGGCGCAACACTTAGGTGAGGATTTTGGGCGGGGTGATGCCGCGCAAAAAAGCATCGCCGGCCACGGGTGGGCGGCCGGCGCGTTGCACGCGTAGCAGCCGCAGCGCACCTTGGTGCGTTGCCACGGTAAAATCGCGATCGAGTATTTCACCCGGGGCGCCGGCACCCGACACAACCGCTACCGCGAGGATTTTCAAAACCTCATCGCCCATCATGCAAAACGTGCCGGGCCATGGGTTTAGCGCCCGCACTTGGGCATCAAGCGCCACCGCACTGCGCGACCAATCTATGCGGCCATGCGTGCGCGTGAGTTTTTCGGCGTAAGTGACACCTTCCACTGGTTGGGCCACGGGCGTTGGGTTTTCCGCCAGCACACGCACAATCAGCTCGGCGCCAATAGCCGCAAGTTGATCGTGCAGCACTGGCGTTGTGGTGGTGGCATCGATCGGCACACGGCCTGCCAGCAGCATCGGCCCGGTATCCAACCCTGCTTCCATTTGCATGATGGTGATGCCGGTTTGCGCGTCCCCAGCCAAAATGGCGGCCTGAATGGGGGCAGCACCGCGGCCGCGCGGCAGCAGGCTTGCGTGGATATTGATGCAGCCGCGGCGCGGCGCATCCAGCATCGCTTGGGGCAGGATCAGCCCATAGGCGGCCACCACGGCGGCATCCAGGTTCAACGCGGCAAACGCCGCATGTTCGGCAGCATCGTTTTTAAGCCGCGCGGGGGTGTGCACCGGCAGCCCTAGGGCGAGTGCTGCCTGGTGCACCGGGCTTGGGCGCACGGCTTGGCCTCGCCCGGCCGGGCGCGGTGGCTGGCTGTACACCGCGACAATGTCGTGGCCCGCCGCATGCAGGGCGCGCAAAGCCGGCACGGCGAAATCGGGCGAGCCCATAAACGCCAGCCGCAGGCGCCCCCCGGCGGCGGTTGCCGTGTCTTGCCCTCTGGGCGGGATCACTTGAACCGCTGTTCCTTGGCGAGTTTGCGCATGATCATGTTGCGTTTTAGCGCCGAGATGTGATCGACGAACAGCACCCCATCCAAATGATCGATTTCATGTTGCAGGCAGGCGGCGAGCAGTTCTTCCGCTTCAATCTCGCGGCGGTTGCCCTCCGGCGTCATGAAACTGACCTTTACCGCGGCCGGCCGGGTGACATCGGCATATTGGTTGGGCAGCGACAGGCAGCCTTCCTCACGCGTGGCGAGATCCCCGCTGGCGGCGAGAATGTGCGGGTTTATCAGCACGATGGGGTCGTACGGTTCGTGTTTTTTGCTTTTGCTGTTGCCCAAATCAACCACCGCAAAGCGCAGCAGCACATCCACCTGGGGGGCTGCCAGGCCAATGCCAGGGGCCTTGTACATGGCATCAAACATGCGCGGCAGCAGCCGGCGGACATGGTCCATGTCGGCATCTGTCACCAAGCGGGCCTTGGTTTTCAATGATTTATGGGGGGCGACCAGAATAGGCAGCAGGTCGGACTGTGCGCTTTCTGGCGGGGGAGCGGCCTTGGGCATGTTCATAGGCGGGGTCTAGAGCGGTTTGTGGCAAGCTGGCAACCCAAAACCCAACGATCGGCAAAACCCTGCGGACAATACCCAAACGCTTGTTCTGGCGCGATATTTTATGTGGCGGCGGCGCAGTCTGCGCTGGCCGGCGGCGGCGCGATTGGCTAGTGTGCTGCCGGTGACGGTAACCAGGGCTTGCAATTGCCCCGCGTCATGCCGAATTTTGCTAAACGACGGGTGCCGATGTTGGGCCTGCCGGTTCCACCCGCAGCTTCGCTCAAACAGGAGGAAGCACAACAATGAGCACACGAGTGTTTACATCGCCGCTGTTTTTGGGTTTTGACCACCTGGAGCAGATTATTGAGCGCGCCGCCAAAAGTTCGGGTGAAGGCTACCCGCCCTACAACATCGAGCAAATCGCCCCCGGTAATCTGCGCATAACCCTGGCTGTGGCCGGCTTCACCATGGACGAACTGCAAATTACCGAGGAAGACAACCAGCTGGTGATCCGCGGCCGCCAAACCGATGATGGCCAGGGCCGCGTGTTCCTGCACCGTGGCATCGCCGCAAGGCAGTTTCAGCGCGCCTTTGTGCTGGCCGAAGGGGTGGAAGTGCGCGGCGCCTGGCTGGATAACGGCCTACTGCACATCGAAGTTGCCCGGCCACTACCAGAAACCCGGGTGCGCCACATCGAAATCGGCCGCGCGAGTGATAAAAACCGCGGCGAGCCAGCGCGGATAACCAGTGATTGCGCCATTGCCACAGCGGGCGCGAAAGCCGGCGCCAGCACAAGCGACCCTAAATAACAAACTGTCGCCTGAACGGCACCGCCCAATTCTGGGGGCGCTGGGAGGTGGACGAACGGAGTGTTTTGTTGTGGTATCAGAAAAAATTAAATTCGCCCCAATACAAATCGATATCCGCACGTTATCGCCCGAACAACTCGGCGGGCTGGGGGTTTCGCAAATTGCTTATGTCAAACCGGTGATGGTCAACGGCGCCCGCGCCTTCGCCATCCACGGCGCCGACGGCACCCCCATGGCCCTGGCCGGCGAAGAACACCTGGCCTTCGAAGCCATCGCCGAGCATGAAATGCTCGCGACGCGGGTGCATTGATTGGAGTTAAGCAAGGAAAAACCTTCTTTTCTGAAGAAAAGAAGCAAAAGACTTTTATTATGCCGGGCCTGGGGCAACGCTGCCACCGAGACCTCCGAACCAGCGCATTAAAAGTCTTTTTGCTTCTTTTTCGGAAGTCAAAAGAAGGCCTTGCCTTAATCTTTCCTAAGGCGCCGCCAAATTATCCAACGCCAAAGCTGCCGTTTCGGCGGTACAATCGCGCGTCGGTTTTAGGTTTTTGGCGCGTACTGCTGCGAGTTCGGTTTTGGCCGCGGCGAGGTCGGCGATGAAACCGGGATCGGCGTGCAGGCGGGCGAGTGTGGCGGCGCCCATGAAGCGGCCTTCGATCACGTCGGTTTCCCAATGCACGTTGCAGATAACGCGGCTTTGGCCATAGGCACGGCCGCGGGCGAGGATGGCATCTTCGCGATCGGGGGCGATTTCGGATAGGATCAAGGCCCACGCCCAGCCTGTTGCGGTGTGGCCGGATGGGTATGAACCGTTGGTGCGCAAATGGGTTTCGTCGTCTGGCGTGCACGAGGGTTGCCCGTTGACCATGAACGGGCGGGGGCGCGCGTAGTGGTTTTTGGCCGCGTATGTGGAGAGGCCGGCATCAGTGAGGGTGCGGTGCAGCAGCGCGTAGAGGTGCGGGGTGTCAGCTTGGGTGATGGGGGCATTCACCGCGCAGGAGAAGGTGCCGGCGGCATTGGGGAAGGTGAGATCGGCATCTTGCGCTGCCAGCGCCCAGCGCTGGGTTGTGCGCAGGGTGCGCGCCTGTTGGTTGATGGCCTGGTCCAGCGCCAGCGCGGGCGATCCTGGGGTTGGCGGCGGCGGCAGGAGGGCCAGGCTATTGGGCAGGGTTTTGGGCACCAGATAGCCTTGCACAAAACCGGGTTTGGCTTGCGGCACGGGGGATTGGGTGTGGCCGATGGTGGGTGTGAGGACGCCGGCAATAAGGGCCGCGATGCTAATGGTGGCGCGTGTTTTGGGCAGGCGTATGAGGTGCAATATGCGAAACATGAGGTTTAGCCCTAGCCGGATTGAGCAAAAATTGTGCAGCCGTGCGGATGTTGGCACCGTTGCATGGTTCGGCCAATTTAGAAACTGATGCCAATGCCAACCGAGGTGCCGCTAACGTGCGCACCGAACACATAGCGGCCAATGATGCGCACACGCTGGGCATAGAGGCCAAGGCCGCCGATATGCAGGCCGCCGACATCGGATTAGATACCGGCGCCGGTGCTGAATAATTGTTTGAATCCCAACGCGCCGGCTTCGGGGCCCAAATAATCGGTGGCGGTGCCTTCCAGCACCCAGCGCAGCCGCGACCATAAGCCCAGCGCCTGCGATTGGGCAGACCCGCTGACCGCATTGGACGTGTTGCCGAACGTTTGCAGCAGGATATCGGTGTAGCGCAATTCGACGTTAACTTCGTAGGCTTCGCGCGCCAGTGTGTAGGTCAGCATGGCCGAGCCGCCCAGGCCGTAGGCGGAAAGTTGGCCACCGCTGAGGAATTTCAGCGTGCGATCGGTGCGATGATTGATGAGAAACCCGAGCAGGCGGGCATCGCTTGCGACAACGCCCAACGACCCGTTGATGATGGGGCGGAAGCTGATGGTATCGGTGATGGGAAAATCCCAGCCCAGGCCGATGGTGGAGGTTGCATTGTTCCAACGTGCCGGCAGGGCGCGTTGCTGCTGGCCATCGCTAAAAACAAACCGTGGATCGTACCGCGAACCGGCGATAAAGCCCTCCATATACAGGGGGAAACTGGGGTCGATGGTGAAGCCGGCGCGGAGTTGGGCAATGTCGAGATTGGTGCTGCTGGATGTGCCTTGATTGATGTTGATAGCGGAAACGTTGCTATCGGGGATGACCGAATAGCCCATGACACTGAGCACGCGATCGGCCGCATTGCGCGGCGATGTGCCGATGAGGCCGAGCGGCAGGTTGAGGTTAACAGTGGGGCTTGCGGTTTGCGCGTGGGCACGCGGTGTTGCGCTGCAGGCCGCAAACAGTATCAGCGCCGCGCGCCACTGCCGTTTCATGGCGCTGTGGCCTGCAATTTTGCGATGTCATAGCCTTGTGCGGCGGCACTGGCGCGCGCGGTGGTCATGTCGGCGGCGGGTAGGGTTGGCGCACCGCACCATGGCACCCGCGGCGGCGGCGTTTTTGCACGAGTAGCGCACGCTAGAAGCCAATATTTTGCAGCGCGAGGCAAGCCTGCTGGCGCGCTTCGCCGATTACCCAACGTAATGGGCTTGGGGCGCTTACATGCCACCCCGCGCCCAGCTTCAACGTATTAAACGTCTTTTGCTTCTTTTCTTCAGAAAAGAAGACCTTACCTACGCCAGGCTCCGGTTGCGTTAGAACTGAACCCCAGCGCCTGGTAGGTGGCATCGACCAGCGCCTGGCCACGTTCATTAAGCAGAATGCCGGCCCCCATGCGGTTCATGGTGTAGCCAAAGCTTGTGCCGGTTTCGGGATCGGCGAAGCCCAGGCTGCCGCCCATACCGACATGGCCGAAGCCGGTTTCGCCGAGCAGTAAACTATCGGCGCCGCAGCCGCGGTTATCGGTGCTCATCATAAAGCCCAGGCCAAAGCGCATGGGCTGCACCAGGACGGCATCTTCGTGGGTGGCGGCCGATACGCGGCCCATGCGGGCGATGGTGTTGGGGCTGACAATGCCGCTGCCGCCATTGGCCAGGGGTGAATACATGGAAGCCAGGCCGCGAGCATTGGTGATGCCATTGGCGCTGCCGATTTCGGCGGCGTGGATTTCGCGCGAGTTAAAATCGGCGCCACCGTTATTGGTGAGGAATAATTGTGCCAAGCTGCCGGGTTGAGTGGCGACCGCGATCATGAATTTAGATTGGAAATTTACCTCCGAGGGGTCGGGCGCCATCATCGGCGCCACCCGGTGTTCCTGCGATTCCGGCAGGCCGATGTGGAAATCCAGATTGTGGGGACCGGCGATTTCTTCGGCGAAATACTGGCCCAAGGGTTTGCCGGCGGCGAGGCGCACCAGGTGGCCGACGGTCCAGGCGTAGGTGAGGCCGTGGTAGCCTTGGCGGGTGCCGGGGGGCCAAAAGGCTTCTTCATCTTCCATGCGGCGAACCATGTAATTGTAATCGGCCATGCCGCCGGCGGCGATGGGGGCACGTAGATGGGCGACCGGCGAGGTGTGCGCCAGCATGTTGGCAACCGTTGTGGTTTCTTTGCCAAGTTTGGCAAACGCCGGCCAGTATTTGGCTACCGGATCGTGCAGGCCGATTTTGCCCTGTTCGATCAGCCGGTGCAGGCACAGGGCGGTGGCGCCCTTGGTGCAGGAAAACACCACGGACACGGTATCGCGGGCCCAGGGGGTGCTGGTTTTGGGGTCGGCCTGGCCGCCCCACAGATCGACCATGGTTTGGCCGTGCTGGATCACCGCGACACTGGCGCCGATTTCGCGGTTTTGGCTGAAATTGGTGCGGAAGGCGGCCAGCACGCCTTCAAACCCGGGGGCGCAAAACCCGTTAATGGTTGCGCCATCGGGCAGGGTTTCGGAAATTTCGGTGCTGGTCATGGCGGCGTGTCCCCACATTTGCTTTTTGCTGGGGGCAAGGGACCAGATTTTTGGGTGTTGGGGAAGATGTGGAGGCAAACCAGGGGCGGATGGGGATTTTGGCCGCCGCGATCTGGCCTAATCGGGCACGCTTAACACTGGCGCATTTTCAATGGCCATTTTATGGGAAAAATTGGTCGGAGAAAGAGGATTTGAACCTCCGGCCCCTGCGTTCCGAACACAGTACTCTAACCAGGCTGAGCTATTCTCCGACCGAGTGGCGGCATATACAGAGGTGGCGGGCGGTGATCAAGCCACGCCACGTTTATACGCCTGCATTTGGCCCGCATGTTTAGAGAGCGGCCAACCCGGCGGGCCAGCGGGGCAGATCGGTTTGCGGCCCGCAGGCCAGGGTTTGCGCGGCAATTGCGGTTTTTCGGCCATCATCTTGTGCCGCACCGAAGCCGAGCCCGTAGGCATCGGCCGATAGCGGCAGGCCGGCACTGTCGTAGATCGCGGCGCCCTGCCCTGGCCCTTCCACCGTGACACCGGCGATGGCCTTGCTGGTTTGCGCGATGATGCGGCCAACGCCGTAAGCGTAAAACAACCGCGCATCGGGCGATGTTGGCAGGGTTTTGGCAAACCCCAGGCGGATCTGGTGCCCCGGCAGAGCGGTTGCGGTGCTGGCAAACACCTGGGTGCAGCCATCGACCACCGACCAGCCTGCGCCAACGGAAGCGGGGGCTGATAGGCCGCGCAAATCGGCGGCGGTGGTGCTGGTGCGAAGCTGCACGGTTATGCTGTGCGGCGTTACCACACGTGCGGCGATGGCGCGCGGGCCGGTGACGGCGATGGCCCCCAAGGCCGCCGGCGAGCCCGGTTGCGCGTAACCCGCCAGATGGGTGGCAAGGCTTGCCGCCATGCGGGCAACCAATTGTGCGCCATCCGCGGCACTCATATGCAGGCCGCCGAAAAACGCGGTGGTACCGTTCATGTTGGTATCGCCAGCTTGGGCGGCGACAAACGCGTTGAACGGGGTATCGGCGGCGAGGTCCTGAAACACCTGTTTTATGGCTTGGGCACGGATCGGGCCGCCGGTTTGTTCGGCGACACCGGGGGCGAAGTTGAACGGCACGTAGATAAACCCAACCGGGGTGGTGGCGGCGGGCTGGCCTAAGCCTGCGCGTTCTTCCGCCATGGCGTGCCGCACGGCGCGGGCCCAGAGATCGGCGGTGAGGGCGAGGCTGCAGCTATCGCTTTCGTTGTGCAGCCAAAGTGTGGCGGTGGGGGCGGCGCGGATTGGCGCCGGCAGAGATTTGATAAATGCCAGAAACGCCGCATCCAGCGCACCCGGCTGCCAGGTGCCGCCTGGTGCGGGGTCGAACCAGGTGGGGGTAGCGCGCGGCAGGCTGGCACTGGGGATAAGGGCGGTGCGCGACCACATGGTACGGCCTTCGCTGCCCAAAATGGTTACGGTTTGGTGGACGCCGTCGTAGCCCAATAAAATTTCGAGCTGGCGGCGCAGGGCCACCAGGTTGGCAGGGGTTGCGAACAGCACGGCGTTGGATTGGCCGCGGATCAGCACGTTAATCTTGCGGGTTGGCGCGGCGGCCTGGGCCGGCTGTGCCAATGCCGCGCTGATCAGCAGAAGGGCGGCGATCAATGCGGGGCGGCGGGTCATGTGGTGCTGCCCACCTTTGCGCAGAGGGCGGCGATGAGATCGGGGATGGTTTGCACAACGGTATAAAGATCGCGCACATTTGCGGCGGTAAAATCATCGGCAATGGCGGCATCGATGGCGCCGAGCAGGCCGCGCGCGGAACCTGCGATATCACAGAAAAAAATCGGTTTTTGGTGCAGGCCGAGTGCTGCCCAGGTGAGGATTTCGATGGTTTCATCGAGCGTGCCTAAGCCGCCCGGCAGCATGACCAGGGCATTTGATAAATCGAGCATGGTTTGCTTGCGGGTGTGCATGGTGGGGGTGGACACCATGTTGATAACACCGTGATGGGCGACTTCGCGATCGCGTAAAAAATCGGGGATGACACCGGTGATGGTGCCGTGGTGAGCGAGCACGCTATCGGCGAGGATGCCCATGAGGCCAAAGCTGCCACCGCCGTAAACCAGGCCGATGTGGTGTGCGGCCAGGGCGGCGCCGAGATCGCGTGCGGCCTGGGCGTGGGCCGCGTTTGCGCCGGCGCGCGAGCCGCAAAACACCGCCACCGCAAAGCGCGGGATCGGGGGGCGGCCTAAGGTTGGGCCTAGGGCCGGGGATTCAGGGGCCGGGGATTCAGGGGCCGGGGATTCAGGGGCCGGGGATTCAGGGGCCGGGGA
>JBBARC010000058.1:0-5814 GCA_040400005.1 Acetobacteraceae bacterium | reverse complement strand
TTCAGGGGGGGGAGGAGTGGTCAGCACGGATGGTTTATGCACTAGACTGCCCGGGCATACCAACTCACCGGGGATTCCGATGGCGCTAAAATTACCTATGGTTGTGTCGCTTACCGTGCTGGCGATCGGCGCCACACTAACCCCAAGTTATGCGGCGCCGCCGGTAAGCATGAGTGCGGATACGCTGATCGGCGCGCGCCAGGCGGCGTTTGCGTTTATGGCGGGTAATTTTGGCGCGATGAAGGCGGCGGTAAAAGCAGGCAGTTCGCCGCACGATTTCGCCGATGTAACCGATGACATGGTGGAGTGGGGCGAGCTGATCCCGGCGATGTTTCCACCCGGCACGGAAGCTGGGCGCGATACCAAGGCGTTAAAAACCGTGTGGTCGGATAGCGCCGGTTTTGCCCGCGATGCGGCGGCGTTTGTGACCGCGGCGAAAGCATTGAAGGCGGCGGCGGCGAGCGATGATAAGGCCGGTTTTGCCAGCGCGTTTAAGGCGACCGGGCAGGCGTGCGGGGCGTGCCACAAAGGGTATCGGGCGAAGGATTAGCGGGTTTGGCCCTGACGGCCGACGGGGCCGACCGCACCCAATGGCTGACGCCCCGAATGGTGCAACTTGTGGGGGGTGGCACACGACCGCGATGATGTGATGCATCATTACGATCCGGGCTTTTGCAGCCCTACGCCCGGCTATGGGCGCGGGGAGTGCACGGCGATACACGGGTGATTTATTTTGTGCATCGGTTTAACCCGCTGGGCAACGGGGTGTTTGGGTTGATCGCTGGGGTGCGCCATAGCGATGTCGGCTCGTTCGTGTATCACCACCATACTTTTGAACATGAGGATGGCGGCATGATGGCAAAGATCGCCGTGCTGTGCCCGCCAGGCGTTACCAGCTGCGCCCTGCTGCAAACGGTGCATGCGCCGATCTGCCACACCCCGGCGGGGTAGGATAGCACCGCAGGCCTAGTGGCAAATACTGCCACCAGGCCTGCGGCAACACGCATCACAAAATACATTCTCACGGCAGGTGACCCGGGAACCAACCCGGCTGTGCGCCGTTATAGCTATCACGACGCCGGACGTTTTGATGTGGTGCTGCGGGGCTGCCAGTATTGGCGGCGTTTTACCAGGTGGTGACGACAGCAAACTTTGGCGCCGATCAGATAGTATAGGCAGGGCAGACCATCGGCTGCGGGCGGTACACGCGTTCGCGCGCCGATTTTATGCCCAGAACTTTTATGCCCAGAACTTTTATGCCCAGAACTTTTATGCTCAGAACAGGGGTTGGCCATGATGAAAAACTTTATATTTTTCCTGACACTTTTGGCGATTGCCGCGACGGCGCCGATGCTGAGCGCGTGCCACACGACAGCAGGTGCTGGGCAGGATATTTCGGCAACCGGCCACGTGATTGGCAATGCTGCCCGTAAAGCCACACCATAATTCATCGCGCCTACGCGGGCAGGGCCATACTTAACCGGGCCATTTTCAATCAAGGTTGATGGTGTTGCCGCTGGTATCACTGGATACCGGCTTACGCAACGCAGCCTGATCAGGGCAATGATGTTTACGATCGGATTACGCAGATGCTGTTACTGATTATTGTGTTGCTGCTGCTGTTTGGCGGTGGCGGTGGCTACTACGGCTACAACCGTTACGGCGGACGTGGCCTGGGCGGGGTTTTAAGCCTAGTGCTGACCGTAATGATTATCATGTGGCTACTCGGCGCACTCAGCATGCCGATGCGGTACTAATACTTAACGAATTGGGAGACTCTACCGTGGATCGTTCGTCGATGAGTGGTTTGATGATGGCCGGCGCTGCCTTGGTTTTGTTGGGCTTGGTGGGGTTTGCCATCCCCATCTTCACCACACAAAAATTGACCGATGTTGCCCGTGTTGGCGACCTGAAATTACAGGCCACCGAAAATACCTCGCATGTTATTCCACCGCTGGTCAGTGGTGGTGCGATTGCGCTGGGTGCCTTGTTGATGGCAGCCGGCGTTATGCAAAAACGCTAAGTGACGCTGACAGCATAGTTGCCGCGTTACTTAGCGCGGCGCGCCATTTGAACTTGGTTGCGGGTTCGGCGCCTAACGCCCGAGCCCGGTCGCTGACGCAAACCCTTAGCCGGAAATTTTTCACGACAATACGCCATTGTAGGTGCCCGATCCTGGGGGGTGGTTCGCTGCCCCCCAGGTTTTTTTTGTCTGGGGATTTTTTTTGTCTGGGGATTTTTTTGCGTGCCCGATCCCAATCCGGGGCCCAATCCGGGGCCCAATCCGGGGCCCAATCCGGGGCAGCAGGCAGGTCTTTGCCCTGGCTTGCGACGGCATCGCCGGCCGCAGCCGCCACTCTATCCGCCCTGTGATCGTGCTTAATGCCTGTGATCGTGCTTAATGCCTGTGATCGTGCTTAATGATTGAGTTCAAGCTATTTTGTGCTAAGCGCGTATCAATTTGGTGCGCTGGCCCATCTGCCTGATCGTGGTGTGGCTGCGTGCAATGAGTTGGAGTAACCGGTTTTGCCTATCCACGTTTCGCGCGCAGCCCTGCTGTTAACCGTAGGCCTATGCTGCACCATCGCCCTGCCCGCGGCGGCCCTAGCGGATGCATCTGACGCACGCTTTGACGCGATGGAAAAGCAAATCGAGGGGCTGCAGGCCGAGCTGCGTCACATGAAAGCCGCCCGAGCGCAAGACCGAGAGCAAGATCGGGCGCAAGACCGGGCGCAACACGCGCGGGCCGAAACCGCCCTGGCTGCACGTGCCGGCCACGTGCAAGCGAATGCCGATCGGGCCGCGGTATCGACCGTGATGCCAAATATTCCGCCCGGCTATGCGCTGGTGGCGGCAACGCCCGGCCAAGCGCCGGGTTCGGTGAGCTTAGCCGAAATTGAGCCGCCGCCCCCCCAAAAATTGCCGCTCCAATCGCCCCTGGGAACGTTCAAAATTGGCGATGTCAGCTTTACCTTTGGCGGGTATCTGGAAGCCGCCGGCATATATAGGTCGCGCAACGAAGTTGCCGACCTGGCGTCCAACTTCAACACCGGCATTCCGCTGCCAAATTCGCCCAATTACCATCAATCGGAATTCCGCATGAGCGCGCGGCAAAGCCGGGTGACTGGGCTGGTGCAGGCCAAGGTGGACCCGCAAACCAAGCTGTCAGCTTATTTGGAACTCGACTTTTTGGGTGCCGCACCAACCGCCAATTCGGTCGAAACCAACAGCTATAACCCCCGCATGCGCCAGGGTTTTGTGGAATACGACCGCACCGACTGGGGGGTGCAGGTGGTTGCCGGTCAAGCCTGGTCACTGTTAACGCTGGACAAAAAGGGCATCGTCGCGCGCCAGGAAAACACACCGCTGACCATCGATGCGCAAAACGTGGTGGGCTTTACCTGGGCCCGCCAGCCGCAGATCCGGGTGGTGAAAAGCTTCAACGACCAAAGTATCTGGGTCGCGGCGTCGCTCGAAAACCCGCAGGCGAGCTTTTATACCGGCCCTAACGGGCTGGCGCCGTCATCCGCCGGCACGATTAACATCACCAATCCTGGCGGCACTGGCTATGCGTCAACCAATACCTATAGCACCGATGTCGCCCCCGATGTGGTGGCGAAGGTGGCAACCGACTGGGGCCCGGCGCATCTGGAAGCTTTTGGCGTGATGCGCCTGCTGCATGACCGGGTGAGCTTTGTTGGGTCTGGCGGCAACAACACAACGCTTGCCGGTGGTGTCGGCGCTGGCATGGTTGTGCACGTTATCCCTAAATATCTTGATCTGCAGGGTAGCTTTTTGGTCGGCGACGGCATTGGCCGCTATGGCGCCGCCCAATTGCCCGATGCCGTGGTGGGCCGCGATGGCGCCCCCGTGGCCTTGCCAGAAGTGCAAGCCCTGGTCGGCGTGGTTGGCCACCCCAACCCGGCGTTTGACCTGTATGCCTATGCTGGCACCGAACAAACCAGCCGGCGGTCGTTTGATGTTGGCAAAACCGGCTACGGCTATGGCAGCGCGCTGTATGCCAACAGCACGTGCGGCATCGAACTGGGGGCGGCATCAGGCTGCGTTGGCAATACATCAGGTGTAAGCCAAGGCACGCTGGGCGGCTGGTGGAAGTTTATCCACGGCCCCTATGGCACCATGCAGACCGGCCTGCAGTACTCATACACCGACCGCAGCATTTTCAAAGGCGTTGGTCCGACGCCCAAAACCAACGACAACATGGTGATGCTCAGCCTGCGGTATTATCCGTTTCAGTAATCTGAGTATCTAATCGGTGCTGACCGTGCCGCCGTAAACCACCGGCCCGGTTGGCAGGCCGGTTGCGGACCCGCCCGTGGGTTCAACGCTCACCAGCAATTTAAACGCCCCTTTGGGCAAGGCTTGCGCGGGTAGGCTTTTGCCGGCGGTGGCCGGTATTAACCCCAATGGCACGGGTGCGGCGGCACCATCCGCCAACGCCCACAATTCCAGATCCCGCCCGGAGGGGCGCGCGATTGTGCCGATGCTGGCCAAGTCGATCGTGCCATCGCGGTGAATTTTGGCGATCCAGCCGCCCTGGCTTGGCGCCGCCAGCGTGCCCGCCAGTGCGGTAATAGCCGCCACCCTGACGCTACCCGCGCCGTCGCGCGCCAAAATCATCGGCCCGACAATCAAGGGAATCGCCACCGCCGCCAGCACACCTGCAACCGCCCAGGGAATTGCCGGCCGCAACAAGGCCCGTAACCAAGCCGGCTGCAACCCAGAAATCGCCTGCATGGCCTGCACGCGCACCCGTGGGCGCGGCCGCAAAGCCGCTTCTATGCGTGGCCAAAGGGCTGGCGGCGGCGCCACGTCGGTCACCAGCCGGCTGAGCGGCGCCAGGCGCTGTTCCCAGGCGGCAACGGCCTCGGCAAAATCACGATCACGCAGCACCAGCAGCGCAAGCTCTGCGATCTCATCGGGTTCCAGCACGCCCAGCACATATTGGCCGGCGCGGGTAAAAATATCGTCGTCATCTGGCGTGTCGCTCATCGGCCCCTACCCTTCCAGGCACAGGCGCAAGCCATCGAGGCTGCGGCGGATCCAGGATTTTATCGTGCCCAGCGGGGTTTTCAAGCGGTCCGCCAATTCGCTGTGCGAATAGCCATCAACAAAAGCCGCAATAATCAACTGGCGCCGGTCGGCCGGCAAAGTGCCCAGGCAGCGCATCAAGGCGCGGCTATCGGCGTTTTGGTTGAGCAAAGCGGCGGGGTCGGGGATCGCCTCAACCTCGTCACGCAAGCCTTCGTCGCCATCCAGGGATTTGGTATCGCGCGGGGCACGGCGCACAATATCCAACGCGCGATAGCGCACCATCGCCAGCATCCACGATTCCGCACCGCCACGCTCGGGGTCAAAACGGCCAGCGTTTTGCCAAATCTGCAAAAACGCTTCCTGCACGGCATCGGCCGCCAATGCCGCCTGGCGCGTGATGCGCAAGGCAACCCCATACAACCGCCCGCCGTGGCGATCATACAACGCACGAAACGCGGCCACGTCGCCCGCCGCACTGGCCAGCAAAAGCTGCTCACTCTCCGCACGCGCCATGGGCTAACCGCATCCTACGCCAAACTGCCGCCGGTAGGGCAACTGTTTACCTATTACGCGTGGGGAAGGGGGTTGGATGCAAGCGGTGAAAGAGAAAGGGAAGAAACTTCTTTTCTGAAGAAAAGAAGCAAAAGACTTTTACTACGCTGGGCCTGGGGCACCGCCGCCACCGCGTTCTCCGCACCAGCGTCATAAAAGTCTTTTTGCTTCTTTTTCTGTAACTCCCAAGCCCCCTGGGCCAGCAGG
>JBBARC010000057.1:0-21692 GCA_040400005.1 Acetobacteraceae bacterium | reverse complement strand
TTAGCGTTCTCACCCCTACCTGGGCAGTTACAGAAAAAGAAGCAAAAAGACTTTTGTTATGCTGGGCCTGGGGCAACCCCGTCACCGCGTTTTCCGAACCAGCGTCAAAAAAGTCCTTTTTTGGCGCTCGCCCGGAAGAAACCCCGGGGTTTCAACCCGGCAATCTGGGTGTGCGGGGCGGGCCGGGGAAACCCCCAGCAACCTCCCCGCACCCAAGCCCTTAGTCGGCCGCCAGCGCCATGGTTTTGCGCGCTTGCACTTTGCCCACGTAATCGGCCACCGCCTCGCCCACCTGTTCGGCGTGGCTGGCAAACACATGATCGGCACCGGCGAAAATACGGTAATCGACGGTCACGTTCTTTTGCGTGTTCAGCTTATCCACCAATTTCCGCACGGTGGGTTCCGGCACCAGCTCATCGGCATCGCCATGCACCAGCAGCCCCCCACAGGGGCAGGGTGCCAAAAAGCCAAAATCGTAATGGCTCGCCGGTGGTGCCACCGACACCCAGCCAGAAACTTCCGGCCGTCGCATCAGCAACTGCATGCCAACGAACGCGCCAAACGAATAGCCCGCAATCCACAGCCCGCCATGGCTGGGGTTGACCATCTGCATCCAGTCCAGCGCCGATGCGGCATCGCCGATCTCGCCAATGCCGCCATCATAGCGGCCCTGGCTGCGGCCAACGCCGCGAAAATTGAAGCGCATCACCGAAAAACCCAGCTTTTGAAAGGTCTGGTACATCGTATAAGTGATGCGATTGTTCATTGTCCCGCCATGCATTGGGTGCGGGTGCATGATCAAAGCGAGCGGCGCATTGCTCTCTTTGCTATGGTGATAACGGCCTTCAAGGCGGCCGTCGGGGCCCGCGAACATAATCTCAGGCATCGCGTTGCTTCGTTCTTTCCCATCCCGCGCCGAGGCATGACGCGGAATAAAACCGATTAATGGCACAGCGCGCACTATGCCTCCCGCGCGCGCAATGCGACGTGTAGATGAAGCTTAAAGCCGTTTCCGCAGGGGGCCACCCGCGCGCCAGCACCACCGGGCTTGCATTTGGGCAGACTTATCCGCGTAACCAGTGATACCTATTTTAGGCCTGCATCACGGTGACGAGCTTTACGCGACGTGTTCTTCTCCCAACTCCCTACGGGCCTTTTTCCAACCTTCGCTGACCAAAAGCAGCGTCTTATGGCACCGCGCACCAAGCCCAACCGTAGGCATGCCCAGTGTATCGAGTAATATAGACAGAACCCAACGGCGGATTACACCAGAATCGACGCATGGCCTTTATGTTTTTCGCGCAACCGCAGGTTTAAGAAAAATTGATGCCAAATCTAACCTATACAAACGCATGATCTACCTGGATGCCAACGCGACCGAGCCCCTGCGGCCAGAGGCGCGCGCAGCCCTGATTGCCGCCCTCGATCTGCCCGGCAACCCGGCATCGGTGCACGCCGCCGGCCGCGCCGCCCGCCGCGTGGTGGAAACCGCGCGCGAAAGCATTGCCAAAGGGTTAGGTGCCGATCCGGGGTTAATGGTGTTCACCTCCGGCGGTACCGAAGCCAACAGCATGGCCCTGCACGGCATCGCCCCCGGCCGCCGCCGCCTGGTTGGTGCCACCGAACATGATGCAGTTCGTGCGGCCAGTCTAGCCGCCGAAACCTTACCCGTAGTGCCTACGGGTGCGCTCGATCTTGCCGCCCTCACCCAGCGCTTGGTGCAGGGCACACCTGCGCTGGTAGCGGTAATGCTGGCCAATAACGAAACTGGGGTGCTCAACCCAATCGCCGACATTGCCGCCATCTGCCACACGCATGGCGCGCTGCTACACGTCGATGCCGTGCAGACGTGCGGCCGTTTGGCAATGGATATGGCGGCATTGGGTGCCGATAGCCTGGCAATATCCGCCCACAAACTCGGCGGCCCCAAGGGGGTTGGCGCGTTAATCCTGGCACCGGGCATCGATATCAACCCGCTCATGCTTGGCGGCGGCCAAGAACGCGGCCGGCGTGGTGGCACCCCGTCAGTTGCTGCTATCGCCGGTTTTTCGGCTGCCTTCATCGCCGCCAACGCCGCACAAACCGCCACCGCCGCCCATCATGTGGCGTTGCGCGCGCATGTCTTGGCGCAGGTAATCCCGGCTGGCGCCGTTCTGTGTGGTGCTGGTCCCACCCTGCCTAATACGCTGTGCCTGGCCTTACCCGGGGTTTCCGCGGAGGCACAGCTTATTGCTCTCGACCTCGCCGGCGTGTGCGTCTCCTCCGGCGCCGCGTGCAGTTCCGGTAAAGTCGGCCGCAGCCACGTGCTCACCGCCATGGGGCTGGAAGCACTGGCAGGTTCGGCCATCCGGGTATCACTCCCATGGAACGTCACCGCCTCCGACGTCGATAATTTCTTGCACGCCTATCGCACCTTAGCTGCCCGCACGCGCGCCACCCGCGACCTGGCCCCAACCCTTTGACGCGCCCAATGACCCGCCCAATCTACCTCGATTACCAGGCAACAACCCCGTGCGACCCGCGCGCCCTAGCCGCCATGCTGCCCTATTTTTCCGACATTTTCGGCAACCCGCACAGCGCCGAGCACAGCTATGGCCGCGATGCCGATACTGCCGTGGAGCACGCCCGCAGCCAGATCGCCGCCCTGATCGGCGCCGACCCGCGTGAGATCATTTTTACCTCAGGTGCGACGGAGGCCAACAACCTAGCGATAAAGGGTGCCGCCCGCTTCGCCAGCAACGGCACGCGCCGGCGCGTCATCACCTTTGCTACCGAACATAAATGCGTGCTGCAAAGTGCAACCGACCTGGCCGCCGATGGTTTTGATCCCGTCATTTTGCCAGTCGGCCCGGATGGCCTGCACAACCCCGAAGCCCTGACTGAAGCCCTGCGCGTGCCCACCCTGCTGGTCAGTTGCATGGCGGTAAACAACGAAACCGGGGTGATGCAGGATATCACCGCCATCGGCGAAGCGGCCCGCGCCGCCGGCGCCCTGATGCACAGCGACCTGGCCCAAGCCGCCGGCCGCATCCCGATCGACGTCACCCGCCAAAACCTCGACCTCGCCTCCATCAGCGCCCACAAACTTTATGGCCCCAAAGGCATCGGCGCCCTGTATGTGCGCCGACGCCCGCGCGCCCGCATCGCCCCCCTATTTTCCGGCGGCAGCCAGGAACGCGGTCTCAGGCCAGGCACCATCCCCACCCCGCTGGCTGTTGGGTTTGGCACAGCCTGCGAAATTGCCGCGGCCGGCATGGCCGAAGACCAAGCCCGCGCCGCTATTTTGCGGGCCACATTTTGGGATCACTTGAGCGCCGCCATCCCCAATCTCACCCTCAACGCCCGGCAATCCGCCAAAATCGCCGGCAGCCTATCCCTGCGCCTGCCCCAAATCACAGCCTTAGATCTCATCGCCGCCTGCCCCGAGATCGCTATGTCCACTGGGTCCGCCTGCACCTCGGCCGACATCGCCCCCAGCCACGTGCTCACCGCCATGGGCCTTACACCCACACAAGCCGCCCGCTGCTTGCGCGTCTGTGTCGGACGCTTTACCTCCGCCCCCGATATTAATCAGGCCGCCGCCGCCCTGGCCGCCGCCCATGCGCGCCTAACCGCCAGCCCATAGACACCAGCAGCAAAAGGTTACCCCGCAATGCCGACCATGGTTTTCGTCGAACGCAATGGCACCCCCCGCGAAGTCGATGCCCCGCTCGGCCTGTCGGTGCTGGAAATCGCCCATAACAACGACATCGACATCGAAGGTGCCTGCGAAGGCTCGCTCGCTTGCTCCACCTGCCACGTCGTGGTTGACCCCAGCTGGTATGCCAAACTCGCCAAAGCCACCGAAGACGAAGAAGACATGCTCGACCTCGCCTTCGGCCTACAAGCCACCAGCCGCCTAGGCTGCCAAATCGTCATGACCCCAGCATTGGACGGCCTTATTGTGAAGCTGCCCGCCGGGACACGGAATGCGCAGGGTTAGGAAGTTAAGACTCTTCTTTTTCTGAAGAAAAAGAAGCAAAAAGACTTTTGATACGCTGGGCCTGGGGCTGCCCTGCCAGCGCGAATCCCGAACCAACATTATAAAAGTCTTTTGCTACTTTTCTTCAGAAAAGTAGATCCTTTCCCTATGTAACGCTCTCACTCTGCCGGTCGCGCCAAGCGTCCATTAACTGCAACACGGTGGCTGCGGTTTCTTCGATCGACCGGCGGGTAACGTCCACCACTGGCCAACCGCGCCGCGTGCATAGGCGGCGCGCCCACAACAACTCGGCTTTAACGGCTTCCTGATCGATATACTCGCCACCATCCTGGCGGATATGGCCGGCGCCATGGCCCTGGCCGATCATTTTCAGCCGGTGGCGGCGGATTTCAATCAAACTATCGGCATCAAGCGTTAGCCCGATCACCGGGCAATGCGGCGCTTCTAACCCCGGCGGGTCCATCAACCCCGGCACCAGCGGTACGTTGGCGGCCTTTATGCCGCGGTTGGCGAGATAAAAACTGGTTGGTGTTTTGGATGATCGCGAAACGCCGACCAAAATCACATCTGCTTCGGCGATGCCGGCCTGGGCCTGGCCATCATCATGGGCCAGCACAAAGTGAATGGCATCGATGCGGCGAAAATAATCGGCATCTAGCACATATTGCCGACCCGGCCGGGCGCTGGCTTGGTGGCCGAGCTGTTCCTGCAAAACCGCCATCACTGGGTCGAGCACATTCACCACTGGCACACCCAAGCGGCCGCAAGTGCTTTCCAGATCGGTACGCAGGGCACGATCCACCAGAGTGGACAGCACCGGGCCGGGCTCGGCCTCGATCCCTTCCAGCACCCGGTGCAGCTGGAAGCGGCTACGGATCAGGCTCCAGCGGTGGTACACCACTTTTACCGGCTCGAACTGCGCAACAGTGGCGCGCGCGATCGAATTCAGCGTCTCGCCAGTGGCGTCGGATACTAGGTGCAGGTTGATGCGATCAGTGGTCATGATGGGCACGATAGCGGGGATAACTGGCCCTGCCATCCCCACCCCTAAAATGTATGTACGCCATAACGGGGATAAGAATTACACGCAGTAAGCCTGGGGGCTTTTGCGCTGCCTGTCTTGGCAAATGCGGGATAACCCCGATTTAAGGTATAGGCCTAGGCGCTTAGGTAGTTCACCTCATGTGGACAAACCGCCATCAAAGCCCCGCCATTGTGGGTACCCCGTTATCCACAGCCCCTACTACAACAACATCTATTTTATAAAAAATCTCTTTGATTATAGGTAAGGCGAAACTCTCCGGTGCGTGATCTCCATTGACCCAATCTTCGAGCCAGTCTTTGAGCCAAAAACCCCTGCTGCGTGTGTTAGAAGGCGAAGCCGTGTGGCCGCCACCGATTTGGTTGATGCGCCAGGCCGGGCGGTATTTGCCTGAGTACCGGGCCATTCGAGATACCGGCGGCGGTTTTATCGCCCGCTGCACCACGCCCGATCTGGCGGTGGAAATTACTCTGCAGCCGATCCGCCGCTTTGCTATGGATGGCGCCATTTTATTCAGCGATATCCTTATTTTACCCTGGGCGCTGGGCCAGGATGTGCAGTTTATCAATGGTGAAGGCCCGGTGCTGGCCCCGGTGCGCGATGCCACGAGCCTGGCCGCCCTAAATATCGCCCGACTTGCGGACGCTACTGCTCCGGTGTTGGAAGCTTTGCGCCGGTTAAAACTGGAATTACCGGCGCAAACCACGTTAATCGGGTTTGCCGGGTCCCCCTTCACGGTTGCCTGCTACATGGTCGATGGCGGCGGATCGCGCGATTTCGTCGCCACCCGCAAAATGGCCTATACCGCCCCCGATTTGTTCGGCCAGCTGATGACATTGGTCACCAACGCCACCATTCAGCATTTGTCGGCCCAGATCGATGCTGGCGCGGATACGGTGATGCTGTTTGATAGTTGGGCCGGTATTTTGCCGCCATCCGAATTTGAACGTTTGGTGATTGCGCCGACCAAGGCGATTGTCAATGCGCTTAATCTGCGTCATCCCATGATACGCATTATTGGCTTTCCGCGTTTGGCCGGCGTTATGGCCGCACATTATGCTGAACGCACCGGGGTGGATTGTTTGGCATTAGATACCGCCGCCGACCCTGCGCGCATTGCGGCTGGCGTGCCAGAAAGTGTTGCTTTGCAGGGCAATCTTGATCCCATTGCTTTAATTGCTGGCGGTAATGTGATGCGTGATCAGGCCAGCACCATTGCCCGCAGCCTGTGTGGGCGCCCGCATGTGTTTAACTTGGGGCACGGTATTTTGCCCGAAACACCGGTGCAGCACGTGGCAGATTTGGTTGCTCACGTGCGGGGTTTAAGCTGATGCGGGTGGCCGTTGTTCTATTTAATCTAGGTGGCCCCGATAGTATGGCGGCGGTAAAGCCGTTTTTGCAAAACCTGTTTTCCGATCCAGCCATTTTGCCGGTGCCGTTTTTTGTGCGGCCAATTCTGGCCCGCATTATTGCGGCCAGCCGGCAAAAACCAGCCGCTGAAAACTACAAACTGCTCGGCGGTAAATCACCGTTGCTGGAGCTTACCAACCAGCAAGCACGTGCCATTGAAACCGCGTTAAGCGACGACACGATCGAGGCTAAATGCTTTGTCGCCATGCGTTACTGGCACCCGTTTAGTGCCGAAACCGTGGCTGATGTAAAAGCCTGGGTGCCAGACCATGTTTTACTGTTACCGCTGTATCCGCATTTTTCTACTACAACGACAGGAAGTTCACTCACCGCCTGGCGGGAAGCTGCTGCTGATGCTGGGTTTGCTTGCGCGGTTACATCACTATGCTGCTGGTTTGCTGATGCCGGCTATATTCATGCAACTGCTGCCATTGTCCGGCAAGCATTGGACAATGCCCGTGCGGCCCAATCAACGCCGGTGCGGGTGTTGTTTTCGGCGCATGGATTACCCGAATCTATTGTCAAAAATGGCGACCCTTACAAATATCAGATCGAACAAACTGTCGCCGGCGTCGTCGAGGCATTAGGTGAAACCGATCTCGATTACAGTGTGTGCTTTCAATCCCGTGCAACCCCGGTAAAATGGCTAGACCCGTCCACAGAAGTAGCGATCGAACAAGCATCGCACGATAAAGTGGCGGTGCTGGTGGTACCGATCGCCTTTGTCTCCGATCATTCGGAAACTTTGGTTGAGCTGGATATGGAGTATCGCGATCTGGCGGCAAAATTAGGCGTGCCAGCTTATTTTCGAGCGCCGGCGCAAAATAGCGATCCTGGTTTTATTGCGGCAATCGCCGCCATAGCACGCACAGCCTTGGCCCGCGGCCCCGGTCTGTGTAGTTTTGCAGGTAATCGCCAATGCCCCATCGATCGCCAGAAATGCCCGCAAAGGATCGCCACATGAGTTGGCTGCGCTTGGTGATTTTCGATTGTGATGGTGTGCTGGTCGATAGTGAAGGGGTTTCCGCCCGCGTGCTGCGTGATACCGCTGCTGAAAACGGTGTTGAGTTCAGCGATACAACCGCCCATGAATTTATGGGTCGGCGCTGGAGCGATTTACAAGCAGATTTTGAAGTGCTGTGCGGCATTAAATTTGGTGCCGCCTGGCCGCTGGTGATGCAGGAAAAACTGCTGGCCGTGATGCGGCGTGATGGTTTACCGCTATGCCCAGGGGCGCGTGAAGCAATCGACGCGGTGCGTGATTTAGGCTTGCCTTACCGCATTGCGTCCAATTCATCACGGGCGGAAATGGCCGGTAAATTCGCCTTATGTGGTTTGTTGCCATTGGTCGATGGCCGCTATCACAGTTCGGGCGATGGCGGCCGCGGCAAGCCCGCACCCGATGTGTACCTGGCAGCGGCTGCGGCGGAAAATATCGCCCCCAAAAACTGTTTGGCAATCGAGGATTCAGTGCCGGGCGTTACCGCCGCCATCGCCGCCGGCATGCGCTGCTTAGGGTATGCACACGGCGAGCGCGCGGCAAAATTAGCAAGCCTAGACGCGCAGCCGATCGCATCGTTGTTTGAAATACCGGCTATTTTACGGGTAGCTCTGATGGAAAATGCCGCATGATTGGCCAGGTTTTAATTAGCGTCAGCCTCTGGACTAAAGCGTTTCACATCCTGGCGGTTATAGCCTGGATGGCTGGCATGCTGTACCTGCCGCGGCTCTATGTGTATCACTGTGATGCCAAACCCGGATCGGAAAGTTCTGAGCGTTTTAAAGTGATGGAAAAAAAGCTGCTAAAATTCATCATCAACCCGGCGATGTTTGCGAGCATTCTGTTTGGTGGTTTGTTGGCCGCAACACCAGGATTGATCGATTGGCAGGCGCCGTGGTGGCACGTCAAACTTACGGCGGTGTTTCTACTCACTGGTTTTCACGGCGCATTATCGCGTTGGCGGCGCGATTTTATGGCCGATAATAACCGCAAAACCGCGCGATTTTATCGGATGATGAACGAAGTTCCGACCGCCCTGATGGTTATCATCGTGATTATGGTGGTGGTGCAGCCTTTTTAAACCCAGCCTTTTTTAACGCGGGCTTTTTAACGCGGGCTTTTTAGCGGCTAACCGCCCGCTACTTGTTAACCGCCGGCCCAAGCGGGCCGCCAGCCAATCCCCCAACAAACGCTTTTTCGCGAGCCTCGCAGAAAAACCGGGTTTTTGGCCGGCAAGCCTCGCCAAAAAATAACCGCCCTGCATGTCCTGTGCCTAAGGTCAACGCTTGCGCACCCCCCGGGTATGACCATTATATTAAATCCAAGTACGAAATCTAAAAAGTTTGGGGGTAAAGTCCAATGATACGCCGCACCGCAAGGCTGAAAGCCGCACTCGCGCATAGCGCACCACTTTTGGGCCTGGCCAGCTTACTTGCAGCACTTCCAGTTGCCGCCCGTGCCGATAGCTGCACAAACCTGTCCAGCACCACGCTGCACCTTGATGGCATCGCCAGCACAGTATCCGTAAGTGCCGCCAGCATTGCCGCCACCGCCACTATGCCAGCCTATTGCGACGTGCGGGCAGTGGTGTCGTCCAATGCCAACCCCGCCCGCTCACAAATTCAAGTTGAAGTGGCACTCCCCCTGCCGCTTGCCTGGAACGGTCGCCTGCTGGGCACCGGCAATGGCGGTTTTGCCGCCTCTATCAGCACCGGTGAGGTGCATTATGGCGCTGCCCACGGCTTCGCCACCGTCAACAGCGATCTTGGCACTGGCCTGCTGTTTCACTGCTCCACCTATTTTTGCGGGGATAAAACCGGCAGCGGCGGCCCGGCTGGCGGGCTGTATCACGATTATGCTGCCATCAGCGATTTCGGCTACGGCAGCATGCATCTCATGACCCTGGCCGCCAAGGAACTGATCGCTTCCTACTACGCCCGCCCGCAAGACAAGTCCTATTTCATGGGCTGCTCCACCGGCGGCCAAAACGCGATGATGGAAGGCGAGCGCTTCCCCACCGATTATGATGGCATCGTCGCTGGCGACCCCGCCTACGACCGCACCCACCTGCACATCGCGAGCCCGGCCGCCTACTTGGCCACCCATTTTGCCCCCGATGCGCTGCCGCCAAAATCAGCACTTATCCTGGCCCATAATGCGGTTCTCGCCCAATGCGCCGGCAAGGATGGTGGTGCCAGCACCGATGCCTACCTGATGCAGCCGGAGCTTTGCGCCTTTAAACCCAGCACCCTGCAATGCACCGGTGCCGCCACCGAAGTGCCCTGCACGACGGCCACCGACAGCACCAGCTGCAGCTGCATCGTGCCGCACCAGGTGCAAGTGCTCAACGCTATGTATGCCGGCGTTACCGATAACCTCGGCCGCATTCTGTTCCCCGGTTACGAGCCCGGCGTGGAAGACCCCACAACCCTCAGTTCCGGTGGTTTGCTGGCGCAGGGCCTGCTGCCGGAACCGCTATTTGATGGCATATTGTACTGGGCGTTTGGGCCGGATTTCACCTGGCAGAGCCTGTTCGCCAACACGAATTCGATCACCGGCGGTGAACTTTCAAGCCGCATTTCACAGTTCGATCACACCCCGGCTGGCTTCACCAATTTTGCCGGCGTGCTGAACGCCAACAGCACCAACTGGACCGATTTCTACCATCACGGTGGCAAGCTGATCATGTTCCACGGTTACACCGATCCGTTGATCCCCACCGCCGCCGCCTATGATTTTTATAACGCGCTGACCAAGGCCGAACCTAACATTACGCCTAAATTCGCCAAGCTCTATCTCGCACCCGGCATGTTTCACTGCTCGGGCGGCCCCGGCCCGGATAGTTTCGGCTTCTTTAGTGCCGGCCCGCAGCCGCTGGATGCGTCCGATGACGTGCTCGGCGCCCTGATCGCCTGGCGCGAAAACGGCACGGCACCTGGTAAAATTATCGCTTCAAAATACAACGGCACAACGCTCACCACGCAGCGCCCTATGTGCGTCTATCCCAACCATGCGGTGCTGATTAAAGGCGCCGATCCCACATTGGCGGCATCGTTTGTGTGCCACGTGGGCACGCCGATCACCTCCAAACCTTATCCGCACCCGTACGGTCCGTAAGCGGCACGGCGTGTCCGTGCGGTGCACGGGCACGCCGGTGTTTAGCGCCAACCGGTTAAGAAACTTCGCAAAATTATCCCAAATGGGGGAATTCTATGACACGCACCACCAAGCGGCACAGCGCCGCCAAAACACTTAGCCACACCGCCATCGCCATGGCCGCCTGCCTGGTGGCGCTCCCCGCCGCCGCCCGCGCCGATAGCTGTACCGCACTTTCCAGCAGCCATCTGCTGATGGATGGCGTTGCCAGCACGGTGTCCCTCACCGCCACCAGCATCGCTGCCACCGCAACCGTACCGGCCTATTGCGATGTCAAAGCGGTGGTGTCGTCCAACGCCAACCCGGCGCAATCACAAATTCAAATGGAAGTGGCGCTGCCCGAACCTACCGCCTGGAATGGCCGCCTGCTGGGCACCGGCAACGGCGGTTTTGCCGGCGCGATTATTCAGGGCGAAATTCTCTATGGTATGGCGCACGGCTTTGCCAGCGTGAACAGCGATCTTGGCACCGGCCTGCTATTTGGCTGCGGCACGCTGTATTGCGGTGATAAAACTGGTAACGGCGGTGCCCCCGGCGGGCTGTATCACAATGCCGCCGCGATCACCGATTTCGGTTATGGCAGCATGCATCTGATGACGCTGGCGGCAAAAGAACTGGTCGCCACCTACTATGGCCGCACGCAAAACAAGTCTTACTTCATGGGCTGTTCCACCGGCGGGCATAACGCGCTGATGGAAGGCGAAAAATACCCAAATGATTACGACGGCATCGTTGCCGGCGCACCGGCCTACGACCGCACCCATCTGCACATCGCCAGTGCCGCTTCCTACCTGGCAACCCATTTTGCCGCCGACGCCAAGCTCACCTCGGCAGGGTTAACCCTTACCCACGCCGCCATGTTGGCCCAATGCGCCGGCCATGATGGCGGGGCGGCAACCGACGGCTATCTCATGCAGCCAGAAATCTGCGCCTTTAAGCCCTCTAGCTTGCAATGCACCGGTGCTGCGGGCGAGGTGCCGTGTAACGACCCCAATGCCGCGTCCTGTACTTGCCTGAATGCCGACCAATCCCAGGTGCTAGACACGCTTTACACCGGCTCCAAAGATAACCATTCGCGCATCCTCTACCCAGGCTACGAACCCGGCGTGGAAGACCCCGCAACCACCGGGTCGGTCGGTATTCTGTTTCAACAGGCCGGCACCGAACCTCTATTCGATGGCCTGGATTACTGGGCGTTTGGCCCAAAATTCACCTGGCAGAGCCTGTTTGCCAATACAACATCGCTGAACGGCGAACTCGCTGCCCGCATTGCTAAGATGGATAACGTGCCGGTGGGCATCACCACGTTTAAAGGTGCCCTGAACGCCACCAGCATCAACTGGACCGATTTCTACCGCCGCGGCGGTAAGCTAATCATGTTCCACGGTCTTAGCGATCCGCTAATCCCCACCGCCTCCACCTGGGATTACTACAATGCGGTGGCAACAGCGGCGCCCAATGAATACGCCAAATTCATGCGGTTGTTTCTAGCCCCCGGCGTGTTTCACTGTGGCGGCGGCCCCGGCCCCGATACGTTTGGTTTCTTTGGCGCAGGCCCCGCGCCAATGGCTGCCTCCGATGATATTCTCGGCGCACTAATCGCCTGGCGCGAACAAGGAATTGCACCGGAAACCATCGTCGCCACCAAATACAGTAGTGGCACGGTCACCGCCCAGCGGCCGCTATGCGCCTACCCGTCGCATGCGGTGCTAACCGCAGGTAGCGATCCCAAGCTGGCCGCATCGTTCACCTGCCAGGCCGGGGCGCGGATTACCTCTAAACCTTACCCACGGCCGTATGGGCCGTAAAACTTGGTGCCTTACCCGGCGTAAGGCCTGATCGGCAAAAACCCCTGGTGCGGGTGGCGTTAAACCCATCGGCACCAGGGTTTTTTTTCGTCTCCACTATGCGATATTGTGCCGGCCAACGCCGTATCCCGGCCAGTTGAGGTAAGCTCGTGCAAATTCACATCCGTTTTCTGGCCGCGATGATAGCACTCGCAAGCCCCGCCCACGCTGACGCCCTCGCGCCAACCCAGGTGCCATCTGGCTTATGGCTATCCGATGATGGCATGGCGGCAACCCAGTTTTCCGCCTGCGGCAATGCCCTATGCGGCCGCATCGTGTGGCTAAAAATGGCCCGCGATAAACACGGCGACACCCCCCACGATGCCAACAACCCCAACCCCACCCTGCGCGCCCGCCCCATCTGCGGCCTAACCCTCATCACCGGCCTAAAACCCGCAGGCCCCGGCACCTGGACCGACGGCACCGTCTACGCCGTGCGCACCGGCAAAACCGCATCCCTAGACATGCGCCAAACCCAACCCGATCGCCTAGATCTGCACGGTTTTGTGGGCACCAGGTTCTTCGGCAAAGATTTCACCTTCACCCAAGCCCCGCCCGGGCTGGCTGTGTGTAAGGCCAAGTGAAGAAAGACAAGGCTGGTGGGGCGTCACGCGAAGGCGTGCTGCGCACGGGGCCGCCCCCCCAGACCCCCGGCGTAATGTTGACGCAGTGTGGGCGAACGACGTCAACATAATGCCGGGGGTCTGGGGGGGCGGCTTCGTGCGCAGCACGCCTTCGCGTGACGCCCCACCAGCCTTGTCTTCCCTTAATCTGCCGCCAGCCTCTGCATCATAGGCGCCGCCATCCACACCCTGGCCGCGGCGCCGAATTCGCCGAAAATGTTGCGCGATACCTGGTCGGTGGGGAAATCGAATTCTGGGTGCCATTGCACGCCCAGGGCAAAGCCGTGGTCGGTGTCGCTGTGTACGGCCTCGATGGTGCCGTCGGGGGCGATCGCTTCCACGCGCAGGCCGGGGGCGACGCGGTCGATGCCCTGGTGGTGCAGGGAATTGACCGGAATCTCGCCGCGGCCGGCGATTACTCGCAGGCGGCCGGTGCTGCTGATTGCCACCGCGTGGGCTTTTCCCACGCGAATTTCGGCGTTTTCGACCAGCGGGGTGGAATGATCTAGCCGCCCCGGCAGATCGGCCAGGCGTTGGTGTAGCGTGCCGCCCAGGGCCACGTTAAGTTCCTGCAAACCGCGGCAAATCGCTAAAATCGGCAGGCCACGGGCCAAGGCGGCACGGATCAGCGGCAGGGTTGTCGCATCACGGGCGGGGTCTTCCGGGGTGCCTTCGGCATGTGCAGGGCCGCCATAATGGCAGGGCGACACCATCGATCGGCTACCTGTGAGCAATAATCCATCAAGCCGCGATAATAACTGCTCGATATCCATGCGCGCACCCACCGCCGGCAACAACACCGGGATGGCCTCGGCGACATCAGTCACCGCGCGCACGCAGTAATCGGAGGCCGCGTGATTGGTCATCAGGTACGGCCCGAAGATTTTAGTACAGCAGGAAATCCCGATCAGTGGCTTCATGATGCCGTATTCTGCGCTCCATCTATGGCGAAATTACGAATGTCCTGCGTCCGTCACGAAACCGCAGCATAAGCTAAGGTGTCGAGGGCGAAGCAAGCACGGATTGTGCCACGTGGCTCAAAAACACATCGGTGTAGGAAGGGAAGGTCTACTTTTCTGAAGAAAAGTAGCAAAAGACTTCTATAATCCTGGTTCGGCGGATGCGGTGGCATGGCAGCCCCAGGCCCAGCATAGTAAACGTCTTTTTGCTTCTTTTTCGGAAGTCAAAAGAAGACTCTTCCCCTACTGATCACTGCCCTGCTGAAAAAACTTAGGGTCAATATAAGTGAACAGGCTGCTGGGGAAATCGCCGCCGAGGGCGATTTGTGACAGGCGCACGCGGGTTTCCTGGCCTTGGGCATCGACCACCGACCAACCGGTGAGCTGCAGCGGGGTTTGGTTGATGTTCAGCGTGAGCGTGCCATCGCCGGGAGATGCGGTGCGTACCAAGGTGAGGGTGTATTGGCCAGGCAGCCGTTGGAAATCGGTGACCGTGACATCGCCATGCAGTTTCACGTGGTCACCCAGCAATACGCCTAAGGGCGATTGGCTGAGCGGGATGTTGCTAGTTTGCTCGAGCGACGCATCATGAAACACCACAATGCCGTGGCCGGCGACCAGTAGCAGGGGGCTGGGTTTGTCGTATTCAAAGCGCATGCGGCCGGGGCGTTGCAGCCAGGCTGTGCCTTGCGCGGTTTTGCCCGTTTCAGCGGTTTGCAGAAAGCGCGCCTTCAACGTGCTCAGGCTATCGAGGTAGGTTTCGATGTGGCTGACATCGGCCTGATCGGTGTCGGACAGCACGGCCGCGTGCATTTGCGCTCGCGCGTGCGGCACGGCGCTGAGGATTAGAAGGGCGGCCAGTAACCAGGTGGAGCGCATCATAAATACCATCTGGCACCTTGCGCGGCTTACGCAAAGCAGGTGCTGCGATATCTGTCGCAATCTTCACCGTTTAGATAGCGACGCGCACGCCAAGTTCGACCACGCGATCGGACGGGATACGGAAAAACTCGGTGGCGGGCACCGAATTGCGCGCCAGGAACAGAAACACCCAACTGCGCCACAGTGATAGTTTTGGCGCCATGGCGCGCACCACCACTTCGCGGCCGAGGAAATAGCTGGTTTGCATGGGGTCGTAGGCAACCCCAAGGGCGGCAAGCCCTTCTAGCGCGCGTGGCACGTTGGGGCTTTCCATAAAGCCGTAGCGCAGCAGCACGCGATGAATGCCGGGGGCGAGCTCGCTCACCTCCATGCGCCGCGCGCTGCCGGCTTCGGGTTCATCCAGCGTGGTGACCGTTACAAACAGCACGCGTTCGTGCAGCACTTTGTTGTGTTTTAGGTTGTGCAAAAGGGCGGCCGGCACAAAATCGGGGTTGCCGGTAAGGAACACGGCAAGCCCGGGCACCCGCACGGTGCGTGATTGCGGCAGCCGCGCCAGAAATGATGCGAGCGGCAAGCTGTCTTGCTTCCAGCGCGCGAACATTAGGTTGCGGCCTTGTTTCCAGGTGGTCATCACCGCCATCAGTACCAGGCCGAGCACCAGCGGCACCCAGCCGCCATCGACGATTTTAAGGGCGTTGGCGGCGAAGAACACGGTGTCGATGATGAAAAATCCGCCAAACACGCTGAGTGCTAATGGCCGCGACCAGTGAAATTCGCGGCGGAATACGATGGTTGCCAAGATGCAGGTGCAGATAAAGGTGCCGGTGACGGCGATACCGTAGGCCGAAGCCAGGGAATCGCTGCTGCGGAAGGTCATCACCAGCACCAGCACGCCGATCATCAGGGCGGTGTTGATTTGCGGCACAAAAATCTGGCCGCTTTCCACTTCACTGGTGTGTTTTACCGTCATGCGCGGCAGGAAGCCCAACTGCATGCACTGGCGCGCCATTGAGTAGGCGCCTGAAATCAGCGCCTGGCTGGCGATAACTGTGGCCATGGTGGCCAGGGCCACCATGGGTAATTGCAAGCTGTGCGGCACCAGCAGATAAAACGGGTTAGCCGCGGCAGTGCGATCACCCATGACCAGCGCGCCCTGGCCAAAATAATTAAGCACCAGGCAGGGGAGGACAAAAAAGCTCCAGGCTAGGCGGATCGGCCGCGGGCCGAAATGCCCCATGTCAGCATACAAGGCTTCCGCCCCGGTCACCGCCAGCACCACAGCGCCGAGAGCGACGAAGGCGTGCCAGCCATGGTGTAGACAAAATAGCACGGCGTGTTGC
Source organism: Acetobacteraceae bacterium (assembly GCA_040400005.1). GTDB lineage: Bacteria > Pseudomonadota > Alphaproteobacteria > Acetobacterales > Acetobacteraceae > JBBARC01. The sequence continues at coordinate 5,451 of JBBARC010000057.1, read as the reverse complement.
GGCAGCACGGATTGCAACACCACGGGGTGTTGAATGATCGACCGCGCGCCCAAAACGCCGATGGCGGCGAACCACACCACCATAATGGGGCCGAACACCATGCCGACCTTGCCGGTGCCGCGTGATTGCACGGCAAACAGCGCGATGATGATCAGCGCCGACGCCGGGATCACCACTTCACCGGCTTGCGGCAGCGAGATTTCTAAACCTTCAACCGCCGAGAGCACGGAAATGGCAGGCGTAATCAGCCCATCCCCAAAGAACAGACAGGCGCCGATAATGCCGACCATGGAGATGATCACTTTGGTGCGCTTATGGGCGGCAGCGCGGTGCGCCAGCGCCATCAGCGCCAAAATTCCGCCCTCGCCTTTGTTATCGGCGCGCATGATCAACATGACGTATTTGACCGTGACGATCAGCACCAGCGCCCAAAAAATCAGCGACAGGCAGCCCAAAATATCCTCATCGCTGACACCGTGGCTCATGAATAGGGCGATGGTGGTTTTGAAGGCGTACAGCGGGCTGGTGCCGATATCACCATAGACAATGCCCAGCACCGCGAGCAGCGACGGGATGGTGATTTTCTGGCGCGCGGCATCGCCGGCGCCATGGGAGGAGGTCATGCGGGTAAACCTTTGGGTGCGGCACAGGGATGCGACGCGTGCATCAGGGACATTGCGAAAAAGCGAGATTTGCGCAGGGCGTTATAAGCCAGTGCCGAAGGACGCGCCGCATTACGCCGCTGTCAGTTTATCCGCAAGCATCATGATATGGTCCTGCTGCATGGCAGAGTGTTGTGTGGTGTATTAACGGGCGCCAAAAATGGCAGTACCGATGCGCACATGGGTGGCACCGGCAGCGATGGCGGCGGGAAAATCCCCCGACATGCCGATCGAAAGATCAGCCAGGCCGTGCGTGGCGGCGGTGGCGGCGAGGCGGGCAAAATAGGGCGCGGGATCAACGCCCAGCGGTGCGATGCCCATTAAACCGCGCAGATTAGCGCCGAAGCGCTGTTTGCTAGTGCGGATAAAATCATCGGCATTTTGCCAGGCAACACCGGATTTTTGCGGTTCGTCGCCGATATTGATTTGTATCAGCAAGCCGGGCAGGCGGCCGGTGATGTCGGCCGCGCGGGCAATGGCATCGGCAAGCTTGGGCCGATCGAGGGTTTCGATCACATCGGCAATGCGCACCGCATCCAGGGCTTTGTTGGTTTGCAGGGGGCCGATCAGGTGCAGGTGCAGATCGGGCCAATCGGTGCGTAAGGCGGGAAATTTCTCGGCGGCCTCCTGCACGCGGTTTTCGCCAAACTGGCACTGGCCAGCGTGAAGAGCGGCCAGCACGGCGGTTTGTGGCGCAGTTTTGGAGACCGCCACCAGGGTAACGCTGGCCGGATCGCGCCCAGCGGTCTGGGCTGCACTGGCCATCACGGCCCGAATGGCCGCAAGCTTGGCAGCGATTTGGCTGGCAGGGGCGGTGGTGGTGGCAATAGGGTTTGCGGGTGCTGCGGGCATGGCGGCAGAGGTGATCCGCGCGGGCTTTGCGGTCAAGGCACGCAACCGCCGCCGCGGCGGGGTTTTTGCCCGCCTGCCGGTGGTGTGGGTTTTTAGCGATGCCGCGCGCCTGCCTGATCCGTGCGCGGTGATCGCCCGCCTGCCACCGGGATTGTGTGGGGTTGTGCTGCGTGATCCGCCCAGTGCGGGGTTTGCAGAACGGGTGGCGCGGGCCTGCCGGGCGCGGCGGGTGGCGCTGGTGATTGCGGGTAATCGGCGATTGGCGGCGCGGTTGGGGGTGGGGGCGCATTTACGTGCCACCGACAACGACCGGGTGTACGCGGCCGGCAAAGGCCTTTGTACCGCATCGGCGCATAATTTGGCCGAGCTGCGCCGGGCTAAGCGGGCGGGTGTGCATCTGGTGTTTTTATCGCCGCTTTGGCCGACGCAAAGCCACCCCGGCGCGCCCGCCTTGGGGCCGCGCGGTTGGGTGGCGCTTGCGCGGCGGTCCCGCGTGCCAGTGGCGGCCCTGGGCGGCATCGGGGCTGACCGCGGATTGCCGCGGGCTGCGTGTGGGCTTGCGGCGATCAGTCCGTTTGCCGGCTTAGCCAGCGTGCAGCCCGTGTAGGCTGGCGGCCCAGCCGCTATCCCGGTGGGCGTGCCCGATATCGGCCGATAGGAAGCCCGCCCTGGTAGCGGCGCCGGTGGTATTGGCGATCACCAGGCTGGTGCCAAAGCTTGCGCTTGGGTCGATTGAACTGACGCCTAAACTCACCATCAGGGTGCCATTCGCGCCCAGCGCCGTGATGGCGCCGAGGTCGATGGGGTTATCGGTGAACCAGGTAAGCGCACTGGCGGCGCTGGTAAAATCCTGATCCAGGACGGTTGTGGCATTCAGCGCCACGGTCAGGTGCACATCGGTAATCGCCGCCGCACCGCTATCCTGGCCGCCGATGAAAGCCAGGGTGAGGTGACCCGGGCTGGCCAGCAAGGCAGGGGTAATGGCGATGGTAATGGCGCTGGTGGTGGTTTGAGTGGTGCCGGCGCCCCCGGCGCCCCCGGCGCTATGAACGCCTTCAAGCTGGCCAATACCGAGAAAACTGGCGGTGGTGCCAAGGGCTGCAATGGTTTTGGTGTTGCCCTTGATCAGCGCCGCGGCGGCGCTGGCGCTGGGGGTGCCGACGATGTTGGCGTAGGTGCCGTCGGTGGTGGTGAGGGCGGTAAAACTGCCCGTAATAGTGGAGTCCGCCGTGACCAGCGTGGTACCGGCAACGCTTGAGATTGCCGTGGCAGTCGCCTGGGTCACCAAGCCTGTGGTGAGTTTGGCATTTGCGCTCATGGTATCAGTGCCCGTGGCACCGGTGGCGAGGCCGATGGCACTGGCGGTGCCTGCTGTTTTGGTATTGAGATTAGCCGCACTACCCGGCCCGCCAGTGGCGGTGCCTGCTAGCACAATGTTGCCCGCCGCGGTGCCGTTAAGGTTAACCATTGCGGCGCCACCTAACGCCCCGCGCCCACCGCTATCGCCACCTTGGGCGGTTGCATTGATGGAGACATCGTGCCTGCCGGTGATGGTGGCGATGGCGGTGGCATGGCCGCCCGCCCCATTGGCCCCGGCAAAATTGGCGTTACCACCGGTGCCTCCGATGCTTTGCAGGGTGATCATCAGAGCATTGCTTTGGCTGGCGTTGGCGGTGTCGTTGAAAATTAAACTATTATCGGCGTTGCCGCCCAGGCCGCCCAACCCGTGGCTGGCCACACCAACATGGGTGCTGGCACCGCCGGCCCCGCCAATGGCGAACTGGCCCAGGCTTAACATAGCGCCGGGGGTGACCCCGCTGGCCGCATTGGCAAGGGTTGCCGATCCGCCCGCACCACCGTTGGCGGCCAGCGACCCGCTGCCACCAGCGCCGCCGGTGGCATGGGCGGTGGCGGCTGAGTCGGTGGCGCCATTGGCGCTGGCTTGGGCGGCACTGACCGATTGGCCGCCGCTGGCGCTGCTGCCCGCGCCGCTGCCGGTATTGCCATTGCCGCCTTGCACATAGGCGCCGGCCATGGCGGCGGCGTGGGTGGAGGTGGCTTGCGCGGTGGCGGTTGCGGTGCCGGCAAGGCCTGCATTGCCGAGGCCGCTTTGCGTGGGTGTGCCGCCACCGCCGCCGGTGGCGAGTGCCGCGGCATCGGTGGACGCGCCGGCGGTTGCGCTGGCATTAGCGGTGGCGTTGCCGCCCGCACCGCCGGTGGTGCCATTGCCGCCGGTTTGGCCAGTGGCAGTCGCCGTGCTGGCAACCACCGCGTTGGCACCGCCGGTTGCACTGGTCGTGCTGTTGGCGCTGCCGCCACCAGCCCCTGATCCTGCTCCTGCCGACCCGCCAACCCCGCCGGTGGCGTGGGTTGAGAGGGTTAGGCTGGCGTTAGCGCCAAGGCTGTCATCGATGGTAAGCGACGACGTCGCATTACCGGCAACGCCACCATTGCCGCCGGTGCTGGTAAGCCCGCCGGCACCGCCGGTGGCGTTTTGAATAAGCACGAGGTTGCCATGGCTGGTGGCGCCGCTGACCAGGTTAACCAGCGACACGGCCGCACCTGCGCCGCCGGCTGCGCCGTTAGTGCCTTGCCCGCCATCGCCGCCAGTGGCGGTGGCCGACACCGTAAGGGTTGCAATACTGTGAATGGATTTGGTGCCGGTGGCCGATGCAGTGGCGCTGCCGCCAGTTCCGCCGGTGTGCCCGGTGCCATCGGCGGCACCACCTGCGCCGCCCATGGCAATGGCGGCAATGCTGCCACTATTCGCACGGGCCAGCAGCCCTGATGACGTGCCCGATGCCGCCGCATCGGCATTGCCGCCATTGCCGGCCTGGCCACCGATGGCCTGGGCACCCAAGCCCACACCGCCACCAGCCCCGCCCACTGCTTGTGCAGTGAGCGCCATGACGCCCGATGAGGTGAGGTTGGCCTGGGCACGGGCGCTGCCACCATTGGCGCCGGTGCCAGACACCCCATTGAGGCTGGTAGCGATGCCAGCGTTACCGCCTTGCGCCGCGACGGTCGCGACAATGACGGCGCTGTGGCTGGTGGCGGTTGCATCGTTAAGGCTCAGGCTGGCGCGGGCAGCACCGCCGGCGCCGGAAACACCGCCCTGGCTTTGCCCGCCAGCGCCGCCGGTTGCGGTTTCGGCCAGGGTCAAACTGCCATTTTGGGTGATGCCGCGCACCGCATCGGTAAGGGTTGACGCACCACCGGCGCCGCCCGTGCCGACCGTGGCCGCACCGCCGGCACCACCAGTTTGGGTAACACTCGCCACGGCACTGCTGATACCGGTGGCGCTTGCCGTGGTGTTGCTGGCTTGCCCGCCGGCGCCGCCGCGATGATTGGTGCCGCCAACGCCGACCGGGGCAGCGCCGCCAGCCCCGCCGGTGGCACTGGCGGCAGCCGCGGCCGTACCGTGGGTTGTGGTTGTGGTGGCGGTGGCCGACGCTGTTCCACCAACTCCACTGTTGATGGCGTTAGCCACGCCAGCCATGCCGTAACCTTGCACCCCAGCCGCTCCACCCGCGCCGCCCACAGCGCCGGCGGTGGTAAAGGCCTGTGTGCGGGTGGCGGTGGTGGTAACGGTGGCCGTGGCGTTGCCACCGGCCGCACCGGCGGCGCCACGACCGGCGATGCCGCTAAAGGCAGTGTTCACCATGCCCCCATTGCCGCCAGCGCCGCCGGCGCCGCCCGTGGCAAAAGCGGTGTTGAGCAGATCTGTGCTGGTGAGATTGCTGGCATCAGCCGCACCGCCAGCGCTGCCGCGAAGCCCATTGGCGCCGTCTTTCAAACCGTTTTTTCCGGCAATCCCGGTTGTGCCGGTGATGGTGACGTCCATGGTTAAATTTCTCCCCCCAGAGAGAATGTGGTCGAGAATGTGGTCGAGACTGTGGTCGAGACTGTGGTCGAGACTGTGGTCGAGACTGTGGTC
>JBBARC010000056.1:0-21719 GCA_040400005.1 Acetobacteraceae bacterium | reverse complement strand
GGGGGGCAGGGCAATCGGGTGAATGCTCAAAAAGCAAGAATTTTCTTTTTTCTGAAGAAAAAAGAAACAAAAAAGACTTTTTTGACGTTTGGGGCTGGATTCGGTGCAGCCAAAAGTCCCAGGCCCAGCGTCATAAAAGTCTTTTTGCTTCTTTTTCTTCAGAAAAAGAAGAGCCTTACTTTCACCCGATTGCCCTGACCTGGGGGGCGCGACCTGGGGGCTGCGCGCAAGATTGCCGCTTTACTCGGTGGTGGCTGCGAGCAAATCCATGGCGGTTTTTTCGCCGATGATGGCGGCGGTATCGCGCCAAGCAGTATACCATAGATCGGCGGCATCACCGCGGTAGGCGTTGCTCCAGGGTTTGGGGCGGTCGAGAAAATGCAAGATTGCGGTGTTTTCCGGCATTTCGGCCAATGGCGTTGATTCGACCATGGGAAAATTAAAACCGAGATCTAGATCGGCAAAGCTGTTGCGAAATCCGAGATTAAGCGCGCATTGATCGTGATAGAGCAGCTGCACGGTATCATCGGCGATGGCATCGATGGTGGCATCAAGGGCCGCAATCAGCCCCGGGTGGGTGAGATCGAACAGCAGCACGCCAGAATTAAAATAGCGGTCGCCTTCGATTTTGTGTAGATTGATCGCGCGGCGCACTTCGGGGCGCATTTTTTCGATGCGGGCGGCCATGGGGTGGCCGTTGAGATTGGCATTGAACAGGTCGTTGAGCGGTTGGCGGATTAGCACGTCGCAATCGATGTAGATGGCGCGGGCATAGGTGCCAAAACCTTGTAAAAAGCGGGCGCAGAAAATGCGGTAATAAGCCGCCGATGATAGGCGGTGGCCGCTGGTGAACAGGCCATACGCGCCCGAGAGTGCGGCGGGGTCGGCGGCAATATCGCTTGCTGCCAGCACGCGGATATTGATGCCGCGGGCGCGGAAGGTGCGCGCGAGATGTTCGGTTTCATCGAGCATGTCGTCATCGACTGCCAAGTACACGTCGATATTTTCGAGGCCGCCATGGGCGATGGCGCTGCATAAGGCCACCGCTGAGGCACCCAGGTAGGTGCGGTCGCTGCACAGAAAAATCGCCCGGCGCTGATGGATGCCTGCCGCGCGTTCGGCAATGTCACGGCGGATGCTGAGGCGGCGGGCGAGGGCGGGGTCGGCGGTGATATCACCATCCGCCAAAACATCGCTGAGGGCTTGGGCATCGCCGGCCATATCGATACGCAAATCAGTGCACAGGCGCTGTAGGTCGGTGGACTCGGCGCTGTCGGGAATGGCCGCAATGGCGGCGATCAAGGCTGCATGCCGGTTGGTGCGGCGGGCGGCACGAAACAGCACATAGCCAATCTGCGCATAGCGAAAATCAGCGCCGAGCCAGATCAGTGCGCGATCAAGTAACCCGTTCCAATCGCCGGCTTCGGCGAGGTAGCGCAAAATCGGCAGCATGTGCTGGCGGTTGCGGGCGGGGTCTGCATCCATCTGCGCAAGCAGGCTGGTGGCGGTCGCGTGGTCGCGCATGAAAGCTGCGTACTCAAAGCGCTTGAGGCGCATTTGCGGCTTTTCGGCAAGCTCTGCCGGCAGCTTTGCCAGCGCCAAGCCGGCCTGTTCCCAGTGCTGCAGGCGAAATAACAGGTCGATGCGAATTTGCAAGGCGACCGCATCGCCCGGTGCTGCGGCTTCAACGCGGGCGACCAGGCGTTCGGCGCGATCAACCTGATTTGCATCCAGCAGGGCGTAGGTTAGCTCGAAGCACAGGTTCAATAAACGTGTTTGCGGTTTTAACGGCGCATCGCCCAATGCATCTACCGCTGCCATCGCGTCACCATCGGCAAGTGCCAGGCGGACAGATGCCTCGATCGCGGCCGGGCCGGTTAGGGCGGCACCGCGATCCCGCAGCTCGGCGCGTAAAACGCCCGGGTTGCGCGTACGCAGAATCATATCGAAGTAACTGGCGACCAGTGATTCGTTGTCTGGGCGTTCAATGATCAGCGCGCGCGCGATGTTTAACGCGGCGATATGATTGCCGGTCAGGCTGAGGGCATGGGCAAGCGCCCGGCGCGCCCAGATATCCAGCTCCTTTTTTTCGTAAGGTGCGCCAAGCAGTGCCACCGCGCGCGCTGGTTGGTCGCTGGCGATGTAGGCTTCGCCGAGGCGCACCATCAGATTGTTTTTCTTGAGGCCGAATTTGTGCACAGCCTCGTAAAGCTTGAGGCTTTCGCGGCGCGTGCCTTTATCAAAGATAAAATCGGCCAGCTCGCCGATGGCCTCGAGCTCGGTTTTCTGGTGCGGTGCTTGGCCAAAACCGCAAAATGTCAGCGCGTAGGCAGCAGCCTCGTCCTTGCGGCCGAGCAGCAGCGCCATACGGGCGGCGCCGATCCAATTATAAGGAAATTTGGGCCGCGCGGTGGTGCCGCGCACGTAGGCATCCAGGGCTGCCTGTGGTTTGCCAATCTCAGCTTCCAGCCGGCCAAGTTTGGAAAACGCGGTATCATCGCTGCCGCCCGCCTTGAGGGCGCGCGCAATGGCATCGCGTGATGCGGTGAACTCTTTGGCGCGAAAGGCGAGATCGGCGACGGCCAAAAATTGCGAGGCGTTGGCGCAGGCATCCAGGGTGTAGAGATCAAAAAATTGTTTAAGGATCAACCGCGCGCGATCGGGCGGCGCGGTGGTCAGGCCGGCTTGCACATCGGGATCGCGAAAAAAGGCGGCAACGGTGGTCATTTCGGTATTTTTTCGAAATAGCTGACGGTGCTGGTCAAAGTCGGTCTCCGCGTTTTAGGGCGCTTTTAGGGCGCTTTTATGGGGCCTGGTTTTACCAGCCGCGCGACCATACAACCATTGCATGCGCGGGCGACCAAATTGGCCTGGGTATTGCAACCCAGAGGGGTTTTTGGCAAGGGGGCGTGCGGGTGACGTGACGTGTAAAAAAACACGCCGGCAAAACACGACCTGATGGGTGGACAATATCGCATGGCCGACGCCGCACAGACCGTGACGATTGATATTCCCGATGCCGGTTCGGTTGATTTCACCCTGGATCCGCCCCGCGGCGATGTGGCGTTTTTTGTGCTCGGCGTGCGCAAATGCGGGTCATCGATCTTTAATTCCATGATGCACGACCTGGCCGGGATTAACGGCTACCGGTTTGTTGATGTGGCCGGCACTTTTTTTGAGGCCAATATCAAGGAAAGAAGCTGGTGGGGGGCGCCGGCAGCCCAGGCTTTGCTGCGGCCCGGCCATGTTTACGGCGGTTTTCGTGCCATGCCCCCGGTGTTTGCCAGCGCCGCGTTGTTTGCCCGTTCACCCAAGGTGCTGCTGGTGCGCGACCCGCGTGATGCGCTGGTGAGTGAGTATTTTTCCAACGCCTATTCCCACTCAGTGCCGCAAGATGCCCCCGCCGAGGTGGCGGCAGGCGATGCCGCGCAACAGGAAACCGCACGGGAGATTTTTCTGAAATTGCGCGCCGAGGCCCTGGCAACCTCCATGGCGCGCTACGTGCGCGACCGCGCTGATGACATGAACCGCACGCTGATGGCGTATGCGCCGGTGGTGCGCAGCAGCAATGCCCGCGTATTCCGCTACGAGGATGTGATTTTTGAAAAACGCACCTTGATCGCCGATGTCGCCGACCATTTTGGCTGGGATGGCGGGTCGCCAGGGTTTTTGGACGGCATGATGGGCTGGGCGGATAAACTGCCGGCGGTGGAAAACCCGCGCGAATTTATCCGCCGGGTGCGGCCGGGTGATCACCGCGAAAAGCTGGATGCGGCAACCATCGCGGAGCTGAACGTTATCCTGGCCCCGTCGATGGCGCTGTTTGGATATAGCGCAGACTAATGGCGCTGCTCTGCCGCAGGTTAATCCCGCCCGGCTAATTTTAACGCGGCTGTATAAACCTTTTTGCGCGCAACCCCGGTAGCGGCGGCGACCAAATCACTGGCTTCGCGCACGCTGTGCTGGGCTAAGGCGGCGGTTAATAGACGGTCGAGTTCAGCATCGTCGGTGGGCTGGCTTTCCGCCGGGCCGACCAAAAACGTGATTTCGCCGCGTGGGGCGGTGGTTGCGAAGTGGGCAGCCAGATCGGCGAGTGACCCGCGGCGGATTTCTTCGAAGCGTTTGGTGAGTTCGCGGCCAACGGCTGCGGCGCGGGTGGCGCCGAACACCGTTTGGGCATCGTCCAAGGTTTCGCATAGGCGATGCGGGGCTTCGTAGAAAATGATGGTGGGCATCAGGCCGGCCTGTTCGGCGGCCCGCAGCATGGTGAAAATTTCGCGCCGTGCGGCCGATTTCGGCGGTAAAAACCCCATGAACAGAAATGGGTGCGGCGGCAGGCCGGATAGGGTTAAGGCCAGAACGGCGGCATTGGCGCCGGGGATGCCCGATACTTGCAGGCCGGCCTCGATCGCCGCGCGCACCAGGCGGTAGCCGGGGTCGGCGACCAGCGGCGTGCCGGCATCCGATATCAGGGCGATTTGGCTACCTGCGCGCATGCGCGCAACCAGGCCGGGCAGCACGCGATCTTCATTATGCTCGTGCAGGGCGGTGCAGGGTGTGGTGATATCGTAATGTTGTAACAGCCGGGCGCTGGTGCGGGTATCTTCGCAGAGGATGAGGTCGGCTGTGCGCAAACACTCCACCGCGCGCACGGAAAAATCTGACAGGTTGCCGATTGGCGTTGCAACCAGCACAAGGGCTGCACGCGGCGCCGATTGGGCGGCGGCAAAGGGCTCGCCCGGGGGAGATGAGAGCGGTGTTTCTGTCTCGTTTTGCAAAATCGGCTCACTTAACGTTTGGCGTGGTGGTTGCGTTGGGGTTTTTGCTGGCGGGCTGCGCGACTGAAGAACCGCCCCCCCCCCTAGTGGTAGCCCCACCGGTGGCACCGGTGGGGCCGAAAAAAATCGCGTTGCTGGTGCCGTTGACTGGGCCGAATGCCGGGTTGGGGCAAGCTTTGCAGCGCGCGGCATCCTTGGCGCTGGGCGGGGCTGATAGCCCAAGTTTAGATGTGCGCGATACCGGCGGTGACCCGCTGCGGGCGGCCAACGCGGCGCGCGATGCCATTATTGCCGGTGATCCGTTGATTTTGGGGCCATTAACGGCGGGCGAAACGGCCGCCGTGGCGGGGGCCGCCGGTGGGGTGCCGGTGCTGGCGTTTACATCCGACCCTACCGCCGCATCACCGGGTGTGTGGACCATGGGGCTGACGCCAACCCAGCAAATGCAGCGGCTGACGGCTGCTTTGCGCGATGATGGCCGGAGCAAATTGGCCGCCGTTTTGCCACCAGGGGCGTTTGGCGATGCGTTGGCGCAAGGGCTGACGGCCGCCGCCGCCGAGGCCGGGCTGGCGCCGCCGGTTATTCGGCGATCCAACGGCGGGGCGGATGGGTTTGATGAGGCGGTGCGCGATGTCGCCAATGCCGATCAGCGCCACCAAGTGGTAGCGAACCGGTTGGCAGCACTTAAAACAATCAGTGATGATGCCAGCCGGGCCCAGGACGCCCAACAGGCCGCCCAGCAAGCCGCCGAACCGCCGGCGCCGCCGCCATTTGATGCGCTGCTGATGGCGGAAGCCGGCGATACGCTGGATGCCGCTCTGCAAAGCCTGCCGGGCTACGAAATTACCATGCCAACGGTGCGCCTGCTGGGGCCGGCGCTGTGGGCCGGGCAAGCTGGGGTGCACGGCCGTTTGCGCGGCGCCTGGTACGCGGTGCCCGATCCGGCGCCGCACCATTTGTTTGTGAGTGCGTTTATCGCCAAATTTGGCGTAACCCCGCCGGCTCGTGCCAGTTTGGCGTTTGATGCTGCTGCCATTGCCCGGGTGCTGGCCCATGAAGGGGATATATCGGCGGTGGCGTTAACCCGGGCGGAAGGGTTTTCCGGCGTTGATGGGCCCATGGTGCTGTTGAGCGATGGGCATGTGCGCCGCGCCTTAGCGGTGTTTGAAGCCTCCCCCGGTGGTGATCGGGTGATATCGCCCGCGCCCGATACCGCCGCGCGATAGGATAAAATCAGGTGGGTGCGCTGATGCGGGTGGCGCTGGCGGTGGCCCTGGTGCCGTTGGTGGCGCTGGGCTTGCTGGTGGCGTGGGGCGGGGCCGCGGTTATCGGCGCACTCTGTGCCGCGGCGGGGGTGGTGCTTGCGGCCATTATTCTGGCGTGGATTTGGACCGGCGATGCGGCGCGGCTGGAAGCTGCTTTGCGCGGGGTTGCCAGCGGTGGCGCCACACCCCTGCCGCCACGGTCGGCGCTGTCGTTTATTGGCCGGGCGCACGCCGAAGCGCAAAGCCTGTGGCAAGCCATGCAGGCGCGGCGTGCTCAGGTGGAAATGCTGCTGCGATCGGAAGAAGCGATCGTGGAACGGCTGCCCGACCCGCTGATTGTGCTGGGGCCGGATCGCCAGCTGCGCCGGGCTAATCGCGCCGCGCGTGACGCGTTTGGTGATGAAATACCGTCGGTTCTGCGCCACCCGGAACTGCGCGCCGCCATCGATAGGGCCCTGCTGCCGGCCGGGCGCGGCGTTGTGCAACTGGCGGAAATGGCGCTGCCGGTGCCAGTGGCGCGCGATGTGCTGGCCATGGTGGTGGGATTAGAAAACCCGCTGGCCGATGGTGGCGGCGTGCTTGCCGTGCTGGCCGATCGCACCCGCGAACGCGCGGTGGAACGCACGCGGGCTGATTTTGTGGCTAACGCCAGCCACGAATTGCGCACCCCGCTGGCAAGCCTGATTGGCTTCATCTCCACCCTGCGCGGGCCGGCCGCCGATGATCCGCCGGCGCAAATCCGCTTTTTGGCCATTATGGCCGAACAGGCCGAGCGCATGAGCCGGGTGATCGATGATTTGCTGAGCCTTTCGCGGATTGAAATCACCGAACACCAGGCGCCCAACGAAGCTGTCGATATGGTTGATTTGGTGGAGCGGATGATGGCGGCCTTTGAAATTCGCGCTTCTACCCGCCGGGTGCGGCTGACGTTTACTTACCCAGAGCCGTCCCCCGACGTGATCGGTGACCCCGATCAGTTGGAACAGGTGGTGCAAAACCTGCTGGATAACGCGTTGAAATACGGCCGCGAAGGGGGTGAAACCAAATTATCGCTGGCCCAGGCGAGCGGCCCGCCCTGGCCCAACCGGCCCGGCCTGGTGCTGCGCGTGGCGGACGATGGCCCTGGCATTGCACGCGAACATATCCCACGGCTCACCGAACGCTTTTATCGCGTCGATGCCGGCCGATCCCGCGTTATCGGCGGCACCGGGCTGGGGCTGGCGATTGTGAAACACATCGTTAACCGCCACCGCGGGCAATTGGCGATTGATAGCGAGCCTGGGCATGGGGCGGCGTTTAGCGTTTGGCTGCCGGTGGTGGGGGCCGGGAGTTAAGGGTTAAGGTTAAGGGTTAAGGTCTTCTTTTCTGAAGAAAAGAAGCAAAAGATTTTTTATTATGCTGGGCCTGGGGCAACGCCGCCACCGAGATCTCCGAACCAACGTATTAAAAGTCTTTTTGCTTCTTTTTCTTCAGAAAAAGAAGGTTCTTTCTTTTTGTTTGACCAAAGGGAGCACGGCAAAATGAGTGGCATTGTGGTGCGCAATGAGGGTGCGGTGCGGGTGGTGACGATTGACCGGGCGGATCGGCGGAATGCGGTGGATCACCCGACGGCGGTGGCTTTGTATGAGGCGTTTTTGGCGTTTGATGGGGATGAGACGGCGCATGTGGCGATATTGACCGGGGCGGACGGGCATTTTTGTGGTGGGGCGGATTTGCAGGCGATGGCGGGGGGGGAACGGCGGCCACTGACGCGGGATGGCGGGTTGGGGCCGATGGGGCCGACGCGCATGGTGTTGGGCAAGCCGGTGATTGCCGCCGTTGAGGGGTATGCGGTGGCCGGCGGGTTGGAACTGGCGGCGTGGTGTGATTTGCGGGTGGCGGGGCAATCTGCGATTTTTGGGGTGTTTTGCCGGCGGTTTGGGGTGCCGTTAATTGATATGGGGACCATTCGGCTACCGCGGTTGATAGGCGGGGGCAGGGCTGCGGAGATGATTTTAACCGGGCGTGCGGTGGGTGCGGCGGAAGCGCTGGCTTGGGGGTTGGTGACGCAGGTGGTGGCGGATGGCGCGGCGCTGGCGGCGGCGATGGTGCTGGCGCACTCTTTGTGCGCGTTTCCGCAGGCGGCTTTGCGCGGGGATCGGCTTTCGATGCACCAGCAATGGGCGTTGGCGCATGATGCGGCGATTGCTAATGAGATGGAGCATGGTTTGGCGGCTATTTCGCAGGGGTTGGAGGGGGCTGCGCGGTTTAGCGCAGGCGTTGGCCGGCATGGCGGCGATGCCACGGCGCGGTGAAATTGCGAGGCGGCGTGTTCCAAACTTTGGCCGCTTGGGCTTATGGTGGGGGTATGACTTGCGCGTGCGCCGGCTGGCGGCGCCCAGAGACATTGGGAATGGGCGATGACCGACAGGCGGGGTGCGGCTGGCACACCCGGAAGCGAGCGGCCCCAGACTCAGGGCACGGGCAAGCAGGGCGCCGATCTTCAGGATATGGCGCGCGATTGGATTACCATTTGGCACAGCGAATTGAACGCGATGGGCGGCGACATCGAGGCGCGCGAGGCGTGGTCGCGCTGTGTGGGCATGTGGGCGGGCATGGCGCAGGCGGCGGCGGCGTTTATTCCCACGCCGCCGGCGCGCGATGAGCGGGCCAACTCAACACATGGGGCACACCGAACCGGGGCCGTTGAACCGGCGCGGGCCGCGGCCGCTGCTGCTGCATCTGGTGGCCGGGATGATGCCTTCGAGCGCCTGGCTCGACGCGTGGAAGAGCTTGAGCGGCGGCTTGCCCAATTTGAGCAGCCAGATGAGCAGCCCCCCAAACATTCCGCCGATACCAACACCTGACGCGAAATTATTGGCCGGGATCGCGGCGTATCGGCGTTTTCCCTACCAGCGCGCGTTGATTGACCCGCCAGTGATTTGGGCGGAGGGCGGCACGCGGTTGCTGGATTACGGGCATGGTGTTGGCACGCCGCTGTTTGTGGTGCCGAGTTTGGTTAATCGCGCGCAGGTGCTGGATTTGATGGAGGGGCACTCCATGCTGCGCTATCTCGCGGCCTGCGGGCTGCGGCCATTGCTGTTGGATTGGGGCTGGCCGGGCGAGATTGAACGGCAATTTACCCTGACCGATTATATTGTCGGCCGGCTTGAACGTGCGTTGATGGCATTTGGCGGGCCGGTTGATCTGGTTGGTTACTGCATGGGCGGGCTGATGGCGCTGGCCTGTGCGCAGCGCCGGCCGGATTTGGTGCGCCGGCTGGTGTTGCTGGCGACGCCTTGGGATTTTCATGCGGCTGATGCGGCGGGGGCGCGAAAAGTGGCGGGGTTGCTTGCGTTTTTTGAGCCGGCCATGGGGTTTTCTAACACCTTGCCGGTGGATGGTTTGCAGGCGCTGTTTTCGCTGCTTGACCCTGGCAGCGTGGCGGCGAAATACCGTGATTTTGCTGATCAGGATTTAACCAGTGCGCGCGCAAGATTGTTTGTGGCGCTGGAAGATTGGCTCAACGATGGTATTCCGCTGGTGGCCCCGGTGGCGCGCGAAACCATTGGCCAGTGGTATGGTGCCAACACAACGGCGCAAGGCGGGTGGCGGGTGGCGGGGGCGCCGGTGTTGCCAGGTGCGCTGCGGATGAAAAGTTTTGTCGCGGTGCCGGCGCGCGATAAAATTGTGCCGCCGGAGAGTGCCGGGCCGTTGGCGCGGTTAATCCCTGGTGCCACACTACATGCGCCAAAATCCGGCCATGTTGGCATGGTGGCGGGATCGGCTGCGCAAACGGTGTTGTGGGATCATTTGCGCGGTTGGCTTGAACAATCTGTGGTTTAAGCGGGGGTGAGCGCCGGTTTGACGCGTTCGAGGGCGCTGATCGCGTCTTCCAGGTTGCTGTGCATATCATCCGCGTGAAGAACGGGGGCGTGAAGAACTGGTGCGTGAAGATCTGGGGCGTGAAGATCTGGGGCGTGAAGATCTGGGGCGTGAAGAACGGGGGCGTGAAGATCTGGGGCGTGATCGGCATGGCCGGGGCGCAGGCGGCGGCGCAGGTCTTTGAGCACCACGTTGTAGGCAAAATCGGTGGGCGGTAAATCCAGCGAATCTTTGGCGTTGAGCACCTCGTGCAGGGTATCTGGTTCGCCACCGATCATGCCTTCATCGGCGGCGGTGGCGAGTTGCTGGGCATCTTGTTCGAGCACACCTAACGCGATGATTTTTTGATTTTTGGAGAGAGCGGGGTCGATGACGACCTCGTGCGGGTTATTGAACATCGTGGCGGGGTGTTCGATTTTGCTGATGATGGTGGCGCTATCGATTTTGTTTTTAAAGTCGGGTTTGGAGTCGGGTTTGGGGTCGGGTTTGGGGTCGGGCATGGTTGGCGGCCTCATGCAAAATGATGGTGCCGCGCGCCCCCTTGGGGCGCGCGGCTGGCGACTTCATCATGGGTAAATGCACAGGGCGCTGTTAAGTTCCGCAGCGGAAGCTTTGCGCGCGCCTAGGAAACCGGGCGCGGTGGCGAGGGAAGGGCCGGGATTTGCATGATGATGCTGTGTGAGGATTGCGAAATCCACACGTGCATTTTGCTCATTACATCCATACCGAGGACAATATCCCAGTTATCGCCGCTGGATCGTTCAGTTTCCAGCAGTGCCATGGGCAGGCTGGCGATGTTGACCTCACCGATGCTGACGTTGGTAAAATTATGGACCGGTGGGTTAGGTGGTAGGTCGAAATCGGTGCTGGATACGGGCGGTGCCGGCGGCAGGTTAGTGGCGTTGAGGGCAAGGGCTGCGGCACGGCGGATGTAGGTTTGGCTGGATGCGGTATCCAATAATGCGTTGAAGGTTTTGCCCTGCACCACCATGGGTATTAATACGCGGTGTAATTCCTGAT
This sequence comes from Acetobacteraceae bacterium, assembly GCA_040400005.1. GTDB lineage: Bacteria > Pseudomonadota > Alphaproteobacteria > Acetobacterales > Acetobacteraceae > JBBARC01. The sequence goes on along the minus strand of JBBARC010000056.1, from coordinate 10,792 downwards.
AGCGCGCGACACCGGTGACGTCCTGCGCGCCCTGGTCGTACATGGGGGCGATATACAGCTCGCCGCCGATATTGGTGGTTGGGGTATGGCAGCTGCCTTCGCCAACATAGAGGATCAGGCGCTTGCCATTCAGGTCGATGTCGATATCGAAGGGGGCGAAGATGTTGACACCAATTACGTTATTGCTTTTGGGAACGACCATGAATTCTTCACCGTGCCCGGCAAAACCGCCGAGTTCGGTGATGTCGGCGGTTTTATCGGTGACGTGCTCAAATTTGCCGTTGTTGTAAATCTCGTTTTGCGACAGGTGGCTGCCATTGGCGGTGGCATCGTCAAGGTTAAGCGTATCGGCGGTGGCGCGATTGAGCAGGCTCAATTCGGAACCGGTATCGAAGATCATTTGTACGGTTTTATGGTGAATTTTGACTGGCACGGTAAAGGTTTTGTCGGCGTTGACGGTGATTGGCATTTCGCTTGCGTAGGATAGCTGGCAGCCCGCGCGGGCTTGGCCCACGGGTAGTGCTGCGCAAAGCGCGATCAGCGCCGCGGATGCCCATAGGGCGTTTGTGCGCCGGCCGATGTTTGATAGGCGAGCGTTTGATGTGTGTAGGCGCATGATATCCCCCGCGATTATGCGCCAAGTGTATTGCGCGGGGGTAACATTAGGCAAGACGCAATGGGTGGCAGTGTATCAGGCGTGGTGGGCCTTGGCGCGGAATAAACCGAGCAGGCCGTTGCGTGAGGGGGCGGCGTGGGCATGGGCATCCAGGGCTGCGGCAAGATTTGCAAAACCCACCGGCGGGCCACCCTGGCATTGTGCGAAAATTTGCAACGCGGTGCGCCACAGATGCACCCGCCGGCCGCGCCCGCCAAAACCGCGCGGCGGCGTGGTGAGCACCAGGAGTTCTTCGAATTCGGCACCGCCGCGGATATGATCAAGCACTACCGCCAGCGCCATGTGATGGGTGCGCGCCCAGGCCATGGCCTGCTGCAGATCGCCAATGGCAAAAGCAATGCCGTAGGGGGCGCCGTGCCGGCGGTCGCGGCGGTCGCGCCGGCTAGGTACGCTGCGGTAAAACATTGTTTGCCACCCTTTGCACAGGTTTTGCCGCTTAAGGCGGCTGGCGGCGATACTGGTGCAGGTGGGTAAATAAATTGCTTAGTCCCCCTGGCGCGCCGGCACCGGGCACTGTCAAATGCCGCCAAGCCCAAAAGCCAAGCCCAAAATTTAAGCAGGGAGATCGCCATGTCACGCGTCGCATTGGTTACCGGAGGCACCCGCGGTATCGGGGCCGCTATCAGCATCGCCCTGCACACCGCCGGCCGCCAGGTGATCGCCAGCTACGCCGGTAACGATGCCGCCGCCGCCGCTTTTAACGCGCAAACCGGTATCCCGACCATTCGCTTCGATGCCGGTGATTTTGCCGCCTGCGACGCTGCCGTGCGCGACATCGAAACCAGCCACGGCCCGATCGAAGTGCTGGTGAATAACGCCGGCATCACCCGCGATGGCACCATGCAGCGCATGAGCCGCACCATGTGGGATGACGTGATCGATACCAATCTGGGGAGCTGCTTCAACCTGTGCAAACTCACCTTTGATGGCATGAAAGCGAAAAAATTTGGCCGTGTGGTGAACGTGGGATCGATCAATGGCCAGGCCGGGCAATACGGCCAGGTTAACTACGCCGCCGCAAAATCTGGCATCCATGGTTTTACCAAAGCCCTGGCCCAGGAAGGGGCGCGCTTTGGTATCACTTGCAATGCCATCGCCCCCGGCTACGTGGATACCGACATGGTGCGCGCCGTGCCCGAAGACGTGCTGCAAAAAATCATCGCCCGTATTCCCATGGGCCGCCTCGGCCACGCCGAAGACATCGCCCGCGGTGTGCTGTTTCTCACCGCCGACGACGCCGATTTCGTAACCGGATCTACGCTGTCGATTAATGGCGGGCAGCATATGTACTAAGGGTTTTCTTTTTCTGAAGAAAAAGAAACAAAAAGACTTTTATGACGCTGGGCCTGGGGCAACGCGGCCACCGGGTTCTCCGAACCAAATTCATAAAAGTCTTTTGCTTCTTTTCTTCAGAAAAGAAGGTTCTTTCCTTGCCTAATCTACAAACTTAGCCAGCCGCACGGCCGTGTGGCCGCGGCTGGGTTTTAGGCTGGGCATGATCAGCAGGCAATTATTGTGGGGGGTGCGGATTTCGCGGGCACCGTCTAGGGCTATGAGGGTGCCGGAATCGGCGATGATTTCGCCGCCGCGGAAGGCGCGCAGGAAGGCGAAGCCGCCGGTTTGGGCGGTGATGACGGTGGTGACTTCGGCCATGCGGGATTGGGTTGGTTTGGGGATGGCGGGGGCCATGCCGAGGCTTGCCAAAAAGCCATCGACGCAGGCGGCCATGGCGGTGATGGTGGTGGGCTGCCAGTGCTGGCCGGCTTCGGCGAGGATGGCGGTGCGCGGGCTGTTGGGCGTGGTGAAGGGGGCGTAATCGATTAGGCGGCGGCCGGCGGCGTGGCCGTGATCGGCGACCACCAGGGTGGGGGTGCCGATACTGGCGGCGAGGCGGGCGCCCCGTTGCGTTGGGCCGCAGAGGAGCAGCGGGTCGGATGGCCACAGCATAGAATGCAGATCGAGCAGGGCATCGGCATCGGCGATTAAGGGTTGGATTGCCCGGGCGCGGGTAAGTTCGGTGGATTGGCGGGGGCTGGCGAGCAGGGTTTCATCCCAGACGCGGTTCATATCTTCATCGACGAAGCGGGTGGCGGTGGGGTTGGCCGGATCGAAGCGGTCGAAGGCGGTGAGGTTGCAGAAGCCCAAAGTTAGGCTGCCGCGTAACGGGCGGACGCCGCGGGTGAGCAGATCGGCCAGCACGCAGGCGCCGGCGATTTCGTTGCCGTGGATGAGCGCGGTGATGACGGCGTGCGGGCCGGGGGTGGTTGCGTCAAAGCGCCAGAATCCGGCGGTGCCGGTATTGCCGGCGCGCCAGGGTTTGAGGTTAGGGCTGGTGATTGCCACATCAAAGCGCGGCAGGGCACCGGGCGGGCACCAGGTATCGCGCAAGGTTGCGGTCATGCGGGCATGACGATGGTTGGGGCAGTATTGGGGGCGGGCGGGCAGCGCGGGCGCTTCATAGCGGTAAGCCTAGACCGGGCGGCGCGCGCGCGCCAAATCGCAGTTGCGTGTGCGGTCAAAATGCGGCGGCCAGGTTTTCTAGGGCTGCGATGATGGCGGGGGGATCGCCGGAGATGAGCAGCAGTTTTTGGCGGCTGGCGGCACCCTGCAGCAGGGTGATGGCGGCGGATTTTAACCCCAGGGCGCGGGCAAGGGTTGCGCAGACGGCCGCGGTTGCGCGGCCATCTTCCGGGGCTTGGGTGACCGCCACGCGCAGGCGCGGGCCAGCGGTATCGGGGGCGAGGCCGGTGATGCCGGGGCGGCGCGATTTGGGATCGGCTTTTATGCGCAGGCGGACACCGCCGGGCACGGCGTGCCAAGCCGCGGCGCTGTGGGGATTGGCCGTGGCGGTTTGGGCGGTGGTTAAAACAGCGGCTGCCACACGCCGAACCGCAGGCCCTGGTACAAACCGTTGAGCAGGGGGGTTACCACCATGCGCAGGGCGACGAGGGCGATAATGGGGCTGATATCGATGCCGCCGAGGTCGGGCAGGATGGCGCGGATCGGCCGCAGGGCGGGTTCGGTGATGCGGTTGAGGAAATCGGCGACGGTCCACACCGCGCGGTTGCGGCGGTCGAGCACGTTGAAGCTGAGCAGGGTGCTGATGAGGGCGGCCAGGATCAGCGCCCAGCCGTAGAGGTCGACGGCCCAGAACAGCAGGCCAAAAATAATACCGGTGAGCACGCGGGGTAACCTCCACACTTAGGGCGGGGCCAAAGGTAGTGAAGCGATGGCGGGGGTGCAATGGCGGCGGGTTGGGGGGCGGGTTTGGCTTGCTGGGCGTGTTGGTATGGGCTTGACGTGGGGTTGACGTGAGCTGGGGTGTCTGTATTTCTCCGCCGCCTGCACGGCGGGGCTGTAGCTCAGTTGGGAGAGCGCCTCGTTCGCAATGAGGAGGTCAGCGGTTCGATCCCGCTCAGCTCCACCAAGCTCGCCGTGCGGCTCAGATTCTGCTCAGACCTAACCGTATCGCCGGGGCACCCTTTGCTCAGGCAAATCGCCCAGACGCTGGCTTGATATCGCGGCGGCAGGCGCTTCCCTCCCAATTCTCAATGCGTTATTAAAGGGGCATGAAGCTGAGCGCGGTTCATGTCGAGAATTTTCGGGCGATACGGTCGCTGACGGTGCCGCTTGATCCGGGGCTAACGGTGCTCCACGGCAACAATGCAACAGGTAAGACCAGTCTTTTAGCCGCCATCGCTGTTGGGTTGGGGGTAATTCCGACGCACCTTGGGCAACGGGGGGGAATCAAATTTAAAAAGACCGACCGTCGATTGGGGGGGAACGAAACAAGTGTTCGCCTTTATGTCGCGGGCGAGCCGCAGGGTTTCTGGTGGGAGCGAGAGGAAACTTCGCGGGGCGGTGTGATAACAAAGTCCAACATATTCACTCAAAATGGTCGTCCGGCTGGATTTTGGGAGTACTTCGATAGTTTCCTTGCTCCCAATGATGGCGTGGTGCCGACGACCATACCGGTTTTTGCGTTTTATGACACTGATCGTGCGGTGTTCGGGATACCAGAACGCAAGAGTAATTTTCGTCGCGATTTCGATAGGTTCGATGCTTATGATGACGCGCTAGCCCGGAAAACTAGCTTTAAGGCTTTGGTCGAGTGGTTCTTTGCACAAGAGAACGCGGAGTTACGCCAGCAGCGAGAAAAAAAATCGTTCAATTTTGTATTGCCGCCGCTTGAGGCTGTGCGGCGCGCCATCACCACTGTGATGCCTGACGTTAGCAATCCACACATCAAATATCCGGCTCGTTTCGTCGTTCAGCATCGTACCCAAGACGGCAAGACGGAAGAACTTTTGCTGGAACAACTGAGTGGCGGTTACCGGATTGTCCTGGCCCTGGTTGCTGACCTTGCTTTGCGTTTGTCGTTGGCTAACCCGCACCTCGAGGATACGCTGGCTGGTGAGGCGATTGTGTTGATTGATGAAGTTGAGCTTCACCTTCATCCTGAGTGGCAGCAGCGTATTCTAAGCGATTTGCAGCGCACTTTTCCAAACGTGCAATTTATTGTTTCCACGCATAGCCCACAGGTACTATCAACGGTCGCGCCGCATCATATCGTTCACTTTCGGACAATTGGCGACGGCGTGGTGGCCGAGCAGGAAACCGGCCCAACCTTTGGCGCCAAGGCGGGTGACGTTTTGGAAGCTGTTATGGGGGTTGATCAGCGCCCGGAAAATGCGTTCAGTCTGGCGCTTTCCAGCTATCGCAAGTTAGTCGCGGAGGGTCAGGGGGTAACTGAAGCGGCGCGAGCATTGCGTGCTCAGCTTCAAAAGCTATCACCGGAGGATCCTGCGTTGGCCGCCGCTGACGTTGAAATTCGCCGCCGTCAGGTGATGCACGATCTGGCGGGGCGTCGGTGAAGCGGATTGCCGGGCTTTCGGCTGCACCAGACGGCTTGAGGCGTTATCTTGCTGATCCATTAACAATCAAGACCTGGAAAGATTTCGGCAGTTTTGAGGCGGGTGTTGCCAAGCGCGAGTTGACGGAAGTTCTTGTTGCCCGCCAGCACGGTCTTTGTGCTTACTGCGAGATCGCCCTAATCCCCAACGATACTGGGATTGAGCACTTTGTCGCTCAAAGTGACCCGATGGATGGCGCGACCAGGTCGCTCGACTATAGGAACCTAATGGCCGTTTGCCGCGGTGGCAGCAACACATTGTTTGGCAAACCTGGGTGCGATGATCCGAAGCGGTATCTTCCATCACCTGAGAAAGGCCGCTGTTGCGATCATGCGAAGGGAGATCGGCCTTCGGCAGACTTTATCGATCCGCGCGACACTTCCGCACAGCCTTCGTTATTTACTGTCGATCTTGAAGGAGGCATTGGGGCCAATGAAGATTCCTGCAAAGAACATATCGTTTCGGTTGATAAGGTCAAGGCGCACATAGGACGGCTTGGCCTTGATATTAGGTTGCGGCGTAATGCACGCAGAGAGGTCTGGGAAGAGCTTTTTAACGCATATGAAGTTTACAAGGATAGGGCACCTACAGAGCTAGACGCGTTGCTCGTTGATTTAGCACGATCTCAGTTGTTGCCCAATGAGGCTGGAAATCTGGCGCCGTTCTTTACAACTGCGCGATCCTTTTTCGGCCCTTTGGCCGAACGTATCCTTGCCGAGGCACCGCAAAGCTGGGTTTGACCAAAAATAGCCCAGGCGGTTGTTTGGGTATCATGTGGTGGGGCCGAACGACCAAGGGCGCTGTGCCCTGACGCTGTGCCGGCTATCCGGCCCCCGCCAAGGTGCGGCTTAAGCCTGCTGGTAGCGTGGTATCCGCCGTTACCCGCAGCAAGCTGTTGGCAAAACTTGCGTCGCCGAGCGAGCGGCGGATGTCGCCTGAGCGGGCCGGGCCGTGGGTGAGGAGCGCCGTTTTGCCGGTGATGCCGGCAATAATGTCGGCGAGGGCGGCGATGCTGGTTTCGCGGCCGGTGCATACGTTGGCGACATGCGCACCGGTGCCGCTCGCCGCAAGCGGCATCGCTGCCAGCACATGGGCGACAACATCGGCGACAAAGACAAAATCGCGGGTTTGGCTGCCACCGCCGTGCAGGTCGATATTGAGGCCGCGGGCGATGCGGTCGGCGAAGATAGAGATGACGCCGCTATAGGGTGAGGCGGGATCCTGGCGCGGGCCGTAGACGTTGAAAAAGCGCAAGCCCACGCTGGGCACGCCATGCACCAAAAAACCGGCACTCGCGTGTAATTCGCCGGCGCGTTTATCGGCGCCGTAGGCGGTGCGGGGGGCGGGGGTTAGGCCTTCGTGCGCAATGGCCGCGCCAACATCGCCGTAGATGGCGGCTGAGGACGCATACACCACCGGCAGGCGGCCAAGTTTTTGGGCGGCGTCTAACACCGCAAGGGTGCCACCGAGGTTGACCCGGTTGGTGCCGAGCCAATCTTCGTTGCCGCGTTGCACCGAGGCGATGGCGGCCAAATGAAAACAGCCATCGGTGCCGGTGAGGGTGGCAGAGACGGTGGCGGGGTTGGCGACATCACCCACGATGAGATCAATCGCCGCGGGCAGGTTTTCGCGTTTGCCGGTGGATAAATCATCGAGCACGCGCACCCGGTGACCGCCCGCCAGCAGGGCATCGGTTAGGTGTGAGCCAATAAAACCGGCGCCGCCGGTGACTAGATAAAACGCCACGCGAAAAAATGCCTCCCAAAACTGTGGCAACTGTCTTAGCCCGCGCCTGCTCACCGCAGTTTGCAGGGTGGGGTGGAGCAGGTAGTCTGTAGCTGACCAACTTTACGGGAGAGCGTGCATGACCACCACCGCCATTATTCTTGCCGCGGGCCTGGGCACGCGCATGAAGTCGGCGCTGCCGAAAGCGGCCCACGCGTTGGGTGGGCGGCCGATGCTGACCCATTTGATTGCCACCGCCGCCACGCAGTTTGACCGTATAGCCGTGGTGATCGGCCCGGATATGCCGCAGTTGGCGGCGTTGGCCGCACCGCACAATGTTGCCATTCAGGTTGAGCGTTTGGGCACGGCGCACGCGGCGCTGGCGGCGGCCGCCGCGTTTGGCGATGGCGAGGTGGCGATTTTGTTTGCCGATAACCCGCTGATTACCGGCGCGACGTTGGGCCGGTTGCTGGCGGCGCGCCAAGCGCCGGGGGTGGGGTTGGCGCTGATGGCGATGCGGCCGGCCGACCCTGCAAAGTATGGCCGCCTGGTGTGCCAAGGTGCGCAGGTGCAGCGCATTGTGGAATGGAAAGACGCAACGGCCGCCGAGCGCGAGATTGGCTTGTGCAATGCGGGGGCGTTGTGTGGCGACGCGGCTGAGATTTTGGCCTGGTTGCACCAGGTGCGCGCCGATAATGCGGCTGGTGAATTTTACCTGACCGATTTGGTGGGTTTGGCCAATGCCGCCGGCCGGCTGGTGGTGGCAGTGGTTGCCCCCGAAGATGAGCTGCGCGGGGTGAATTCGCGCGCTGAGCTTGCCGATGCCGAAGCGGTGCTGCAAAGCCGCTGGCGCCAGGAGGCGATGGCGGCGGGGGTGACGTTGACCGCGCCGGACACCGTGTTTTTCAGTGCCGATACGGTGCTGGCGCCTGACACCGTGGTTGGCCCGCATGTGGTGTTTGGCCCCGGTGTGGTGGGCGAAGGGGCGGCCGAAATTCGCGCGTTTTCGCATCTGGAAGGCTGCCGCATCGGGGCTGGCTGTATCATTGGCCCGTATGCCCGGCTGCGCCCTGGCACGGTTTTGGGTAAATCGGTGCATATTGGCAATTTTGTTGAATTGAAAGCAACTCAGATGGGTGATGGGGCTAAAGCCAATCATCTGACTTATTTGGGCGATACCAGTGTGGGTGCGGGAAGCAATATTGGTGCTGGCAGTATTACCTGCAATTACGATGGCTATGCCAAGCATCGCACCACCATTGGTGCCGGTGTGTTTTTGGGTAGTGATGCGGTGCTGGTGGCACCGATTGAGATTGGCGATGGCGCGTTTGTCGCCGCCGGCAGTGTGATTACCCAAAATGTGGCGGCCGATGCCATGGCCTTTGGCCGGGCGCGACAAAGCGATGTGGCGGGCAAAGCGGCTGATTTTCATGCTGCCCAGCAAAAATTGAAAACAGAAAGGCGCTAGGCCATGTGTGGTATTGTTGGCATTGTTGGCACCGAACCTGCGGCGAACCGGTTGCTGGATGCGCTGAAACGGCTGGAATATCGTGGCTATGATAGTGCCGGTATTGCAACGTTAGTGGATGGGCATATTGATCGCCGCCGCGCCGAGGGCAAGTTGCGCAATTTGGCCGCCGTGATCAAGGCTGACCCGTTGGCAGGGGTTACCGGCATTGGCCACACAAGGTGGGCAACGCATGGGGCGCCGACCGAAACTAATGCGCACCCGCATGGCACATCGCGGGTGGCGGTGGTGCATAACGGCATTATTGAAAACCATGGCGAGTTACGGGAAGAACTGGAAGCCGCCGGGCAGGTGTTTGAGAGTGAGACCGATACAGAAACGGTTGTGCAATTGCTGGATTTGCATTTGCGCCAGGGAGCCACACCGGAAGAAGCGGCGGCAGCGACGTTTGCGCGGCTTGAGGGGGCTTATGCGCTGGCGGTGATTTTCGCTGGGCGCGAAGATTTGATGATTGGCGCCCAGCATGGCGCACCGCTGGCGGTGGGGTTTGGCGATGATGAGATGTATTTGGGGTCGGATGCGTTGGCGCTGGCGCCGCTGACCAGTAAAATCGCCTATTTGAAAGATGGCGACTGGGCGATTGTGACGCGCGAGGGGGCCAAGTTTTTTGATGCCCAGAGCCGTGAAGTGGTGCGCGAGGTGCGGCGCACTGCGGTATCGGGCGCTGCCATCGGTAAAGCTGGTTACCGGCACTACATGGAAAAGGAATTGCACGAACACCCGGCGGTGATTGGCGACACACTGCATCGGTGGATTGATACACGGCGGCGCGCCGTGGTGCTGCCGAAACTGCCGTTTGATCCGGCGGCCATTTCGCGGATTACCATGACCGCTTGCGGATCGGCTTACTATGCCGGGCTGGTGGGCCGCTGGTGGCTGGAAAGCATTGCACGTATCCCAACCGATGCGGACGTTGCCAGTGAGTTTCGCTATCGTGAACCGCCGTTGCCAGCTAATGGTTTGGGTTTGCTGGTGAGCCAATCTGGCGAAACCGCCGATACTATGGCGGCGCTGCACATGATGCGCGGGGCTGGGCAATCGATTTTATCGGTGGTGAATGTTAGCGAAAGCACCATGGCGCGGGAGAGTGACGCGGTGCTGGATACGGTGGCGGGGCCGGAAATCGGCGTTGCTTCGACCAAGGCTTTCACGGCCCAGCTGGCCGTGCTGGCGTGTTTGGCGATTGGGTTTGCCCGGGCGCGCGGGGCGTTGGATGCGGCCGGTGAGCGCCAACTGACCGACGCGCTGTTGCGGGTGCCAGCGCTGGCGGCGCAGGTGTTATCGGAACTGGATGGCGAGGTGCAGCGCCTTGCGGCGTTCGTTGCTGGCGCCCGCGATGTTTTGTATTTGGGCCGTGGCGGGCAATACCCGATTGCCATGGAAGGTGCGCTGAAACTGAAAGAAATCAGTTATATTCACGCAGAAGGGTATGCGGCGGGGGAAATGAAACACGGGCCGATTGCGCTGATTGATGCCAGCGTGCCTATTATTGGCATTGCGCCGAGCGGGCCATTGTTTGAAAAAACTGCGTCTAATTTGCAGGAAGCAGCGGCGCGCGGCGGCAAGATTATTTTGCTGTCGGATGCCGAGGGGTGCGAAAAGCTGGGCAAGATCTGCGCCGCTACTCTGACGTTGCCCAGTGTTGATCCGTTTGCAGCGCCGATTTTATATGCGGTGCCAGTGCAGATGCTGGCCTACCATGTGGCGGTGATGAAGGGCACTGATGTTGATCAGCCGCGCAATTTGGCGAAATCGGTGACGGTTGAATAAAGGCGGGGGAATAGTACAGGGCAATCGGATCAAAGTAAGGCTCTTCTTTTTCTGAAGAAAAAGAAGCAAAAAGACTTTTGACACTTGGGGATTGGACTCTTGGCTGCACCTTAGCCAAAACCAAACGTCAAAAAAGTCTTTTTTGTTTCTTTTTTCGTAACTGCCCAGGTCTCTCCGGTC
>JBBARC010000055.1:0-21747 GCA_040400005.1 Acetobacteraceae bacterium | reverse complement strand
GTAACCCAGGTGCCCGGTCTAAAGTGTCACCTATGTGCCCGGTCTGTACCCCCCCTGGACCCCCATTAAAGGCTCGCCTTTAGAATCCATTAGTTTGGGTTCGGGGGGAAAGGGGCCGACGCGAACCGTGCGACGCAGCGTGCTGGCCCCTTTCCCCCCGAACCCAAGTTGAGGGTTCTAAGGGCGAGCCCTTAGTGGGGTCCAGGGGCAAAGCCCCGGCCTTCCTCTCCCCACACTGTGTCCCCCGCATGGCCCAGGGCAAGATTCTGGGGCGATATTGCGTCGCGGTGGATTGCGGGGGCGCAATGTGCGCCTTAATAGAACCAGTGAAAGCTTCTGGCGGCGGGCCGTTTGGTTTGGTGCTGGGGCGGCTACTGCGCTTATCGCTAAGGAACTTTAGATCATGTCCGGCCTGCACAAGAGCGAGATCGAGAACCCGGTTTTGAACTGGATCGACAGCCGCCTTCCCGTCATTACCATGATGCAGAAGGAGTATGGGGCGTTTCCATCGCCCAAGAATTTCAATTATTTTTGGAATTTTGGCGCGATCATGACGATCAACCTGCTGGTGATGATCGCGACCGGCATTTTTCTGGCGATGAACTATAACCCGTCCACCGCGGGGGCGTTTGACAGTGTTGAGCGCATTATGCGGGACGTGAATTATGGCTGGCTGATCCGCTATGCGCACATGAACGGCGCATCGATGTTCTTTATCGCGCTGTATGTGCACATTTTTCGCGGCATGTACTACGGCAGCTACAAGGCGCCACGCGAATTGCTGTGGATGACCGGCGTGCTGCTGTTTTTGCTGGTCATGGCGACCGCGTTCATGGGGTATGTGCTGCCCTGGGGCCAGATGTCTTACTGGGGTGCCACCGTTATCACCAATCTGTTCTCGGCCATTCCGGTGGTCGGCAACTGGATTGTCACCCTGCTATGGGGCGGGTTTTCGGTGGATAACCCCACGTTAAACCGGTTTTTCAGCCTGCATTATTTGCTGCCGTTTGTAATTACCGGCGTGGTGTTTCTGCACGTGGCGGCCTTACACATTACCGGGTCGAACAACCCGCTGGGCATAGATGTTAAAAGCGAGCAGGATACTGTGCCGTTCCACCCGTACTATACGCTGAAGGATAGCGTCGGTTTGGGCGTGTATTTCATTGTGTTCGCGCTGCTGGTGTTTTTCGCCCCCAATCTGTTTGGCGAACCCGATAACTACGTGCCGGCCAATCCGTTGTTAACGCCGGCAGCGATCGTGCCCGAATGGTATTTTCTGCCGTTCTACGCGATTTTGCGCTCGGTGCCGGATAAGCTGCTGGGTGTGCTGGCGATGTTCAGCTCCATTCTGGTGTGGTTTGTGCTGCCGTGGCTGGATACGTCACCGGTGCGCAGTTCGCGGTTTCGCCCAATCTACCGCAAGATGATGTATTTGCTGGTGGTGGATATGGTGATTTTGGGCGCGGTTGGCGCGCATCACCCCGAAGGCATTTGGGTTATTCTGGGGCGCACCTTTACCCTGCTGTATTTCGGCCATTTTGTTGCACTGCCGTTTATTGGGCTGATCGAGGCGCCGCTGCCGTTGCCGGAAAGCATTAGCAGCCCGGTGCTGATACGATTTAACACCCCCACAGGCGGCGGCCCGTTGCCGCATGGCGCTGCTGCAAGCCCGATGGAGAAACCCTAATATGGCGCGCAATCTCACCCCCCTGGCGCTGGGTTTTGCCGCGGCTTCCTTGCTAAGCATTGGGGCTGCGCGTGCGGCCGAAGGCGTGACGCTGCCCAAAATGGACTGGAGTTTTGCCGGCGCCTTTGGCACGTATGATCGTGCCTCGGCCCAGCGCGGCTTTCAGGTTTACAACGAGGTGTGTTCGGCCTGCCACGGCATGAAGCTGATGAGCTACCGCAACCTCGCCGGCATTGGGCTGGATGCGGCGCAAATCCGCGCCATCGCTACCAGCAAATCGGTGCCGGATTTGAACGAAAGCGGCGAGCCAACCACGCGGCCCGGCCTGCCATCCGATCACTTTGTTAACCCCTTCCCCAACGACCGTGCCGCCAAGGCGGCCAACGGCGTGGTGCCACCGGACCAATCGGTGTTGTTGAAGGCGCGTGAGGGTGGGGCGAATTATATTTACGCCGTGCTGACCGGCTATAATAACCCCCCGGCCGGGGTAAAAGTGCCTGATGGCGTGTACTATAACAGTTACTACCCTGGGCATTTGATCCACATGCCGGCGCCGCTGTCGGATGGGGCGGTGACCTATGCCGATGGCACCAAGGCCACGGTCGAGCAGATGTCGCGCGATGTGACCACGTTCATGGCCTATACGTCTGAACCGCATATGGAGCAGCGCAAGCGTTTGGGCGTGAAAGTGGTGGGGTTTTTGGTGCTGCTGACCGGCGTTACCTATGCTGCCAAGCGGCGCTTGTGGTCGGATATTCACTAATCTTCTGCGCTAAAATTTAAGGGGATAGGGCGATGCCGGTAATCGGGGTTATCGGCGGGTCTGGCTTGTACGATATCGAAGGCTTGGCCGATCGGCAGTGGCACCAGGTGGAAACACCGTGGGGCCTGCCATCGGACGAGCTTTTGTTTGGCAATCTGGACGGCATCGATTGCGTGTTTCTGCCGCGCCATGGCCGCGGCCATAAACTCGGGCCGAGCCAACTTAACTACCGCGCCAATATTGCGGCGTTGAAGCAAAGCGGCGTCACCCACGTGATATCGGTGTCCGCCGTTGGTAGCTTGCGCGAAGATTTGCCGCCGGGCGATTTTGTTGTGGTTGATCAGTTTATCGACCGCAGCTTTGCCCGCGAAAAAAGCTTTTTTGGCGATGGCGTGGTGGCGCATGTGTCGGTGGCCGACCCGGTGTGCGGCCAGATGGGCGATGTGCTGGCGCGTGAGGGGCTGGCGCTTGGCCTAAACATGCACCGCGGCGGCACCTACCTGGTGATGGAAGGCCCGCAGTTTTCCACCCGCGCCGAGAGCGAGCTGTACCGGCAATGGGGGGCGGCGGTGATTGGCATGACCAACATGCCGGAGGCCAAATTGGCCCGCGAGGCAGAGCTGCATTACGCGACCGTTGCCATGGTCACCGATTACGATTGCTGGCACCCCGGGCATGATCACGTGACGGTGGATGCGGTGATTGCGGTGATGCAGGCAAATGCGGCCGGCGCACGGGCGCTGGTGCGCGCCGCCGTGCCGGCGATTGCGGCGGAGGTTGGCGGTGGGTGCAAAACCGGGTGTGCGCATGCGCTGCAGTATGCGGTGATGACGGCGGCGGCGGTGCGCGATGCGGTGGTGGTGGATCGGTTGCGCGGGGTTGCCGGGCGGGTTTTGTAGGGGGTAGCGACTCTAAGCGGCTGTCCCCCCGGTCCCGAGATTGGTTCCAATCTCCGGCAATAAAGATGAACAAGTCATACTCTATGTTCGGCTGTGCAAATAGGGAGTACCAACCCATGCCCGCCGTTGAAAAGCGCACCATTAGCCTGCCGCCCGCGCAAGCGCAGTATATCGACGCGCTGGTTGATGGCGGCACGTATGCCTCCGCCAGCGAAGTGATCCGCGCCGGATTGCGCGCTTTGCAAGAGCGTGATGCCCTGGTCGCCCGATGGCGACAGGATGACGTCATCCCGGTTTATGACGCCATGCAGGCCGACCCAAGCCGGGGTCTCACCGCCGACCAGGTTGCTAAGGCCATGCGCGCGCACCATGCCGACCACCTGACGACCATCACGCGTGAGCCATAATGTCATATTTTCGCCAGAGGCGCTTGGAGACCTCCGCAAACTATACGACGGCATAGCACGAGATGGCGGGCCGGCGCGTGCGCAGAGTTACACGGACCGGGTCACGGCCTGCTGCGTCAGCCTGGCGACTTTCCCTGAAAATGCTACGCGCCGCGACGATTTACGGCCTGGTTTGTGAACCATTGGTTTCCGCCGCCGGGTCACCATTGCCTTTCACAGTAGCGCGATAACGGTCACGATTGATCGCATCCTTTACGACGGGCGGTACCTGGACGCGCTTTTTGAGGTGGACGATCCCGGGTAACCTCATCCGCGCCGGTGCCGACTATCTGCTTAGCTACCCCCTAGGGGATCCCTCATGTCCAATACCAACCCGCTTAAGGGTTGACCCATGAAGAATGGATCAACGCGGGTCGGCATTAGTCTTTTTTCGCGCGCCGCCGCCGGCCAACCCGGCGCGCATACCATGCCGCCTCACCGATGGAACGGTCATCGTCAAGTGGCAGAGGCATCGTCAAGGCGGCTTGGTATAATGACACAACCCACTGGACTGTCTCCGTATCTAAAAACACCGACATTGCGGTGCGCAGCTTTCTGGCCCAACGCGGCATGAAGAAAGGTGATCTGTCTAAATTCATCGAACAGGCGGTGAAATGGCGCGTGTTCGACCAGACACTGAGCGGGCGCACGGTAAATTTTCGGATATCGCGCCGGAGGCGCTGGACGCCTTGATTGATGAAGCGGTGACCGAAACCCGCAAAGCGCATCCGGTGGCGGCCCAGTGCGCCGCCGCATAACTGGAAGAAGTGATGCGCCAGGCGGCGCGCCCGAACACATCCGCCTCGGAAATCCCCGCTCCCCCTCACTTTACAAAGTTTCGCGTTTTACAACCCTGTCTGTAAAGCGCTTTACACCATTCAGCGTTCATCCCTTGTTTACATGGTGCAGCGCGGCGGCCGGTGTGCCATATAATATTTAACACGTAACGCCCATCGGAGCTTTCTGAAAATGTCGCAGTCCCCCCAGAATGTGGAATTTTATGATGATGGCCTGGTGCACAGCCATGATTGGGCCAGTGCAACACCGCCTGGTGGCAACCATGCCGAACGCCGCGCCGCCGAGCGTGACGAGGCTCGCCGCGACGCCGCCTGAAGCCTACCCCCCCATCCAAAACAGCCGCGCGGGCGTGATGCCCGCGCGGCTTTTTTGTGCCCGGAGCAGAGGGATCTATTGGCGGAAATCGCGCACAATGCGGGCGGCCGCCTGGCGCAGGATGGCAAACCCGCCCGCCATACTGCCAGGGTCGGCCAGCACCACGCCTACGCGTTTGCGGCAGGATCCGGTCCACGCCGCTTTATACTCATCGTCGCCGCGGCCAAAATCCAGTTCTTGCACCTGATCCTGGGTGATCAGCTGCCTAATCATCAGCCCGCTCAGCACCGTGCCGGGCGATAGGGCGCGGTGGGCCTCATCGTGCGCCAGTTTCATCACCGTGGCGCGGCCCTGGTACACTGCCCAAAACTGGGCAGCGATCGGGGTGCCGGCACGGGTGAGGATGCCCAAGCGCAGCAGGCCATCGCGGGCCAGGGCGCGCATCAGGGTGGGATTAAAATTGGCAAATGGCTCGGCCGGTTTCCAACTGCGCGCGTAAACGGCTTCGTAGGCGGTAATCGCGGCATCGATCGCGTCACTGGTTTGGGTAAGGCAGAATTCGCCGGCTTCACGGGCCATCAGGTGGCGGGTGCGGCGTTGGATGGCGGTGCGCAGCGGGCCGGGGCGGGATGCCAGGTAGGCCGGCCAGTCCATGGCCGAGACATTGAGATACCAGTTGCCGAAATGGGCAAAGCGTAAAGCGCGGCGGCCCGGTATGGCGGCCAGCACTTGGGTAAGCTGGTGATCATCGGCGGGCATGGCATCGAAGGTGACAACCGGGTGGCCGGCTAGGGCATCGGCCATGGCGCCCGCGGTTTGGGTGATTTCGGACTGGGTTAGGCTGGGTGCCAGCAGCGGGTGCCACAAGCAGGTGTAGACCGTGCTTAAGCCGCGTAGTGCACCGCGGCGGTTTAGGCACATTGGCAGCACGGCGGTTACTCTTTCCCCCACGGTCATGGCGCAAAACCGGGCGTTTTCGCCCGGCGCCAGGCATGCGGCCACCACGCTTTCGTACCATTGGGTGCTGGCGAATAAATCTGGCCCAAACAGCGCACGGGCCGCGGCGGGCAGTTCGGCCGGCGATGCCGCCATGTGCATCGATGGGTTAGCCACGCCGCAGTGCATACCAAAAGCAGCCGATCCATTCGTGCGCGGCAAAATAGCTTTTTTGCCAGGCCGCCATGTGGGGTAGCCAAGCTTGTGGGTCGGCGGGGTCGGCTTTGCCATCCAGCGATAGCGGGGCGGCGATCACCTTAAAACCGCCCACCTTAAAACTGGCGGCGCGAAACGCCATCAGCGCGCGGCGCATGTGCCACGGGTGGGTGACCAAGTAGGCGGTGGTAATGCCATCGTGGCGCAGCATCGGCGCACTCAGGGCGGCATTTTCCCAAGTATCGCGCGATGCGGTTTCTACCCAGCGGGTTTTGACGGCGAAATCGGTTTGCAGGCTGTCCGCCATGGCAATCGCTATGGGGCCGCTGGCCGGCATCACCGACCCCCCAGTGATCAGCACCGGCAAGCCAGTTTGGCGGGCCAGCACGGCGGCACCACGCAGGCGGGCCAGGCTAAGCGCGCCGACATCAAGCTGGCGCACGCCACCGCGGAAAAACGTGGCACCGTCGCCACCCAGCACAATAATGGCACCGGGGGCAGCGGGGCTGGCCATGTCGCTTGCAACGTTCGGGCCGGCGATGCCGCGTTCAAGGGATGCCAAAAACGTATCGGCAACTACCGGCAGGCTGGTTGCCCATAACACAGCGAGCCCGCCCGCAAGGGTGATGCGCCCGGCGCGGCGCCGCCGCCAAGCGAACCCGGCAACCGCTGCCACTAAACCGTTTAATGGGGGCAGCACAAATAGGCTCAGGGCTGCAGGAAACGACACATTCAGCTATCCGGTAAGGTGGATCGGCACGGCATTGGGGGCGGCGGCGGGCGCCCTGTGTGGTCGGGCAAGACAGCGGCGCCAGCGCCTATTACACTGCGCCCATAAATGCGTATCACCGTAACACCGTTGGGCAAAACCCCGGCCGACCTTGCCGCCCTGCAAGTGCGCTGGGCGGCGCTGGAGGTAGAAGCCGACACGCGGTTTTTTCGCGGGTCGAGCTACCTGTTTTGTAACGCGGTTGCGCGGTTTGATAACGCCATGCTGGTGGCGGTGCAGGAAAATGCCGATGGATTGGGCAAAGATCTGGCGCCTTATGATTTGGCATTAGGCCTGTTTAACCGCATCCCGGGCGGCGCAACGCTGCACGAAACCGGGCGCCCCGCCTGGGATAGCCTGTTTGTGGAGCATAACGGATTTTTGGTGCGCCGCGGCTGCGGCCGGGTGGTGCGGCCGGCGTTAAAGGCGATCTTGGCGCATGGCCGGGTGCGCCTATCGGGAATTTGCCCGCAAACCTTGGATGCGGCGCGGGGTTTGGGGTTTGTGCAGATTAGTGCTGCGCGGTTTGCGCCAGCCATCGACATTGCCCAATTACATGGCCCGTTTGTGGATACCATCAGCGCCAATACGCGAGCGCAAATTCGCCGGTCTATGCGCGGCATCGGCAATGGCCTAGCGATACACCGGGCACATTCGGTGGACCAGGCGCAAAGCGACTTTGCCAAGCTGGTCGATTTGCACCAGGCCAGCTGGCAGGCCCGCGGCAAGCCCGGCGCCTTTGCCGACCCCGCCATTGTTGCGTTTCACGCAGAGCTAATCGCGCGCGCCGTCCCCCGCCACGAGGTTGAAGTTTTGCGTATCGCAAGCCCAACCCGTGAAATTGGCTATTTGTATAATTTCATCAGCAACCAGCGGGTCATGGCCTACCAAAGCGGATTCGCCACCGCGATCGACCAGCACGACAAACCCGGCCTCACCTGCCACAGCATGGCAATAGAACTGCACGCCGCCGAAGGCCGCCATATTTACGATTTTTTGGCAGGCGACTCACAATATAAACGATCGCTGGCCCCCAGCGGCGGCGAGACCATGGTGTGGGCGACGCTCTACCCGTGGCATTCACCAGCCGGTGCGGTTGCGGCGCTTAAGCACTTGGTGAAGAAGGCTTTGAAAAGATAAGGCAAGACACTTCTTTTTCTGGTAACTGCCCAGGTAGGGGCGAGAACGCTAACTGCCTCAAAAGACTCAACTCTCGGCGCGCAGTCCATTACGTTACCGACGCAAACTGTCCCTTTTTCGGCAGTTTGCGTATCGAAACCAGACCTAAACCCGAAGTCGCCATAAATGTTTTCAATGGGTTGTGTAGCTTCGACCCTACCTGGGCAGTTACTTTTTCTGAAGAAAAAGAAGCAAAAAGACTTTTATGACGTGGGTTCGGAGAACTCGGTGGCAGCCTTGCCCCAGGCCCAGCAGACTAAAAGTCTTTTGCTTCTTTTCTTCAGAAAAGAAGGTTCTTACCTAGTACTTAACACTCAAATACGCATACGCCAGATTGGTATGCACGCCAAAATGAGCGGGCATGTAATCGGCGAATTCGATGGCGCCTTTGATGTGTTTGGTGAAGTTGTAGCCGACTGACATATCGATTTCGTCGCCGTCGTGGATGTGGCCGGTGTCGGAATGGAAGTTGAAGTATTTGCCGTATAGGGTGGTGCGGCCGATGGGAATGGATAGGGATGTGGCCAGGGTTTGCAGGCCGTTGTTGGGGGTGGTTTGAAACAGCTCGGCCCAGCCATTGAACAGATGTTTGGTGGATTGCAGGGTTTGAAAGCCGTAGGTGCCGGTGGCGTTTGATCCCAACAGCATGTATTCGCCGCCCCAATCGATGCCGCGCCAGATAAGATCGAGGTTGGTTTGCACCAGATCAGCATCGATCAGCGCTGATCCGCCTTCATACGGCGCCTGGTGGGCGTAAGTGGCTTTGTAGGTGAGATCGAGATCGGGGGTGAGGGTAAACTTGCCGCGGGCGCGGCCGCCATAGATTTCGTTATCGCAACCGGCGAACGATTTTACTTTTTTGGGAATTTTTAAGCCGCAATTCGGCACCCCGAGCGATTGGATTTGTTGCGGATCGCTATACAAAATTTCTGATTGGTTGGCATAGAAATAGCCAAAGCCATCCACTGTGAGGGCAGGGAGGGGCGCGTAGGTGGCCTGGCCGATGATGATGCGTGACGGGACGCTGTTATCGAGTGAGTTTTTGATATTCCAGCCCCAACCGCCAAGAACGCTAAAGTGATCGAACGGGGTGACCTTGGTGAGCACCGAATCAATGCTTTGGTAATTTTGGCGGAAATCGGATTTACCAAAAAACCGTTGATCATCGAGCGCAATCACCTGGCGGCCGACTTTAACATCGATGCCGTCATGCCCCCAGGCTTTCTGGTAGCGCAAAATACCTTGGCCGAGATTGACACCGGGCGGATCAGAGATTTGCGCGTAGCTGGTTTTGCCGTTGACCTGACTGTTGTAGGCATTGAGCGGCACCATCACCGCCAGCATTTCGGCAGATGCGCTGAGGCCATAAATGGGTTTGGTCGTGTAGCCCATGACCATGCGCATGGTAATCGCGAATGCATCGGTTTTGCTGTTATCGGGGGCAACCACTTCAATGCGCGGCCGCAGCTCCAGGTTTGGCGTGCCTTGGGTGAGGGCGGCCTGAATATCGTCTGCGAGCGCATCGGCGCGGGCGGGGCAGGTGGCGAGCACGCCGATAGCGAGGGTGGTTGTGGCAAGAAAACCGGGGCGCAGGGCCATGGGACGAAAACCTCAAACTGGTGCGCGCAATGGGCTGCGCGGCGGTTACGGCGGGCCGGCACATTCGTGCCACCGGTGCAAACCGCACCCGGTTCGCCCCAACTCTGCCCCGCCGCAATTCCTATCATATGACTAAGATATGAATAAAGGCTAAAAATGAAGGTGACGCACGGTGCCGCCCATCCCCCAGCCCCCAACGAACAAAAAATCTTTTGCATCTTTTCTTCAGAAAAGAAGACTCTTCAATGACTTACTCCAAAACCCGCCCGAGCAAGTTGCGCAACACGCCCAGCTCACCGGCCGATAATTTTTCCTCCAGCCGGATTTGGCTGGCCTGTGCCACAGCAATCAGCTCCACCACCAGTCGGTGTCCGGCATCGGTGAGGCACAGCAGCCCATCTTCGCCGGCGAGCAACCCGCGGGCGGCGAGCGAGCCGATAGTGGTGGCTGGGTTTTCCACGCCAGCTGCGGCGGCGCGGCCGGCAAGATCGGTCAGCGAGCAGCCGTCGCCTAAGCCGAGGGCGGTGAGCACGGTGTAATCGGCACCGGTCAGCCCGCGGCTGGTGGATTGATGGTGCACGTCGGCGAGCATTTTGGTGTGGGCGCGGGCGAGCAGATGGCCGATAAAATGCTGGCCAAAGCGGGCGGGGTCGTTACTGGAGGTGTCGGCCGAGGTGCCCATATCGGGCAGCACGCGGCCGTAGCGGCCCTGGTGGTACACCAGCGGGGCGCGGGTGGCCTGGTCGAATTCAATAACGGCGCCGACGAAAATCGCGTGGTCGCCGCCTTCGTATTCAAAGGCGGTGCGGCAGATAAAGCGGGCCGCCGCACCATCGAGCAGCGGGATGCCGCCGGGGCCGGCGGTGATGGGTAAGCCTGCAAATTTATCCTCACCGCGGCGGGCGAAGCGGGAGGACATGTCTTCCTGGTCGGACGACAGAATATGCACAGCCCACCATTCGGCGGTGCGAAAGGCGTCCAGCGCGGCGCTGTTCAGGGCCAGGCTCCACAGGATCATCGGCGGATCGAGGGAGACCGAGTTAAAGCTGTTGGCGGTGAGGCCGACATAGCGGCCGGCGGCATCGCAGGTGGTAACGATGGTAACGCCGGTGACAAACGACCCCAGCGCGTTGCGAAAGGCGCGCGGGTCGATGGTTGGTTGGGGGGTGGCTTGCGGCTGGGGATCATCCATGCACCGCACATAGCGCCGCATGGCCGCCGTTGCCAGAGATGGGTCACGCCATTGCGCAACTGCGCCCAGGCGATAAAACCGGCTAGACAAAAATATTGGGAACGGACCAGGGCATGACCGAACAGCGCGGCGTGGTGATTGTGGGTGGCGGCTACGGCGGCGGCGAGGTGGCGATTAAACTGCGCCAAAGCGGTTATGCCGGGCCGATTACCCTGATCGGCGCCGAACCTTGGCTACCCTACCACCGGCCGCCGCTTTCCAAAGCGTATCTGGCTGGCGAGATCAGCGAAGATGCGCTGCTTATTCGCCCAGGCACCGCGTATGAAAAAGCCAACGTGCTGGTGCGCCAGGGGTTACGGGTGGATCGCATTGATCGCGCCGCCCGCGCGGTTGCGCTTTCGGATGGCGAGCATCTGCCCTACGCGCATCTGGTGCTGGCAACTGGCGGCCAGGCCCGCAGGCTGACCTGCCCCGGCGCCGATCTCGCCAATGTCTACACTCTGCGCTGCAAAAACGACGTGGTAGCGCTAAAACCGCACATGGTGGCGGGCAAGCGGCTGGTGATTGTCGGCGGCGGCTATATCGGGCTGGAGGTCGCCGCCGTTGCCGCCAAACTCGGTTTACTGGTGACCGTGCTGGAAGCCGCGCCGCGGTTGCTGGCGCGCGTCACCGGGCCGGAGCTTTCTAGTTTTTTTGCCGATGTGCACGCGGCGGCCGGGGTGGCTATTTACACCGATGCCGCCGTGGTGGCGCTTACCCCAGATGCCGCCGATCCGGCCTACGTCGGGCAAATTGTGTTGGCCGATGGCCGGCAGTTTGCCGCCGATTTTGTGCTGGTGGGCATCGGCCTGGTGCCGGGCACCGAGCTTGCCGCCGCCGCCGGCTTGGCTACGGATAACGGCATTGTGGTGAACGAGCATTGCTGCACCGAAGATCCGGCGATTTACGCCATTGGCGACGTTGCCAACCATTTTTGCCCACCTTTGGGCCGCCGGGTGCGACTGGAATCGGTGCCCAACGCGCTGGAACAGGCCCGCGTGGTGGCGGCATGGATACTGGGCAACCCCGCACCTTACGCGGCCATGCCGTGGTTTTGGTCGGACCAGTATGATCTAAAACTGCAATCGGTGGGGTTGAGTGCGGGCTACGACCAGGCGGTGGTGCGCGGCGACATGGCGGCCCGTAATTTTGTGATTTTCTATTTGGCGGGTGGCAAGCTGATGGCGGCGGATGCGGTTAACCGGCCGGCCGAATTTATGGTGGCCAAGAAGCTGGTAGCGGCTGGCGCGGTGGTGGATGTGGCGGCGCTGGGCGATGGCGCGGTTGCGCTAAAAACTTTGCTGGGGTGAGGGGGGCGTGCGGCGAATAGGGGGGGGGTAATCGCCGCATAATGGGCGGTGAATAAAGGGGGCGGTGCGCAGCACGGGGTGTGGGCTGCTAATAGCCGGTCAGAAAATAAGGTGATAGCGCGTGCCTGGCCCGGCGCCGAGCCGTTGCACCAAGCCGGCTTTCGTGAGGCTGACGAGAGCATTTTGTACGGTTCGGCGAACATGGCCGGTTTCAGACATTAGCTCAGCCACTTTCAGCCGCCGCTCGGGTGTTGATTTGAAACAGGCGAGAATTTGTGAGGCACTTTCCGATAGTCGCTGTAACGCCGCAAAGCGGTGCCTGAGAAGCGTGATATCGGCCAGGGCAAGGTCCAGCATTCTGAGAAAAAACCATGCTAGCGCCTCGAATGCGTAAAGATGCGGATCGTCGTGGAACTTGCCGCCAGATGCCTGGTGCAGAGCGGCATAGTAAAGCGGGCGATGCCGCTCGATCTGCCGGTCGATCGAGACAAACCTGATGATGCGGGCAAAGTCTGCATCGTCGCCCTGCATCAGCGCCAGCAAAAACAGCGCCCGGCCGAGGCGGCCATTGCCATCCTGAAAAGGATGGATAGCCAAAAAGCGATACACGAACTCGGTGGCGACAAGTAAGGGCCAGGGATGCTCGCGGATCGACTGGTTGTACCAAACCAGCAGGTCGCGCATGGCCACCTCGGTTTGCGGCCCGGGCGGTGTGGGGTCGAGCACGACGCGGCGCTCACCAGTGTCGTGATTAAGCGAAATCACTTGGTTGGGACTGGTTTTGTAGCCGCCGGCATGAAACGCTGCTTCAGGGTACACACTGAGCAACGTGTGATGCAGGCCGCGGATTATGCTTTCTGACAACGGAAATAGGTCTGGCGCCTGCAGGTAGACGATCGCTAGCACCTCGCGGCAGCCAACCACCTCCTCGACACTGCGCTCGCGGTCCTTCGATAGCTTGTCGAGGATGGCCTGTTTGTTGGCGCCGAAAGTGGCCCCGTGGCCATCTCGCGAAAGCCCATCACGTGACAGTGTGGTATCGACCCATTCGATTTCGGCGTCGGTTAGCACTGCGTTTTCAATGCGGGTTGACGCACCAATGGTGCTGATCAGTGCCCAGCGCTGCAACCAGGATGCCTCGATCTCGGGCACACGCGAAAGGTCAGCGGCCAGGCGGTTCACCTCCACCTGCACTGATTTTAAGGCTTTTTCGAGCTTGGGGCTGGGGGTGAAGGAGAGCAAACCGGGCTCCGATAGGGTGGGTTTTGCACCATGATATACCTTATCGCACTATAAAATATAAGTGCGATGTAGTGCAATGCGGTGCGATTACCTGGCGCCATCCTGCAGATTGGCCAGTAACGGTCACCACGCTGGCTCTACCCAAGTTGGTGCGCCGATTGCCTAAGCGCCCACCCCTTGCCGGTTGGCCCAAAAGGACCATCATTGTAAGTCAGTGCGTAGTAACGTCGTAAGGCCCAGTGCCGAAACCCCTGCCATGCCCCCACGCCCCCCCCCGTGTTTTGATTTAGGTTTTACCCGGTGAACAAAATCAGCCCCAAACCCGCCCGCGCCCGTGCAGCCATCTCCGAACCCCCGGTCAGCCAAACCGAGGCCGAAGCCGCCATCCGCACCCTGATCCGCTGGGCCGGCGATGACCCCACCCGCGAAGGCCTGTTAGATACCCCGCGCCGGGTGGCAAAATCGTACCGCGAATTCTTCCGCGGCTACACCGAAGACCCCATCGCCATCCTGGAACGCACGTTCGAGGAAGTCGAAGGCTACGACGAAATCGTGCTGCTGCGCGATATCCGCCTGGAAAGCCACTGCGAACACCACATGGTGCCCATCATCGGCCGCGCCCACGTCGCCTACCTGCCCGATAAACGCGTGGTCGGTATCAGCAAACTCGCCCGCGTGGTCGATGCCTACGCCGCCCGCCTGCAAATCCAGGAAAAACTCACCGCCCAAATCGCCAATACCATCAACGACGTGCTGCGCCCGCGCGGCACCGCCGTGATTATCGAAGCCGGCCACCAATGCATGAGCACCCGCGGCGTGCACAAAACCGGCGTGTCCATGGTCACCAGCCGCATGCTCGGCGCCTTCCGCGATGACCCCTCCACCCGCCGCGAACTACTCGCCATGATCGGCCAACGCGCCCCCGATTTCGAGTGATGGGTGGGGGACTGGGGCTAAGGAAGTAAGGCGAGGGGCTTCGTGCGCAGCACGCCTTCGCCTTCCTTCCTTGGTCGCACTCCCCCAACCGTTTGCCGGTGACATACGCAAGCCCGTGCATTATAACGGTGGCGCAAGATCGGGCGTTGGTCTCGGTCCTAAGGGTGCTGAACTAGCTTCGAATTGGGAACTGTCATGACCGGGTTGCGATTGAAGGTGCTGTGCGGCCTGGCTGCTAGCTTGGTCTCAATTGGCTCAGCCCAGGCGGCAACGCTATCGACGTTGTATTCAATCAGTGGCGGCTACGACGGCGCCTCACCTTCCGGGACGCTGTTTGATGTTGGCGGCACGTTTTTTGGAACCACGCAATCGGGCGGTGTGACGGGCTCTGGCACAATATATAACTTAAATCCAACCACTGGGCGGGAAACGGTCATTTACAGTTTCCCCAAATGGATGTCGCCCAATACCGGGCTAACCGCGATAGGCGGCGTGGTGTATGGTACAGCGCAGTCGGCTTTTAGTGCGGATCACGGCGTTGTTTTTAGGTTCGACCCAGCAGCCGGTAGCATAACCGTAACTTATAGCTTCACGGGTGGGGCTGATGGTGGTTATCCATCTGGGCCGCTGCTGGCCGTGGGAGATACGCTCTACGGTACGACATCGGCCGGTGGAACTATGGATAGTGGCACGGTCTTTAAGATCGACTCCGTCACTGGCATCGAAACCGTGTTGCATAGTTTTGGTGGCGGTGGTGACGCACGTCATCCACGCGGCGGATTGATCGCACTAAACGGCGTACTTTACGTTACGTCGGATTACGGTGGTAGTGGAAGGGCACTTGGCACAGTGTTCAAGATTGATCCGAGCACCGGCGTCGAGAGTGTCGTGCATAACTTTAACATACAAAATAATGACGGATACGCGCCGGTAGCTGCGCTCACCCAAGTAGGCAGCGCGCTTTATGGCACCGCGCAGAGCGTTGGCCAGTTCAGCGCAGGCCTAGTGTTCAAAATCGACCTGACCTCGGGCAAGGAAACCATACTTCATCGATTCTCAGGATACGAAGGGGCTGTGGCTTTTCCCAATACCGCGCTGATCAACGTCGGCGGTATGCTTTTCGGAACAAATGCTGTCGGGGGTGGGGCACCGGGTGCCGGGACCGTGTTTGAAATTGACCCTGTCACCGGTGTGACCAATGTAATTTATAAGTTCACTGGGGCCAATAATGGCAGCAACCCGGGCGGGCTGCTCAGCGCGAATGGTATTCTCTATGGAACCACACTATTCGGAGGTGAGTCTTCATCGAGCGGCAATGGTTACGGAACGGTATTCAGTGTCGATCCCGCGACCAAGACACAGCGCGTTGTATATAGTTTTTCACCGGGAAGCGGCTTAACACCCGAGCCCAACGGCTTGGCTGCTTTTAATGGCGCCTTGTTTTTGTCGACCGCGCGGGGCGGTTCGGCATCGCGTGGCAATATCGTAAAGATTGATCCGGTAACAGCGGCAGCGACGGAGATATTTAGCTTTGGAAGTCGCGCCGTTGGTATCTCGCCCAGCTCGGCACTGATCGGCGTGAGGAGCACGCTCTATGGTACAACATACGTTGGTGGCGATGCTGACCGTGGCACGTTGTTCAGCATCGATCCAAATACGGGTTCCCACAACGTAATCTTCAGTTTTACCGGGGCCAACGGTTCATGGCCGCGCGGGGAGTTACTCAATCTGCGTGATACCGTCTATGGCGTAACCCGTGGCGGTGGCGCTTCGGACAGCGGCACCGTATATGGCTTCAAGCCAGGCACTGGGTTACCAAGCCCAATTTACAGTTTTGCCGGGGGCAGTGATGGCGCCGCGCCAAGCGCCGCCCTGACCAGTTTAGGCGCCAGTCTTTATGGTTTAACATCAAACGGCGGTGCATCAAACTTTGGTACCGTGTTCAAGATCAATCCAACCACTGGGGCCTACGGCGTTGTTTACAGCTTTGCCGGCGGCAAAGACGCCGCCTTCCCTAGTGAAACACTGACCAAGCTAAGCGGCGCGTTGTACGGTGTTTCATCATTGGGCGGCGGTTTGGGGCCCAACCCGTTGGATTATGGCCTAGTCTTTAAAATTAGCACGGTAACTGGGGCAGAACGAGTGCTGCACAGATTTACCGGCGGCGCGGATGGCAGCTACCCTGATGGTCCCCTGCTTGGGATCAACGGTCTGCTTTATGGCACAACCTCCAGCGGTGGCGCGTTTGATAAAGGCACCGTGTTCAGCATTCATCCAGTCACCGGCTTAAAAACTATCCTACATAACTTCACCGGCAAGGCCGATGGCAGCCAGCCAGGTGCTGCCCTTATCAGCATTGGCACCAATGTGTATGGCGCTACCAACTCTGGCGGTGCGTCGGGTTTGGGCACGGTGTTTGCCCTTATACCAACCCGCTTAAGGGCTGACCCGTGAAGAATGGCTCAACGCGGGCCGGCATTAGTCTTTTTTGGCGCGCCGACGCCCGCCAACCCGGCGCGGATACCACGCCGCATTGCTGCCCATCTTGATCTTGGAAGAGTCATTATCAAGGCGGCTTGGTATTACCCGGTAACGGCGACGCTGCACCCCGTGCACTACCCCCCCGGCGCTACCGCCCAGCACCCAATACCGGCATTTTTTAGGTCTGTGCAGGCAGTTTCCGCACCATTGCGATCTAGTCCGGTGATGCGGGCGCGGTAATACCGCGCGCCATCGTGCTGGGTGATGGCAATTAACACGCTGCCCTGCGTAAGCGTATCGCCGCCGGCTTGGCGCGCCTGTGCGGCAGCTTGGCGGGCCTGATCAGGATCCCTGTAGGCACCCACCTGCACAGACCAGCTATTGGCGCGCACCGGGGCTGCTTCCGCCGATGCGATTAACCCACCGCTGGCGGCAGCGAAGGCCACCGGCGGGCGGGGTGTTGGCGCGCTGCTGCCAGGCTGATCACCGCGCAATCCCGGCGCTGCCGTCGCCATATAGCTGCGCGTGCTATCGGGTAGATCGGATTTGCCGGCCAGGTAAGCATCCATGCGGCGGCTACCCAGCGTATAGGCGGCCAAGAAATTGGGCGAGCCGTAACGATCGTATAATTCGCGAATCAGCCCGGCGCCGGCAAAGATATTATCGTGCGGATCATACACATCACCGCCCAGACCATAGCGCACGCGTAAGCGATCGTATGTGGCGGGCATCAACTGCATCAGCCCCGCGGCCCCCGAAGATGATGTGATCGGCCGCCCATTCAGATATTGGTGCCCGCCTGATTCCCGCGCCATCACGGTGCGTATCCAAGCGTCGGGGATGGTAAAATGCTGCGCGGACTCAGCAATAAATGGCCGCCAAGGATCGCCCGCCGGCCCAGGCCCAACATCCGTATGCAGGCGCTGCCCGCCACTGCAAGAAGCGAGCAGCAACAGCGGCAACAGCCACACCCAGCGTCGCCACGTTCCCCCAACGAATAAATGTCTTTTGCTTCTATTCTTCAGAAAAGAAGTTTCTTTCCTTTCAGACACCTGCCGACACAAACCAAACCGCCGCCGGCAGTTGCACAGCATCC
This sequence comes from Acetobacteraceae bacterium, assembly GCA_040400005.1. Taxonomy (GTDB): domain Bacteria; phylum Pseudomonadota; class Alphaproteobacteria; order Acetobacterales; family Acetobacteraceae; genus JBBARC01. Next base: position 3,844 of record JBBARC010000055.1, on the reverse strand, counting down.
CCCACCACATAAGGCGCCAAAGCAGCCCGTATCTCCGCCCGAGCTTTTTCCTGCAGCGCCGCCGGCTGGTCGGCCATCGCCCGGCTAGCCGCACCGATGCGGGTGGTGTGAAACACCGCCGCATCCAGTCCGGCGCCCCCCGCAACATCCAGCACCAAATCCACCGGCGTAAACACCGGATCGGCAAAGCCGGCGGCGCCCAAAATGCGACGCACCCGATCGGGGGATGCAAACGAAAACGGCCCGGCATCTTCAGGCTCCGGCCGCGGTGGCCAGGGCACGTGCTTGCAGGCGGCTTCCAGCGGAACGCGCATCCACGGGTTTTCGGCAAAGCTGCGCCAGCAGGCAAACACCAGCCGGCCATTGGGGCGCAGGGTTGCGCGCAAATGGCTAAACGCCGCGGTAGGATTACCAAAAAACATCACGCCGAAGCGCGAGATCAAAAGATCGAAGCGCGTTTGGCCAAAATCGTGGGTGGCGGCGTTGCCTTCGATCCAGGTAACGCCGGCGGCGGACCGGCCGCGCGCAACCGCAATCAACGGCGCCGAAAGATCAAGCCCGGTTACCCGTGCGGCCGGTGCGGCGGCCGCCAGCAGCACCGTGGTGGCCCCGGCGCCGCAGCCAATATCCAGTATCTCGGCTGCCTGCGGCGCATCGGCGTGGGCGATCAACCGGGTTGCCACTTCCGCCAGCATGCCATCGGTAAACGCCTGTTCTTCCACCCAATGTGCGCCGCCGCGGCCATTCCAGTAGTCGCGCTGTTCGGCGTCGATGTCGGCGGCGGTTTTGGTCATGGCGGCGGTGTCCTTTTGGCGCGATCGGGTAGGGATAACCCTGCGTCGTGCATCGCGCCGGTGCAATGGCGCCGGATTTGCAGCTTATGTCTGGTTGAAGTGCCACTGTGCGCGCTACATAACGATGCAGTCGTTTAACCGGACCCCCCCGTGCCCGCCATGCTGATTGATCTTTTGCGCCTCAGTGCCTGGTTTATGTTACTGGCGGTGATTTTTATCCCGCTGGAACAGATCGCCTTTTTGCGCCCGCAAAAAATCCGCCGGCGTGAAGTGGGCAACGATTTGGTTTACTTCTTCCTCAGCGGCTTGCTGCCCAAATTGCTGCTGGCCCCGCCGATGGCGCTGATCGCTTTTGGCATGCATAAAATTCTGCCCGGCAGCCTGCTTGCCTTTACCGTCGGCCTGCCGCTGTGGGCCCGCGCGCTGGCCGCCTTGCTGGCCGGTGAAATCGGCTTTTATTGGGGGCATCGCTGGATGCACGAAATCCCCCTGTTGTGGCGCTTTCATGCAGTGCACCACAGTGCCGCCAGTATCGATTGGCTGGTCAATACCCGGCTGCACCCGGTGGATATGGTGTTTACCCGGCTGTGCGGCTTTGTGCCGATGTATGCGCTGGGCCTAGCCCAACCCACCGCCCGGGTTGCCGATAATATGCCGCTGCTGATTATTCTGGTTGGCACCATGTGGGGGTTTTTTATTCACGCCAATCTGCGCTGGCGCTTCGGCCCGCTGGAACATCTGGTGTCCACCCCGGCGTTTCACCACTGGCACCATTCAAAAACCGATCACCCCAACCGCAATTATGCATCCATGCTGCCGTGGCTGGATCGGATTTTTGGCACGCATTACCTGCCGCGCGAGTGGCCGGCCGATTACGGGGTGGATCCCGCGTTGCCGCGCGATTTGGCGGGGCAAATGCTGCATCCGTTTGAAGGTAAAGGCGGCGGGGCCTAAGCTGCGGTTAATCGGCCGCTTGCAGGCTCATCGGCGCAAACCAGCCGTTTGCCGGGGCGGCCGTGGTTACGCGGCGCCACGCCGTGCTATCGGCGAACAGCGCACGCAATAATTTGTTGTTCAGCGCGTGCCCGGTGCGGTGCGCAATAAAGCGGCCATGGATCGGCCCACCCGCCAGCGCCAAATCGCCCACCGCATCCAGCATTTTGTGGCGCACGAATTCATCGCTCATGCGCAAGCCCGCCGGGTTAAGCACCTGGGCGCCATCAACCACAATCGCGTTTTCCAGGCTGCCGCCGCGGGCCAGGCCATTGGCCTGCATCGCGTCAATTTCGGCGCGTAGGGTAAAGGTGCGGGCGCGTTCTAATTCGGTGCGGAAGGTCAGTTCGCTTAGTGTCAGGCTCAGCGCCTGGCGGCCAATCGCGGCGGCGGCAAATTCAATAGACAGCGCCATATCCAGCACCGCACGCGCAATGGTGGGGGCAGTATCAGCGCTGTCGTGCGGGCGGAATTCAGCAAACGCTTCACCATCGGTTACCCGCACGGTGCGCAGAATTTCAATCGCAACCCGCGGCGTGTTTTGTTCACGCCGGCCGGCGCAATCGATCAGGAACGTAAAGGGTGCCGCCGAGCCATCAAACACCGGCAATTCGGCACCATCCAGTTCCACAATCGCATTATCAATACCGCACCCGGCCAGGCCGGCCATCAGATGCTCAATGGTGCCAATGCGCACGCCATCGGCACTGAGCACGGTGCACAGCCGCGTATCGCCCACGTTATCGAAACGCGCGCCGATGCTCACGCCCAAATCGGTGCGGCGAAACACAATACCGGTGTTAGCCGGCGCCGGCAGCAGCGCCAAATTCACCCGCTCCCCCGAATGCAGCCCAATCCCGACGCACGAAATTGGCCCGGCCAGCGTGTGCTGGCAGGTGTCGGCGGTGCTGGTGGTTAGTTCGGCGAACCCGTCCATAACTGGTAACAACAACCCTTGGTTGTTCTGCTGGGCTGGAGGCACCCCCAGGGTGCGGCTGGCCTGCACAGAACGCGTTAAACTTTCGCCAACCTAACCGTGTGCCCCGCGCTGGGCGAGTCAATGATTGTTTCCGCATGTTTCGTTACAAGCGGTTGATTTTGCGGCATATATTGCAATGCGCATGTTACGCGGGTGGGTTGTGGACATAATCCCAGTTATCCCCGGTGGCCTCCGGGCTTGATGCGCAGGGCAGGGGCTTCCACCCAGGCCCAGCTTGCCATAGCGAGCACGCTGACCACCACCATGGTCACCGCGAACGCCGCCAACGGGCCGATCGCGCGGTGGTGCCAGATCAGCAAACTTTCCACCGGCCAGCCGTATAAATACACCCCATAGGATATATCGCGCTTGCGGTTTAGCGGCCGTGCCCATGCAAATACTGGGCTGAACGCTGCCCAAAACACCAGGTAGGTGAAGCCTACGCTTAACGATGCCAGCGCCAGCGCCGGCGACAACAGGCAGGCCAGCACCGCAGCCGCCACCACACAGGCAACCCCACCATGTAAAATGCATCGCAAATCAAACGCTGCCATGCACATGCCAGACACAAACATCGCCAATGCCGCGCACCAAATGGTCGCGTTCAGCGCAAGGGTTGTGGTGGAAATGCCCAAAGCCGGTATAGCAAGCCCCAGCGTGCCAACCACACGCGCCGCCATGCCCGTTGCAATCGCCACGAGCAAACCACCCAGCAACGCCGCCAACGCCCACCGGTGCCTGCCCAGAAAGCCTAACGCGGCCATCACTGGCACCGCCAAGTAGCAGGCAAATTCAACCGGAATGCTCCATAACGCGCCATTCAGCACCGGCTCTCTCAGGCCTGCAAAACTACCCGGCACCGCAGGTTCTTGCAAAAGTACAGCACCGAGAACCAATTTTGCCCAGGCTCGCGCATCTAGGGCGGCCAGATCGCCCCCCCCTAACGGCGCCACAATCAGCACAGTTGTCGCAAAAGCCAGCAAAAAACCGGGGTAGATACGCAAAATACGTTTTTGCATATAGCGCGGATTCAACCGCGAAACGCATAAAAGCTAAGCCTGCCCCGCACCAGCTAACC
>JBBARC010000054.1:0-22110 GCA_040400005.1 Acetobacteraceae bacterium | reverse complement strand
ACGCCGTCAACCAATTGCCGGGGGTCTGGGGGGGCGGCTTCGCCCCACCAGCCTTACTTTCTTGGGGCTTTCCTTTTTATGGACCACTCCCTTCCCACCATAGATGACGTCCGCACTGCCGCTGGCCGTATCGCGGGCCGGGTGCTGCGCACGCCTACCGTGCCCAGCGCCGTGCTGTCGCGGCAAACTGGCGCCGAGATTTGGCTTAAACTCGATAATCTTCAGGCGGTCGGTAGTTTTAAGGAACGTGGTGCGGCCAACCGCCTGGCGGTGCTTACGCCCGCCGAACGCGCCAGTGGCGTTGTGGCGATGTCGGCGGGTAACCACGCCCAGGGCGTTGCCCGCCATGCGGGGCTTGCCGGTATTGCGGCCACCATCGTTATGCCCAAGCAAACCCCGCTGGCCAAAGTCAGCGGCACCACGGCGTGGGGTGCCAAGGTGGTGCTGCATGGGGATTCGGTGGAAGAAGCCGCGGCCCATGCGCAAATGCTGGCGGCAAGCCAGGGCATGGTTTTTATCCACCCCTACGATGATCCCCTGATCATCGCCGGGCAGGGCACGCTGGCGCTGGAATTTTTCGAAGATGCCCCGCCGCTGGATGTGCTGCTGGTGCCGATTGGCGGCGGCGGTTTAATTTCCGGCTGCGCGATTGTCGCCAATGCCATCAGCCCGCGAACCGAAATCATCGGCGTGCAGGTGGCAGGGTTTTCAGCCCTCGCCCAACGCATGGGCGCACCGGCGGAAAGCCCCGGCCGTGCCACGATCGCCGAGGGCATTGCGGTGCGCGATATCGGCCAACTCACTGCCCGCATCATTGCCGAACGTGTGCACACCGTGCTGGTGGCACCTGAAACCGTGGTGGAAGATGCCATCGCCATGCTGGTGGGCTCAGCCAAAGTGGTGGCCGAAGGGGCCGGCGCCACGGCACTGGCCGGTTTGCTCGCCAACCGCGCCCGTTTTGCTGGCAAGCGCGTCGGCCTGCCCATTTGCGGCGGCAACATCGATGCCCGCGTGCTGTCCAACGTGTTACTGCGCGCCTTGCTGCGCGATGGCCGCCTGCTGCGCCTGCGCATGGACATCCCCGATCGCCCCGGCGTGCTGGCCGACATCGCCACCAAAATTGGCGCCTCGGGTGGCAACATCATCGAAGTGGTGCACCAGCGCCTATTCGGCTCTCCCAGCGTGCAGGCAGCCGAGCTTGCGGTGATGATCGAAGCCCGCGACCCCAGCCACGCCGAACAGATCACGCAAAGTTTGGGCGAAAGCTACACGGTCCACCGAGACTAGGCCCAGCCGCGGTCATACCAGCCGCGGTCATACCAGCCGGGTGGCATAGCCAAGCCACACGGCGATGGCGACCAAGCCCGCCGCCAAGCCGCGCCGCACCATCACCAAGCGCGCGCCGCCGCCCGCCAGTGCCGCCGCCGCTTGGCCGGCGGCCAGCACAATTGCGATGTGCACAGCAATGCTAACGGCCACATGCACGCACCCTAAGCCGAACGCCGACGCCGCCGGGTTTACCGCCGTCTCCGGTACAAAGGCCGGCAAAAGCGTGACGTAAAACATCGCAACTTTGGGGTTTAGGATGTTGGCCAAAAACCCCCGCCAGGCCAGCACCACGGGCGCAATCGGCGGCAGCACAGCCACATCGGCGTCGCTTGCCTCACGCCAGGCATCCCACGCCATCCACAGCATGTAGCCAACGCCGGCCCAGCGCAAAACCTCGTACAAAGCCGGTTCGCGGCCAATAATCTCGGTCAGCCCCAGAACCGAGCCGCCCAGATAAACCAGCAACCCCAGCGTAATACCGAAAATGGCGGCAAACCCTGCCGGCCTGCCATGCTGCACGGTTAGTGCTGCCAAATACCCCATGTTCGGCCCAGGGGTCAGTTCCAGCAGCGCCACCGTCAGCAGAAACGCAACCCAGGTGTTGCTACCCGCCATCAAATTGCGGCACACGCCTCGACATAAACCTGCACAGCAGCCTCCAGCAGCATCTGATCGGCCTCGGTAAACCGCGCGGCCACCGGGCTATCCACATCCAGCACGCCGCGCACCACGCCTGCCACCGCAAACGGCACGACAATTTCCGAAAGCGATGCGCTATCACACACAATATGCCCAGGGAACGCGTGCACATCGTCCACCACAATGGTCTCGCAGCGTTCAAAAGCGGTGCCGCACACCCCGCGCCCTATGGCGATGCGCGTGCACGCCGGCTGCCCCTGAAATGGCCCCAGCACCAGCGTATCACCGCGCAAAAAGTAAAACCCAACCCAGTTTAGCCCAGACAGCCGGGTAAACAGCAGCGCCGAGAGATTAGCCGCATTGGCAATCGGGTCGTGCTCACCGGTCAGCAACCCGCGCAATTCGCTAATCACATCATCACTGCCGGCGGCATCGAACGCGGTCATACCGGCTGAAATTTTAAGGCCGCCCCATTAATGCAAAACCGCAGCCCGGTGGGGTTGGGGCCATCTTCAAACACATGCCCCAAATGTCCGTGACAGCGGCCGCAATGCACTTCCACCCGCCGCATGCCATGGCTGGTATCGGTGGTGGTCCCCACCGCCCCCTCTTTCGAGGCATAAAAACTCGGCCAGCCCGAGCCGCTTTCGTATTTCGTGCTGCTATCAAACAACGCCTGCTGGCAGGCGGCGCAGAAAAATTCCCCGTCCCGCTTTTCATGGTTCAACGGGCTCGCCCCCGGCCGCTCGGTCGCGTGCCCACGCAGCACGGCAAATTGCTCCGGGCTAAGTTCGGCCTGCCACTCGGCGTCGGTTTTCGTCGTTACATCGGGTTTTTGCGTCATCACAAAGCCGCCTCTTAAATCAGGTATCGGGAACCATCCTTTCGGTATGTAGGCGCAGCTGGTTACTGCGCAAACCCCACAGCTAGCCGCCCTGGCCTCGGTGCCAATTCATGCGCTACCGTCCGGATACAATGATCGCGCCCCCGCCCCCGCCCCCCATCGCTAACCGCCTAACCCAGGCCGACCTGCACGATGCCAGGCGCCGCCTGCTCGATATGCATTTTCACGCCCGCGCCGGCCATCTCGGCGGCAATCTTTCCTGCATCGATGCCCTCATGGTCGCCCATCACGAATTTTTGGGCGCCGATGACCGCTTCGTGCTCTCCAAAGGCCACTCCGCTGGCGCGCTCTACGTCACCCTCGCCTCGCTGGGCCACATCGCGCACGAGGAACTCGCAAGTTTCCATCAGGATAACACCCGCCTCGGCGGCCACCCGCCGCCGCACGGCATCGCGCACATAAAATTCGCAACCGGCAGCCTGGGCCACGGCCTATCGCTGGCAGCCGGCCTTGCACTCGCGGCCCGCCTGCAAAACAACCCGCGCCGCATCATCTGCCTCACCTCCGATGGCGAATGGCAGGAAGGCTCCACCTGGGAGGCGGCCATTTTCGCCGCCCACCAACGCCTGCACAACCTCACCATCCTGGTCGACCACAACGGCCTACAAGGTTTTGGCACCACCCATGATGTCGCCAGCATGAACCCGCTGGCCGATAAGTTGCGCGGCTTTGATATCGAATTTCGCAACGCGGATGGCCACAGCCTCGATAGCCTACGCACAGCCCTGGCCCCCGGTACCGATCGCCCGGTGCTGGCCAGTCTGCGCACCACCAAAGGCCACGGCGTGCCCGGCCTGGCGGGCACTTTGCAAAGCCATTACCTGCCGCTGACGCCCGCCCAGCATGCCGCCGCCATCGCAGAACTGGGCATGCTACCATGAGAGATGCCCTGTGCGCCGAACTGGTCGCCCGCGCCGCCGACCCTAGCCTGGTCTTCCTCACCGGCGATCTCGGCTTTATGGCGTTGGAACCGTTGCAAACAGCGCTAGGCCCACGCTTCATCAATTGCGGCGTCGCCGAACAGAACATGGTCTCGGTGGCGGCAGCCCTGGCATCCGAAGGCCTGCAAACCTGGACCTACACCATCGCACCCTTCTGCTACGCCCGCGCATTCGAGCAAATCCGCAACGATATCTGCCTGCATAACCTGCCGGTCAAACTGCTCGCCAATGGCGGCGGCTATGGCTACGGCGTCATGGGCCCCACCCACCACGCGCTGGAGGATTACGGTGTACTCCTCACTTTGCCCGGCATGCACGTGCTGGTGCCGGCCTTCACCCAGGATATTGCCGCCACCATCGCGCGCGCCGCCATCACGGCCGCTCCAACTTACATCCGCCTCGGCCGCGGGGAACTGCCCAAAGGCCAAACCGCCCCAGCCTACGCCCCCTGGCGCTGCCTTCTGCCTGGATATCAAGGTGCCGCCATCACCACCGGCCCGATCGCCGGCGTCGTTTGGGATGAATTTTTAACCCTCGATCCCGCCAACCGCCCCAGCCTGTGGCTGGTCAGCGAACTACCCATCACCGCAAACCCGCCGCCCGGCGCCCTGATCGCCGCCCTCGCCGCAAACCCCGCCCTGCTGGTAATCGAAGAACACGTCAGCCACGGCGGCCTCGGCGCCATGATCTGCGCCTACCTCGTGCACAACGCCATTCCCATCGCGCGCTATCAGCATCTGTTCGCCCGCGGTTACCCCACCGGCACCTACGGCTCGCAAAACTTCCTGCGCGACCACGCCGGCCTTAGCCGTGTTGATATGCACGCAGCGGTTCGGGCGATTGGCGGGGGAATATGATAGGCAATCAAGACGCTTCTTTTTCTGAAGAAAAAGAAGAAAAAAGACTTTTATACGCTAGGCCAGAGTTTGCGGTGGCATGGCAGCCCCAGGCCCGCATAACAAAAGTCTTTTGCCTCTTTTCTTCAAAAAAAAAGATCTTTCCTTCACTTTGCCCTTCACCTAGGCCCCCCGCATGACACTCCCCACAGCCGACTGGGTCCGTGCCTTACGCGGGCCAATCCTGGTGCTTGGCGCAGGTGGCTTTGTTGGTGCCAATTTGCTGCGCATGCTGCTGGCGCATCGCAGCGATGTGTTCGGCGTGATCCGCGCTATGCCGGCCTGGCGGCTGGATGGGATTTCGCGTCATCAGATTTTAGAAGTTGATCTGATCGATCCTGCGGCAATTCGCAACATGGTGGCCACCACCGCGCCACAAACCGTGTTTGATTGCGTGGCCTACGGGGCCTATTCATTTGAAACCGATCCCGCGCTGATCTACCGCACCAATTTCACCGCACTTGTGTCGCTCACCGAAACATTGGCCGAGCACGGGTTTGCCGCTTTGGTGCATGCCGGCAGTTCATCCGAATACGGCCTTAATTGCGCCGGCCCCGTCGAAGATGATGCCGCCGACCCCAACAGCCATTATGCGGTGTCAAAGGTGGCTGCTTCAAACTATCTGCGCTACGCGGGTAAAATTCGCCATTTGCCGGTGGTGAATTTGCGCCTTTATGCGGTTTACGGCCCTTACGAAGATACCTCGCGGCTTATTCCCAATCTGGTGGCACGCGGTATAGCGGGCGAATACCCGCCGTTTGTTAGTCCCGACATTTCGCGCGATTATGTCTATGTCGATGATGTTTGCGAAGCGTTCATCATGGCTGCGGCCAAACTCACCCCCGATCTCTACGGTGCCTCGTTTAATATCGGCTCGGGCGAAAAAACCACCATGCGCGATCTGGCCCGCAGTGCGGCCTCCGTGTTTGGCATTGCCAGCCCGCCATCCTTCGGCACCATGGCCGGTCGCGCCTGGGATTTGGCAGATTGGTATGGCGCGCCGCAAAAAGCCCGTGAAAAACTCGGCTGGTCAGCGCGCACGCTACTTGCCGATGGGCTCGCCCAGATGGCGACTTGGGTTGGCACCATCGATCCCGCCATCTTCAGCAATCTGTCCAAGCGTAACGCCGGCCCGCGGCGTCGCAGTATCGCCGCCATCATCGCATGCTACCGCGATGAACCGGCGATCCCCATCATGCACGAACGGCTCACCGCCACCTTCAAAAAGCTCGATATCGACTACGAAATTATCTTCGTCAACGATGGCAGCCCCGATAATAGCCAGGCCGTCATCACCCAATTATCAAAATCCGACCCCCACGTGCTGGGCATCACGCATTCGCGCAATTTCGGCTCGCAAATGGCTTTCCGTAGCGGCATGGAAATGACCACCATGCAATCCTGTGTGCTACTCGATGGTGATTTGCAAGACCCCCCCGAGTTGATCGAACAATTCTACGCCCAGTGGGTTGCTGGTTACGATGTGGTTTATGGCCGCCGCGTGCAACGCGACATGCCGCCAATCTGGGGTTTTCTCTACAAAGCATTTTACCGCGTGTTCGCGGCCTTCAGCTATGTCCCCATTCCGCACGATGCCGGCGATTTTTCCTTGATCGATCGCCGCGTCATGGGCTGGCTGCTGCAATGCCCGGAACGCGATCTGTTCCTGCGTGGGCTTCGTGCCTATGTAGGTTTTCGTCAAGCCGGCGTCGATTATTTCCGCCCTAAACGTATGTTTGGCGAAAGCACCAATAATTTTTTCAAAAATGTTGAATGGGCCAAACGCGGCATTTTTTCGTTCAGCAACACTCCGCTAAAAATCCTGTCGGCCACTGGTGTTGCTCTGCTGGGGCTGTCCTTTGTCATCGGCATCATTGTCGTGCTGCTGCGCCTATTCGTGCCCGATATCGCCCCGCGTGGCGCCACCACTATTTTACTGGCGTCGCTGTTTTTTGGCGCACTCAACCTGTTTGCCATCGGCTTAGTGGGCGAATACATCGCCAAAATCATGGAAGAGGTCAAAGCCCGCCCCCGCCTGATCCGCGCCAGCATGGTGCGCGATGGGCAGCAAATCGATCTGCTGCCTGATGGGTCCACCCGCCGATGACCGAACCACTGCCCCAACTTAGCCAAGTTTTGGGCGATCTTGCCGTTCGCACCTGCCCGGTCTGCGGGGCTGCCACCGCGCGGGCAAAATTGTTTCTCAAACGCTCCATCGACCCCGCACGCCTCACCGGCCTCAGCTTTGCCTCACGCAAGCTGCCCGAATATATGAACCATCGTTTGGTCACCTGCCCAGATTGCGATACCGTGTTTGCCGCCGAAGCGCCCAGCCCGGCCATGCTCGCCAGCGTCTATCGCGATGCTGGCTATGATTCCGCAGAAGAAGCGGCGCAGGCCGCCCGCACCTATCGCCGCATTATTACCCCCGCCCTCAAGCGCCTGACCCGGCGCAGCACCGCGCTGGAAATCGGCACTGGCACCGGAGTATTTCTGCAAACCCTAGGCGATGCCGGGTTTGCCACCCTCGTTGGCATCGAACCATCTCGCGCTGCCATCGATGCCGCCCCCGCCGCCATCCGCCCCAGCATCCTCGAAGGTATTTTTAACCCCACAGATTTCGCCGCCGGATCGCTCTCGCTGATTTGCTGCTTTCAAACCCTAGAACATGTGCCAAACCCGCACGCGCTCACCCAGGCGGCCTTCAACCTTTTAGCCCCTGGGGGGCTACTCGCCTTCGTTACCCATAACCGGTCGGCGCTGCTCAATCGCCTGCTCGGTCGCCGCTCACCGATTATCGATGTCGAGCATTTACAATTGTTCAATCCAGATTCCATCACTTACCTGTTGCACGGCGCCGGCTTTGCCGATGTGAATGTCAGCAGCTTTCGCAATACCTACGCGCTGCGCTACTGGTTGCGCTTAGCCCCCTTGCCGCTTAAGTCGCAGATCATCAACGCCGCCAACGCAACCGGCCTGGGCGCGCAAAAAATATCACTTAATGTCGGCAATATCCTCACCACAGCTTTCAAGCCGATCACGCCACCATGACCCCCGCCACCTGGCGGGCCACGGTCATGCGTTTTGGCCGATTTCTTGTGGTTGGCTGTATAAACACTGCTTTTGGCTATGCCGCTTTCTGGCTTGCCCTGCGCCTCGGGGCATCGCTGCTGATCACATCCATCAGCGCCGCCACAGCCGGTGTCATCTTTAACTTTTTCACCACTGGCGGCCTAGTCTTTCGCGATCTCGGCCGCGATCGTGTGCTGCCCTTTATCGCGGTTTACGTCGTTATCATCGCTGTCAACACGTTTGGCCTCATCGCCATGGGTCACGCCGGCATTCGCCCAGAACTCGGTCAGATCATTCTATTGCCGGCTTTGGCAATAACCAGTTTTGCCCTGCAACTGATGTTCGTTTTCCGCTCACGCTGATGGCGCATACCGATCCGGGTGCGCCGCCACAAACGCTGGGTGCGCCGCACACGCCGCCTCCACCGCCATAATCTTCGGGTAAGCGCTAAAATCCATAGAAAACCGCCGCGCATTGGCAATTTGCGGCACCAGCATCACATCCGCCAACCCCGGCGCATCGCCACCGCAAAATGGCGCAGGCGTTATCATCTGCTCGAATGCGGCAAACCCTGCCGCGATCCAATGCAGATACCATTTGGCAATCGCTGCATCATCGGCACCCAAGTCGCCGCGCAAATAGCTCAGCACGCTGGTGTTATTCAGCGGGTGAATATCGCAAGCAATCAACGCCGCCAGCCCGCGCACCCGCGCACGCGCAATCGGCTCGTGCGGCAGTAAAGCGGGCAGGGCGGTGGTTTCCGCCAAATACTCCAAAATCGCCGGCGATTGGATCAGCACGGTGCCATCATCCAGCACCAGTGCGGGCACCCGGGCTTGCGGGTTAATCGCCAAATAGCCGGCCGCATGTTGTTCGCCGCCGCCGGTAATCAAATCCACCTCGCGGCAGTCAAAGCCAATCCCCAACAGATGCAAAGCAATCCGCACCCGATAAGACGCCGACGATCGCCAATACTGATATAAAATCAAGCCAGTCGTCTCCCCGTCCCCGGCCGGCAAATGCGGTGCGGCGGCGCCCCAGCCCCCACGTCAAAAAAGTCTTTTGCTTCTTTTCTTCAGAAAAGAAGGTTCTTGCCGTTCTTAACCGCGCGCCCGAGACCGCCGGTTCTTCACAACCGCCGCCGTGCCGCCATTGGGCGCCACGCCGGCCGAGCTGCTCTGTGTCACCATCGCCATCTCGCTATGCGCCCGGTATCCCGCCATGCGGGTAAACGTCGCCAAATAATCGCGCGCCATGTCTTCCAGATCGCCCACCGGCGGAATGCCTGAACACAACGCGTCATACAACGTATCATCGGCGGCTTCGGCCATCACCCGGGCCAGATCGGCGCCATCGCCCAGGCGGAAGTGCAACCCCGACCGCCGGTTGGGAATTTTTTCTGCCATGCCGCCAATATTGGTGCAGATCATCGGCCGCCCCACGGCATAGGCTTCCTGAATAACCACCGGCGAGTTTTCCCACCAGGTGCTGGGAATAAGCACGTAATCGCACGCCGCCATCAGCTTATGCACATCGGCGTTGTCGTAAGGCCCGGCGTAGGTAGTGAAATTGTGTTTGGCGAAACTATCGGTAAAGCGCTTGGTAAACTCTTCCGATTGGCCAATCACGTTGCCGTGCACACGAATACGGATCTTGCCGTCGATGCCCGGCTGCTTGGCCAGCAAATCGATCGCATCCAGCAGCACATCGGCGCCTTTGAATGGCGTGATCTGGCCGAAATAGCCAAAGGTCCACGGGCTGCCATCCACCGCACTGCGCGCGTAATCTTCGCGCTTGGGCACATGGCGTAAGCCGTTTTCAATCACCATAAATTTGTCGCGCGGCAGGCCCCATTCCACCATGCGCTCGGCCAAAAAATGGCTGGGCGAGATAAACGCTTTGGCGTTTAACAAGGCACTTTGAATAAGATCCTGGCGCAACATAAATTGCTGGCGGCTATGTTCGGGGAAACAGGTGGCGCAGGCAACCGGGCTGGCGCCTTGGCACAGGCGGCGCGCCGGGCGGGTCACCATCTGCCCATGATGGGCACAAATCGCCAGAAATTCATGCAGCGTGATCACGTAAGGGATGTCTGTTTCGGCCGCCAGCGCGCGCAGTGTATTCACGCCGAGGCCCAAAAAGTGATGAAAATTCACCAGCCGCACTTTTTCGCGCAGCAAAATGGTTTTCAACTGGCGCCAGATATCGGCGGCCCCCAGCTGGTAGAAATGATCATAACGCACCGGGTCGGCGATCACCGCGAATTCGCGGTTCGACCCCAGCAGCAATTTATGCCGGTCAGCGGCGGGGCACACGGCGATAAAAATCGCATCCACGCCAATCCGCCGCAGCCCTTCGTATACCGTGTAGGCAGCAATTTCGGCGCCGCCCTTGGTGACAGAAGGATGCGTATGCGAAATAATCGCAACCGGCCCGCCGCCGCCAAATCCCGCCCCAAAACCGGCTGATGCGTCAGGCATTACGCCGTCCCCCCGAAGCCTGCGGGCTCCCCAAGGCCTACCACGCCCATGGTGTACACTGCATTGTTCACCGCCTCTTCGATGCGCGGTGCAACCGTTGTGCGGCTGGTGCGCGCGGCATCGCGATGCACCATATGTGCCACGGGTGCGCGCAGCAGGCCATTTTCGCGATGGTAGCCACCCAAAAACGCCGCAGCATCACGGGCCCAGCGGGTAAACGGCCCGGTCGCCCAGGCAAAAGCGCGCGCGGTGATCGCATCATCGGGGGCGTGCTGTTCAAATGCATCGGCTTCAAGTGCGAAAAACGCCAAATCGCCGCCCGCCGCATGCAAGGCGGCACGCGCCTGGCGCCAGCCGCTGACAGTGAGAAAAATTCCCGCCCCCAAAAACACAAAGCGGTTGGTGCCGATTTCGCGCAAGATATCAGGCAACAAAGTAAACGCGTGGGCGGCGTCATCAATCACCAGAAAACTCGCGTCAATCGCGATGCTGGCATCAAACTCGCGAAACAGCCACAGCGCATCCGATCGGTTGGCTTTGGCCGAGGCGATAAACGCAATCGCCTCAATCGGCTGGTCGGTGTCATTTTGCGTCCGGCATTGCTGCGCCAGCTCTTCAAACACCAAAAACAAATCGCAGCGATCTTCGGGCAGCACCATCACCAGGGTGCGGCGGTTGCGCTTTATCGCCAGTGGCACGGCTGGGTTCATCGCCGCCCGCTCGGCACGGATCGCACTATCGGCGAAACGCGGAAAAAACGGCTCTTCTTGTAATGCGGGGAAAAACTGCCGCGCATCTTCAATGCCGGCCGAATGTCCTAATTTGCGAAACACTTTCGCCGATACCGGCCAGTTAGCCGAGGCACCACCCTCAAAAATCACTTTTAGCACCGGATCGCTAAAATCCTCCGGCTCGGAATCGCCGGCAAACAGCCCAACGTAACCGGCCCGTGCTGCCATCGCGTCACCACCGGGGAAGGCACCGAGCAAATCCGGCCGCGGTTTGAAAAACAAACTATCGGGATGCGCGGTCATCACCGCCCCGCCAATTTTTAGGCGCAGCCCTTCAATCCGTTTTAGCGGGCTCATCACCCAGCCTTCCACCAGGCAGCCCAAACCGGGCACCAGCAGCACCCGGTCGATCGAGGTTTCAGTCGCAAACCCTTGGCCCGTGGCCCGCGTCGGCAGCCACGATTCCAGCGCGCCCAACTGGCGCGCCAGCACCATGGCGCGGCCATCACCCAGGCAGCGATCGCGCACCGCTTCATATTCGCCAACAAATTCGCCCGTGGTGATCAACCGCAGCGGCGTGTGCGCTTTCAGATGAAACCGCCCGGCCGCACCAAAAAACAGCAAAAACTCACCGGTGGCGCTGGTCGGCCGCCAGGTGGTGGATAGCAGCCCGATAAACCCGCAGGCATCGGGCGGCAGATCATCGCGGGCGTAGCTCATCAGCGAAACCGCCGCCGGCGTCTTGCGCCGCTCGCTGATCACTGCGCTGAACTCGCTCAAATGCCCTTTGCGCATCCAGCCGAACATCCACAAATGCCCCGCCGGATCAATCGATATGGTTTCCAGATAGCCTTGCAGGTTTTCCGGCAGCGGCCGCAGCGCTTCCTCCGCCATGGCGCCTGCTTCGCTGCGCAACTCATCCAGCATCAGCTCAAAATCGGCGGTCGCGTTGCGCGCTTCCGGGCGGCGCTGCGCCGTCATTTGTTTGAGCAAATCGCCCACGGTCACCGGCGTTCCACAGGCCAGGCGCCGTTCGGTGCCGGCCACCCAAACGCCTATTTCCTCGTCGGCGTCGCCGGCAATCCCGGCAATGGTTTCCAGGCAGGCGGCATCAAACTTAAAGCCGGCCTGCACCAGTTTATCGCCAGCGCCGCCTAGTCGCTGCGAAATATCCTCGCGCGGCAAATCCGCCAGCGTTTCCGCCACCAGCAAATCGCCAGCGCGTAATTCTAACTTGACCGGGGCTGCAATCTTAGCTAGATTCAATGCCCAGCCGCGCACGCCCTGGTTGCAATCGATAATGTCGACGAAGCCGCGGTGCGAAACCGATCCGGCTTTTTCCAACGACGTGCCGATGACAACCGCGCCCAAACCAAGGCCCCCGCGTTACACTGCCGCTGCCCCAGAACGGAGCACCCCAAAACAAAAGACGTAAAACCCACCCAAGCTATTCCCTTGGACATATTTACGTATTCCCGCTTTAGCTGTTCTAACCGGCAACGCCCAGCAAAGCCAGAAACAACATCTTGCTTTCGGCGCATTTACCACTGGTAAACAGGGCCGCAATCATCGCGTTAGGCGCCATTTCCCAAGCTTGTCCGCCACGTCTGCGCGATTTTTAGGCACCAAGCCGTCATCAAATTTTCACGTTAACGTGATGCCAGCCGTGCCGGTTTGGCCCCCTTCGCAGCGGTTGGTGCAGGTTTTTGCCGTGGGCCTGGGCTTTTTGTGCCGCCCTTTAGCCCCGCCGCCGCCACCGCCGCACCGCCGAGTAATGGTTGCGCCATCACCCCGGCACTGGCCAAAAACACCCGCGCCCGCGCCGCCACATCAGATGGCCGCATACCGCTTAGGCACACCAGCCCACGCGGGCAATCACTGGCAAATTCCAGGTAGCACGGCCCGCACGCCATTTGCCGCTTCAGTGCAATCGCCACCGCCCCCACCGGCGCCCACTCGGCGGGGTCAACCACGCTGGAATGAATGCCAATCGTCGGCACCCCCAACGATGCCGCCAAATGTTTGGGCCCGCTGTTGTTGCCAATGAACAGCACGCAGGCGCGCATCACCTGGCCTAGCTCGGTCAGATTAATCTTGCCCGCCAGTGATACAACCGATGCCCGCGCCCGCACCTGGCCGAGCACCTCGTCGGCGATGGCAATTTCCTCGCCGGCACCCACCAGCACCACATTCACGCCGTACTCGGCCACCAGCAAATCAATCAAGCCAGCGTAATGCCCCTGCGGCCATTGCCGTACCGGATTGCCCACACCGGGATGCACGCACACCAGGGGCCGCGCCAAAAACCCTGGCCCCAGCCGCGCCAAGGCGGTCACATCGGCGGGTTTCAGCGCCGGCGGCGGGGCGGGCGGCACATCGGCCTGGGCGTCGGCTGCAACCACAGCAACCAGCTGCACCAAACGTTCCGATACATGCGCACGCTTGGGCTGCAGGGCGGTGTCGCCCTCCCATTCCAGTGCCACATCTAACCAGGGAAACGCGCCCTGGTGGTCAAACCCTGCCAGCAAGCGTGCCCCGGTGTGGCGCAGCACCGCGCGGGTTTCCGGCTGCATGCGCAAATCAATCGCCAGATCAAATGCGTAAGGCGCCAGCCGAGCCGCAAGGGCATCGTATTCGGCCGGCGTTACCTCGCGTTTCCCCTCGGCTGACCGCGCATGGAAAAAGGTGAACTCAATCACCCCATCAATGCCCGGTTCGTGGCGGGCAAGGGCAGCCGTCGCCCCCGGTGCCAGCAAATGCAGCTCAGCTCCGGGAAACAAGGTCTTTATCCGCCGTAAAGCGGGCAGGGCGGTCAGGTAATCGCCGATATGATCTAACTTCACCGCTAATATTTTGCGAACGCTGGCAATGTCAGGCCCTGGGTTACCGGCAAGCAAACTCACCATGGCTTCACTATCCACGGCATAATGATCGCTTTCGGCCAGTAACGATGGGCTGCGCCACGGGTCGCCGGCCAAAAACACCTGGTGCCAATCGCCATCAAATCGCGCGCTATCATAACGGTCATCGATCCGCGCCCGGCTGGCCAACTCGTGATGCACCAACGTTGCGTGCGGCGTATAAATCACCCGCAAACCCGCCCGCGCCACACGCAGGCAAAAATCCAGATCGTTATTCACCACACTATGGGCTTCATCAAACCCGCCGAGTGCCGCAAACACCGCGCGCCGCATCATCATGCACGCACCGGTAACCGACACCATTTCGCGGGCAACGCGGGCCAGGCCAAACGGCCCGGGATCGTCGCCATGGGCAAACCTAAAGGCATGGCGGGCATGGTTGCCCGCCAAATACTGCCCGGCATGCTGAATTTTACCGTCCGGGTATAACAAACGCGCGCCAACCACCCCCACCTCGGGCCGCATCGCATGTTCCAGCAACGCATCCAGCCAGCCCGGCGTATTGGCTTCGATATCGTCGTTCAAAAACAGCAGCACATCACCGCTGGCAGCGCGCGCGCCGGCATTGTTAAACGCCGACCAGTTAAACCCCGCCGGCATCGCCACCACCACATCGGCGTGGCGCTTCAACCACCCTTTGGTCTTTGATTTCGGATCGGGAATGTTATCCAGCACCACAATTTCGACGTCATGCCCCTTTGCGGTGGCCCGGATCGTATTAATCGCCAGGCGCACCAAATCGCGCGCCCCGCAACTGGGCATAATCACCGAAATATGGGCACGCGCCACCTTGCGCGCCGTGCGCACAATGCCGGGCACATCGCCCGCAGTAACACTCGCCGCCATGCGCCGCCGCGCAAAAGCTGCGCGCAACGCCGCCAGCCCCGCATCAGTGCTGTCGCCCTTGCCGCCTTCGGCCAGCAACACGCGCGCAATATTGCCAATTTTGCCACCGGCCGCTTCGGTTAGCCGCAGCACCGCATCCCAATCGGCCATATCGGCAAGCCCGCCCAGCGACACCCCGGCCGCCGCCAGCAACGTCTCATCGGCACACCAGGCGCGCCCGATATAATTCATCCCCAACAGCAATTCGGCGCTAAACGCCGGCTTCACCATGGCGCCCGCGGTCGCAAGCCCTAACTGGGCCCGCTGGTCATCCGCATACATCAGCAACGCCGCCCGATCGGCACCGCCGGCCTGGGCAAATTCCGCCAGCGCATCGCAACCCAGCCGATCGCCGGCGCGCAGCCGCATCACCCATTGCCGGTTGCCGGCAACCGCCGCCGCCAGATCGCTCGCACTGATCACGACTTGGCCTTTTGCCAAGGCGTCAACCAAGGCCGACAACCCGGCATCCTTGGCCGCAACCGCCGCATCCGCCGCCCTAGCAAACACAATTGTTGCCGACCATGCGGCATACGATTGCCCAACCAACGACCGCAACGTCACCGCCAAATCGGCCAGGGTTGCGGCCTGCGCATCGGTCGCGGTCACCAGCACCCTAAATCCCGGCGCCTGCCCCATCCGCGCCAGCAACGCAGCACTCAATGCCGCCTCCGGCCGGCTCACCCGCGTGTGCAAGGCCACCCCCGGTGGCAGCACATCATCGGCATCGGCCTGCAGGGTAAACCGGCTAGTGATGGTTTCACCATCGCGGCCGTGCGCCACCACCCGAATGTTATGCGCACCCGGCGTTACCCCCCCGGGCGGCAGCACCAGTGCATAGCCCGCCAGTAACGATCCCGGATAATCCGGGAAGGCCGCCGCAATATCCTCGCGCCGCATACCTAAATACGCATCGCCCAAACGTTCGTCGCCGCAAAACACCTCAACACCGGCAACGCCGGCGCGCGATACCACCCACCCCTGAATGGTCAACGCGCCATGCAGCACCACCGGTGCCCCATCGCGCGGCAACATCGGCCGGTCGATCTCAAGCCGCAGGCCACCCGCCGCCGTGGTCATCATCGTTTGCGCCGCTTCAGCGGTCACCGTCATGGCAACCTTCCGCTCGGCACCATCAGCGCCAATCAGCCGCAGGGTAAGCTCATGCTCACCGGCCTCCCGGCCGCCAACGTCGAGCTCAAGGCGAAACCCAGCGTGTTCGGCGCCAATCATGCCTGCGTGGTGCAGCGCCACATCCGGCCGGGCCCGGCCAATCTCGGCCAAGCCCACCACCGCACCGTCAAGCACCACCTCAACCGTGCGCAAACCGGCCGCCGCCAGCGCCCAGCCGGCCACCACCAAGGCGCCGCTGGTATCCAGTTTTGCCACATCGCAGCAAAATTTAAACCCGTCGGCCTGGCCCTCGGCCGCGGGCTCGCGCCGTTCCGGCAGGGTCAGCGGCACCATCGCCTGGCGCTCGATACCGCCCACATCCACCGCCACCACCCGCACACTGGCAGGGGCAAAATCAAACCCGTCTAACCCATGCGACAGGGCAAACCCGGAATGTCCAGCATTACCATAATCCGGGTGGATCGCCGCCGCATCGGCGCGCGCCAGCCCGGTGTCCAGCCGTGGCAGCGGCATATCGCCTAAGCTGGCACTGATATAGGCAATCCCCACCCGCGCCACGGCAAAGCCACGCAGCCGCAACTGCCCGCCGGCATCAACGCTTGCCTCGTTAATCTCGATGCGAATCGGGTAGGAATCCACTACCGGTGCGCGCATCTGCGCCAGCCGCACCGCCTTTTCGCCCATGGCACCGGTCTCGGTGCGCGCGGTAATCAGCAGATCATGGCCAATGGCGGGATCAAAATCCCCCGGCAGGGTGGCAGCAAAACTAAACCCGCACAGATCCACCTGCCGGTAATGCGGAAAATGCCGCGCCACATCCGGCCGCGATAGCCCATAGCGCGCCTGCGCCACCTCCACCCCGTCCAGTTCCACCACAATGGCGGTGATATCGCTCGGCGCAATCACCCAGCCCACCCCGCTGATTTGCCCGCCCGGTTGCAACGCTGCATCGGGGCCTGGGCTTTCCACCGTAATCATCACAAAATCAGGCGAGGATGCAGCAATCTCCGCAACCACCGTGCCAGCCGCCGCCGCCGTATCGCCCAAGTGCAGCGGCGGAAACCCATCCAACGGCGCCAACAGCGCAAACAGCTCTTCCCAATTGGCAAGGCTGCCCAAACGCGCCTGGTGGGCGGCATCAAAACTCACCATACGCAAAAGCCAGGCGCGCTGCGCCGCACTTGGCGCCGCCCCGGCCACGCCATGGCGTAACCGCCGCCCTTCGCGCAACGGCACCATCACCACATCGCGAAACTCACCCGAATTCAAACAGGCGCGGATAAACCCGCTCACGGCGCTCGATTTCGCATCGGCGATAACAAAAGAATTTTCCGGGTCGCGCCCAAGAAAAATCTGATACCCCATCAAAACATCAAAATCGCTGCCCGGCCGTGCCGCATCCGCACTAAACCACAAGCGACCTGCCGTGGTCACCGCCGCCGGCACACCCACCAGCACGGGCCGCCGCTTGCGCGGAAAGGCATCACGATCGGCCGCAATGGCGGTCTGGACGGCGGTCTGGACGGCGCTTTGGGCAGGTGTGTTTGTTGGCATGTCGCCTCAATACCGTGCGTAGCGCTATCCGGCAAAGCACCATTTAAAGCGCCGGCCCGCCGGCGGTTCTCGCTGCTAACACCCGCAGCACCCCATTAAGTGCCGCCGCCGCCGCGGCGGGCCGCCGCCCGTGCCTTAAACACCTGCAACTGCTTGTGCCGCCATAAGCCGGCGGCGATCTTCACCGCCTGCGCCGGGGTCAGCAGGCTGGATGCCGGTGGATCCGGATACACCACCGGCGGAAACAGAGCCCCATCGCGCCGCAAAAACCGCCGCGCCACGCGGTTGTTGGAGGCGTGAAACACCTCGTCAATCTCGCGCATCAGCTTTGCCGGCGCGGCCAGCGGTGGCCCCTTGGAAAGCGCCTCGAGCGCCGTAATAATATCGCCATGCACCGGGTCTGGCCCGTCGGGCCCGGCACCGGGGATGTCGCGATGAAACAGCCGCAAAAACTGCAGCGTGTAAGTGTCCAGCCGCACATTCTCGCGCTCGGGCATATATGCGTCAGGCGGCAGGTCGAACCCGATCATATCCAGAAAATCGGTCACGATATCGCCGTGCCGCAGCACAGATTTATCATAAACCCGCACACTTAACGCGTTTTCGCCAAACGCCGCAGCCCAATTATCGAGCATCATTTCAAAATTATAAAAATACTCATCGCCGTTCACCGGCGGTTCCATCTCGCCGTCATTGCCCGATTTAATCAGCGTCGAGTAAAAACTCAGAAACAAATCAGGCTGGTGGCGCAAATATACCACCACCCGTATTTGGTCCGCCAGCGGCAACAAAAGGCTCGCGAGCCGCTTAATCTCGTCCACCGATTGCAGCCGGGAAGATAAATGCTCGTTGGAAAGCCACACCAGGCTCGCACCACTGCTGGCAACCTCGGTGCGCAGCGCCTCGGCAAATTCCTCGCGGAACACTGCCCGCCGCATCGGGTCTTCCAATCCCGGCACCGGGTTTAAGTCGCGCGTGGTCTGCCCGTCTGATGCATACGCCGCCAGCGCCATATGATTGCGATCGCCCGGTGTGCGCGGATAACACAGCCCGTTCTGCGCAAATAAAGCGCGGTTAGCCGCCGCCAGCGCCTGCAACGTGGTGGTGCCGGTCTTTTCTGTGCCAATATGCAGATATAGAACCCGCGGTTTCACGCAATTTTCCTTCTCGCCGCAAACGCAAGCGGCTTCAAAGATCCGTAATATGCCGCGAAAAAGCTCACAATCGCCAGCGTCAGCACAAAACCAAACGGGTTAATACCTGAAAGCAATTCATTTTTTGGTAGAGGCATGCTATTATAAACCCTCGTTACACCCATAAATCCCATGTGATTGCATACTGTGACTGGCTAAAACTGCCAGAGCATCTTTGACAGAAATACTGCCATCGTAAAGCGCCCGGCCAACCACAACCCCCTGAATGCCGCCTTCCTGTGCCGGCCCACCCCCATCATGCCGTGCAGCCACCACCAGCGCTGCTAAATCGGCGCGCCCGCCAATGCCACCGCTCGCAATAATTGGCACTTGCACGCATTGTGCCAAATCAATTGTTTGTGTCAGGTTCAATCCTAACCCCATGCCATCCCGCGCGATATCGGTATAAATAATCGCACACGCGCCCAAATCCGCCACGCGCCGTGCCAAATCAACCGCCTTCATCGCCGATTGCTCCGCCCACCCCTCGCTTGTCACAAAACCTTCACGCGCATCTATTCCCACCGCCACAAGCCCAGGGAACGCGCGGCACGCCTCCCCTACCAGCGCCGGCGTCTTCACCGCCGCACTGCCGAGTATGACGCGCGACACCCCCGCTTTAATCCATCCCTCAATGCCGGCCATGTCACGCAAGCCGCCGCCTAACTGCACCCGCGCCCCTGCCGCACTGGCTACCGCCACAATTGCGCGCACCGCATCGCCATTCACCGTGCGCCCAGCAAAAGCCCCGTTCAGATCCACCACGTGAACCCAGCCACACCCCGCCGCCACAAATGCCGCCGCCTGCGCGCCCGGATTGTCGTTATAAACCGTCGCCGACCCCATCTCCCCCTGCCGCAGCCGCACGCAGCCGCCATCTTTCAGGTCAATCGCCGGGTATAAGGTAAGGTTTGGGGTCATCTGAGGCCTAAAAAAGAAAGGGCCTTCTTTTCTGAAGAAAAGAAGCAAAAAGACTTTTATGATGTTGGTTCGGCGTTCGCGGTGGCAGCGTTACCCCAGGTCCATCGTCATAAAAGTCTTTTTGCTTCTTTTTCTTCAGAAAAAGAAGACTCTTACTTCTCTATGGCCTTACCGCCCTTGCTCAGCATCTTGGTGTAAAAATACCCAGCAATGGTGCGGCCTTTAACGCGGGCATAGGCCGGGTGGGCGCCCCAGCGCTCAAACCCCAGCGACTCGTAAAGCGCAATCGCCGCGTCCTGGGTTTCGCGCACGTCCAAATTCAACACCCGGTAGCCGGCGGCGCGCGCGCGGTCTTCCATGGCTTGCGTCACCAGCCGCGCCAGCCCGTTGCCGCGGGCGTAGGGGGCCACAAAGGCGTGCATAATGGCGGCAGCAAAAGCCTGCGCCTCGTTATTGCGCGGCGGACGCACCAGCTGCGCCGATCCGGTGATTACCCCGTCCACCCGGCCGACAAAAAGCTCGCGTTCGGGCACCAGCAGCACGCCCTTAAAATAGCGCTCCAGCCCGTGCCGCCCAGGCGGGGTGACCCAGCCAAAGCCGCCGCCATCCAAAATCGCCGCATGGGTTGCTTCGCACAACGCTCCGAGATCGTCCTGATCCAGCTCGGTGACATGCTCCACGCTCAGCCGCGGCGTGCGGGCGGCACTGGCGCTCATAACGGCGCCATCGCGGCGCTTTTGGGGGCCCAGCGCAGAAAATTACCCAGAATGCGCAACCCCACCTCCTGGCTTTTTTCAACATGAAACTGCGTGCCGGCGCGGTTGCCGCGCGCAATCACCGCCGGCACGGCGCCGCCATACTCGGTGCTTGCCAGGCAATCGGCGGCATTATGCCCGCACAAACCATAACTATGCACAAAATAAACATGCGCGCCGGGCGCCACACCTTCAAGCAGCGGATGGCAGCCGGCGACAAAATCCAACCCGTTCCACCCCATATGCGGCAGCCGCAAACCAGGCACCGTAAGCTGCCCAATATCACCGCGCACCCAGCCAAACCCTTGCGTTATCTCATGTTCCAACCCGCGTTCGGCCATTAACTGCATGCCCACGCAAATCCCCAAAAACGGCCGCCCGCCTTCTTTCGTGTCGCCAGTCGCTGTTTCAATTGCCGCCCGCAACCCAGGGATTGCCGCCAGCCCCGCCGCGCAGTCGGCAAACGCCCCTTGCCCCGGCAACACCAGCCGGTCGGCCGCCAGCACCTCGGCCGGGTCGGCAGAAATGCTCACCCGCACCGCCAGCCCGGCAATCTCTGCCGCTCGCTCAAGCGCGCGGGCGGCAGAAGCCAAATTGCCGCTGCCGTAATCAATCACCACAACCAGCTGCACTTACGCCGTCGTCCGCGTCATACCGGCGAGATGCTCCGGCGGCTGATCCAGCAGCCGCACAAACGCCGCGTCATAATCCACACCGCTCACCACCGGTCCCTCGGCGTAGCCCCGCCGCGCCAGCGAAAACCGTACCATATCCCAGCCAAACAGCCCCTGTACCAGCAAAAGCCCCAAACCCGGTGCTGGCGAGCCTATCGCCACACATAACCGCCCAACCAAAAACTCACCGGTTATCAGCAAAACCGCCGGCAGCCAGGCGCCCTGATACACCAGCCACAACCAGCCAAATGTCGCCGCCCACAAACTTGCCGCTTCCGGCACCAAAACCGGGTCCGCGCCTGTTTTGGTATGGCTGGTGTAAACCTTCACAGGCTGCCCTTGGTCGATGGCACCGCATCGCCCACGCGCGGATCGATCGCCACCGCCATGCGCAACGCCCGCGCCGCCGCCTTAAACGCCGATTCCGCCACGTGGTGCGCGTTCACCCCAGCCCTGCTGGTCACGTGCAGCGTGATCAACGCCGACCCCACCAGGGCGCGGAAAAATTCTTCAAACAACTGGGTGTCCATATCCCCCAGCATCTCGCGGGCAAACGGCACGCTCCACGCCAAATGCGCACGCCCCGATATATCAACCGCGGCTTCAGCCAACGCCTCATCCATCGGCACCAGCGCCTGGCCAAACCGGGTAATCCCGCGCTTATCGCCCAACGCCTCGCGCACCGCCGCCCCCAACACAATGCCAACATCTTCAACGGTGTGGTGCGCATCAATGTGCAAATCACCACGCGCCTCAACCACCAGGTCAAACCCGCCGTGGCGGGCAAAGGCGGTCAGCATGTGATCGAAAAACCCAATGCCGGTGGCAATATCAGCAATACCGGCGCCATCAAGATTAAGCCGCAGCGAAATCTCAGTCTCACTGGTCGCGCGCCTGCGCTCAGATATGCGGGGGGCAGGGGAGTGGGTCATCCAGGCGGCTATAGGCGGGCGGGGGAAGAAAGGCCAGGGGCCCCGTGCGGAGCACGCCTTCGCGTGACGCCCCTTGGATCCCCACTAAGGGCAGGCCCTGGTACAGACCGGGCACATAGGTGACACTTTAGACCGGGCACCTGGGTTAC
>JBBARC010000053.1:1787-23290 GCA_040400005.1 Acetobacteraceae bacterium | reverse complement strand
CTATTGGACGCTGTTTACCCCCGGAATCTGGAAAGTTTTGCACGCTGTTTTACAGGTGTGGCGGCGCGGCCGCCAGACGGGGCGCGCGCTGGGGTGGGATTGAGCCGCGGTGCTGGGTCGCGTGGCGGTTGCGGCGTTGCCGGTTGGGTGAGTTGCTGCGCCGCTTGAGGCTCTGCTTGCTGCTCTTCTTGCGATTTTGAGGTCTGTTCCCAGTCGGCCAGGGTGCGGGCGGCGGCGGCGCGGGCCAAGCCCATGGCGAGGTCAGCCAGTTCCGCGCACAGGCGCAGGTGGCGCTGGGTGCGATCTTCGGCGTGTGGCGGTTGGATGGCGGAGGGTGTGGTCAGGGTTTTGCCGCTTTTATGGGTTATCAATGATAACGATAGCGTAAGACGCACAAGTTAGGCAAGTATTTTTTTCTTGGCCGTGGTTTATCGCGTTAATTTTGATAACGTGACGGGGCGTGCGCGGAGCGAGGCGTAGGGTGCACGGCACGTTCGCAGGGCAGCACTTCGCAGGGCAGCACTGGGCAGGGCAGCACTGGGCAGGGCAGCACTGGGCAGGGTAACACTGGGCAGGGCAACACTGGGCGCACCAGCAGGCTCGGCTAAAGTCCCTGTCCCGCGCGGACGAACGCCTCGCCCCTCCCCCCCTCGCTCCCCGCCCTGACCCAGCGCCTAGGCCAACAGGATTGGGCCAGGGTAAGTCGCCACGATGGCGTCATCGGTCAGCAGCGTGATCCCTTCTACGGTTGCCTGCGCAATCAATAAGCGGTCGAACGGGTCTTTATGGATCGGCGGCAGCATGCCGATGGCCACGGCGTGCGCATCTGCCGGCCCGGGGGCATCAAGGGCGGTGACCTTCACCATCGGCTTGCCGGCTTTTGCAATCACAAACGACTCGCCCCGTGCGGCCTGTTCCACCAGGCGAGACAGCTGGGTTTTGGCATCGTGAATATTGTAGGTTTGCATGAGATGCCCCATAAATTTAGTCCACTAAACTTAGTCGACCTGCCGCGCCCCATTTTGCCAAATACCGTTTATATCCCCAGCGTGCTCAGCCGGATAATCGGCACCTTTGTTGCAGCCGCGGCGGCAGCCGCGTGGGGCGGGCGCAGAATCAGCGCATCGGCCGCCGCCAGCACCCGCAGCATGGCGCTATCCTGACGGGCATTGGCAGTAACAATCCAGGCGCCGTTAGCATCTTGCACAAGTGCCGCGCGCAGATGATCCGCGCGGTGGTCGTTGGCGCGTAGATCGGCGCCCAAAATCGCCTGCTCGGTGGGCAGCGCTGTAGAGGCACGCCCAGCCAAGCGCCACAGCGCGGGCAGCAAAAACAACACCGCACACACAAAGGCAGATACCGGGTTGCCGGGCAGGCCGAGCACCGGGGTTGCCCCCAAATGACCAAAAATCATCGGTTTGCCCGGCCGCATGGCGATTTTCCAAAACCCTAGGGCGAACCCGAGCTGGTCCAGCCCGGCCCGCACGGCATCGTGATCACCGACCGATGCGCCGCCAGTGGTGACCAGCAAATCGATCGCGCCGGTGCCGCGAATGGCCTGGGCAATGGCTGCCGGGCTATCGGCCACGTTGGGCAACACCATCGGCTCGCCACCGGCAGCGGCAATCAGGGCGGCCAGCATGGCGCTGTTAGAACTGACAATGCCGCCCGGGGGGATCGGCTCGCCGGGGAGGGCGATTTCGTCGCCGGTGGACAGAATAGCCACGCGCGGGCGGCGGTGCACGGTTAGCCACGGGTAGTTGGCGGCGGCGGCAAGCCCAATATCGCGCGACGTCAGCACCCGGCCGGCCGCCAGCAACGCGGTGGCAGTGGCAAAATCCTGGCCGTGCGGGCGAATATGCTGGTGCGCGGTGATGGCGGTTGTGGGGGTTAGCGTATCACCCGCGCACACCGCATCTTCTTGCAGCAGCACAGCATCGGCGCCTGGCGGGATAACGCTGCCGGTAAACAAGCGCACCGCCTGTTTCGCACCAACGCTGCCGGCAAACGGGTGACCGGCTGGCGCGCTGCCGATAATCTGCCGCGGGCCGGCCGCATCGGTGCTGCGCACAGCGTAGCCGTCCATTGCCGACACATCGGCTGGCGGCTGGGTGCGGCGGGCCAGAATCGGCGCCGCCAGCACCCGCCCGGCGGCATCCGACACCGGCACAATTTCATGGCCCAACGGTGCCAGGGGAAGCAGGATTTTTTCGCGTGCGGCATCGATGCTGATCATGGCCGGTATGAGAGGCATTTTTGCGCCTGTGTTTCAAGCTGGCGTCAGATGCGGTATTATGCAGGCGCATTATTTATTGGGGACGCATGGGCATGTCAGGAACGGATAAAAGTATGGCCGTGCGCGGATTGGGCTTTGGCCACATCGCCCAGCGCTGGGGCTGGTTTGTTGGCCTGGGCGTGGCCTTACTCACTTTAGGTATAGTGGCGTTTCTCGATACCGTTTCGGTTACTCTGGTTTCCACCATTTTTATCGGTGCTGCCATGCTGGTGGGCGGTGTTGCCCTGCTGGTGCACGGGTTTGCCGTGCGCGGATCGCGCCATTTTTGGTTGCAGATATTGGGCGGGCTGGCCTACGCCGTGGCCGGCACGCTGATTATGCTGGAACCGGTCAAAGGTGCGTTTTTGCTGACTGTGTTTGTGGTGATTTCCATGGTCACCGGCGGGGTGTTCCGCGTGGTGATTGCGTTTGGCCATCGCGATGTGCCGGGCTGGTGGGGACTGGCTTTGGGTGGTGCGGTATCGGTGCTGGCCGGTGTGCTGCTGATTAGTTGGCTGCCGTGGTCTAGCCTTATCGTGCTGGGCACGCTGGTTGCGGTAGAATTGATGGTGCACGGCATCACCTGGCTGCAACTGGGCTTGGCACTACGCGCGCGGCATGTGGCGCGGGGTTAGGGCGAGTTGCCTTCCTTAACTGATCTATGAGGTAATCTAAATTTGAGGCGTGCGGTAAAAATGGTGCTTAGACCTATGGTTGTGGCGACTGTTCTATTAGCGACACAGCCTAATTTATTGCAGGCTGAGAATTTTACTCAGCTGCACCAGACTGCCGACGGCAACGCGGCTGTTCAGTTCCTTCGAACCTATATAGAGCATTCCAGCTAAATTTCGCACGCGTGTGCGCGGGCGGAGGTTGCCAAGCAGGCGTATTTAGTAGGGCAGGATCGGCCATACTAATAGACCAAATGGTCTAGCCAACATCCACCCCGGCTGCTATAGCGCCCAGGCCCAAACCGGGCAGGGAACAACCTAACGCAAAAGGGGCCGCCATGATTGTCTACGGTATATCACTCTCACCGTACGTAATGAAAACACTCGCCTACGCCGCCGAAAAAAACCTGGAAGTTGACCACCGCCCCGCCATGCCCGGCGCCGACGACGCCGAGTTTCGCGCCGCCAGCTGGTTTGGCAAAGTGCCAGGCTTTGCCGATGGCGATTACAAACTATCAGATTCGTCGGCGATCATCGCCTATCTGGAAGCGAAATACCCAACCCCCGCGCTGATCCCTGCCGAACCGCAGGCACGTGGCAAAACCATCTGGTTTGATGAATTCGCCGACACCATGCTGGTCGCCGTCGGTGGCAAGCTGTTTGTCAACCGCGTGATATCCCCCCGCTTCATGGGCAAACCCGGCGACCTGGCCGCCGCCGACGCCGCCGAACAACACGAATTACCGCCCCTGCTGGCCTATTTGGAGGACCATTTAGAGGGCCACCAGTTTTTGGTTGGCGATAGCCTGACCCTCGCCGATATCGCTGTCGCCGTGCCGTTCATCAATCTGCTTTACGCCGGCTACACCGTAGATGCAGCAACTTACCCCAGGCTGGCCGCCTTCCTCGCCCGCATGCACGCCCGCCCAAGCATTGCCACTATTTTGGCACGCGATCGGCAGATGATTGGGGTTTAGTAGGGAAAGTGTTCTTTTGCTGAAGAAAAAGAAGCAAAAAGGTAATTGCTCACCCCCCACTTGCGTCCAGTGATTTACGCTGGTCGCAAGATGGGTTCTCCAGCAAGGGCAACCTGCAGGGCTTGGAAAGCGGTCAGGCTGTTCAGGCGTCTGGGGGGGGCGGCCCGGGCGCGGGTGCGGCGCAGCGGCCGCGGGGGTGCGGTTGAAGAGACCTCAAAACCCGTTGTTTTATAGGTAGAAAATCGAAGCCGAAGGAAGGTGGCGGAAGGAGTGGGATTCGAACCCACGGTACGCTTTCACGCACACACGCTTTCCAAGCGTGCGCCTTAAACCGCTCGGCCATCCTTCCGCGGCGGAGCGCAACCTAGTCACCTGCCTGCGCCGTGACAAGCTACTTTTATCCCGGCGGCCCAACCCGGTTTACGCATCGATTTAGGCATCCATTTTCAGGGCCGCCAAAAACGCCGACTGCGGAATTTCGACCTTGCCGAATTGCCGCATGCGTTTTTTGCCTTCCTTCTGCTTGTCCAGCAGCTTGCGTTTGCGGCTAATGTCGCCGCCGTAACATTTTGCGGTCACATCCTTGGATAGTGCCCCAATCGTTTCACGCGCAATAATGCGGCCGCCGATCGCCGCCTGGATGGCAATTTTGAATAACTGGCGTGGAATAAGCTCTTTTAACTTCGCACAAATCGAGCGGCCACGCGCATCAGCTGCACTGCGATGGGCGATAAAACTTAGTGCATCCACCGGATCGTTATTCACCAGAATCGAGATGCGCACCAGCTCGCTTTCTTCGTAGCCATCGATTTGATAATCGAAACTGGCATAGCCGCGCGAGACACTTTTTAAACGGTCGTAAAAATCGAACACTACCTCGTTTAACGGCAGCCGGTACACCGCCATCGCGCGATTGCCGACATAGGTCAAATCGATCTGCTGGCCGCGCCGATCTGTGCACAAGGTTAGCACCGATCCCAAATATTCATCCGGCACCATGATGGTGGCCTTAATCCAAGGTTCGGAAATTTTCGCAATCAAACTACTCTCCGGCATGTCCGACGGGTTGTGCAGTTCCATTTCCTGGCCGTTGGTTTTTGTTATTTGATAGACAACGCTGGGTGCCGTCGCGATGAGGTCGAGATCGAACTCGCGCGACAAACGCTCCTGAATAATTTCTAAGTGCAGCAGCCCTAAAAATCCGCAGCGGTAGCCAAACCCTAACGCCGCTGAACTTTCCGCTTCATAATGAAAACTTGCATCATTCAGGCGCAACTTGCCCAAACTCTCGCGCAGCTTTTCAAAATCATCGGCATCGACCGGGTACAAACCACACCACACCACCGGGACGCTGGGCTTAAAGCCCGGCAGTGCCTCGGTTGCTGGCACGCGATCGTCGGTGATGGTGTCGCCCACATTGCAATCGGCGACGGTTTTAATGGCGGCGGTTATAAAGCCCATCTCGCCCGGGCCAAGCTGGTCCATCGGCACCATTTTGGGGGTAAACACACCACATTGTTCCACTACATGACTGGAGCCAGAGGACATCATGCGGATCTTTTGGCCCTTTTTGATGTGGCCGTCCTTGACCCGCACCAAAATCACCACACCCAAATACTGGTCGTACCAACTATCGACCAGCAACGCAGTCAGCGCCGCCTTTGCATCCCCGGTCGGCGGCGGCAGGCGGGTGACCAACGCTTCGAGCACGCCTTCAATGTTTAACCCGGTTTTGGCGCTGATCATTACCGCGTCATCGGCCGGCAAACCAATCACATCCTCAATCTGCTGGCGTACCCTATCAGGCTCGGCCGCCGGCAAATCTATCTTGTTCAGCACAGGCACAATTTCGTGGTGTGCATCAATCGCCTGATACACATTGGCCAGGGTTTGCGCCTCCACCCCCTGGCTTGCGTCGACCACCAGCAAACTACCCTCGCACGCGGCGAGCGAGCGGCTAACCTCGTAGGCAAAATCGACGTGGCCGGGCGTGTCCATCAAATTTAACTGATAGGTCTCGCCATCTTTGGCCTTGTAGCTCAGCCGTACTGTCTGCGCCTTAATAGTAATGCCGCGCTCGCGCTCCAACTCCATGCTGTCCAGCACCTGGTTGGTCATCTCGCGATCAGTTAACCCGCCGGTGGCCTGAATAAGCCGATCCGCCAGCGTCGATTTGCCGTGATCAATGTGCGCGATAATGGAAAAATTGCGAATAAGCCGTAGCGGTGTGTCGGTCATGTGGTGCTCATAGCAGGTAGGGCCGCAGGTTTCACCCCCAGCTAGATGTGGGGAGGTGGGAAGGAAAGGCGAGGGGCTTTGCCCCTTCGATCCCCATTAAAGGCAAGCCTTTAAAATCCTTTAGCTTTGGGGCGGGGGGAAGGGCCGACATTGTCGTTGCAGCCTTTATGTTGGCCCTTCCCCCCGCCCCAAAGCTAGGGTTCTAAGGGCTTGCCCTTAGCGGGATCGAAGGGCAGAGCCCTCGCCTTTCCTTCCCATCCCCCCGCACCCAGCCGGGGGCGAACCCCGCGGCCCTACCGCAATGTGGCGCCGGTGGCGCGGGTTACGGAGTCGATGATGCGGGTGCAGGCGGCGTCGATGTCTTCGTCGGTGAGGGTGCGCTCGCGCGGTTGCAGGGTGACTTCTACGCCGAGGGATTTTTGGCCATCGGGGACATTTTCGCCGGTGTAGACGTCGAATAGGGTGACGGCGGTGATCAGCGCGCGATCGGCACCGCGGGCTGCGCGCAGCACGGCATCGGCGGGGGTTGCGCCATCGACCACGAAGGCAAAATCGCGGGTTATGGGTTGCAGCGCGGGTAAATCGGCTGGCGCGCGGCGGCGGCGTTTGGGCTCGTTGATCGCATCGAGGAACAGTTCGAAGGCGCAGACATCACCATCGATGCCAATGGCTTCGGCCAGTTCGGGGTGCAGCATGCCAAAGCGGCCGAGCACGGTTTTGGGGCCTTGGCGCACCACGCCGGACTGGCCGGGGTGGTAATAGGCCGGTGCGTCGGCGGTGACACTAAGCGCATCCATCGGCACGCCGAGGGTTGCGAGGAGGGCGAAAAGATCGGCTTTGGCAGCGAACGCATCGGGGGATTCGGTGCTGCCTTGCCAGTGGCGCGGGGCGCTGCCGGCGCGCAGGCCGGAGGCCATGGGGGTTTGGCCGTAGGCGTTGAAGCCTGGCCCGACTTCAAAAAGGGCGACCTGGCCATAGCCGCGCGCGGCATTGCGGGCGGCGGCGAGTGCGATGGACGCAAGCGGGGTTGGGCGCAGGCAATCGAGATCGGCGGCGATGGGGTTTTGCACGCGCATGGCATCATCGATGGTGCCGAAGCGGGCGGCGTCGTGGGCTGCCATAAAGGTAAAACTGACACATTCGGCAAAGCCACGGGTGGCCAGGGCACGACGCGCAATGCTTGCGGTTTTTTGGCCGAAATTGATCGCGGCACCGGGCACCGCGCTGATTGGCGGCAGCGATACTGGCGGCACGTTATCAATGCCGGCAATACGCAGAACTTCTTCAATCAGGTCGACTTCGGGCTCAATCTCGGCGGCACCGATGGCGGCTTTTTCGGCGATGGCGCTATCGATGACGCCAGCCTGATCGGGTGCGCTGCTGTGGGCGACATCGTTGCGCCAGGATGGCACGGTAACGGTTACCTGGTGTTCATCCCGTGTGCCCGCTTCAAAGCCCAAATCAGCGAGAATTTTGCAGGCTTGATCGGGGGTTATGTCTGATCCGCCCAAAGTTTTTAAGCGGTCGAACCGCAAGCTGGCCTGGCGCCGCCAGCGTGGTTCGGCACCGGCACTAGTGATTTCGCTAGGCTCGCCACCACAGATCTGCACAATCATGTGGGTGGCGGCATCCAGGGCGCGCGCCAGCAAGGCTTGGTCTAGGCCGCGTTCGAAACGCGCGCGGGCATCGGTATTTACCTGGTGCCGCCGGCCAGTTTGGCCAATTTGGATGGGGTCAAACAGGGCGCATTCCAGGAACACATTCGTGGTGGCTTCAGTGCAGCCGCTATCTTCGCCGCCAATAACGCCGGCCAGGCCGAGCACTTTTTCAGCGTCCGCCACCACCAGATCATCTTCGGCGATGGCGATTTTGCGGCCACCAAGTGCGGTGAATGTCTCGCCCATGGGATCGCCGCCGCGCAGCTTTAGCGTGCCGCCGACGATTTGATCGGCATCGTAGGCGTGCAGCGGCCGGCCAATGTCGTAGGTAAAGTAGTTGGTGATATCGACCAGCGCGTTAATTGGCCGCAACCCAATGGCGATCAACCGGCGCTGCAACCACGCCGGCGATGGCGGGTTGCTAACGTTGTGAATAGTGCGGCCAACCACCCAGGGGCAGGCTTCCTTCGACACAATCTTCCAGCCAATGGTGCAAAACTTGCCGGCGATCGGGGGGGGGGCCCAGGGTTTTAACGCACCCAGACCAGCGGCCGCGAGATCGCGCGCAATGCCGCGAATGGAAAGCGCATCGCCGCGGTTGGGGGTGATGGCAATTTCCACCACTGGGTCATCTAGCCCCGCCCAAGCGGCGAACGGCGTGCCGATGGGGGCATCGTCTTCCAGTTCAATAATGCCGTTGTGATCTTCGCCCAAACCCAGTTCGCGCTCGCTGACCAGCATGCCTTCGCTTTGCACACCGCGAATCTCGCCCACTTTCAGCGTGATACCGCTGGCGGGAATAAACGTGCCAGGTGGCGCAAACACCACCGGCAGGCCGGCGCGCGCATTCGGTGCCCCGCACACCACGGTTGCCGTTTTATCGCCGCCCAATTCCACGGTGCACACCTGCAACCGATCGGCATTAGGGTGTGGTGCCGCATCACGGATGCGCGCAATTAAAAACGGTGCCAGTGCCGGGCCGCGGTTTTCCACACTTTCAACTTCTAACCCAATCGCCGATAAGGTATCGGTGATGCGGGTAAGATCAGCGCTGGTTTGCAGGTGATCGAGCAACCACGACAGCGAGAATTTCATTAGACCAAACCTTCGTGCAGCATGGCCGGGTTTAGGCTGGAAAATCCATAATGGCGCAGCCAGCGCACATCACTTTCAAAAAACGGCCGCAAATCGGCCATGCCGTATTTCAACATGGTCAGGCGTTCAACGCCGATGCCGAAAGCAAAGCCCTGCCATTCGCGCGGATCGATACCGCAATTGGCCAGCACTTTGGGGTGCACCATGCCGCTGCCCAAAATTTCCAGCCAATCGCTACCACCGCCAATTTCGCCAGATCGCCGATCCCAGGCCACATCCACTTCCATGCTGGGCTCGGTAAACGGAAAATAGCTGGCGCGGAAACGCACCGGCAAAGTTTCAATGGCAAAAAACGCGCGCAGAAAATCGATGATGCAGCCTTTAAGATGGCCAAGCGTGATATTCTTATCAATCACCAGCGCCTCGCACTGGTGAAACATCGGGCTGTGCGTTGCATCGTGATCGGCGCGGTACGTGCGGCCAGGCGCAATGATGCGAATAGGCGGCGCCTGATCCAGCATGGTGCGTATCTGCACCGGGCTGGTGTGCGTGCGTAGCACCCGCGGCCGGGCATTTTCAGCGTCCGGGTCAGCCGGCGGCAAATAGAAAGTATCGTGATCATCACGCGCTGGATGGTGAGCGGCGATATTTAGAGCGCCAAAATTATGCCAGTCGCTTTCCACATCCGGCCCGTCGGCAACGGTAAACCCCATGGCGCCAAAAATTGCCGCGATCTCGTCCATGCCGCGGCTAATCGGGTGCATACTGCCGGCGGCCAGCAAGCGCGGTGGCAAGCTGACATCAATTTTTTCGCGCACCAAACGCGCTGCCATCGCCTGGCGTTCAAGATCAACCCGCCGGCCATCAATGGCAACCGTTAGTTCATCTTTCAGCACATTAAGCGCCGCCCCGCGTTCGCGCCGTTGGTCGGGTGCCGCGCGGCCAAGTTCTTTTAACAGTGAGGTGAGTGCACCAGATTTACCGAGCACATGCACGCGCAAGGCATCTAAGGCGCGCACATCATGGGCCGCATCTAGCCCCGCAAGTGTCAGGCTGCGTAATGCCGCGAGATCATCTGACATGGCTTTGTCCGCCGCAAAAACTAAGCGTCAAAATTTTAAGAAGAGGGGCAGGGCAGGCAGGCCGCGCGCAACCCAGGGGTTGCGCGTGGCCTCCAAACCTTATGCGAGCGCGGTTTTCACCTTTTCAACGATCGCGGCAAAGGATTGCGCGTCGTCGAAGGCAATAGCGGCGAGCACCTTGCGGTCGATTTCAATCCCGGCCTTGTTCAGACCAGCAATGAAAACGCTGTAGGTTAAGCCATGTTCGCGGACAGCCGCATTAATGCGCTGAATCCACAAACCACGAAATTCGCGTTTTTTAACGCGACGATCGCGATACGCATATTGCAGCGACTTTTCCAGACGCTGCAAAGCAATACGATAATTGGTCGAGCTGCGGCCGAAAAAGCCCTTGCTCTGATCCAGCACTTTTTTGTGCCGGGCGTGGGTGGTAGTACCCCGTTTTACGCGTGCCATTTTATATCTCTCCCGAAACCGTTATGCGAGGCCGTACGGTGCCCACTGCTTGACAGTCAAACCGTCAGCGTGAGTTAGCGTTTGGCTGCCGCGGTTACTGCGGATGGATTTCTGGCTGCGCGCGGACAAATTGTGCCGCTTCTTGCCGGGACCCGCCATAACCTTGCCGGTCGCCGTGATCTTAAACCGCT
Source organism: Acetobacteraceae bacterium (assembly GCA_040400005.1). Classification (GTDB taxonomy): domain Bacteria; phylum Pseudomonadota; class Alphaproteobacteria; order Acetobacterales; family Acetobacteraceae; genus JBBARC01. The sequence goes on along the minus strand of JBBARC010000053.1, from coordinate 12,647 downwards.
TCTTGACAGAAGACTTGGTCTTCATCTTGGGCATTTTGTACTCCTGTGATACTCACGCGCCCAAATCAACGCCACAGCGGCGCGGAGCACGTGCGTCGCGGCTGGGCATGCCCATTCCAGGCCCAGACGCGCGAACGAAGCGCTGCCTATAGCCGCCCGGACCGCATTGTTCAAGCGTTGGGATTTGGGGTGGGATAAGGGAAGGAAGGCGAGGGCGCTGCCCTTCGATCCCGCTAAGGGGAAGCCCTTAGAACCCTAGCTTTGGGGCGGGGGGAAGGGGCCGACAATGGCGTTACCACCCCCGTGCTGGCCCCTTCCCCCCGCCCCCAAGCTAAAGGATTTTAAAGGCTTGCCTTTAATGGAGATCGAAGGGGCAAAGCCCCTCGCCTTCTTTGCCTTAACTCACCCCCAAATCCTCACCGGTTGGCCAAGGCGCTGCGCAGGTGGGCGAGGGCGGCGTCGGTTAGGGCGGGTAGGTCCATGCCGGGGTCGACCAGGTGTTGGGTGGATAGGCCGAGTAGCATGCTGCCGGTGAGGGTGGCGGTTGCGGCTTGCGGCAGGGTTGGCAGGATTGAGCCGTCGTTTTGGCCGCGGGCGATGAGCCATTCCAGTTTTTGGCTGACGCTATCGTGGGAGGCGGCGAAGGCGGTGCTGACGGGGCTTTTATCGGCGACGCTGCCGGCCATCAGCATAAAGTAGGCGCGCACTTCTTCATCATCGGCGAGTTCTCGCAGAAAGATACGGGCGAAGGCGAGGGTGGCATCGAGCCCGGAGAGGGCGTCGACGTGGCTATCGCCCAGCAGATATTCCAGGCGGGTGTGCAGATGGGTGATGAGCGCCTCGATAAGCCCCTGTTTTGAGCCATATTTTTGGGTGGCCAGGCCGCGGCTGTAGCCGGCGCGCAGGCCGATTTTTTCCAGCGTGGCCGCGGCGACACCTTGTTCAGAGATCAGGCTGGCGGCGGCTTGCAGCAGGTTGCGCTGCGATTCCGCGCGCCGGTCGGCCTGGGTGCGGCGGGGCGTGGCGTCGCCGTCGGGGTGGGGCATGGGTGATGTCTATCCAATACGGCGGGCCAATATGGCGGGCCCAATATGACGGGCGTAAGGTGGCATAAAATACTTGTTGGCGGCATAGCAAGTTTATTGTATCTGGTGACCAGGGAAAATTTCAGGGAGACAGCGCCACCATGATACCGCAGCACATTGCCCAGACCATTGTGAACCCGGCAGCCTTTGGCGGTTCTGGTAAAGCGGTGGAGGAGGCGTTCACTTGGTTGCGCGCCAACCAGCCGCTGGCGATGGCCCACCCGGAAGGGTTCGATCCGTTTTGGGTGGTCACCAGGCACGCGGATATTTTGGAAGTTGAACGCCAGAATGAGCTGTTTCATAACGGCGATCGCGCCACCATCGTCACCCCGGTGGATTTGGATAGCAAAATTCGCAACGTCATGGGTAGATCGCCGCATTTGGTGCGCGCCCTGGTGCAGATGGACAACCCCGATCACGCCGCCTACCGGCGGCTGACCTTTGGCGCGTTACTGCCGCAGAATTTGCGCAAGCTGGAAGGCCGCATTCGCGCGATTGCCCGTACGTTTATTGATAACATGGCAGCCCGTGGCGGCACCTGCGATTTCGCCCAGGATGTGGCGTTTTTATACCCGCTGCACGTTGTTATGGAATTGCTGGGCGTGCCGCAAAGCGACGAACCGCGCATGTTAAAACTGACCCAGGAATTGTTTGGCAGTGCCGACGCCGAGCTCAGCCGCACCGGATCAACGCCGGAAGATGCCGCCAGCGCCTTGGCCAATTTGCAGGGCACGGTTGGCGAGTTCATGATGTATTTTAACGAAATCACCGAAGATCGCCGCGCCAACCCGCGGGACGATTTGGCAAGCGTCATCGCCAACGGCAAGGTGTTCGATGCGCCGTTGGGCGTGCTAGAAGCGATGTCGTACTACATCATTGTCGCCACCGCCGGCCACGATACTACATCGTCCACGACCGCCGGCGCGCTGTGGGCACTGGCGGAAAACCCCGAACAATTTAATAAAGTGCGCAATAATCTCAGCTTTATCCCAGGACTAATCGAAGAAAGCATCCGTTGGGTGACCCCGGTTAAACATTTTATGCGGACCGCCACGGCCGATGCCGAGCTTGCCGGCGCCAAAATCAGCAAGGGTGATTGGCTGATGCTGTCCTACCCATCGGGCAACCGCGACGAGACGGTGTTTACCGATCCGTTCAAATTTGACGTTGAACGCTCGCCCAACAAGCACGTGGCGTTTGGCTATGGCGCGCATATTTGCCTGGGTCAGCACTTGGCGCGCATGGAAATGCGGATTTTTTGGGAAGAGCTTCTGCCGCGCCTGGAATCGGTAGAACTCAACGGGGTTGCCGCCAACATGGATTCGGCGTTTGTTTGTGGCCCTAAGAGGGTGCCGATCCGCTACAAAATGGTGTAAGGAGCGGAACCATGACCGAAGCCTACAAAACCTGGCAATGCCGCACCTGCGGTTTTATCTACGAAGAAGAGTATGGTGCATCGGTTGAAGGGTTACCGGCCGGCACACGCTGGGCGGATATCCCGGCCGATTGGGTGTGCCCGTATTGCGGCACGCCAAAAGTTGATTTCGACATGATCGAGATCTGATCCACTTAACGTCAACCCTGCACGCGGATTGCGAACCCGCGCAATCCGGGTGTTTGTGTGTTATGCCTGCCGCACGACATCCTTACGGTAAGATACGTTGATGCCAAGCCCGCAAAAACCCTACCGCTTGGCCGATATCCCGCGCGGTATTTGGGCGCTGGGGTTTGTCTCCCTGTTGATGGACGTCTCATCAGAGATGATCCACGCCCTGTTGCCGGTATATTTGGTCACCGTGCTGGCAACCCCCATGGTTACCGTCGGCGTTATCGAAGGCATTGCCGAAGCCACCGCATCCATCGTTAAAATTTTCTCAGGCGCGTTATCCGATTGGCTGGGCAAGCGTAAATTGTTGGCGGTGATTGGCTACGGCTTGGCCGCCATCACCAAACCGATTTTTCCACTCGCCCCCAGCATTGGCTGGGTGGTAGCGGCGCGGTTTATCGATCGCATCGGCAAAGGCATTCGCGGCGCCCCGCGCGATGCGCTGGTGGCCGATATATCACCGCCGCATTTGCGCGGCGCCAGCATTGGCCTGCGCCAATCGTTGGACACGGTAGGCGCCTTTGCTGGCCCCGCAGCGGCCATTGGGCTGATGTGGCTAACCGCCAATAATTTCAAAATGGTGTTTTGGGTGGCGGTGATTCCGGCGTTTATGGCGGTCGGGCTGTTGATGGTGGCGGTGCAAGACCCCCCGCGCGCCGCCAATTTGCGAAAAATCGCCATGCCGTTTTCCCGCGCCGAATTGCAACGGCTGGGAGGCGCTTACTGGCTAGTGGTTGGCATCGCCAGCATGTTTGCGCTCGCCCGGTTCAGCGAAGCGTTTTTAATTTTGCGCGCGCAAGGGGCAGGTTTGCCGCTGATGCTCATCCCCCTGGTGCTGGTGGTGATGAATGTTGTGTATGCGCTAACCGCGTATCCGGTGGGGGTGCTGTCCGATCGGGTGAACCGCCTGACCATGCTGATACTGGGATTTGTGCTGCTCATCGCGGCCGATCTGACTTTGGCCTATGCACCCAATCTTACCGCTATCATCGCCGGCATTATACTGTGGGGGCTTCATATGGGGTTCACCCAAGGGTTGCTGATAACCCTGGTGGCCGATACTGCCCCACCAGAATTACGCGGCACTGGCTACGGCGTTTTTAATCTGTTCGGTGGCATCGCCACATTACTGGCCAGCGTGTTTGCCGGCCTGCTGTGGGAGAAGTTCGGCCCACAAGCCACATTTCTAGCGGGTGCTGTGTTTACCGCGTTTGCCTTGCTCGCCCTAACCCTCATCCGCCGTGCCGTGCCGCACTTAGGTAAAATGTAGCCTGGATAAGCGAAGCGTCATCCTGGTTTCGATGAACGCTAAAGGAAGAACCTTCTTTTCTGAAGAAAAGAAGCAAAAGACTTTTTATAACGCTGGGCTTGGGGCAACGCCGCCACCGCAAACGCCGAACCACCATTATAAAAGTCTTTTTGTTTCTTTTTCGGAAGTCAAAAGAAAATCCTGCCTTATTATGCCTTCAACCGCATCTGCCCCAGAAAATCGCGCTTGCCCAAGCCGACGCCTTGATTGCGCAAAATATCATACGCCGTTGACGCGTGAAAATAAAAATTCGGCAGCGAGAATGATGTTAAAAACCCCTCAGCGACGAAGGGCAGGGTGAAATCGCCAATTTTAAAAGTCACATCGCCGCCTTCCAGCCCATTGACCTCGGCGGCGGTCAGCGCCTGTAGGCCAGTTTGTGTATCTGCCAGCATTTTTTGCAAATCAGCGTAGGTGAGCGGCGGTGTTTTGCCGGGTGGTGCGAATTGCCCAGCTTTCACTGCACTGAGTGCGCCGAGCGAGTGATGGGCGACCGAGACAATTTGAAAGCGCAGCGGCAGCATGTCGGGGGCGAGTTTGGCGTCCACCAGTGTTGCCGGATCGATGCTGTGGGCTTGGCAATGGGCCAGGCCTTTATTGAGGCAGGCGGCGATGGCGCCGATGGTTTGTAGAAACGACGGCACTGTCAGGTCGTAAAGCGTGATCGCCATTTTGGAATTTCCCCATTGTTTAGGTGTCAAAAAACCACGCTGCGCCGTGGCGTTGGCGATCACTAGCCCAAAAGTGCGAACCCTTTGCGTGGTGCGGCTTCGCGCAATTTGGCAACCGCACTGACCGCCACATTTCCCGCCTGGCGCCGAATATCGGGCACGGCGACGCATTCCCAAAATACCCCGCGCACAATCGGGCCCAGCGCCCATAGGCGTTCGGCGGCAACACCTTCGGCGCCAATCACGGTCAGTTCGTCGGTCACGGCAATGCCCAAGCCCTGGTCATCTATTTTTATCAGCCGGCGATCCAGCAAGGTGCGCACCAAACGATCATCGGTGCGCACAATGGGCTGCAATTCCTGCGCCTTGATCACGCGCTGCACATCCAAAACTTGGGGATCATGGCTGCCGCGCTTGTACCAGGTGACGTGCACCGCATCATCGGTGGGCGCCATGCGGGTAATGCGCCCGGCATGTACGGTTAGCGTGCCATCGGTCAGCATGGCATCAATGGCATCGGCGTTGCTTGGCGCCATGCGGTGGCGCAGCGCATCCCAGTAGCGCCGGCCGTGGCGTAAAAAGCGCCGGCGTTCGGCCACCGGCAGGCGGGTCCAGATATCGGCGGTGACCGGGCGCATGCTGTCGATCACACTGCGCCAGCCAATGCCCGCGTCGGCTGCCATCGCCACTTCTTCGCGCAGGCGTTTCAGCATCAATCGCAATGATGCCGCTTCCGCCAACGATAGCCGCGGGGTTGGCCACGGCACGCTGGGGCCATGGCGGTTGGGCAGCAGGCCGGCCGGTGAAATGGCAATAATGTGGCCGCGATAGCCACGTGCGCGCAGGGTGACGGCAAGATCGGTCATGGCAAGGCCGGTGCCAGCAATCAGCACCGGTTTGCTGTCATCCAGCGGCGCCAGCGCTTTTTCGCTCCAGGCGCAATTGCAAATCTGCGGTTGCGCCGATTCGCCGGCCGGCGGGTTACCCAGCGCCAGTACAACGCCGGCGGTTGCCACCACTTTTCCATCAGAAAGCTGCAGCGACAGGCTCGGCCCATCGGCCAGCACATCCAGCACTTCCGCGCCCATCAGGGTTAAGCGCGAGCCGGCGGCTTGATCCAGCAATTGGCGCAAATACCGCGCATACAGCCCGCGCGTGGCAAACAGCCCGGCCGTGCTGCGTTCGCTGCCGGTTGCGGCATCGGCCGCATGGTTGCTGAGCCAGGCCTCAAAATGGTTTTTCTCATCGGCAAAGGCGCTCATGTTGCCGGCGCGCACGTTCAGCAACATGCCGCCATCGCCACTTGCCGTGTCTGCTGGGGCGGGGAACCCCGGCGCCCGATCGCACAGCACCACTGGCTGGTCGGCCGGCAAACGGCGTAGCAAATGCAGGGCCGCCAACGCCCCCGAAAATCCGGCGCCGATTACCGCAATCGGTGGTTTGGGCGCGGTGCTCGTTTGCGGGTCAATCATGGGTGGGCGCTCCGCCAGCGTCAAAAATGCAGGCCGTGATACCGAAGCGGATTTGGCCTGCTGCGACATGTGGTTGCCCTGATCTTACTTGTCACCTGAATTGCCGGTGCGGTCTAGGGGTTGCAGCAACGCGACCGCCCCAATCGCGCGCTTTTGTTGCGGTTTTCCGCCAGAGTTCCCCGACCAAGGTGACTGACGAAAACGCCCCCCGGCACCACTAGCGCGCCGCCGCAATATTCTCTACTAATTAAATATGAATTATCGGTCAAGCGGCTAAAACCGCGCCACCGCATTGCGCAAACAAGGGCGGGCAGCGTATGGGCGAGCATGACACAAGCGCCGTTGCAGTCACCAGGCAAGCCAGTACAGCCCTGCCCGCCAGCAGACCGCTCGGCAACGTGTTAACCAGCCGGGCCAAATACGCCGTGCGCGCAACTATCGCGCTGGCCGAACGCTACCAGGAACGCGGCTGGACCTCGGCCGCCGACCTTGCCGAGGTCGCCGAAGTGCCTCGCAAATTTCTCGAAGCCATCCTCACCCAGTTGCGCGATAGCGGCATTGTGGAAAGTAGGCGGGGCCCCGCCGGTGGCCATCGGCTGGCCAACCCGCCGGAAAAAGTCAGCGTCGCCGACGTTATTCGCAAGGTCGATGGCCCGCTGGCGATGACCCCCTGCGCCAGCGCCACCCAATTCAACGCCTGTGATGATTGCGTAGATATCGAAACCTGCCGCATTCGCCATATCATGCGCCGCGCCCGCGATGCCGTTGCCGCCGTGCTGGAAGATTGCTCGCTCGCCGATCTGGCATTTGGCGATGCCGGCGGCGGCATTTGACATAAATCGGCCAAGGGCGACCGTTTGGCGCCAAACAACCCCCGAATATCGGCCTGGCAGGCTTTCAGCATCGCCCGTCTGACGCTAACCTGCGACTTGGTTTTCAGAATGGAGTACCCGGAGTGGGGCGTCGTGCGTTTGTAACCGGGGGTACCGGCTTTGTCGGCCTCAACCTGATCCAGGCCCTGCTTGCCGATGGCTGGCAGGTTTCGGCCCTGCACCGCGCAAGCTCCGATCTTACCTTCCTCAAACGCTTTGCCGCCGACCGGGTGGTTGGTTCCATCACCGATCCCGGCACCCTGGCCACCGCCATCCCGCAAGGCACCGACACGATCTTTCACGTCGCCGGTAACACCAATATGTGGCGCGCCCGCAACCCCGAACAAACCCACGATAACGTCGATGGCACCCGCAACGTGGTCGAGGCGGCCATTGTGCGCGGGGTGCGCCGGCTGATCGTCACCTCCTCGATTTCCGCCTACGGCCCGGTATCGGGCGTTATCACCGAAACAACCCCATCTTTGGGCGGTGAAAGCTGGGTGAATTACGAACGCACCAAATATCAAGCGCAAGAAATCGCCCGTGCCGCCACCGCGCGGGGCTTGGAAGTGGTGATTATGCAGCCTGGCGCCATTATGGGCGCCTACGATGTCGGCACCTGGTCGCGCCTGTTCCCGCTGATCCGCGATGGCAAACTGCCCGGCGTGCCCCCGGCTAATTTAAGCTTCGCCCACGTGCGCGAAGTGGTGCGTGCCCACATCACTGCGGCCGACAAAGGCGAAAACGGCGGCCAATACCTGCTGGCCGGCACCGAAGCCACCATGCTGGACCTGGTGCGCCAAATCTCAGCCCTGGTCGGCGCCAAATCACCCAGCCGCGCCACCCCCGCCTGGCTGCTTAAAATCGTCGCCAAAGTTGCCGACCAAATCAGCAGCTACACCGGTAAAGAACCAGTGATTACGCCGGAAATGGCCGCAGGCTTAGGCGGCAACATGACTATCCCCTGCACCAAAGCCAAAACCGAACTCGGTTACAAAACTGTGCCGTTAAACGAAATGGTACAAGATTGTTATGATTGGCTGCGTGCTGAAGGGCGTGTGTGAGGCAGAAGGCTCTTCTTTTTCTGAAGAAAAAGAAGCAAAAAGACTTTTGTGACGTTGGTGCGGAGGTCGCGGTGGCATGGCAGCCCCAGGCCCAGCATTATAAAAGTCTTTTGCTTCTTTTCTTCGGAAAAGAAGTTTCTATAACTTGTCTTAAGCCTTAACCAACCCCCGCATCGCGCTAGCATCCCCACTGCCGGGGAATATCTGCCCGAGGCTTGCCGCGCGCACGCCCAGATGATCCTGCAATAGGCCTTTGGCGATACTGCGCACGTCGGTGGTGGGTGCTAAGTCGCGGTTCTCGAACAATTTGCTGGCGCCAAGCCCTGGCCAGGTGCCCAGCACGCGGCCACCGGCCAGTGCGCCGCCGGCCAGGAAGGTAACGCCTGCGGTGCCGTGATCGGTGCCGTTGGTGCCGTTAATGTGGGCGGTGCGGCCGAATTCGGTGATTGCCAGCACAATTGTGGATTTCCATGCCGGCCCCAGGGCAGCTTTGAGCGCGACAAAGCCTGCATCGAGGATTTTGAATTGCACATCCAGGCGGCGTGTTTGCGCCTGGTGGGTGTCCCAGCCGCCAATTTCCAACGCGGCGACGCGCGGTCCGTTAGCGGCGGCGAGCAACTTGCCGGCGGCATCGGCCAGCACGGCAAAATCGTTATCGTTACCGGGCGTGGCGGCCATATTTGGCGCAGGGCCGCCGCGTTGCGCCATCATATTGGCAAAGGGCGGGCCGATGATGGGGTCGCGCGCGGCGAGGGCGGCGATGCGGGCCAGCAAATCGGTATCGGGGGTTGCGAATTTTTCCGGCGCCCAGGCTTGCACGGGTGCCGCGCCGCGCAGCAGCAGGGGGGCGGCGAGGCCCATGGACAGGGCGATATCGCGCCCGCCCGGCGTGCCCAAGCTTGCCACCGCGCGGTTAAGCCAGCCGTTATCGATACGCTGGGCAACCCCTGCTTCCATGTAATCTTGCGCTTCAAAATGGCTGCGGGTGCGGTAAGCGCCGGCGGTTGCGTGCACAAAGCCGGCCTCGCCGTTTGCGTACATGGCGTGCAGGCCAGCGAAATTCGGGTGCAGGCCGAAATACCCGCCTAAATCTAGCCGTTGCGCCGCATCCAGCGCGAGCGGCCCGCGCAGGCTGGCGAAATCGGCGTCGCCATAGGGTTCAACCGCGCTCATGCCATCCATCGCACCGCGCAGCAACACCACCACAAAGCGCTTATCGCCAGGGATAGATGCCAGCGCCAGGGACGCGCGGCCCAGGGTGAACGATGCCGCCAACCCCAGCAGGGCGGCGCGGCGGCTGAGGTTTAACTGGGGCAGGGGGCTCATGCGGCTCATCTCAACGCCTTTGAAATTCGGGGGACGACAGCAGCAGCGCCAGCGCATCGCGGCGCGATCCGGCGTGGTGGATGGCGGCCAGGGTATCTGCCGCCAGCAGCGGCCCTAGTATGGTGCTGCCCAAGCTTGCAGGATCAATTTGCGGCATGCGGCTGGCCAGTTGGTAGGCAAATTCCACCCGCTGCAGCAGCGATTCCGGCCCCGCCCAATCGGCCGCACGATCGGGCCAGCCGATCGGGAAGGGCGCTTTGAACAGCGGCTGCCCCAGTATTTTCAACGCCGCTGGCATCATATGCGCATTTTCCACCGGCAGGTTCACCGCGCGCAGGCTGGCCACCACGTAATCTTGCGGGTCGCGGAATTTTGTCAGTGGCTGCCAAGCGCCGGCCAGATCAATGAGGGCGGCCGACGTTGCCCCCAGATCGCCGTTGGTTTCGCGCAACACGGTTTCTATGCGCTTCACATCAGCTTCTGGGGGCACATCGGCGACAAAATGGCGCACCAGTTTTTCCGCCAAATGCCGATGGGTTGCCGGGTGATCGGCAAGCCAGGTGAGCAGCATGACGCCGCCTTCCTCGCCTTCTGGCCAGGTGCGGCCCATCACCGTTTTGTCGCCTGGTTCGTGGGTTTGCGGGCGAAATACGAAGCCGAGCGGCTCGTTCTTCATCTCGTACGACCATCCGGTCAGCACGCGCGCAAAACTGGTGACATCGGCTTGGGTGTAGCCGCTGGCTGGGCTTACTGTGTGTAGTTCAAGGCATTCGCGCGCCAGATTTTCGTTCAAGCCCTTGCCGCGGCGCAGGCCGACCCGGCTGTTGGGGCCAAAGGATTGTTCCTGGTTGAGGTAGTTCAACATCGCCGGGTGGCGCATCACCGCCAGCACCATATCGACAAACCGGCCGGTGACGTTGGGGCGGATCACTTCGGCGATAAACGGGTGCAGCGTGCCGATAATGGGGAGGGAGACATGGGAGACGGTAAAATGGTTGACCCAGAACCACACCAGGCGTTCGCGAAACGGCGTTTGTGTGGTCAGCGCATTGGCGCAATACGCCACGGTGTCGCTGTTAAATTTTTGCTGCAACGGGTTGGGCAGCTTTTTATCAGCCGTTTGGTTGGGCCCTTTGCCACCGTTTTCCTCGCGCTGTTCCTTTTTCATGTCCTGGTAGGCGCTGACTGCGGCAAGGCCGGCATTGGTGGCATCGTGGCCGCTTAAGCCCAGCGGATCGGCCCCCTGCAGTTGCGCCCGCAGCCAGGCGCGCGGATCGGACGGGGCAGGCTGGTCGGCGCGGGGGCCGAGGCCAAAACGGGAAAGGGCGATGGTTGGATCGTGAAGCATGGCGCAAGCTTAGCCCAAACCCGTGTAACTGTCTGTGCCAAAAGGTAACTGGGCCAAAAGGTAACTGGGCCAAAAGGTAACTGGGCCAAAAGGTAACTGGGCCAAAA
>JBBARC010000053.1:0-1687 GCA_040400005.1 Acetobacteraceae bacterium | reverse complement strand
GGTAACTGGGTGAGGGCACGGTTTAGGTGGCATTGGGTGCCAAGCTTGGCGCCAGGCCGGCACGGGCGTCAAATCGGTGTTGTGCCTATAAATCCAACCGGATCACCCGAGCAGTGCAACCCCAAATGGCAGATGGCAGCTTGCGCGATTTGCGCGCAAAGCGCTGCTTGATGATGGCGCCTGCGAAAAAGCATTGAATCGATCGAGCGTGGCCTGATCGACGCGGACCTTGGCGGCGGTGTGATCAAGCAGCGCATTGCACGGGCCGGGGGCGGTAAGTCGGGTGGGTTCCGCACCATCATCCTGCTCAAAGCGGGCGAACGGGCCTTTTTCGTTCGTGGGTTTGCCAAGAATGAGCTGGATAACAGCCGCGATGATGAACTGGCCGCACTCAAAATGCTTGCGGCGCAAATGCTAGTCTATGACGATACGGCTCTTTCTACAGCCGTAGCCGACGGGATTTTGATGGAGGTGCACGGCAATGACCAAACAATATCGCAGTGAGACAATGGCCGCCATCCACGAGACGGCAGAAGGCCTGCACGCGATTGGCCTGATGACGAAGCAGACGATGGGGCAGTTCGATGAGGCCTGCGTCACCCCCGTGCAGCTTCTCACGCCTGCGCAAATCCGCGGGCTACGCGAACGAGAGGGCGCAAGCCAGGCGGTTTTTGCGCGCTACCTCAACGTCAGCACCGGCTTGATTAGCCAGTGGGAGCGTGGCGAAAAGCATCCCCAAGGGGCATCCCTTAAGCTTCTGTCGCTGGTTGCAAAAAACGGGCTTGATACGGTTGCCTGAAGGTGCGCGGCGACGCAGACAATAACCTGCGACCGCGCAGCACACGTAGCGTGGGTTTTAACCCACGTCTTTTCCTAGCACACGAAGTTTTTGTAGAAATTTTCAATCAAGGATAGCAGTTTTTGCCGTGCCCGTGCGCAAGCCTAAAGACAACAACCTGAACGTGCCACCGAAGCGTATGGCGCCGCAGGCGGGAGCTATTTGGGGCAGATTGTGTCGTCTGGTTTGCGCGCCCACGCCTGCGCCGGTTGGAAAATGCAGCCATTGGCTGAGCTGGGGTCTTCGCGGATGAACTCGCGGGCCAAAAGTTTGCTCGTGCGAATGTCAAAAAGCAGTCGGTGTTCGTCAGCTTTCCCATGCGGGAACGAGCAATCGACCCGAATTGTTGCGCCGCCCCCAACGAAACCCCAGGAAAGAGGCGCGCCGCCAACACAGTCAGGATAAAACAGCTTGCCGCCGCGCCACACCGATAGTGTGAAAGGTATGGTATAGCTTGCATCAGCGTAATCTTCCTCGGCCCAGGCAACGCTGCGACGATCGCGCGAGATTTGCGGTGGATCGAGCGCGGGAACACCTTGTCCCTTGGGAAAGGTCAGAATCTTACCGCTATCCAGGGTTATGCGGATATGTTCGGCCGGTGTGTCGATCCGCTCTGCTGTGATCACCGTGGCGTTCGCCGCAGCCGTGAGCAGTGCCGTCAGAAGTAGAATTTTCATTCGACATACCCCAACATGCGCGCCGCCAGCCTCCCCCGCGTAGACCATGCGGTAAGCGTCTCCGCCGGAAGCTTATGCCGGCGTGCCGTTGCCAGCAAGCAACCACTTTGCCACTCGCCCCCCCCTCCCCCCCCTCTCTCCCCCCCCCTCAGGGCAATCGGGTGAAAGTAAG
>JBBARC010000052.1:0-24077 GCA_040400005.1 Acetobacteraceae bacterium | reverse complement strand
TTCTTTTTGACTTCCGAAAAAAGAAACAAAAAAGACTTTTTTGACGCTGGTTCGGGGGGCGCGGTGGCTGGGTTGCCCCTGTCCCCGCATTACAAACGTCTTTTTGCTTCTTTTTTCTTCAGAAAAAGAAGCGCCTAACTTTCACCTGATAGCTCTGGGCGTAGGGCCGCGCAGATAATGAAATGGCTGCGAAAAAATGCCATTGGTGATTTGCCCCCGCACTTGGTGTTTGCACACAGCTGGCGCACAAGGGCGGCGGCCGGCATGCGCGCTGCGTTGACTTTGGTGGCATGACGCGACCGAGCCGTTTAGCTGACCACGACGCCTTTCCAGAAGGCGACGCGGCCAGCGATGTTAGCCGCGGCCGATTTGGGATCGGGGTAGAACCAGGCGGCATCTTTGTTCTCAGCACCGTTCACCACCAGGGTGTGGTAGGATGCAGTGCCTTTCCACGGACAAACGGTGTGGGTGGCGCTGGGCTTTAGGTACTCGGCCACAACGCTACCCGCCGGGAAATAGGCATTTCCGTCGACTTTTACGATATCATCACTTTGGGCAATGACTGCGCCATTCCACACCGCTTGCATCAGGCTTACTCCCTATCCCTTAATCGACTGGCTACTCGCCTGACTACTCGCCAGACTACTCGCCAGACTACTCGACTGACTACTCGACTGACTACTCGACTGACTACTCGCCTGACTACTCGACTGACTCTGGAGTTTTTTCGGTCACCCCGTCGCCGCCGTCTTCTTCTGGTTTGACCACCCCTTGTGCCGAGGCTTCGAGAAACTCGAAGCTGAGGCGATCATCTTTCATAGCGACTTTAACCGAACCACCCTTCACCAGGCGGCCGAACAGCAATTCTTCGGCCAGTGGTTTTTTGATGTATTCCTGAATAACCCGCGCCAAGGGGCGCGCGCCATAGAGGCGATCGTAGCCGCGTTCGGCCAGCCATTCTTTTGCCGCCGACGACAATTCGATGGTGACGTTGCGGTCGGCCAGCTGGGCTTCCAACTGCATGACGAATTTTTCGACCACTTGCGCCACAATTTCCGGTGCCAGAGTGGCGAACGGGATGATCGCATCGAGGCGGTTGCGGAATTCTGGGGTGAATAGCCGTTTGATCGCTTCTTCATCTTCGCCATGGCGGGTGACGCGGCCAAAGCCGATGGCTTCTTTGGCGAGGTCGGCGGCACCGGCATTGGTGGTCATGATCAGGATCACATTGCGGAAATCGACCAGCTTGCCGTTGTGATCGGTGAGCTTGCCGTGATCCATGACCTGCAACAGGATGTTGAACAGATCCTGATGCGCTTTTTCGATTTCATCGAGCAGCAGCACGCAGTGCGGGTGCTGATCGATGGCGTCCGTCAGCAGACCACCCTGGTCGAACCCGACATAGCCTGGTGGTGCGCCGATAAGACGCGATATGCTGTGGCGTTCCATATATTCGCTCATGTCGAAGCGAATAAGCTCGATCCCCAAGGTGTTGGCGAGCTGACGAGCGACTTCGGTTTTTCCCACCCCGGTGGGGCCGGAAAACAGATAATTGCCGATCGGCTTTTCGGGTTCACGTAAGCCCGCGCGGGAAAGTTTAATAGCTGCGGCTAGCGCGTCGATCGCGTGATCCTGGCCAAAAACCATGGATTTAAGATCGCGCTCCAGCGTGCGCAACGTTTCCTTATCGTCTGCACTGACCGATTTGGGTGGGATGCGGGCGATTTTAGCGACGATTTCTTCAACATCGCGCAGGGTGACCGTTTTGCGGCGTTTGGCTTCGGGCAGCAACATGCGTGATGCACCAACTTCGTCGATCACGTCGATCGCTTTATCGGGTAATTTGCGGTCGTTGATGTATTTGGCCGATAGCTCCACGGCCGCCCGAATGGCTTCTTCGGTGTAGCGCACTTTGTGGTGCTTTTCGTAATTGGATTTTAAGCCGCGCAGAATTTTAACGGTATCTTCGATCGATGGTTCGTTGACATCAATTTTTTGAAAACGGCGCACCAGGGCACGGTCTTTTTCAAAGTAGTTGCGAAATTCTTTGTACGTAGTGCTACCGATGCAGCGCAAATTGCCCGAGCTTAAAGCGGGTTTGAGCAGATTGGAGGCATCCATGGCGCCGCCCGAGGTGGCGCCGGCACCGATGACGGTGTGGATTTCATCGATGAACAAAATACCGCCGGGTTGATTTTCAAGCTCGGTGACCACCGCTTTCAAGCGTTCTTCAAAATCGCCGCGGTAGCGCGTGCCGGCCAGAAGGGATCCCATATCCAGCGAGAATATCGTGGATTTTGCCAACACGTCTGGCACTTCGCCTTCGACAATGCGTTTGGCCAAACCTTCGGCGATGGCGGTTTTGCCAACGCCGGGGTCGCCCACGTACAGCGGGTTATTTTTAGTGCGCCGGCACAGAATTTGAATGGTGCGATCAATTTCCTGATCGCGGCCAATCAGCGGGTCGATTTTGCCGGCCAGCGCTTTTTTGTTGAGGTTGACGCAATAGGTGCTGAGCGCATCCTGGCTGCGGCCACGGGGTTTTTCTTCGCGGCCGGGTTCTTCACTCTCGGTGCTGGGCGCACGCTCGGCCGGGCGGGCGGAACTGCGGCCAGGCGCTTTGGCGATGCCGTGGCTGATAAAATTGACCGCATCCAGGCGGGTCATGTCCTGCAATTGCAGGAAATACACCGCATGGCTTTCGCGTTCGGAAAACAGCGCCACCAGCACGTTGGCGCCCGAGACTTCATCGCGCCCCGACGATTGCACGTGGATCGCAGCCCGCTGCACCACGCGTTGAAACCCAGCCGTGGGCTTAGGTTCGGTTGGCCGATCGGTGGTCAGGCCGGAGAGGTCTTTATCGAGAAATTCGGTAAGGTCGGCGCGTAGTTTATCGAGATCAACGCCGCAAGCACGCAGCACGGTGGCGGCGTCGCTATCTTCGGTTAGCCCCAGCAGCAGGTGCTCCAGGGTGGCGTATTCGTGGTGCCGGTCGCTGGCGTACGACAGCGAGCGGTGCAGGGTTTGTTCAAGCGCGCGGGAGAGCATGGCGGCAAAGCTCCGATCTTGCGGGTGTGGCTGTCGGCAAACCCCAATTGGGCGATCACCTTGGCACCACACTCCGCCTACTTCACAGGATGGCCCGCTTTTGCGGCGTCCGGGAAGCAAAATTTTATGCCTAACGGATGTTCAGGCATTTTTGCATGTGGGGTGGCGTATGCGGTTGGGCTAGTGCCCCCGTGCGGGGGAAGGTTTACTCTTTCTCAATCGTGCATTGCAGCGGGTGCTGGTTCTGGCGGGCGAGGTCCATCACCTGGGTAACTTTGGTTTCGGCCACCTCGTAGGTGAACACGCCGCACACGCCAACCCCGCGGCGGTGCACATGCATCATGATGTTGGTGGCTTCTTCGCGGGTTTTTTGAAAGAAGCGTTCTAGCACGTGCACGACGAATTCCATGGGGGTGTAGTCGTCGTTCAGCATTAAGACTTTGTACATGGCAGGCTTGCGGGTTTTGGGCCGGGTTTTGACCACCACGCCGGTTTCGGGCGGGTTGCCGCGCTTATCGTCGTCGCTCATCGCACGTATATCGCCGCCGCTCGTCGCTTTGATATCGCCGCCGCTCGTCGCTTTGATATCGCCGTCGCTCGTCGCACGCAGATCGCCGTCGCTCATCGCTTTGATATCGCCGTCGCTCATCGCTTTGATATCGCCGCCGCTCATTTTTAGATCACTCATTCAGGCTTGCCATTGATCGATCAAACATCCCATTACGCACACCAAAGCCCGGCGGCCCCAAGGTGTTGCCCCCTGGCCTGCCGGTTAGCGCCACTATGGTGCGTCCGGCGCGGCCCTGAACGCAAGCCCAGCTGCGGCACCCCATTTCGGTGCCGGTTCGCGCACAAGATGGCACCAGAAGTTTAGGATATTGGCACCATCGCGCCAAGAAAAAGGCCCCCAGCGCAAATAGGCGAGGGCTGGAGGCGGCATAAAAAAACCCCGGGCCGCGCACGACGCGCAACCCGGGGCATATTTAGGCAAGAACCAGCCGGTGGGGTTGCCCCCGCCAGCCGCACCCTGGCTGCGATTACGAGCGTGGGGAGAAGGTTTCCACGGCAACGTTAAGGCGGGCGGTGAGCGGGGCGAAAGCCTGCTCGGCCAGCTTCAGCGTTTGTTCGGTCAGCTTGCCGCTATCGGCCAGGGTTTTTTCCATGGCGGTACGGGCAAAGTTGGACTGCAGATTGATCGCTTCCTTCAGTGACTTGACCGTGGTCAGCGCCTTGAAATTGGCCATGCTATCGCTGACCGATGCCTTGGCGCTGGCGGCCCAGGCCTTGCTGATGTCCTGCATGCCGGTGCTGTAAATGGTGCCGGCCTGCACGAAGGCATCCATGTTGCCCTTGTTAAAGGCAGTGACCTGCTCGGCTGTTTTCATCGCTTTGCTGACGCCTTCTTCTAACTTGGCTTTGAACTGGGTTTGCGCCTGTTCCATGCTGGCAGTGGCGGTGGCGGCACCGGCCTTGATCTGTTCCACGGTTTTTTCGAACGGGGTGATGTCCACAATCTTACCTTCGATAGTTTTGATGTCGGCGTCTGGGCCCTTCACTTTAATCGACATAGGCATCTCTCCGGGGGTTGCGGCCCCGGAGAACCGGATGAGATCCAGACGGGATCCAGGGCCAATTTGGGTTGAGCGCCCATGCTGCGGCGCAATATAATTTTATTAACGCTCGGCAACTGCGCCGTCAATAGAAATTTGTGCGCTGCACCATTTTTGTAGAAAGACCCGGCCGCACCCCCAAACGCCATCCTGGCAAAATCACTCGCCTCGTTAGCGTGGCTTGGTTTATACCTAGTTAAAGGGTCACCGAGACAATCCTACGTCGCTATTTTGCTGCGCCGCACAAGGCCTGGTTGCCGCAAAGTCTTAAGGAATTAGTGTTAATGACCTCGTCTAATATGCTGGACATACACAGAATCTCTCGGCTAGGGTACTAACGATTGGTGGGATACGGGGTATGATCATGCAGCGAACGCTGGGACAGCTTGGCAAAAAAGTGATGCTGGCATCCGCTTGCACCATCGCCGCCGCCGCGTTCACCACCACCGCCCACGCGCAAATCGGCTCTGCCCGCTATGCCTCGATCATCGTTGATCACGAAAATGGCCGGGTGATGGAGGCGATCAACGCCGATGAAGAACGCTACCCCGCCAGCCTGACCAAGCTGATGACCTTATATATGGCGTTCGATGCGCTGCGCGCCCACCGGGTAACCTTAACCGACACCGTGCCGGTATCCGATTTCGCTGCATCGCAGGAACCATCGAAACTGGGCCTTCTGCCCGGCACTAAATTTACGATTGGCGACGCCATTTTGGGCATCGTCACCAAATCCGCCAACGATGCCGCCTGCGCGCTTGGCGAAAAACTGGGCGGCAGCGAGCCGCGCTTTGCCCAAAGCATGACCGAACGCGCGCGTATGCTGGGCATGACGCACACCAC
Organism: Acetobacteraceae bacterium; assembly: GCA_040400005.1. Classification (GTDB taxonomy): domain Bacteria; phylum Pseudomonadota; class Alphaproteobacteria; order Acetobacterales; family Acetobacteraceae; genus JBBARC01. The sequence continues at coordinate 18,576 of JBBARC010000052.1, read as the reverse complement.
GTTTCGCAACGCATCCGGCCTGCCCAACCCCCAACAGGTAACCACCGCACGCGATTTGGCCGTGCTGGCGCACCGGTTGATCCAGGATTACCCGGAATATTACCGGTTTTTCAGCGTGGAAACCTTCTATTTCCACGGCCGCGCCATCCCCAACCACGACCACATGCTGAAATTATACGCCGGTGCCGATGGCCTTAAAACCGGCTACACCCAGGCCGCCGGGCATAATCTGGTCACCTCCGCGGTGCGCGGCGACATCCGGCTGATCGGTGTGGTGCTAGGCGCCCGATCGAACGGCGAACGCGATCTACACATGGCAAGCCTGCTGGATGATGGCTTTCAGCAACTCGGCGTGCCGATTGTGCGCCGGCCGGGCCGTGTTCACCTGCCGTCCCTGATTGAAACCGCTGATGCCGCCACCCCGCACGCCCATGTGATGCGCGTTGCCGCCTTCACCCCGATTGCCACTACCCCAAGCCACCATCACCACAGCCACCACGCAACGGTCGTTGCCAGTGCAGCAAAACCGGCAAGCACCCACAAACTCACCGCATCCGCCGCCAAGCCCCACAGCACCCACAAAGCCCACCCCGTACGCAGCGCCAGCCGCCGCGGGCACGTGCTGAGTGTGAGTTATGCTAGTGCGACCACTGGGCGAAGCTAAGAGAAGAATGTTCTTTTTCTGAAGAAAAAGAACCAAAAAGACTTTTAATACGCTGGGACAGGGGCAGCCATGCCACCGCGAATCCCGGCCCGGCATCATAAAAGTCTTTTGCTTCTTTTCTTCAGAAAAGAAGGTCCCTGCCCTTGCCTTAAACCTTACCTATTTAAACCGGATCCGTATCCAATGCGTAGCCTGCGGCGCGCACGGTGCGGACTAAATCCAGCTCACCTTCCGCGTTGATGGATTTGCGCAGACGACGGATGTGCACGTCTACCGTGCGCGGTTCGACGTGGATATCGGGGCCCCAGACGGCATCGAGCAATTCTTCGCGGGCGAAGACTCGGCGCGGGTGCTGCATGAAAAATTCCAGCAGGCGGAATTCGGTGGGGCCCAAGTGTACGGCGCGGCCATTGCGCTGCACGCGATGGGCGGCAAGGTCCATGGTGATATCGTGAAACGCTAAGCGCCCTTTGGTGGGCACGGCGTTGGCGCGGCGCAGCAGGGCACGCATGCGGGCAACCAGTGCATCCATGTTAAAAGGTTTGGTGATGTAATCATCGGCGCCGGTGTTCAAGCCGCGCACGGCATCTTGGTCTTCGGTGCGCGCGGTGACCATGATTACGGGCAGTTCGCGGGTGGCGGGACGCCGGCGAATTTGGCGGCACACTTCGATGCCGGACATCACTGGCAGCATCCAATCGAGCAGCACGATATCGGGCACGGCTTCGGCGATGCGGGTGAGCGCTTCCTGGCCATCGCCGGCTTCATCGACGCGGAATCCCTGCTTTTCCAGGTTATAGCGCAGCATGGTGGCGATAGCGGCTTCGTCTTCCACCACCAGCACCAAGGGTTTGGCAAGCGTTGCGGTTGTTTCTGACACGGGGTTTGCTTCCCTTAACGGAAAAAATCGGACTAACGGGGCGGCTTAATCTTGTGGGGTAATCACGGTGTAGGCAGAGTTTTCGCCTTTCGGGCGATTGCCTGGCAGCGCTTCGCCCAAGGCGGCGAAATGCACGGTTTCGGCGATGTTCGTTGCGTGATCGCCGATGCGCTCTAGGTTTTTGGCGATGAACAGCAAATGTGCGCAGGGGGTGATGCTGCGCGGATCTTCCATCATGTAGGTGATCAGTTCGCGAAAAATCGCGGTGTAGATATCATCGACGGCGTTATCGGAATGCCAGACGCGGATCGCTTTTTCGGCATCCATGGCGCCGATGGCATCGACCGCCAGTTTGAGATTTTCCTGCACATTGCGGGCAAGATTGCCGATGCCGCTGAGTTTGAAGGGCAGCGTGAATTGCGCCAGCACAATGCCGCGTTTGGCGACGTTGGCGGCGTAATCGCCGATACGTTCAAGGTCGCTGGCCAATTTTAGGGCGGCGACAATCTGGCGCAGATCGCCGGCGAGTGGTTGGCGTAGGGCGAGCAGACGCATAACAAACGCTTCCACTTCGCGTTCCAGCGCGTCCACCGCGGGGTCCATTTCCATGGCGGCGGTGGCGAGTGCCGTATCGCCTTCGACCACGGCGCGGGTGGCGATGGCCACCTGACGTTCCACCTTGCCGCCCATTTCCACCAGCAAATCGCGCAGGCGGGCGAGTTCTAGTTCAAAACTTTTCACGATGTGTCCCGCGAGATCAGACATGTGCCCCGCTCCTTTTTACAATTAGCCAAAGCGGCCGGTGACGTATTCTTGCGTGCGTTTTTGTTTTGGTGCGGTGAAGATGGTGCCAGCCGGCGCCACTTCGACCAATTCGCCGAGGTAGAAGAACGCCACCTGATCGGCGCAGCGGGCGGCTTGCTGCATGTTGTGAGTAACGATGGCGATGGTGAAATCGCGTTTGAGCTCGTCGATCAATTCTTCGATTTTTAGGGTGCTGATGGGATCCAGCGCACTGGTGGGTTCATCGAGCAAAATCACTTCCGGGCGCACGGCGATGGTGCGGGCGATGCACAGGCGTTGCTGCTGGCCGCCCGATAAACCAGATGCTGGTGATTTTAAGCGGTCTTTGACCTCGGTCCACAAAGCCGCCCTGGTGAGCGACCATTCCACACGTTCTTCCATCTCGGCGCGGTTCAGGCGTTCGTGCAGTTTCACGCCAAAGGTGATGTTTTCGTGGATCGACATCGGAAAGGGGGTTGGTTTTTGAAACACCATGCCGACGCGGCTGCGCAAATGGTTGAGATCGACATCGGGGGCCAGGATATTTTCACCATCGAGCCGCACTTCGCCGGCGGCGCGGTGACCTGGATAGAGATCGTACATGCGGTTGAGCACGCGCAGTAGGGTGGATTTACCGCAGCCGGATGGGCCGATCATGCCGGTAACCTGGCGATCTGGCAGATCGAGGTTGATGTTTTTCAGCGCTTGGTTGGCACCATAGAAAAAATCCAAATTGCGCATGCGAATTCGCACGCGCGGATCGGTGCTGGCGGCGGGCATATCATCTGCCTGGCCAGTTTGCTGCGTCATGAAGCGGCCCCCTTCGGCATTCACGCACGGCCCCGGATCAGGGCACGCGCCAAAATATTGATGGTGAGAACGCCAAGCGTGATCAGCAAGGCGCCGGTCCAGGCGAGTTGCACCCAATCATCAAACGCGCCGGCGGCGTATTGGTAAATGGTGACGGGCAGGCTCGACATGGCACTGTTCAGGCCAGAGAAATCTGAATTGCCCAGCGAGGTAAACAGCAATGGGGCGGTTTCGCCCGAAACTCGGGCGACCGCCAACAGCACGCCGGTGGCGATGCCATCACGGGCGGCGCGATAACACACGAAAACAATACTTTTCCACCGCGGTGCGCCAAGCGCGATGGCCGCTTCGCGCAAAGATACCGGGATCAGGCGCAGCATATCTTCTGTGGTGCGCACAACGATGGGGATAACGATAATGGCAAGGGCGGCCGCCCCGGCAAGCCCGGAAAACCCGCCAAACGGGGCGACCAGCACTTCGTAGACAAACAGGCCAATGAGGATGGAGGGGGCGGAGAGCAGAATATCGGAGACAAACCGCACAGCGTTACCCAGGGGCGAGTTTTGCGCGTATTCGGCAAGGTAGGTGCCAACCATCAGGCCGATCGGCGTGCCAATAGCGGTGCCCAAAGCTGCCTGTACCAGGCTGCCAATAATGGCATTGGCGAGGCCACCGTTTGATCCCGGCGGGCGGGTAACGGTGGTGAGCGTGTGCAGCGAAAGCCCGGCCCCACCCAAAGATACCAGGGTGTATAGAATGGATGCCAAAAACGCCAGCGCCAGCAGCGTGGCGCCCCAGGCAAGCGAGCGGGCGAGACCATCGCGCGCGCGGCGGCGCCGAGCCAAGGTTGCGGCGATGGTTGCGCTGCGGGTGATACTGCTGGCCATGATCGTTAGCTTGCCTGGCGCGGGCGGAGCAGCACGCGTGAGATAGCGAGCACCACGAACGAAATCACGAACAGGATAAAGCCCAGCGCCAGCAGGGACGAAAGTTGCAAGCCGCCCTGTTCGCTTTCGGGAAATTCCAGCGCCACCAGGGACGCTATGGTGTTACCGGGAGAGAAGATGCTGCTACCAATGCGGTTGGTGTTGCCGATAACAAAGGTCACCGCCATGGTTTCGCCTAACGCCCGGCCGAGGCCCAGCATGATGCCGCCGATGACCGATACGCGGGTGTAGGGCAGCACCACGTTGCGCATCACTTCCCACGATGTGGCCCCCAGGCCGAACGCGGATTCGCGAAACATCGCCGGCACGGTAAGGAACACATCGCGCATGGTGGCAGCAATAAAAGGGATGATCATCACCGCCAGCACCAGGGCGGCGGTAAAAATGCTGGCGTCGCCAGCGCCGGCAGCAAACAGGGAACCGAGCAGCGGCAGCCGGCCAAAAGTTGCGGCCAAAAACGGCTCGATAGTGCGTGATACGTGCGGGGCGAGCACGAAAAACCCCCACATGCCGTAGATGATGGAGGGGACCGCGGCCAATAATTCGATGGCGGTGCCCACCGGCTGGCGCAACCAGGGGGGGGCTAATTCGGTGAGTGTGTAGGCAACGCCAAACGCCAGCGGCACCGCCATCAACAGTGCCAGCAGGGAACTGACCAGCGTGCCGTAAACCGACACCAAGGCGCCGAAATGCTCGGTGACCGGGTTCCATGCCGCACTGGTGAAAAACCCTGGGCCAAAGGCGCGGAATGCCGGCAGCGCGCCGAGAAACAGCAGCACAATGATGGCGCCCAGCAGCAGCAGCACAAAAATGCCGCTGGCCTTGGCGACCCCGGCAAATAGCGCATCCCCGGCGCGGCTGCGCCTGATGCGCTGGCTGCTGGTCACCATGGTAGGGCTAGTGGCGATTGGCGTCATGTGGCGCCCAGTCGTGTTAGGTGTGTAATTAGGCGTTTAACCGCCAACACCCTGCCACGATGTGCGCACTGCCGTTTTGACCGCCTCCGGCAGCGTTACATACTGCAACGATGTCGCCGACGCATCACCACTGGTGAAGGCCCAGGCGAATAGTTTTTTCACGGCAGCCGTCTGCTTGGGATCGGTTGCATTGGTTGGCAGCAGCACGAACGTTGCCGATACGATCGGCCAGCTGGTAGCACCTGGCTGGTCGGTGAGGTCGACTGCGAAGTTTTTGGCGCCAAGCCAATCGGCGTGGGCGGCGGCGGATACGAACGCATCGTGGGTGGGGGTAACAAACTGGCCATCGTGGTTTTGCAACTGGGTGGTGGTGAGGTGGTTCAGCACCGCGTAAGCCGCTTCAACATAGCCAATGCCGCCGATTGTGTTGTTCACCGCGGCGGCAACGCCGGCATTGCCCTTAGCACCGGTGCCGGCGGGCCATTGCACGGCTGTGGCGGCACCCACGCTGCTGGCAAACTCGGGGCTGATTTTGGATAAATAGGTGGTGAACACAAACGTGGTGCCCGATCCATCGGCGCGGTAAACCGGGGCCACGGCGAGGTCAGGCAGGGTAACCCCTGGGTTGATGGCCGCGATTTCCGGCGCGTTCCATTTGGTGATCTTGCCGCTGTAAATCGCTGCCAGCACCGGGCCCGATAGGCGCAGCTGGTTAGTGCCAATGCCGGGCAGGTTAATTGCAATGCTTTCGGCGCCCATGGCGGTGGGAAATTGCAACAACTTGGCGGCATGGAGCTTGGCAGGGGTGAGCGGTGCATCGGAAGCGCCGAAATCCACCGTGCGCGCAATCACCAGTTTTTGCCCAGCGCCCGAGCCAACACTTTGATAATTCAGCTTCACCCCGGTGGCGGCGGCCCCATCTTCGGCCCATTTGCCGTACAGGGGCGCGGCGAACGATGACCCGGCACCGGTGATCGACACGGTTTGGGCCTGGCCGGCGGCACTGCCAGCAAACATTGCGGCGAGGGTGATGAGCGCAAATTTCATGGTGAACTCCCACGCGGCCGGGACCGGGCCGCGCCAAGGCAAAAATGACGAAACAGTGAACGTGGCCGGACCCTACTGCCGAACGGCGGCAGAAATATTTCAAATTTGTGAAGCTTTTATGACAGTAAACCCGCCCCACCGGACCAGCCCGCACGACCAACGAAGTGTTCGCCACCCTCGTTGCACTAGATTCCTGAATCCGCGGAAGAAAAAAAACAAAAAAGATTTTTGTGACGCTAGGCCTGGGGCAACACTGCCACCACGCCCCCCGAACCAGCGTACTAAAAGTCTTTTTGCTTCTTTTTCGGAAGTCAAAAGAAGAGTTTTACCTGTCGCCCGATTTCCCGCGGCGACAGGCGCACCCCACCTGGCGCACCCCACCTTGATCAACCTTGCCCTTGCGGGCAGTTTGCCGACGCCACACAAACCAGGGCCTTACCCGCGGCGTGGCCGGCGGCATTGAGCGGACAGGAGAGACCAACGGTGCAAAAAAAATTACGCAAAGCGGTGCTGCCGGTGGCGGGCCTGGGCACGCGGTTTCTGCCGGCAACCAAGGCCATGGCCAAGGAAATGCTGACCGTGGTCGATCGGCCGCTGATACAATACGCAATCGACGAGGCACGATCGGCCGGCATTGAACAATTCTGCCTGGTCACCGGGCGCGGCAAAACCGCGCTGGTGGAGCATTTTGATATCGCCTTTGAGCTGGAAGCCATTCTGCACCAGCGCGGCAAAGCCGATGAGGTGAAGCGCCTGCGTGAAGCCCAACTGCCGCCCGGCGCCATGGTGACCGTGCGCCAGCAGGAACCGCTGGGCTTAGGCCACGCCATTTGGTGCGCGCGCGCTTTCATCGGCGATGACCCGTTTGCGATTTTGCTGCCCGATGATCTGATTTTAGCCGATGTCGCCTGCACCAAACAACTGGCCGACGCCTACAATGAAACCGGTGGCAATGTGGTGGCGGTGGCCGAAGTGCCGCGCGAACACACCAATCGTTACGGCATTTTGGCAACCGGAGCCGATGATGGCCGCCTGGTAGAAGTGCGCGGCCTAGTTGAAAAACCAAAACCGGAAGATGCGCCTTCTAATCTTTCCATCATCGGGCGCTATGTGCTGCTGCCGGAAGTGATTGGGCATTTGGCGCGCATGGAACGCGGCGCCGGCAACGAAGTGCAACTCACCGATGGTATGGCAAAAATGATCGGCAACACGCCGTTTCACGGGCTGCGCTATGAAGGGCAGCGCTTTGATTGCGGCGATAAAATTGGCTACTTGGAAGCGCAGATCGCCTTTGGTTTGCGCAGGCCTGATATCGCCCCTGGCGTGCGCGGTTTCCTCGGCAAATATCAAGATAAATAGTACGGCGTTCCAGCCACGCCGGTAACTTTAGAAAGGCGCCGCGCTGTCGGCGAGCATTTTACCATGACCGATTTCAGCCATAATTTCGATCCCACAACCCTGCGCGAATACGATATTCGCGGCATCGTTGGCAAAACCCTGCACGAGGACGACGCCCATGCCATTGGCCGGGTGTTTGGGTCCATCGTTGCCGAATCCGGTGGCACGACCGTTGCCGTCGGTTACGATGGCCGCCTATCGTCGCCCGCCATGGAAAAGGCGCTGGTGGCAGGGCTGATGGCCAGCGGCATGCACGTTATCCGCATCGGCTGCGGGCCAACCCCCATGCTGTATTTTGCCGCAACCACACTGGGCACCGGTGGCGCCATTATGGTGACAGGCAGCCATAACCCGCCGGATTATAACGGTTTTAAAATGATGCTGGGCAAAAAGCCCTATTTTGGCGATGGCATTCAAACCATCGGCGCCCGCGCAAGCGCCGGCCAAGTGGTAGCACTCACCCAGGGCCACGAAGTGTTTCAGAACGTCGAGCCGGCCTACCTCGACCGCCTGATGCAAGATGTCGAAATCACCAACCGGCCCCTAAAAGTGGTGTGGGATAACGGCAATGGTGCCGCCGGTGACGTACTAGAAAAGTTGGTGAAACGCCTGCCAGGCGAGCACATCGTGCTGAACGGGCCAATCGATGGCCTGTTTCCCGCCCATCACCCCGACCCCACAGTGGCCAAAAATCTGGTGCAACTGATCGCCGCGGTCGCCACAAACCAAGCCGATCTGGGTATCGCCTTTGATGGCGATGCCGATCGCGTCGGTGCCGTGGATGATAAAGGCGGCATGATCGCCGGTGACCAATTGCTGGCAATCCTCGCCCGCGATGTGCTGCTCACCCACCCCGGCGCCACCATCATCGCCGATGTCAAAGCAAGCCAGGTGCTGTTCGATGATATCGCCAAACATGGCGGCAAACCGCTGATGTGGCGCACCGGGCATTCCCTGATTAAAGCCAAAATGGCCGAACTGGGATCACCGCTGGCCGGTGAAATGTCCGGCCATATCTTTTTCGCCGATAAATGGTACGGGTTCGATGATGCCCTCTATGGCGCCATCCGGTTAATCAATATCGTCGGCCGCCTGGCAACCCCGCTCTCCGCCGTCATCGCCGCCCTGCCCCACGTGGTCAACACCCCCGAACTGCGCTTCGACTGCGACGATGTGCGCAAATTCGTCGTCATCGACGAAGTCGCCGCCCGCCTGCGCGCAGCCGGTGCCACCGTATCCGATATCGACGGCGTGCGCGTATCCACCCCCGATGGCTGGTGGCTGCTGCGCGCATCCAACACCCAAGCCGTTCTCGTCGCCCGCGCCGAAGCCCGCGACCATGCCGGGTTGGAACGCCTAAAAGCCGCCCTGGTCGGGCAACTAGAATCCAGCGGCCTAGCCGCCCCCGACTTCTCCGGCGACAACGCTGGGCATTGACGTGCGGCTTAAGGCTAAGGCTAAGGCTAAGGCCAAGGCCAAGGCTAAGAATCTACTTTTCTGAAGAAAAGTAGCAAAAGACTTTTATGACGCTGGGCCTGGGGCTTCCATGCCACCGAGACCTCCGGACCCATATTTACAAAAGTCGTAACTGCCCAGGTAGGGGGGAGAACGCTAACTGCCTCAAAAGACTCAACTCTCGGCGCGCAGTCCATTACGTTACCGACGCAAACTGTCCCTTTTTCGGCAGTTTGCGTATCGAAACCAGACCTAAACCCGAAGTCGCCATAAATGTTTTCAATGGGTTGTGTAGCTTCGACCCTACCTGGGCAGTTACCAAAAGTCTTTTTGCTTCTTTTTCTTCAGAAAAAGATGATTCTTTTCCTTGCCTTGCCTTGCCTTGGGCCTTGGGCCTTGGGCCTTGGGCCTTCACGGAACTAGCTTGAACACGGTGCCGACGTTGGCGGTGCCGCCGGTGTAGGTGGTGCCGTAGAGGGTGCCGGCGGTGTCGGCGAGGAGGCCGGCGCGGGGGTTTCCGGTGCCTTGGGTTTTGGTGAAGCTGTTGAGCAGGCTGGCGGTCCAGGTGGTTTGGCCGGTGGCTGGCGGGGTGAGTTTGAAGATGGTGCCGGTGTTGGTGGTGCCGCCTTGGGTGCTGGTGCCGTAGAGGGCGCCGGCGGTATTGGCGATGAGGCCGGCTTGCGGCAGGGCGGCATCGGTTTTGGTGCCGGTGAAGGCGTAGAGGATAGATTCTGGCCAGGCGGTTTTACCGGGGGCGGGGGCCGCGAGTTTGTAGATTGTGCCGAGGTTTGCGGTGCCGCCGTTGAAGCTGGTGCCGTAGAGGCTGCCGGTGCTGTCGGCGATGAGGCCGGCGTAGGGCAGTGAGGCATCGGTTGCGCCGGCTTTGAAGGCGTGGAGAATTTTGGCGGTCCACGGTGATTTGGCGATGGTTGGCGGGGTGAGGCTATAGACCACGCCGCAGCCGAGGATGCTGATGGTTGGGCAGGCGGCGCCGCCGTGGAAGGTGGTGCCATAAACCACGCCGGCGGCATCGAGGGTAACGCCGGCGAAGGGGTGGGCGCCATCGCGGCCGGCTTTGAAATCGTGCAGGTTGGTTAGGGTCCAGGCGGTTTTGCCGGTGGCGGGTGGGGTTAGGCGAAAGGCGATGCCATTACTATAGAGGCCGCCATTATAGGTGGTGCCGTAGAGGGTGGCTTTTGGCCCGGCGGTGAGGCCGGCGTAGGGGTTGGCGCCATCGGTGGTGGTGGTGGCGAAGCTGTAGAGTACGGTTTCGGTCCACAGGGTTTGGCCGGTGGCGGGGGGCGAGAGTTCGAACACCACGCCTTTGTTGGCGGTGCCGCCTTGGTAGGTGGTGCCGTAGAGATTGCCGGCGCTATCGGCGATCAGCCCTGCTTGCGGCACGCCGCCATCGGCGCCGCCTTTGAACAGCAGTAGGGTTTTTTCAACCCAGGCGGTTTTGGTGGGGGTAAGTTTAAACACGGCGCCACAGCCACCGGCGCAGATTTTGGCACCGCCGCTGCTGGCGGTGCCATAGAGCACGCCTTTGCTATCGGCGATCAGGGTGCCGGGGGGATTGGCACCATCGGTGGTGCCTTTAAAATTGTAGAGGGTAGTTTCAACCGGCGTGGTTTGCGCGATGGCTGTTTGCCCGGCCCAACTGGTCACCAAGCATAGGCCCAAAATCGTTTTTTGCATCACGCCCCCGCGCCAGGATGGTGCTGGCAAAATCGCGCCAGGATGGTGCTGGCAAAATCGCGCCAGCATGGTGCTGGCAAAATAACCGGGGGGGCGCACGGCGCGATTTGCGCCGCGGGCTACCCCAGTCTCACTGGCAAGGTAGCCGCTTCGGATTCGGGCGTAAATTCACAGTTTTGAGACAACAGGGCGTACGCCCTGATCAGGCGGCGCGGGCGTTCGCCGGGCTTGGTACACCGGAGGGCCTGGCGGGGGCTTTGCTGCCGGCCGCCTGGCCACCCGACTGCCCGACGACGCGGCCAATGTGGGCGGCGACTGGCAGCAGATAGGCCAGCACCAGCACGGCACCGGGCACTTCGGCGCCACCGAACAGGGCGAGTGCCAACACGGTGTAGTACATCACCGCGCCGACAAGGGCTTGGTTGGACGGGGCCACGGTTGCGAGACGGGCGGTGGGGGCGTTCGACTGGATCGACATGGGGGGCATCCGAAACTTCATGATGCAACGCAACATAAATAGTTCACGGGAAATGATAAGCACGCTTATTGACGGGCTGCCATGCATATATGCACGTCGTTAAGTTAACGCTGGTTTACTATTTCCGGGCGAGTTTCGTGAACGTTTTATGCCGTCATTTTGCGGTCAGGTTGATCCGCTAACGTGAAAAATGAACGCTTCACCGGCGGGTGTTTTCGGCGGGTGTTTTCGGCGGGTGTTTTCGGCGGGCGTTTTCGGCGGGTGTTTTCGGCGGGCGTTTGCCTGCAGGCGGGGGCAGCGAGTTTGGCATCGATACACTCATGTGATGCGATTGACCTATGGTTTGAACCTGGGCAGTCGGGGCGGCTGATTATTGCGATGGGGAATCCCTACGTTGCGCACCGGGCGAACCCTTGGCGCGCGTGGGCGGCGCAATCGGGTTCTGGCTATGTGGCGATAACGGCGCGGCGGCAGCATTCGTTTCCGCGCGAAGCTATGGCGGTGGCGGCAGAGGTGATTGCCCGGCACACGCAGGCTGGTGTGCCGGTGACGCGACGGCTGGGGATAGGGCACAGTATTGGCGGCCATGGGGTGATTAAGCACGCAGCGCTGCTGGGGCTTGATCAAGCGATAGCCATATCGCCGTATTATTCGCCCGACCCGGCGCTGGTGCCGGAAAACCATGGGCTGCACAGCATCACCCGTAACCTGGCGGCGGCGGATTTTCGCGGCGTGCGGATTGACCAATACGGCCCGCCGGCGGGCACGCTGTGCTGGAGCATTTTCGACCCGGCCGATGCGCGTGAGGCGGCGCAGGGCCGGCGGGTTTTGCAAGTGGCCGGCGTTACCGGCCTGCCGGTGCAGCACATGGGGCATTTTGCCAACACCTTGCTGTATGACGCGGGCATGCTAGAGGCGCTGTTTGCCGCCCAGGCCGGCGATGATGCGGGGCGCGGCGTTGGGCTGCTGCGCCGTGCTAAAAAGACGAAATTTCGCTACTTGGCGCGGTTAGCCGCCGATTGCACACGCAGCGGCCACACCGGGTGGGCGCAGGCCTTGTTGCGGCGCGCGGAACAGGCCGGTTTTACCACCCAATCGAACGAATTCGACACTATGTTCAGGCTTTATCTGGCCTGCGGCGAGTGGGATCGGGCGGACCAGATGCTGGCACGCACCTTATCGCGCAAGCTGGTGCGGCCGTTGCCGTATCTATTTGGTGCGCAATTACGTGCCCGCCAACACCGGGTGGGCGATGCCTGGGACGTTTTGCAGGCAGGGCTAGCGTTATTTCCGGGTGATACGCACCTGACCCAGTTTGCCCAGACCTTGGCCAACCACGGTGGACAAAAGGGTGAATTACTAGCGGCGGCAGCGCCGCCACTAGCCGGTGGTGAAGCGGCAATCCTTGCTGATGCTGGCTTTGACGCGGGTCCAGGTTTCGGTGCGGCCGAGCATGGGGATGCCGATGTAGCCGCGCAGGCGTAACTCGCCGCTATCGCCGATCGACATTTGGGCGGTGTAGATTTTATCGTCACCGGGGTCGGTGACGGTGCCGTGCAGTTTGCCATCGTCGCCGGGGCGCATGTCTTTGATGATGACGCGCTCGCAGGTGGGTTTGCCATCGGCACCTTTGGGGCCTTGGCCGTCTGCTGCGAATTCGGACACCCCGGCAACGGTGCCGCAGATCGCGGTGCCGCAGGGGGCGATGCGAATAACGCCTTTGGCATCAGCGGTGAGCCATTGGCCGAGAACAGCGGCTTGCACGGGGATAGCCTGTTGCACGGGGGTAGCCTGTTGCACGGGGGTAGCCTGCGGTTCGGCGTGGGCGGGGCCGAGGGCCACGGTTGCCGCGAGTGTCAACGCCAGCACTACCGCCCAACGCTTAGCCATCGGCGCGCGGCACCCAGGGCAGGCTTGCGCAGGAGATGCCGTCTTCGGCCAGGCTTTCGGCTTCACTTGGGGTGGTTTCGCCATAGATTGCGCGGGCCTCTGTTTTGCCGAGATGGATGCGGCGGGCTTCGGCCGCAAAATGCGGGCCGACGTAATCGCAGTTGCGTTCCACCTCGGCGCGCAGGCGCTGCAGCATGACGCGCACGCCGTCGGGCATGCGGGCGGCATCGGTGGGGGAGATTGGGGCAGGCACGGGCACGCCGCCTGACGATGTATGTGCCGCCGGGGCCTGCGCTGTTGCCGCGGCGGGGGATGGGCTCATGGCCGCGGCAAGGGGAGGCGGCGACGGCTGCCCAGGCGCGCTGATCAGGGCTGGATTGCCGGTTGGGGCGGCAATGCCGCGGCCAACCCGTGGCGCCATCATGGCGCGGGTAACCGTGGTTGAGGCGCAAACCGGGCATTCGATCAGGCCGGTGGCGCATTGCGCATCGAAGGCGGCACTGCTTTTGAACCAGCCATCGAATTCATGCCCACCGGTGCAGCGCACCGCATAATGAATCATGGCAAAACACCAAACATACACATTGCGTTAAGATACGGGTAAAGCCGGATGCGCCGCAACATACCGCTTAGCGCCTGAGCAATGCATCGAGTTTGCCGGCGCGATCGAGCGCGCGGAGGTCGTCGCTGCCGCCGATGTGCTGGCCGTTGATGAAAATTTGCGGCACTGCGGTTGCACCACCGGCGCGCAGCTTGGCCTCGGCGCGTTTGGCGCTGCCGGGGGGGGCGGGGATTTCGGTGAAGGCCACGGCTTTTTCGCTAAGAAGAGTAAGCGCACGGGTGCAGTAGGGGCACCAGGGCTGAGTGTAGATTTCGATAGCAAGTGCGCCATCTGGGGCAAGTGCGGCATCTGGCGCGGCAGGCAGGGTGTGCGGCATGGGATGGTCCTTAAACGTGGCGGGGTATGGGCAGGTGGATCCGATGGAGCATGTCTCAGATTGAGCAACAATACCTAACATTGGGTTTAGGACGCAGCTTTAAATAGTGTCGGGCGCGACGTTGAACGAAGGTGGGGGCACGCGGCAGGCGACTAACACATCGACATGGGCGGCGCCGGCGCCGAGCAAAACATCGGTGCAGACGGTGGCCGTGGCACCCGAGGTGAGCACATCATCGACCAGTATAATGCGCGCGCCTTTCAGGCGTGCGGCGTGGCGCAGGTTTATGGCGAAGGCGCCGCGCAGCATCTCGGCCCGGCGAACCGCGCTGAGCGTGCCTAAAAATGGGGTGGCACGCGGCCGGCGCAGGGCATCCGCCACCACGGAAATGGCGCACACGCGGCCTAGCGCCTGCGCCAGCAGGGCGGCCTGATTGTAACGCCGTGCGATCCGCCGGCTGCGGTGCAGCGGCACCGGCACCAGCATATCGGCTTGCGCCAGCAAAGCACCGCCGGCACGGGCCATGTGGTGGGCCAGCATGGTGGCGGTTTCTTCGCGGCCACCGTGCTTTAAGCCCAACACCAGGCGGCGGCCGTGATCATCATAGAGAAAGGCCGCGCGGGCGGCGCGCCATAGCGGGGGGTTAACCGCGCAGGCCGGGCAACTGCCCGCGCGCACCGCGTGGCTGGGGGTTTCGAACGGCAAGCCACAGTGCTGGCAGGCAGGTTCGGTGATGAAGGTGAGTTTGGCAAAGCAGGCGGCGCAAAGTTGGCCGGCGCCGCCAACCTGGGTTGGGCACAGCGCACATGTCGCCGGGATCAGCGTATTAAGCGCATGCAGGCCGCAGAGATGAACGATTTGGCGGAGGCGGTTGCGCATGACTGCGGCATAGCCGATTTTGTTGCGATTAAACAATATATTTGCGTGCAACCAGGCTTGAGGCGGGCGGGGGTTAGGGGTAGCCGTTGACCGCATGGATGATGGTATGGAGATTTTTGACCGGCGCGCGGTGCGCGCCCACCGCAGCCGGGCGGCCAGGCGGGTGCATCGTGTGCTGCCGATACTGCAGGAGGCCAGCGCGCGGTTGCTGGACCGGCTGGATGATACCACGGCGGCCTTTCAGCACGCCTTAGAGATTGGCGGCCGCGGCGTGGTTGGCGGTGCGTTGAGCGCCCGTGGCATGACCGTGGTGTCGATGGACGTTGCGCCAGCACTGGCGGCGATTGGCGGCGGGGTGGCGGTGGCCGGCGATGCCGAATGCCTGCCCTTTGCCCCGGCAAGTTTTGATCTGGTGGTGGCGTGCCTATCGCTGCATTGGGTGAATGACCTGCCTGGCGCACTTATTCAGATCCGCCGGGCGTTAAAACCGGGCGGATTTTTTTTGGCAAACCTGCCGGTGCTGCCAACACTGGGGGCGTTACGCCACGCGCTGATGGCGGCCGAAACGGAGATTTACGGCGGCGCATCACCGCGGGTATCGCCATTTCCTGACCTGCGCGATTGCGCCGGGCTGATGCAGCGCGCCGGCTTCGCCTTGCCGGTGGCCGATGCCGACGAGGTTTTGTTGAGCTATGCAACGCCGCTGGCCCTGCTGCGCGATCTGCAGGCGGCGGGCGAATCCAATGCGGTTGGGTTGCGCGATAAGCGCATCCGGGGAGGCGCGATGTTTGCAGCAGCCCTTGCGCGGTTGGGCGGCAATGGTGCCGCGATGCCGATCAGCCTGCATATCGCGACGATCAGCGGTTGGGCCGGTTAGGTTTCGAGCCAGGAGCTTACGCGATCGCGGGCACGCGCGCCCAAGGGGCGTATTTTAACGATCTATATTTTGTTGTGCTTATTACTTGAACATTTTTTGTGGCGCTATAGCGCCTCATCAACTCGTATTTTGCACAGATTTATCCAGTAGCGATGGCGGTTGGGGGGTAATGAGCAGCCAAATCGCTGCACTGACCAGCGCGCCGGCGGCACCCAAGGTAAAGGGCGTGGACCAATCACCATGCATCGACAACGCCGCGACCGTGGGCGTTGCAATGATGCCACCCAGATTACCCCCGGTGTTAAGAATGGCGCTGGCGGCACCGGCATCGACACTGCCAATTTCCATGGCAGCGGCCCAAAAACAGGCTTCGTTCATTTCTAGCAAACCAAACGCCAGTGATAGCCCGGCCAGCGCCCAGCCGGCCGCGTGCGCCTGCACCGATAACAGCAGCAAAATCCCAGCGGCCGGCAAGGTGAGCAGCGGCACTAGGCGCAACCCGCGGCGCGGACCAAAGCGCGCACTGGCGGCACTGGCGGCAAACCCGCCCAGGGCGGCCCCCAGAGCCCCCGCCAGCAACGGCAAAGATGTCGCCAGGCCGCTTTGCAGCAGCGAAAAGTGACGGGCCTGGACCAAATACAAAAAACTCCAGTTGGTGATGAGATAAAACACGATGTTCATCGCTAGGTACGACAGGGTGAGCCCGGCCAAGTGGGGGTTGGTCAGCAGGCGGCCGAGGCGCTGCCACGAAAGTGCCACCACGGTGATATCGTGGGTGGCAGCATCGAGCTCGGCCAGTTCATCGGCAGTCACCTTGCGGTGATGATGCGGCTGGTCGCGGCCATGCCACCACCACAACGCGACCAGCGGAATGGCCGGGAGTGCGACCAAAACCAGCGCCCAGCGCCAGCCGGCGAGCACCATGAGGGACGCGATCAGCGGTGGTGCGGCCGCCCCGCCCAACCCCACGCCGCCGGTGGTTAAGCCTTGGGTGAGTGCCCATTGGCGGCGCGGGAACCAGCGTTGCAAAGTGGCGGTGAGGATCGCGAATAGCGGCGCCTGCATGGCACCGAGCATGAACTGGGCGGCGAGAAGGGCCACAAACAGCCAGGTGCCGGTGGCCATGCTGGGTAGGATGGGGATAGCAAGGGTCGCGGCCACGGCAATGGCGCCGGACGCGGTGAACATGGCACGCGCGCCGATCGCCTGGCCGACCAGGGCGCCGGGTAATTGCAGGGCGGTGTAGCTGACCAGAAACGCGGTTTCGAGCCAGCCGATTTGCACCTGCGACAGGCCGAGTGCCGGCATGATGGGGATGGCGGCCACCGATATGGCGGTGCGCTGGACATAGGCCATAAACGTGAAGGCGAACAGAAAGGCAAAGATTGCCCAACGCACGCGGGGGCGGATGCGGGGCCTGGCTCGGGCGCGGCGGTTAGGCATGGGTATTGGGCAACACAAACCCCCGGCAGCGGCGGCGCGCCACCAGGGGCGTGCAACGGGTGATGCAACGGCGTGGGGCGGATGCGTGTCAAGTTTGGGCGGTACTGAGGAGTGGGTCAGTTTGAATTTTGGTTAATGGCCGGACTTGGCCGAAAGCTGTCTGTCTGCTTTGGGTGATCAACCCCGAAAAGCGGACATTCGCTCCGATTAAGTCCGCTGTCGGGTGGTCGCATCAATGGCTGGATGACGATAAAGGGCGCTTAGCCGCCTGGTCCGGGTGACTAGCCAGCATAGCCCGCATGAGCTCTTGCTCATGCGGGGACGGAGCCAGACCCACATTCTGACAGCCATTAGGGCTCACCAAAAATGCCATCATGGGCTGAGCCGCCCCAATCCTTGGCGCAAACCCCCTGCCGAATAAAGCGATGCAACGAAGAGTGTGGCCAGCTGGCCGGCGCCGGCACAAGACCGTGCTTGACCGGGTTGTAATGAATATAGTCAACATGATGCGCGAAATCGATGTCATCACGAATCGTGTGTTCCCAGAATCGTCTTTGCCACAGAGTTCGCCCCGTTCGGTCCCGTCGCGGCAGCACAGCGCCAGTTTTCCCCAGGCTTTGGGTAAAAACGGTTTTGACGCGCCGCCATCGATGCGGGAAATCCGCGTCGCCTTCCGGCAAGGTCAAAATCGCCTGCAGATGGTCCGGCAAAACCACAATGGCATCGATGTCAAACGGTTTTTTGGCACGGACTTGACGGAACGCATCACGCAACAGCTGGATATGGGCGACGAGACAGGTTGAACGCCGGTCGGCCAACACCATTGTGAAAAAGAAAGTGGCGCCTGGACGGACATTGCGGCGGTATTTTACCAATACCTTTAGCCTCGACGTGTTGGAGGTTCCGGTCAGGGATAATCCGCGGCTACCGGACGTGATTGGAGACTATGACGGCACTCTAGATCATGGCGAGATCGCAATCAATATATCATCGATTGCAGGTCATGTGGAACTAGGCCCCGTGTCAGCGTGGTGTGATCGGGGAGTGCCACTGCCCGGTTCCCCGCATGGCGAAGGGCCATGCGGGCTACGGCTACTGCGGCGACTGAATGTCCGCTTCCAGGCACGTCTCCCTGCCCCGGCGATGACCACCTTGGGCGCATAACGGAAGCCGCCCTGCCGACCTGCCCACGCCCAGCCGCCGCCACCGGCCTCAATCGGCATGGCCTACGCTCATTGAAAACATCCGCCCATCATCGTAAAAGCGACCATGATTAACGCAGTAAATTTTAGCAGTCACAAAAATAACTTGCCTAGATGGCTAGCCTCACGGTATCGTTATTATTGTTAACTAGTAAAAGCCGCAAAACCCTGACTGCAACCCAGCCCAGCCAACCGCCAGACGCCGCCGAACGCACCATGCGCCACATGCGCATGTGCGCGGAGCTGGCTGACCTCGCCATGGGCCTGGCCCGC
>JBBARC010000051.1:0-24430 GCA_040400005.1 Acetobacteraceae bacterium | reverse complement strand
ACGTCGGTATAGGCGTTCAGCGACACAACAGACGCCGCCGCGCCGGAAAAGGTCATTGTTTGCACGTTAAAAACGCCACCAAAGGTGGTGGGCACGGTTGCGGTGTAGCTGACATTGGCGGTGAAGATCGAGCCACTTTGGCTAACCACAGCGCTTTGGGCAGAGACGGTTGCCTTGCTGGTGACGCTCATGGCGGTCCACCACTGCCCGGCGGCGGTGGTGCCGGTGGCAGCGGCCGATGATCCGCCGTTGATGAAAGTTTGGGACGCAACCCGGGTACCCTGCATCGCCGCCGCATCAACGGCCAGATCAAGCTGCGCTTTGGCGCTGGCGGCCACCCCTACGTCGATCGCCATGGAAATAAGCATCACCATCGGCACCAACGATGCCGCGAATAAAAGCGAAACCGCAGCCCGCGGATCGCGCTCAAGTGGCAGAGTGCTCATCAGCTTGCATCCTTGTCGTGGTGAGTGAGTGGGTGTGAGAGAAAAAAAATATCCATACCCACATGTTGGCTATTGGCATGTGTGCGTGCCGGCGACAGACGATGCGCAAAAACCGTCGCGCGGCCATCGAAAACACCTAGGTGATGCCGGCGGATCACGATTTGTACCCGGTGCAAACCTGGGCATTGCTGGCCGCACCGGCCTTATCATAACGTAGAAAATCCGCCGATGAGCCGCGCGGTGGCTGCGGCGTGCTGGCGATAAACGTGATCGGCCCGGTGACAAACTTCAGAAAAGTCGGGGTGTACTTCACACTGACGTCGGCCACCGTGTAGCCCGAGGTTGGCAGCACCGTGACATTTGCCGTGGGCGCTGTGGTTAAATAATTACTGCTGCTGATCACCACACTTGCGGGATCGATCTGGGTGAGCGCAACCCCACAGGTGCGAACTTTGCTGGAATTGGCGCTGCCCAAGGCCAGGGACGTACTCCAGGCGACATTGGCAGTATAGGTGCAGCCCGTGGTGCAGCCGGCAACAGTTGGGGTAAAGGTGACCCCCGACAAGGTGACCGAATACGCCGTGGTGCTGAGAAAGCCCGAGCGCAGCATGGGCATAACCGCGTAAATGATCGACATCGCCTGGGTGCCCTGGGCGACCGTTATGCTGCTGGTATTGGTGCCATCGGCGGTTGATCCGATATTGGTCACCGCGATGGCGATTTCCTGCGATGCGTAAGCAACTTGGTTTTGGATGACCAGCGCCAAGGTAGAATCGAAGGTGCCGATCACGATCAACGCCATCATCGGCGCAATCAGGCCAAATTCAATCGCCGCAGTGCCGCCAATGCCACGGCCCGGCAACAGCCCGCGTGGCCGGCCGCACCAATGGCGCGCCCCTTGGCGCGTCCCTTGGCGAGCAAAGCGCGCGCACATCGCGGTTAGCATCCTGCTGGCGCCGCCGCGGTTACGGTGAAGCTTTCATTGGCCCACCCCGCGCCGGCCATAACCGGGTGCACCCGGTTGCCACTGCCATCAAGCACCGACCAGCTTGGGATCAAACTGCCGACAAACGACGGCACGCTGTAGATCGCCTGCATATACATAAATTGCCCGGAACTGCCGGGGCACACGGTAAATGAGCCGGTCGACAACGTGCCATTGGTTACCGGCAAAGCGCCCGCTGTGGCGGTAGCGGCGTAATAATCAGTGGTGACAGGGGCCACTTTAACCGCAACCTGCGAACAACTGAGACCAGCCAGCGCGTTACAAAAATAGGTTGAGGCAAGCTGGCTTTGGTTCAGCCCCTGGGCCGCGCCAATCTGAATTTTACGCACCACCGTGTGCACGGCGAGATCGAGCACGTTTTGGGCATAAAAGGTGAACAACATCTCCATCGTGCCAAGCATGAAGGTGAAGTAAACAATGGCCATAATGCCAAATTCCAGCGCAACCGCACCGCGCCGCGCGCGGCGCAGCCCTGCGAACATGCGGAAGGCGGCGATCTGATGGCTACCCCTACGGCGCATCGGCGGACCTTGTTTCAAAATAATACAAAAATAGATATTAAACGAGACCAGCGTCGAAATCAACGCCAAAGACTCAAAAACATCACGTAAGCGTGATCTATCGGGCGGGGTGGCCATCCCCACACTAGCGCCACGCCGGCAAATGCCCAGGGAATTTTACGTGACGCTGGAGCTGCCCCTTCAGGCCAACTCGGTATGAACGGTGGCGCCGGCACGAGGTTTGCCTCTATTTATGCGCCATGACGCAACCGCCCGCCTTTATCGCCCCCGCTTTTCTGGATGGGGACCGCCCGCAAGTACCTGATATCGTGGTGCCACGCGGGGTAATGCCGTTTTATCTGCCGGGCCGCCCGGTGCGTGGCCGGCTGGTGCGGCTTGGCCCGCTGGCCGATGCTCTGCTGGCCCGCCACGCCTACCACCCGGTTGTGGCCAAGCTTGCCGGTGAAGCTTTGGCGCTGGTGGCAGGGTTAGCGGCGGCCCTAAAATACCGCGGATCGTTCAGCATTCAGGCGCGCGGCGATGGCCCGGTGCCGATGCTGCTGGCCGATTGCACCGATGATGGCGCGGTGCGCGCCTATGCCCGCACCGACCAGGCCAAGCTGGATCGGCTGCTGGCGTATGACGACGACCCGCTGGCCGCCGCCTTGCTGGGTATTGGCCACATCGCCTTTAGCGTCGACCAAGGCAACGACACCGATCGCTACCAGGGGGTGGTGGCGATTGAAGGGCTGAGCCTGGCCGACATGGCGCAAAGCTATTTTCGCAATAGCGAGCAGTACGCCACCACAGTGAGCCTGGCCTGCGCCAAAACCGCGCATGGGTTTCGCGCCGGCGGGCTGATCCTGGAGCGTATTTCGGGCACCGGTGGCGATGCGCAAAACTTAACCGAGGACGAGGCCGACGAAAGCTGGCGCGCCGCCCGCACCTTGGCCGACACCCTGACTAAAGCCGAATTGCTGGATGACGACATTGCGCCGGAAACGTTGCTGTGGCGGCTGTTTGGCAGCGAAGGGGTGGCGGCCGGGCAGCCGCGTGCCCTGGCGTTTGGCTGCCGCTGTTCGCGCGCACGGCTTGCCGGCATTTTGGAAGGTTTCCCCGCCGATGATTTGGACCACATGACGGTGGGTAGCGATATCATCATGACCTGCGAATTTTGCGCCTATGATTTTCATTTTCCGCGCAGCGATATTGCCGGCATTCCCGGTGGGGTGAGGCCGTGAGCAGCCGTGCGGCTTGGCGCCTTGGTGCCGCAGTTATGCTGACCGGGGTTTTGCTGGGGTTAAGCGCCTGCGGCGGCAGTGAACCGCCGCCGGTTGCCCGCCTTTATACGCAGCCGGCCTACGGGTATCTGACCAAGCTGCGCCTGAATGTGGCCGCCGTTAGCATCGAAGACCGCACCCCGCCGGCCGGCCCCGATGATATCGCGGGCCAGGCACCAACCCCGCCTAATCAGGCGTTGCTGCAAATGGGGCACGACCGGGTGCTGGCCAGTGGTACTGCCGGGCGGGCCGTGCTGGCGATCGATCAGGCCAGCTTGTTGCGCGGCAATGATGGGGCAATCAACGGCCAGTTGGCGGTGCATTTGGATGTTTTGAGCGCCGACGGCAAACAAAAGGGCTATGCCGAAGCCCGGGTTGCGCGCAGCCACACACCGGGCAGCGACCCGGAAGATGCGCAATCGGTGAGCTATGATCTGGTGACGCAGATGATGGCGGATATGAATGTGGAGCTTGAGTTTCAGGTGCGGCGCAATTTGCGCGATTGGCTATTGCGCGCAGGGGCGGCCCCAGGGGTTGTGAAAACAGAATCGCTGGCGGCACCATCGGTGGCGGCGTTGCCGGGCGCCCCCCTGATTGGCACCGCCGTTGCCGCCACATTGGCAACGTCAGGCACCGCCGATGTGGCCATACCGCCGGCGGCGGCCAGTGATGGAACCGCGGCGATACCGCCTGAACAAGACCCGAGCTTGGCGCCAACCCCGGATGGGGCAGCGTTTGGTGCGCCAGCGCCGGCCGAGCTATCGCCACCGCCGGGCGTGCTGCATTTGCCGGGGCAACACTGAGCTGCCGCCTTGGGCGGGCAAGCGGGTGTTTTTCGCAGCCCCGCCCGTTTTTCCAGGCCCGCCCGTTTTCCCAGCCGCGCCCGCGCCGGTTGCGCTTGGCGGCTTGCGGCGGCGCATGACGCTTCGCTTATGCGCCCTACGATTTTGTTGCGGTGATGACTTGCGTTGGCGTGCTGGAGCACGCCCGACTTGGTTAGGGCGGCGAGGTGGCGCGGGGGTCGGGGGTTTTGTCGCCCGGTGCTGGCATGTCGAGGTTTGCCGGGTCGTCGGAGGTGAATAAATATTCGTCGGGCAGGGTTTTGAAATTTATTTCGATTTCGAGCTCGTCGCAGATGGCGAAGAGAATGTGGGGGATCTCGATGGTTTGATCGGGGTCTGCGGCGAGGTGTTCATCGAGGCGGACGGTGGTTTCGCGCAACAGGCCAGCGCGGCCGGGGTGGCCGGTGGTGACCAGGCGGAAAGCATCTTGCCGGGGGGCGCGGCGGGGGTCGGTGTTGCGCATGATGGCGCGGGGGGAGGCGCTGTTGCCTGTGGCGCCGGCGGCGAGGCGGGCTTCGAGGGCGATGCAATCCCGCACGACGGCGGCCAAGCGGGTGAAGAGGACGGCGGGGTCGGTTGGTTTTGGTGATACGGGGGCGGACCGGGCGGCGTTGCCGCGGCCCGTGGCGGCGGTATTGGCGCGCGGCGCCGGTTCGTGCTGCGCTTGCGGCTCTGGTTGCGGCTCTGGTTGCGGCTCTGGGGGTTCGACCCAGTCGGCGAGAGTGCGGGCGGCGGCGGCGCGGGCCAGGCCCATGGCGAGGTCAGCCAGCTCCGCGCACAGGCGCAGGTGGCGCTGGGTGCGGTCTTCGGCGTGCGGCGGTTGACTGGGCTGGGATTCGGTCAGAGTTTTGGGCTTTATGGAGTTATCGAAATTAACAATACAGCGAGACGGTTTAGCTGGGCAAGTGTTTTTTGTGGAGATTATGGCAATTTAGTTAATTTTAATAACGACTGCGGGTTGTGGGCACCGGTGGACGGTTTGGGTTTTTATGCGGTTGCCGGGGCGCGTTTCGGCCGCTTTGCGCCCTTTATCGCCATCTTGGCGCACTAATGGCGTGCCCCAAAGCGGCCATTCAGGATAGCGCCTGCTGCCGCAATTATTCGCAATCAGCAAGTAGGGTGGGCTTCAGCCCACCGTCGCATGTGGCAACCGCCTGCCGGAGCGGTCCGGCAGGTGAGTCGCAACGATCACCGGGTATTGGCACGGGCGGATTGCGTTGGTGGGCTGAAGCCCACCCTACATGAGCGGTGTCCGCTTTGAAACATTCGCGTTCTGAAGCGGACCTGCTGCTTCCGGCCACTTTCCGCCACTAACAAAAATTCAAACTAACCCCGTCGCCTCATTGGCCAGGAGTTTTAGCGTGCGCTTTGCTTAACCAACCAGGTTGCTAGGCACCTCACCAGCCAACACCGCGCTAATACCATCCAGCACCAAATGCCCCATAGCGTTGCGGGTTTCGGCCGTGGCGGAACCCAAATGCGGGGTTAGCACCACATTTTCCAGTGCCAGATACGCTTCCGGCACTGCCGGTTCGGCGACAAACACATCTAACCCCGCCGCCGCCACGTGGCCGGTTTGCAGGGCGGCCACCAACGCCGCATCGTCGATCAAACTGCCGCGCGCGGCATTGGCGATTATCGCCCCGGCGGGAAGCCGCGCGATGCGGGCGGCATTCAGCCAGTGGCGGGTGGCATCGCCACCGGGGGCGCACAGGGCCAAACATTGGCTTGCGGCCAAGAAACTCGCGTCGTTGTCGTGGTAGGTAGCGTTTTGTTCAAGGTTCGGCGGCAGGCGCGCGCGGTTGCGGTAATGCACCGCCATGCCCATGGCACGAGCAATGCCGGCCAGGGTTTGGCCGATGCGGCCCATGCCGAAAATGCCAAGGTTTTTGCCCGATATTTGGGTGCCGAGCGCACCGGCGGGCGACCAGCCGGCCCATTTGCCGGCGCGCAAAATACGCTCGCCTTCGCTCGCGCGGCGGGCGGCGGCCAATAGTAATAGCAAGGTGAACTCGGCGGTGGCGGCCGACAATACGCCGGGGGTGTTGACGATGGCGATGCCGGCCTGGTGGAGGGCGGCAACATCCACATGTTCGTAACCGACGCTAAACGTGCCGAGCACGCGTAAGGTAGGCGGTAGCTTACCGACACTGGCGGCATCGATGCGGTTGGCCGGCGAGCACAGGATGGCATCGGCGCCGGCGGCAGCACTTGCCAGAAAACTGCGTAGATCAACGCCTTGTGGTTTGCGGCGCACGGTAAATTCGCGCGCGGCTCGGGTATTGGTGGCATCGGGCAGGGCGCAGGTGATCAGCAGGGTGGGCGGCTTGGTGATCACGGCAAGGCTTAGCTCACCCGCAGCAGCCGGGCGCCATCAGTGTGCAGCCAGGTGCTAGCGGCCTCGCGGTGGGGCGATAGGCTATCGGTGAGCGCCCAAAAGGCGCGGCCGTGATTTAGATGTTTGAGGTGGGCGACTTCGTGGGCGACGACGTAATCCTGCACAAACAGGGGCGCCATGATCAGGCGCCAGGAGAACATCAGCACGCCATCGGGCGAGCAACTGCCCCAGCGGGTGCGGGTATCTTTTACGGTGACGCGCTTGGGGGTGACACCGGCGGCATGGGCGTGGGCCAAGGCTTGCAGGGCGAGGCGGCGGCGGGCCTCGGCGCGCAGAAAATCGGTGACGCGACGGGCGAGGAAAGTGGGGTCGCCGGTGACGTGCAAAAACCCATCGGCGAGGAAGGCGCCGCCCACGGCATTGGGGGCGTGGCGAATGGTGCAGGGCAAGCCATCGAGCATAATGACTGCGCCGTCGGCCAGCTTGGTTGCCAGTGGCAGGGCGGCGAGGCGATCGGTGACCCAGGCGGCATTGTCGTTTAACAGGGCAACGCCGGCGGCACGCGCGGCGCGCATGGGCAAGGTGACCACGACGAGGCCGCGGCTGGGATCGATGCGCAAGCTGACGCGGCGCGCGCGGGTGCTGCGCCGCCAATGCACGGTCGCGTGCCCGCCGCCAAGGGCGAGCTGTTCAGGCGACAATTGTTTCACGTGACACAATTCCGCCGCGCGACCGAGTCGCAGCAAGACTTGTTTTTGATCAATATCTTGGCAGGGGGATATGTCGGGGTGAGATCGATTGGCCGGCGGCGCGGGCGGTTTGTAGTTAGCAACCGGCGCAAGAATTCGCCGAAAAAGCTGCCACAAGCGCACGGTGTGAGATCGCCCCAGCCCCCAATTCATAAAAGTCTTTTGCTTCTTTTCTTCAGAAAAGAAGGCCCTTTCTTAACTTGTTGTTTGTCTACGATTGACCGTTCAGGTAATCAAAAACCCGCCATCAACGTTGAGTGATACGCCGGTTGTGTAGCTTGCCGCGGGCGACACCAGATAGAGCACGGCCCCGGCCATTTCATCGGGCTGGGCGGGCCGGTTGAGCGGGATTTTGGCCGACCATTTTTCGTATAGCTCGCCTTCCAGCAGCGCGCCGGCCAGTTTGGTGGCGGTGAGCCCCGGCAGCAGCGCATTCACCCGCACGCCGAGCGGGGCGCCTTCGCGGGCAAAAGCTTTGGTCATGCCGACCACCGCGGCTTTGGTGATGGAGTAGACCCCCTGTAGCAGCCCTGGCACCACGGCGTTGACGGAGGCCACGTTGACGATGGCGCCGCCGCCGTGGGTTGCCATGATTTTCATGGCGGCAGCGCTCATGAAGAAATAGCCGCGCACGTTGACATCCATGGTTTTTTGAAACGCGCTAAGATCGGTCTCCTGGATCGGCCCATAGTAAGGGTTGGTGGCGGCGTTGTTGACCAAAATGTCGATGCGGCGATGTTTTTGCTGAATGTAGCCGAATATCGCGTCGATCTGCGCCATTTCGCCGATGTGGCAGGCGTGCTCCTCGGCGGATCCGCCGGCGGCTGTGATGGTGCTCACAATTTCGGCACAGGCGCCGGGTTTGCGGGCGGCCAAAATAACATGGGCGCCGTGTTCGGCCAGCGATTGGGCAACGGACGCACCAATGCCGCGGCTGGCGCCGGTTACCAGGGCGATTTTACCGCTGAGATCAAAGCCACGATTAACCGCCATGTGGTGTTTCCTTACGCCGGGCGTGTTGGCCCCGATGATGTGCTTAATTAAATGCGCCGGGGGCTATTTGACGTTTGAGGCAAATACCCTAATTTCGCCTGCGCACAAGCCGCCCCCCGAGGCGGCAGGCCTTTGGGAGCATCGACGGACATGGACCAGCAAGCAGCGCCACGCACCCCGTTTGCCTGGGAACAGCATTACCCGCCCTATTTGCAGTGGGATATGGATGTGCAAACCAGCACGGTGCCAGAGCTGCTGGACCGCTCGGCTGCGGCCTTTCCGGACAAACCGGCGATTGAATACCGCGATCGCATGATCAGTTTCGCAACCCTGGCCAGCACGGTGGACCGCATGGCGGCCGGCCTGCTTGCCGCCGGCATTGGCCGCGGCCGCACGGTTGCCCTGTTTCTGCCCAACACGCCGTGGCATTCGGTATGTTTTTTCGCCTGCTTAAAAGCGGGTGTAACGCTTGTGCATATGAGCCCGCTGGATGCGCCGCGCGAGCTGGTGCACAAAATTACCGATAGCGGCGCCGATGTGGTGATCACCACGTGCCTGGCCGGCATGGGGGTGGGGGCGGCCAAATTTGTCGAGATGGGTTTTGCCAAGCTGTTGCTGATTGGCGAAGACCAGTATTGGGGTGGTCCGGCACCGAGCGAGGGTCTGCCGTACGGCGAAAACATCCGCCCGTTGACCGCGTTTTTGTGTGACGATTTGCCGGCGAGCTGGCCCGCGATCGACGTGCACGACATCGCCCTGCTGCAATATACCGGTGGCACCACGGGCTTGGCCAAGGGTGCTATGCTGACGCACGCCAACCTGACGGCTGCCACCAATATCTTTCGCGCCAATCGCGATGTTGCTAAAACGCCGGCCGGTAGCGATCGCGTTATCGCGGTGCTGCCGATGTTTCATGTTTATGCGCTGGGCGTGATCTTGCTGCTGAACATTGCCGAGGGTAACCTTATTCTGCTGCGGCCGCGCTTTGATATGGACACTACCATTCGCGATATCGAAGAAAAACGCGCAACCGCATTCCCTGCCGTGCCAACCTTGCTGATTGCGTTGTTGAGCGTGCCGGGCATCGAAAAACGTGATTTTTCTTCGCTCACCATTGTCGGATCAGGCGGCGCGCCGATGCCGCATGATGTTAGCACGCGGGTGGAGGGTTTATTAAAACAGCGCCTAGCCGGTGGCTGGGGCATGACTGAAACCGCAGCTGTAGGCACCACTATTCCCGAAACCGTGGCATCACGCCCGGGGTTGATTGGGGCCCCGCTGGCGCGGGTGGAAATTCGCATTTTGGATATTAACGACCCGAGCAAAGAAATGCCGGTGGGCGAGCGCGGTGAGCTGGCCATTCGCGGCCCGAACGTGTTTAGCGGTTACTGGAACCAGGCCGAGTTGAACAAAACCCAGTTTGTTGATGGGTTTTTTCTGACCGGTGACGTTGGGTATATGGATGAAACTGGGCTGTTTTATATTGTTGATCGCAAGAAGCGCATGATCATTTCGGGCGGGTTTAATGTCTACCCGAACATGATTGAAAACGCGATATACGAGCACCCCGACGTGGAAGAAGTGATTGTGATCGGCGTGCCCGATGAGTATCGCGGGGAGGCGGCCAAAGCCTTCATCAAACTGATCGATGGGCGGGCGCAGTTTACCATCGAGGAACTGCGCGCCTTCCTGATTGATAAAATCGGCAAGCACGAATTGCCAACTGGGGTAGAATTTCGCGATTCTTTGCCGCGCTCCCCTGTTGGAAAACTATTGGCATCCCAATTGGCGGAGGAGGAGCGCGAACGCGCGGCCGCCCGAACCTAGCCTCACCCGCGCGCAGGCGCGGCACCAACCCTAATCCGCGCAGGCGCGGCTTTATTTTTTGGAGATACCCATGGACCTTCGTTATACCGCCGAGGAAAACACCTTTCGCGATGAGCTGCGCTCCTTTCTGCTGGAAAATATCCCGGCAGACCTCCGCCAGCGTATCAGCGAAGGCCACCATGTTGGGCGTGAAGAATACATCACCACCCAGCGCATTTTGAACAAGGCAGGGCTTGCCACCCCCAACTGGCCGGTAGAATGGGGCGGCAAAGATTGGACGCCGATGCAGCGTTTTATCTATACCGAGGAATTGCAGGCCAATAGCGTGCCCGAAGCCCTGGCGTTTAACGTCGCCATGGTCGGCCCGGTGATCGCCGCCTTCGGCACGCCCGAGCAAAAAGCATATTACCTGCCGCGGGCTGCGAATTTAGACGATTGGTGGTGCCAGGGATTTTCAGAACCCGGCGCCGGATCGGATCTGGCTAATCTGAAAACTCGCGCCGTGCGCGAGGGCGATGAGTATGTGATTAACGGCCAAAAAACCTGGACCACCTTGGCGCAATACGCCACCTGGTGCTTTGTGCTAGCACGCACCAACCCAGAAGCGCGCAAGCCACAGGAAGGTATCAGCTTTATTCTGGTGGATATGAAAAGCCCTGGCATCACCGTGCGTCCAATCCAGTTGCTGGATGGCGGGCATGAGGTGAACGAGGTGTTTTTTGATGATGTGCGCGTGCCGGTGGCCAATCTGGTCGGCACCGAACATCGCGGCTGGGATTGCGCAAAATTCTTGCTTAGTAATGAACGTTCCAGCATTGCCCGGGTTGGCACCAGCAAGGCGCGGCTGCGCAAGCTGCGCGAACTGGCCAAAATTGTGCCGGCCGGGGCGGGGTCGATGTGGGATGACGTTGGCTTCCGCAACAAGGTGAATGCGGTGGAAATCGAGCTTAAAGCGCTGGAAATGACCCAGCTGCGCGTTATTGCAGCTGAAAGCGGCGGCGGGCGGGCGCCTAACCCGGCGAGCTCGATTCTTAAAATCAAGGGGTCAGAGATTCAACAAGCGACCACCGAACTGGCGCTGCAACTGGCCGGCCCGCACGTGCTGCCGTTCCACAGCCCAGAGGCCGAGATTGGTGATGGCGCCAATGATCTGCCCGATGGTTTTGGCTGGGCCGATACTGCAGGGCCGACCTATTTCAACTGGCGCAAAATTTCGATCTATGGCGGGTCGAACGAAATTCAGCGCAACATTATCGCCAAAATGGTGCTCGGGCTGTAGCCCCTAGCCCCACGCACACCAGGCTGCCGGGTGATCCCGGCAGCCGTTTTTCGTTCCCGATGCACGCGATCACAGCGCCTGCCAAAAAACTGGATTTAGCCTAATGGATTTCGAATTTTCCGATGAACAACGCATGCTGCGTGATAGCGTTGAAAAGCTGGTAAGCCCGGCTTACGACGATCTGGGTGTGCGCACCCGCACGGCTGCGACCGACCCTGGATTTTCTGAAACCCAATGGGCCAAATTCGCCGATCTCGGCCTGCTCGGCCTGCCGTTTTCAGAAGAAGATGGCGGCTTTGGCGGCGGCACGGTGGAAACCATGATCGTGATGGAAGCGATCGGCAAAGGCCTGGCGCTGGAACCGTATTTAGCCGCCATCGTGCTAGGCGGCAATCTGGTGCGGCTGGCCGCCAATGCGGCGCAACGCGAAGAGCTGATCCCGCAAATCGGCGATGGTAGCATGCGTTTGGCTTTTGCCCATACTGAACGCCAAGCCCGTTACGACCTCACTGATGTGGCCACCACCGCGCGCAAAACCGCCGGCGGCTACGTGCTGGAAGGCGACAAATCCATTGTGCTGA
This sequence comes from Acetobacteraceae bacterium, assembly GCA_040400005.1. Lineage (GTDB taxonomy): Bacteria > Pseudomonadota > Alphaproteobacteria > Acetobacterales > Acetobacteraceae > JBBARC01. The sequence goes on along the minus strand of JBBARC010000051.1, from coordinate 12,589 downwards.
GCGGTGATTCGGCAAATATGCTGATCGTATCTGCCCGCACATCCGGCGGCCGGCGTGATGCTGATGGTATCACGCTGTTTCTGGTTGATCCCAAAACCGCAGGCGTTTCGCGCCGTGGTTTCCCCACCCAAGATGCGTTGCGCGGGGCGGCGGTGTCGCTAGGCAGTGTCGAAGTGCCTGACAGCGCCGTTCTTGGCGTTGTTGGTGGGGCATCGGCGATCATCGAACAGGTCTCCGATATCGCCATTGCCGCCCTGGCCGCCGAAGCGGTCGGCGCGATGGCGGCCTTGCATGCGCTAACGGTGGAGTATTTGAAAACCCGCAAACAGTTTGGCGTGCCGATTGGCAGTTTCCAAGCGTTGCAGCACCGCGCGGTGGATATGTTCACAGCCCTGGAACAGGCCCGCAGCATGGAGCTGTATGCCGCCATGATGGCAACGGCGGATGACCGCCAAGCACGCCGGGCGGCCGTATCTGGCGCCAAAGTGCAGATCAACCATTCCGCCCGTTACGTTGGCCAGCAGGCGATCCAGCTGCATGGCGGCATCGGTGTTACCATCGAATACCGCGCCGGCCATTATTTCCGCCGCTTGACCATGATCGAAAACCTGTTCGGCGATGTCGATTACCACATGCACCTAGTTGATGAAGCCGGCGGCATGCTGGACGCGGCCTAAGATCGGCAGCGCACGTGCCGACGCGCCATAACCCTGGGGCGTCGGCACGGATGCGCGATGCGCCGATGACCACCGCGCAAAGCGGCGATTTTCGCTACAGTAAAAAGGGCGTTTCGCGGTTCGATCTGTCCGATCCGTACCATTTGGCGGTATCGCTGCGCTGGCCTGCGTTTATTGCCATGGTTGTTTCCGTATACCTCATCATCAACACGATTTTTTCGGTGATTTTTTGGTTCGCACCGGGGTCGGTTGGCAATGCACGGCCGGGGCATTTTCTCGATCTGATGTTTTTCAGTTTCGAAACCCTGGCAACCGTGGGCTACGGCGAAATGTACCCCGCCGGCACGGTGGGCCATAGTATCGCAGCAGCCGAGATTTTTTGCGGCATCTGGTTTATGGCGATCCTTACCGGCCTGGTGTTTGTGCGTTTTGCCCGGCCCAAAGCCAAATTCGTGATCGCTGAAAACCCGGTGATTTGCCAGCATAATGGCTTGCCGGCGCTGATGTTGCGCTTAGCCAATGGCCGCGCCGACGCTTTGGCGCAAACCGAGGCACGCTTAAGTGTATTGCTGGCGGAACAAACGGTTGAAGGTAAAGTGTTCCGCCGGGCGCATGCGTTAAAGCTGGAACGTTCGCATCTGCCGGTGTTTCCGCTGACCTGGACGCTGATCCATCAAATCGATGCGACCAGCCCGCTGCATGGGTTAGATGCTGCCGCCTTGATTGCGGGGGATGCCAGGTTGTTTCTATCGCTTGAAGCACGCGACCCGGCGCTGGCGGCAGTGGTGTTTGATGCTGCCGCCTTCCCGCCGCAGGCGCTACGCTTTGGCATGCGCTACCAGGACGTGATTTCACAAGCGCCAGATGGCAGCACGATGGCCGACCTCACGCGCATTAGTGCACTAGAACCGGAATAGCCCGCACGGGATTACCGGCAACCGGGGCTTACCGGTCAGACGCAGCAAGATCCCGGTAAAACCCTTGTTTGGCGTCCTCCTGCGCTGGTGTGCGAAAGCGTCGCACCAAATGGTGGATATGCGGGCCGCCGCGTGCGCCGCCTGCAACGCTTGCGTCGAGCGCTGGAAAATGCAGATCAACGCCGCGCACGGTTTCATGCACAGCGCCCGAATAGCGCGGCGGTTTGGCGCCGCCATTGCGTAGCAGGCGCACCTGGCGATCGGGATACGGCACGGTTTGTTCCTGTTTGGCCGGGCCGATAAAATTGTAGCGCGGCAGCGCATAGGCTCGCGCCGCATCACAGCGCAGCAGGGTTAACAAGCTGGCGTGATCATCGGTGACAATTTCTTCGTCAGCGTCCAGCATCAACACCCAGGCGATCCAGTCTGGCACTAAATCCAACGCGGCATTGCGCATATCATCAAACCGGCCCGGCGGAATTTCTATGATACAGTGATCAATCCCGGCATCTTCCAGTATGTGGCGGGCGATCGGCACCGTTGCGTCGGTCGATCCAGTATCGACCAGCACGCAATACCGCATCACCGGCAACACACTGCGCAGCATATTGCCGATGGCAGCTTCTTCGTTGCGCATGATGGTGGCCACCGCCAGTGATGGCGCATGGCGCGGGTCGGCGGGGGAAATACACGCAGGTTCGGCATAGGCAACTGGCAGGCACCAAAAGCCCAAACTAAAAATCACCATGTCTTGCCAGGCGAAAGATGGCGCGTCGGCGCGTGCCCCGGCTACAATGGGGTGCAGGGCGCCGGCATTAGGCCCTAGTATCACCAGCGCGCGATCAGCAAGGTAGGGCAGGCACGCGCGCGCCAGTGCTTCATCGGCGGGATCAATCAGGTTGGGCGCAAACACATACAGCGCATCAATCCGCAGCCTTTGGCCACGCAAAAATGCGGCCAAGGCGGTGGCGCCAAAATCCAGATAAAACAGCGCCGGGCCATCGGGGATTTTCCCAATCGGGCCGCCCGGCGGTGGCGGCCCCACCACCAGCACCGCCGCATCATCACCAAACGGCGCCAGATCGGCGATAGTGTGTGGCGCGCTATCGCCCAGGATCACGCCAAATTTTATAGCACCATGGCGGGCAAACATATCGCGCAAACCATCGCGCAGCTCGCCGGCCGCGGCGGGCACGCCATACGCGGGTGGCGCGCATGCGGCCCGCGCCAGCACTTCACGGGCCAATGCACCCAGCGCATCACCACCGCGGCCGAGATCGCCGCCAAACATCCCGGTGTATAAAGTGCGAAATTCATCCGATGCCAAGATCGCCCGGCGGCCGGCAACCATATCGGCATAATACCCGCGAAAGGCGGCGACGGTATCAGCACTTTCCGGCGCGCGGCCGAGCAGCGCGCGGTACAGCACGCTTACATCGTCGTCAGTCAGGGCTGCCTGGGTCATTACGTTGCAAAATCTCCGTCATCGCCAGCCCAATCGGGTGGGGCGGCGATTGCCCCACCAGGGCTGCGGCGACACCGTTACGATCAGCGATCGTTTTATTCTGATTTAGTTTCCATGCCGACTCAAGTTTTGTCACGCGAAATTTTAGGCCAACCAGCGATTTTATGATGCCATCGATATAAGCCGTTGGCGCGTCGCCGCTTTGCCAGGGATCCGGGCGGCCCGCTTCCGCAGCCCAGGCGCATATCGGCGATCGCCGCCAGCATCACTGGCACGCGGGTTTCGCGAAATTTTTCCGGCACATACATGCGGGCGCTATAAAATGGCGGCGGCCGCCTGCGCAATGGCGGCGGGGTTTAACGTGGGCAGCCAGGGCACCCGCCCCAGCATCGGCGCACCGCCTAACTGTGCAATGGCGCGCGCATTGCCGGGGTTGCCGTCACCCACCAGCAAAACCCCAAATATCGCAACGCGACGCGCCCGCAGCGCCTCCAGCGATAGCAACGTGTGGTTAATTGTGCCCAAGCCAGTGCGCGCCACCAGCACCACCGGCAAGCCAAGTTGCACCATCAAATCCACCATCAGCGCGCCTGGGCACAGCGGCACCAAAACACCGCCCGCCCCTTCCACCACAATCGGCGCGCCGCCAGTGTTTGGCAGGGCAAAATCGGCCCGATTGATCACCACATTTTCAAGGTCGGCGGCATCGGCGGGGGCCAGGGCTGCGGCAAAACGATAGCGTGGTGTGTGCACACAATCCGGCGCTAATCCCGCCAGCAGCCTCACCGTTTCGGTATCGCCCGTGTCTGTCGCAAGCCCAGTTTGCACCGGCTTCCAATAATGGGCCGCAAACTTGCGCACCAGCACGGCACTGGCGATGGTTTTGCCGACGTTGGTATCCGTGCCGGTGATAAACACGCCCTTCATGCGGCAGCCCGCGCCGGCCAAATATCCGCCATGGCCGATATCAACGTATCCACCGCCGCATCATCATGCGCCGCCGATAACGCAAACCGAATGCGGCTGGTGCCGGCCGGCACCGTGGGCGGGCGGATCGCCACCCCCAGCACACCGCGCGCCCGCAACGCCTCGGCCAGCGCCAAGGTCGCCGCCTCGCCCCCCACCAAGGCCGGCACGATTTGAGTGCTCGATCCCGCCGTATCAATCCCCAACCCGGTAAAGGCGGCCCGCACCCTAGCTGCATGCAACGCCACGCGCGCACGCGCACCATCCAGCGATGGCAACACATCCAGCGCCGCATCAATCGCCCCCAGCACGGTGGGCGGCAGGGCGGTGGTGTAAATAAAACCGGCACACATATTGGTCAGCCAATCAATCAACACCTGGCTTCCGGCAACGTAGGCGCCAAACCCGCCCAGCGCCTTGCTGAACGTGCCCATCACCAAATCTACCCCGCCCGGCACCGCATGGCACAAACCGCGCCCGCCATCGCCCAGCACACCGGTTGCATGCGCCTCATCAACATACAAAAACGCCGCGAACTCATCGGCCAGCGCCCGCAACGCCTGCACATCAGCACGGTCGCCATCCATCGAAAACACGCTTTCGGTGAGGATCACCGCGCGCGCCCCACGATGGGTGCCAAGCTTTTCACGCAAATCAGCCAGATCATTATGGCCAAACAAAACCGCCCGGCACCCGGCCCCACGCACCCCGTGATGCAAGCTGGAATGGATCAGCGCATCGGCAAACACCACCGGCGGCGTAGGCGTCAACCGCAGCAAAGCCGCCAGCACCGACACATTGGCCTGCCACCCCGATGCCAGCACCAGCGCTGCCTGCGTGCCCTTAAGGGCGGCAATCTTGGCTTCCACCACCTGGTGCGCCGCCAACGTGCCACATACAAGCCGCGATGCGGTGGCGCCGGTGCCGTACCGCGCCCCCCATTCCGCCGCGCGCGCTGAAAGGCGCGGATCACGCGCCAGCCCCAAATAATCGTTCGATGAAAAATTCAGCAGCGCACGCCCATCACGCACCAACTGCATCCCAGCCGCCGGTGCACCCGCCCGCGCATACCGCCGCAACCCAAGCCGGTCCCGCCCGGCAAGGCTTGCGGCAAAGTCATCATCCCATCGTGACATGGCGCAAGCCTAGCGCAGGCGCGGCTTGGGGCCAAATCCAGGGCAGCAAGAACCAGGGCAATCCGGTGACTGCAAAAAAGTAACTGCCAAGGCTCTCAGCGTTGATGGTCTCGGCGAGCATTCGGCCGCTAGGTTGAGGGGATCGAGGATATGCCGCGCCTGCTTTCTGACGACGGATAAGACGGTGCGCAGGATTGCGCGTGTCTTGGCGCCCTCCATCGTGCGAAAATCGCCGGAGATTTTCATCTCTACCTTCATCATCCGGATATCGCGCTCAGCTCGGGCAGAAAACGACGCAGAAACGCCACCGGCTGGTTGCCCCAAAGGCCAAGGTCGACGACATCATCGGTGCCGGCGATCGTGCCGCAAAGCATCACTACCAAGGTTTCTGCTAAGGGGTGCAATGCTTTAGTGGCGTGCGATGGATCGCGTAAGGCCGAAAAATCGGATAAACTGCAAGCCGACGCGGGTACGGAGATGAAAACCTTCAACGGCGAGGTCTTCTAAGAATCCTTTTTTCTGCCCGCGCCGGAATCCCGCACTCGTTCAAGCGATTGCCCTGGATCCCCGCCAAAAGGGTTGCCAACCGGCGGCAGCTTTGCTCTTAACCCGGCTTCATCCCCGTGTGGCCTATCCTGGCCGCCCCCAGGAGCATCTCATTGCCATGACCAACGCCCCCGCCGCCGGCTTTACCGACTATAAAGTGCAAGACATTTCCCTCGCCGCTTGGGGCCGCAAGGAAATTGCCATGGCCGAGGATGAAATGCCCGGCCTGATGGCGCTGCGCGAAGAATTCGGCGCCGCCAAGCCGCTGGCCGGGGCCCGCATCGCCGGCTGCCTGCACATGACCATTCAAACCGCGGTGCTGATCGAAACACTCATCGCGCTGGGCGCCACCGTGCGCTGGTCCTCGTGCAATATTTTCTCAACCCAGGATCACGCCGCCGCCGGCATTGCGGCGGCTGGCATTCCGGTGTTCGCCTGGAAAGGCCTGTCGGAGGAAGATTTCTGGTGGTGCATTGAAGCCACCGTCCGCGGCCCCGATGGCTGGACCCCCAACATGATCTTGGATGATGGCGGCGATCTCACCACACTGATGCACGACAAATACCCGGAAATGTTGGCCGATGTGCGCGGCATTTCAGAAGAAACCACCACCGGCGTGCATCGCTTGTGGGATATGGCGCGCGCCGGCAAATTGCTGGTGCCGGCGATTAACGTGAACGATAGCGTGACCAAATCGAAATTCGATAATCTCTACGGCTGCCGTGAATCACTGGTCGATGGCATTCGCCGCGGCACCGATGTGATGATGGCCGGCAAAGTTGCCGTGGTCGCCGGCTTCGGCGATGTCGGCAAAGGGTCATCGGCCTCGTTGCGCAATGCTGGTTGCCGCGTGCTGGTTACCGAAGTCGATCCGATCTGCGCCCTGCAAGCGGCGATGGAAGGCTACGAGGTGGTCACCATGGATGATGCCGCCACCCGCGGCGACATTTTCGTTACCGCCACCGGCAATGTCGATGTCATCACCATCGATCACATGCGCGCTATGAAAAACCGCGCCATTGTGTGCAACATTGGCCATTTCGATAGCGAAATTCAAATCGAGGCGCTGCGCAATTACCGTTGGGACAACATCAAGCCACAGGTTGATGAAGTGCTATTCCCCGATGGCAAGCGCCTGATTGTGCTGTCGGAAGGCCGCCTGGTGAATTTGGGCAATGCGACAGGCCACCCAAGCTTTGTTATGTCGGCAAGCTTCACCAACCAAGTGCTGGCGCAGTTGGAATTGTGGGGCGCCGCGCCAGGGCAGTACGAAAAGCGGGTTTATACCCTGCCCAAGCACCTCGATGAAAAAGTCGCGGCCCTGCATTTGGCGAAAGTGGGTGCCACGCTTACTCAGCTATCAGCCAAACAAACGGAATATTTGGGCCTCGCCAGCACCAACGGGCCGTTCAAGCACGATCTTTACCGCTACTAAGAACGGCGCGAGCTAGACCAAAGTCGTGTCAGCCACCCCAGCTTGGGGGCGTCTGACACGACCGCCGGTGCCGTCGTCGGCAGCTGGGGGGGGGTTTGGGGCGTGTTTGGCTGCGGGTCCGCTTCTGCCAGGGGCGATGTCATGGCGGCTGTGCCGCTGGCCCCCGATAGTGTCGGCCCCGGTCGTGCCGGTGCGGCTAGCTCCACCGGTTCAGGCAGGCACGTCATGATGTGCTGGAACATGCGGAAATATACCAGCCGGTCGAAATGATTAACGTCGATCAGGGCAGCCTGGTCATCGTCGTCCATAAAATCAGCCGGGTTGAGCAGTGACACAGTGGGGTTTGCCCCGGCCGCGCGGCGAATGAGCACATTGCGATGCTGGGACTGCCGGGCAATATCCCACGCGCCAGAGGCGTTGCGAAATTTCTCGTTGCATAAAAGGATAAATATCCCCACCCCAGATGGTGCGCACGCAATCACCTTTTCCACCGCCTGAGTAAAGATATCGTCAGGCATGGTACCGAGATAATCGAATTGTGCCGCCATCGTGCTGGCCAAAACCGGCGAAAGTCCGGTGGCGGCAAGGTCGGTGATTGGGCCAGGCTGTGCCGCAAACTTGGGTAAGGTCAGTGGCATCAGGGCGCCAGTTGCGCGGTTGCGAAACACCTGCCCGCCGTCGGTCACAAAGCTAAAAATCCATATCGCCCGGCGTGCTGGCGGCGGGGCGGCGATCAGTGAGCCGAAATCGGCTTCGCGAAAGCCAAACGGCATAAAGCTGAATTTACTATCCTCATCGAGGCCCGTTATGGCCTGCACCGCAAATAGAACACTGTTCGCCAAAATCTGGCCATCGCCCTCGGCGCGGTTCATTTCCTCCACCACGGTATCTGTGGTCATACGGAAATAATGCGATAGCGCACGAATATCGCAGGCGCCGCGCGCCAGCACGTAGTCTAACGTCCCAGCCTTGTACGGGTTGGGTGTGCCGCTAGGTGCGCCAACAACGGCACCGGCCGGTGCCACGGCGGGGCGAGCGAGAAGCTCGGAGTTTATCCAGTCGATCGCGCCGGTATCGGTTACTGGATCGCTGACAACGCTACCTTTAATCCGCAGCTCTGGCCGTCCGAGTTGGCGGTACAGCCAAGTTTCGATGCCCATGCCAAGTATGCGGCACGAAAAGCAAAAATGTACCAGCCGCGGCGCGCCGCCAATATCATTTTGCAGCAGGTAAAAACCGCAGGCGCCGTAATTGCCATAGGTATCACGTGCATACAACAGCCCGGCCTGCGACCGAAAACTACTTAACAGCAGCAGCAAAGCCTCGCGGGCGGCGGCCGGGTCTTCGGGCAAGCGCCGCTTAGTGAAATTCAACTGGTTGGTGCGATTAATCAGCTCAATCGCCCGATCCAAATCGCCAGTAACAGCGTGGTCGATGGCCACCACAATGTTGCTCGCCCGCAAAAAATCCCGGTTTGCGTTTTCCCGAGCTTTGGCGCTGGCATCCGTTCGATCACCCGCGGCGCTGGCCGCATTTACCTGCCCAGCCCGCGCCGTATGGCGCGCCGCCAGCACATGATATTGCGCAAGCCGCGTCATCTCGGGATCGGCTTTGCCTTTCAGGCGTGGATCTTCAAGTAAGGTATCAACAAAATCGGTATCAGCCACTTGCAGACCAGGCACAAAATGCAGCGCTTCCGCGCGGTTTTGTGCATTATCGTCGATAAATAAAACAGTTTCTGGGCGTAATTGAATGGCGTTGATCAGCGCCAGCAGCCGCGGCCCTTTCGGCGCCCAAGATACATCCGGCAGCACGAAAAAACCCCACATCTCCTGGCGCCGCAAAGCGGCTTCCACGGGGGCGGCATCATTTTTGGAACAGATCGAACTGATAATACCGCGCCGCGCCAGCAGTTTTACCGCACGCGCAGCGGCCGGCCTCCGCTTAAGCCACCCTCGCTTAAGGTGCCATGCCAAAAGGTCTCATCGAGATCCCATACCACCAGGCGGATCGCCTCGGGGCCGGCACCGGGTGTATCCATGCTCACCCGCCCAACTGCAATAAAAACCACGCGCCCAACCCGGTGAGGCTCATAATCAGTAACGCCAGCAGCGTGCTGCCAGGTTTTGGCGGGGCAATGCCCAGCGGCAGCATTTTCCACCCGGTGATCATCGGCCGCAGCAAATCCTGTTTCTTGATCACCCGGTAGCCAATCACCGCGCCGATATGAAGCACCACCAGCGCCAGCAACAGGTCAAAATTCAGCTCGTGCACTGCCGTGAGCGCTTTCCATGTGGCGCGGCGCACCAGATGCGATAGCGGCCCTTCGGTGGAAATATCGTCATTGGCGAACAGCCCGGTGCCCAGTTGCACACACAGTACGGCGAGCAAAACTAGCACCATCCAGCCGCCAGCGGCATTATGGCCAGGCTCGCGGTCCGGCTCGATGCGGCAAAAACCGCGCAAATGCGCAAATGCCGCGCGTGGCGATTTTACAAAAGTGGCAAACCGTGCGGCATCACCACCCACTAGCCCCCACACCAGCCGAAAGCCCACCAGCGCCAGAATCGTTAAGCCTGACCGCACGTGCCAATCCAGCGCGCCGATTTCTGCGGTCAACCAGCTGGTGGCGAACAATATCACCAGTGCCCAATGAAACGCGCGCACCTGCCATTCCCACACTAATACGCGCTTGATCGCTTCCACGGCTTACTCCGGTGTGGGCCAACACAGTCTAATTACGCCATTATTCATTGACACGCATCGGCACCCGCGCCACCCATTTAGTGATCATGCGACATTTGCTGCTGCGCCCAATTTTTCTAACCTTGCGGGTGTTGCGGCTGTTTGCCCACCCGGCAATTGTGCCGATTTTGGCCGCCGTTTCGCTGGGATTAATTTTGCGCCGGGTGCTGGCAGGCTATGCTGAGCGCGCCGCCGCCATCGCCATAACCGTGGGGTTCGCCGCCCTGTTCCCGCGCCAAATGTTCGATTGGCCGATGAGCGTGGTGCTGCGCCTGCCCGGCGCCGGGCTTATTCTGCTGGGCTTTACCTTTGCGGCACCCCTTCTGGCACCGCGTTTGGCGCTGCCCGTACTTTCTGCGGTGGCGGCGTGGTGGCTGGCCGGCGTGCCACTGCAAGGGGCGGCCTTCGTGCAATGCGTGCCCATTGCGCTGGGCCTGTGGGCAGGTTTTGTCGCCGCGCGCCGCTTTACCCGCGCCGACCCGGTAAATTTGGGCAGCCTGGCCGCCGCTTTGGCCCTGGCCGCCGCCTTGTATGGCACCGGTGCCGCAACGCACTGGGCGCGCGCCGCCCTAGTGGTGGCAGCCGTGGCCGCCGCTTTGTTGGGCCGAGGTGGCGCATCGCCCGCACTGGGTCGCGCGGTCGTGGTGGTGACGGCCGCCGCCATTATCGCATCTGAACACGGTGCGGTGTGGCCGATCGATTTATCGCTGTTGGCCCCGGTGCTGGCCTGGCTGGTGGTGGCCCGTATGCCGGTGCCGGCCTTTCTGGCGCCGCCCCCGCCGCCGATTGTGCGCAAACGGGCGCCGCCGCGCCGCAAGCCCGGATAAACTGTTGATTTCGCGCATCGGCGCCACGCGTTTTGCCGTTAAAGTGTCGGCTTAACCCGCCTTAAGGGCGGGGCAAACAGCAGGGGTAGACGCAAGCAATGTCTGGCAAATATCTGTTTCGCGCCGCCGCCATGTTTAATTTTCTGGTGGGCTTAAGTTTTCTGTTTGGCCGCAGCGCCATGGCAAATTTGACCCAGCTCGATCCCGCCACCGGCACCAACGCGCTGATCGCCAATTTGGCCGCCTGCCTGATTTTTAGCTTTGGCCTGGTCTATGCCGTTATCGCCAGCGACCCCGCCCGCTACCGCCCGTTTATTGTGATCGGCATCATCGGCAAGCTGCTGGCGGTAGCCGCCGCCACCCAATTTTTGCTGATCAATGGCAGCCAAAACTGGCACACCCCGTCGCTCGCGATGGGGGATCTGCTGTTTGTGGTCGCCTTCTGGCGGTTCTATCTGCAAACGGCGGCAGCCTAACCGCGCGGCGTCAGCCCCCACACCATAATCACCCGCACAGGCACCACCCAGGCAACGCCCGCCACCCCGTAAAACACAAACTGGGCCGGCCACGGCCACGCCCGCACCCCATCGGCTAGCACCATGGCGCCGGCGATCCACACCCCCACCACCGCGAAACCCGCCGCCGCCGCACTTGCTTTGCGTATCACCCGTCACCAACCCTTTGTTTGTCCCGTGCCCTGTGCACCTTGCGCTGCGCGCTGGGGCGCCTTGCGCTGCGCGCTGGGGCGCCTTGCACAGCTATCCCCACGGTTTATAGACCGCCTATCAGCAAGTTGGGGCGAGTGATGAACCTAAAAGACCATATCCGCGGGATTCCGGATTTTCCCAAACCCGGCATCCTGTTCTACGACATCTCCACCCTGCTGCGGCACCCCGATGCTTGGGCCGTGGCCATGAGCCGCTTAGCCGCAAGGGTAAGCCCCTATAAACCCGATGTGCTGGCCGGCATCGAATCGCGCGGCTTTTTGCTCGCAGCCCCCCTGGCGCTAAAACTGGGCCTAGGCTTCGTTATGCTGCGCAAACCTAAAAAACTGCCAGGCGCCATAGTGGGCCTCGATTACGCCCTGGAATACGGCACCGACCGGCTAGAAATTCAGGCCGACGCCATCACCCCCGGCCAACGCGTGATCGTGGTCGATGATCTGCTGGCAACCGGCGGCACGCTGGCCGCCGGTATCTCACTGCTGCGCAAAGTCGGCGCCGACGTGCCGCTGGCGGCAACCCTGATCGAACTCACCTTCCTCAAAGGCCGCGAAAAAATCGACGTGCCCTGCGAATGCCTGATTTCCTACGATGATTAATGGCGCAAACCGCAGGTGACCAAACCACCAGCAGACACCGCAAAATTTTGGGAAACCAAAACCCTGCGCCAAATGACCCGCACCGAGTGGGAATCGCTGTGCGATGGCTGCGGCCGCTGCTGCCTGCATAAACTGCGCTTCGAGCTCGACGAATCCCTGGCCTGGACCAACGTCGCCTGCCGCCTGCTCAACCACGATACCTGCCAATGCAGCAACTACGCCAATCGCCGCCGCCAGGTGCCCGATTGCGTGCGGCTAACCCCCGCCGAAGTGGAAACCATCGATTGGCTGCCCCCCTCCTGCGCCTATCGGCGCATCCACGAAGGCAAACCCCTGGCCTGGTGGCACCCGCTGGTCTCCGGCGACCCCGAAACCGTACACACAGCCGGCATCTCCGTCCGCGGCCGCGCCGTCGATGAACGCAAAGCAGGCCCGCTGGATCACCACATGGTCGACTGGCCCGGCAAAATGCCTCGCCCGCGGAAGCTGGGTGGATAGGAAGGCCGGGGGCTTTGCCCCCTGGACCCCCACTAAGGGCTCGCCCTTAGAACCCT
>JBBARC010000050.1:0-24525 GCA_040400005.1 Acetobacteraceae bacterium | reverse complement strand
CCGGTCTAAAGTGTTACCAACGTGCCCGGTTGTAGAAGGGCTTGCCCTTAGCGGGGTCGAGGGGCGGAGCCCTCGCCTTTCTTTCTCTCACCCCCCGTTAACGCCCTGATCGTGCGAGAATAATTGACGTGGGCGCGGGGGGTGGCTACGGTTGGGGTATGAACACTGTTACGCGCGCGCATTTGGCTGAGCGGATCTACGCGGAAGTAGGTCTATCCCGCAACGAGTCGGCTGATTTGCTGGAGGCGGTGCTGGCCCGGGTGTCGGCCGCGCTGCAGACGGGTGAATCCGTTAAAATCAGTGGGTTTGGCACGTTTTCTGTGCGCCAGAAGGGGCGGCGGATTGGCCGTAATCCGAAAACTGGGGTTGAGGTGCCGATATTGCCGCGGCGGGTTTTGGTGTTTCGGCCGAGCCAGGTGATGAAGGCGCAGATCAACGGTTTGGCGGTGCCCGATGGGGATGACGACGAATGAGGGTGGGGGAGGCGGACGACGTCCACACCCCAGATACGGCTGATGCGGGTGATCCGCGCGCGGCCCGGTTACGCAAGGCGGCCGGGGCGTTTAGAACAATCAGTGAAGTAGCGGACGAACTTCACATACCACAACATGTTTTGCGGTTTTGGGAGACCAAATTTCCGCAGGTAAAGCCGCTGAAGCGTGGCGGCGGCCGGCGCTATTACCGGCCGGACGACATTGCCTTGCTGCGCCGCATTGCCGATTTATTATACACGCAAGGCTACACCATTAAGGGGGTGCAGCGTTTGCTGCGCGATGGCGGCGGGCGCTTGGCCGATGACATTCCACCAGCAACTGATGCCGAGCGTGCGGCGGCCGAGGCGGAGCGTGAACAACCAATTGCGGTACCGGCGGAGCTGGTGCTGGAGGCGCCGAGCTTAGTTGCACCGGTTGCGGTTTCGGCCGCTTACGCCCCGCGCCGGATAACCGAGGTCGAGCGGCTGCGTGCGGCCTTGGCCTATACGCTGGAAGAGCTTGAGGGTTTGCGAGCGCTGCTAGTTTAGGCGAGTGACAACTCAGCCGCCACGGTTTCCGGCACCAATTTACAAAAGTCTTTTTGCTTCTTTTTCTTCAGAAAAAGAAGGGCCTTGCCTTTCTTGTTTCGCCCGGCCCGGGGGCACTGGCGCGGTGGTGTTTGGGCTGCTAGATGACTGCCGGTGTCGGAGCGTAGCGCAGTCTGGTAGCGCATCAGTCTGGGGGACTGGGGGTCGTGGGTTCGAATCCCGCCGCTCCGACCAACTTGATGACTTGATAAGTCTATGAATTGCTCCTTTTCTGTCGGCTAACCGTTGGCCGGGTTGGAATGGCTTCCCACACTATTCTGCCGTGGACGCATCCCGGGGTTACTGCCGTACCACCTGTGATGCGGCACTCAACATCCGCTACGCATACGACTTGTAGGACGACCGGGGAGGCCAAACAAAGCTACCGGCCGCGATGCTTTGAGTGGTTGGACCAGGTTGGCGGGCGCATTGCATGGCGTGACATCCGCTGCACTAACTTGTGGATTTTCTGTGGCAGTGGCGCGATCCGCGCTAATCTGCTCTGGACCGACTCTTTCTATCTGTCCTATGGATTAGAGAGTTACAAATTTCGTGGTAAGACACTGGTCCAATGGGTGACGGAGCTTCTGTATGGCCATGTATCCAAAAAAAATTCTAGGCAAGCCCGGGCGCCCGCGCATTGAATATCTCAGCAAACAGGCGGGTAAGGCATCGCCGGGGCACCGTGCAAAGAAGGTTTCGACAGGCTTAATCTTGCACGCTTTTAGAAAAATGAGCCGGACGGCAAAAGCTAAGTTGCTCCAGCAGCTTGGTGCTGACGTTGTGGTGGAGATGGCGCCGCAGACGCGCAATGTGAAGCCTAGAGCCGCCAGGGCCATGCCGGTATTCGAAGTGGAGCAACACCGGGATTATCCGACCTATGCTCATACCATGCAGCGGATGCGATTCGGTGATGCCACTATCGTAGCACCGCAGCTTTCGGCAACCAAGCTACAAGAAAATTTGGCGCACAGCGCCCGTGTTCTCGATGCGGCGATGCGTGCAGTGCAGCACCCCGGTGTGCGAATTTCGCGCCGCAAGGGGGTGCCGCTTTATTACGCTGATGAAAACTATCCCGGTAAGATCGTTCGTGAGCTGAATGGCCAACGGGAAGTCGGTGTGGTGGAAGATTCCACTTTCGTCGTTACCGGGTGATCAGTCTCGCGGCCGCGACCGCGCGCGTTCGCGAGGCGCAGGCAAGCACATCAAAGCCGCTGGGAATCGTTCTGGCCGGGCATAATGGTTCCGGAAAATCCACGATGTGGAAGGACCATTTGTCCGACGATTTGCGAGTGCCGTTGATCAATGCAGATCGCATAATGCTGTCCGTTTTGCCAGAAGCGAACCGCGCTGGAGTTCTGGCCCGGTGGGCCGCTGAGTTGCGTGACCAGGATGCCACCTGGATGAAGGTAGCACAAATGGGCGTTCAATCATTTGTCAGCCATGCAATGGCTATGCGCGTGCCCTTCGCAATGGAAACGGTATTTTCACATTGGAAACAACGCCCGGATGGCTCGGTTGGATCAAAGCTGGATTTGATCAAGGATTTGCAATCGGCTGGGTATTTTGTACTGCTTTTTTTCGTTGGTCTGCCCAGTGCCGAGTTTTCCATCATGCGCGTGCAATCACGCGTTTCTAAAGGCGGGCATGCCGTTCCGGAAAGCAAATTACGGAATCGTTTTCCGAACACGCAGCGTGCTATACGTGAGGCTGTTATCATGGCGGATTCGGCGGTTCTGGTCGATAATAGCGGGGCACCCGACCGCGCGTTTGCGGTATGCCGGGTGCAGCTAGGCGCAGAATGCCTTTATGATATTCGCAGCGCCGATGCGCCAACATCAGCGATGGAAGCTTGGCTTTCGGTGATTTGTCCGCAATTTCCGGCCGCTGAGGGTTGATTTTTGCCTTCAGCGACCGAGTTCCCGGGGACTCCTCCTGGCCCCCTGGCCGATCCCCTACCATTCCCCAAACGGCATGGGCCACGATTTGGCGTCATAGGGTGCTTGCCGGGCAGGCATCGCAGACGCTAAATGCTCCAGAGTCCTTCAAATTCAGCAACAGAAATCGACGGGCCAATATCCCTTCAATACATTCTTCATACTGGGGGACTGGGGGACTGGGGGACTGGGGGACTGGGGGTCGTGGGTTCGAATCCCGCCGCTCCGACCATTTTTTGGGCGCAACTGGGTCGTGTCGTTAATCGTATCAACATCCCATGGCATCGCGACCCTCACCCTTGATCGCCCGCCGGTTAATGCGCTTGATCTTGCCGCCCTGGCCGATCTGCAAGCGGCGCTGGACGCCCATGATCCCGATACCCCCCTTATTATAACCGGTGCTGGGCGATCGTTTTGCGCCGGCGGGGATACGCGCGCGTTTGCCGGCTACACCCAGGCGCAGCGCCAGCACATGGTGCGGGCCATTACCGGCGTGATGGCCGCTTTGCTGGCGGTGCGCGCGCCGGTGGTGGCCGCGGTTAACGGCCATCCTTTGGGCAGCGGCTTTGCGTTGATGTTGTGTGCGGATTGGCGCCTTGCCGGGGACGGAGATCATCGGTTTGGGTTGGTGGAAGCGCGCGCCGGCCTGGCTTTGCCGGCGGGGGCTCTAGCGGTGGCTCAGCATGACATTCCGGCGCCGTTGCTGCGCCAGATGGCATTGTCGGCGGTGATGCTGGGGGTTGCTGATTTACGCTCGGCCGGGCTGATTGATGATGTGGTGGCGCCGGACCAGTTGGCGGCGGCGGCCATTTCGCGCGCGCTGAGCTTAGCCGCTTTGCCGGGGTTTGCGGTGCTCAAGCAGCAGGTGCGCGGGGGACTGGCGGCGCGGTTGGCCGGGCTTGCGGGCTGCGGGTAGGATCGGTTTATCGGCAGTTTTGGCGGAAGTTGACCGCATCTGGGTGGTTTTGCGACGGCCGGGCTTTGCGTTCTGCCCAACACCTGGGCAAACATAGTGCCGCGACAGGTTTTGGGGTGGTGATGGCCGACGATCAGCCCGAACAGGGCATGGAACAAGGCGGGGGACAGGCCGGGCGACAAGGCGGGGCGCTGCCCGAAGCACCAGCCGATCAAGAACCGCTGGAGTTTAACGAGGCGGCTTACCTGCTGGCTTTCCCGCGCCTGGTGCCGGTTATTCAAAATGGCCGGTTCAGTTCCGCCTACGACCATTACACCCAGTTGGGGATCAAGGAAAAACGGCTGGAAAGCCCGAATTACCGGCGCGCCATGGCCGCCCAAGCCGTGCTGCGCACGGCGGCTGCCACCGCGCCGGTTGCCATAGTGGCCGGCCCGGCTAGTGCGTTGCGCGGGCAGGAAGCGGCGGCCGTGGGGGTGGCGCCGAGTGCAGGCGGCATCGATAGTGTGATTGTGGGCAGCGGCGGGGTAGCGCTGGTGATTGGCTGGCTTGATGATCGCGCCGATCACCTGACAACCATCACCGTGCACACCGAAACCGGTGGCGCGTTTACCACCAGCGCCATTGCGCGTTGCCGCAGGGCCGATGCCGAAAACGCCATTGGCCTAACCGCTGGCGGCTATTTGTTGGGGTTTTGGTGCTTAGTGACGTGCGCGCCGGGGGCCGGGCGGGCGGTATCGCTAACCGCCACAGTTGGCGCGCAGGCGTTGGCGTATAAAATTTCGCCGCGCTACGTTGATGATGCGCAGTTGCGCGATACGGTATTTGAATATTTTGCCGGCGCGCAGTATTTGGGCAACCCGGCGATTGAATCGTATTTGCAGTTGGATCAGGGCGCCGGCGATGCGCTGATTGCACTGAACGCGCGGATGTCGGGCCAAATTATTACCGGCGCGTTTGTTGAACGCCACGGGCCGAGCAACCGGCGCTTTAAAGCGTCGATTGTGGTGTGTTTGTATGGCAAATTAGAGTTTTTCTTTATTCAGCACGCCTTGTTTTCCAGCGGGCGCGACTGCCAAGATTACGAGCTGGTGTATGTGTGCAACAGCCCGGAACTGACCGATGGTTTGCAGCGCGAAGCCAAAATTGCCGCGCAAATTTATGGCATGAGCACAACGCTGGTGTTTTTGCCAGGTAATGCAGGCTTTGGTGCTGCCAATAACGTGGCGGTGCAATATGCCCGTAGCAACCGGGTGCTGATTTTAAACCCCGATGTGTTTCCCCGCGATGGTAACTGGGCGGTGGTGCACAATGCGATCATCGACAGTAAACCCGCCGATGAAACTTTGTTGTTTGGCGCGCCGTTGTTTTACGATGACGGGTCGTTGATGCATGGCGGTATGTTTTTCGATATCGACCGCGGGCTATCGATAAAACCCGACGGTATTATCAGCCAGGATCTGTTGCGGGTTGAACATTACGGCAAGGGATCGCCGCCCAACAGCATGCGCTACCGCGGATCACGTGCGGTGCCGGCGGTAACCGGTGCGTTTATCTCGGCCGATCGGGATTGGTTTGAAAAGCTGGGGGGTTTTTCAGAAGAATATGTGTTTGGCCATTACGAGGATGCCGATATTTGCCTGAAAAGTTTTGCTGCCGGCAAACCTTCCTGGCTGCATGATTTGCCGTTGTGGCATATGGAAAGCAAAGGATCGGTGCGTAAGCGCGCGCATGAAGGCGGCACGTCGGTTAACCGCTGGCATTTCACCCGCACTTGGATAGACCAAGTGCGGCGCGACATGCTGGGCCGCACGCCGGATGCGTTGGTAGGAGCGGACGGTGGTTAGTGCACGCATGAGCAAGACAAGCCCGGCGCCGGTGGCGGCGCCGCTGGTGACGTCTGGTGCTAAGAAAACCAAAGTGCTGGTGATCAGCCTGTTTCACCCCGAATTGGTGCGTGGCGGGGCGCAGCAGATTGCTTATGAATTATTTGAAGGTTTAAAAGCGCGCGACGATATTGAACCGGTGCTACTGGCATCGATCGATCAGCAATATCCGGCATTGTACAAACCGGGCGCACGGATCACCGGGTTTGACGGGCGGCCGAACGAGTACCTGTTTTTGTCGCGCGATTATGATTACTGGTGGCATAAAACATCGCAGCCCTTATTGATTGAGGCGTTTGCCGAGTTTTTGCGCGAAATTGCGCCCGATGTTGTGCATGTGCATCATTTTTTGACCCTGGGGATTGACCTGCTGAGCCTGATCCGCCGGGTGCTGCCGCAGGCGCGCATTGTGTTTACCTTTCACGAATTTATGAGCATCTGCGCGGCCGACGGGCACATGGTGCGCAAAACCGATAAATCTTTGTGCGTTACCGCCAGCCAGATACGCTGTTATCAGTGTTTCCCTGAACGTTCACCCGAACAATTCATGATGCGCAAAATGTGGTTTTTGAGCCATTTTGCCCATGTTGATATGTTTACCTGCCCAGGTGCGTTTATGGTTGATCATTTTGTGCGCTGGGGCATTGCGCCTGAAAAAATCACCTGGGTGACCAATGGGCAGCGCGATTATGCGGCTGGCAAAAAACTGCCGCCGGCAAGCCAGGCGCGCAACCGGTTTGGTTTTTTTGGCCAGTTTGTCGATGTCAAAGGCGTGCAGATATTGCTGCGCGCCGTTGCTTTGTTGCGGGCGGAAGCGTTTACCGATTTCGCCGTGGAATTAAACGGCGATAATTTACGCTACGCCAGTGAAGCCGTGCGCAATGAGGTTGAAGGGTTTTTGCAAGCCGAAGCAGAACGGCCGCTGGACCAGCGCATTGTGGTCAATAACGGATCGTACCACGTGGACCAGTTGCAAAGCCGCATGGCGCGGGTGGATTGGTGTGTGGTGCCATCGGTGTGGTGGGAAAGTTTTGGGCTGGTGATATCGGAAGCGTGGATGTTTGGCCGGCCGGTGATTTGTTCCAATGTTGGCGGCATGGCGGAACGTAATGTGCATGATATGTTTGCGCTGAATTTCCAGATGGGCGATCATCGGGCACTTGCCGATACGATGAGGCGAGCGTGCGGGGAAGATGGGCTGTGGGATAGGTTGAGTGCGGCACTGCCGGCGCCGCCTAGCCGGGATGTGATGGTGGACGGGTATTTGGCGGTGTATGGTGGTGGCGATAGTGCCAGTTTGGCAGTTTCGCCCTAGCCGCCACGACGGTGGCGGTATGCGTGATTGTGTAATCGGTGTTCGGGTAGAAAAAAGGGTTTCCTGTTGACTAAGAAAGCGGGCAGATGAGTGAGGTGAGTGCCACGATGGCGGTGCAGTTTTCTGCCGATGATACTGGGGACGGGATCGGATCGCCGGTCTTTATTGTCGGGTCGCCGCGATCTGGCACGAGTATTTTGGTCAGCACGTTATTTGCTGGTGGATATCAAGGTTTTCGCGAGGGCAATTTTCTTTCGTTGTTGCGAACGTTTGATATTTTTTTGGATCGGCATTTTAATACGTTTGGCCAAAAAAATGAAAAAGTGATGGCTGCTTGCATTGATAAAGCGGGACTTAAACGCGATCTGTTCGCCGTACTCAAGCGCCACGTTGAGGCGCTTAATCCGCGCGATCCATGGCTTGATAAAACCGGAAATCCACAGATTATGGAAGCTATTCCTGATCTTATGCTGCTGTGGCCGGCGGCGCGATTTGTGTTTGCCAAGCGGCGCGCGATTGAGAATATTGTTTCGCGGTTGAAGAAATTTCCTGGGCATAATTTTGAATATCACTGCCGCGATTGGGTGGCGAATATGGCAACCTGGCGGGCGATGCGCGACCGGCCTGGGCTTCATGGTATTGAGATTGATCAGCAGGATTTAATTGAAGATCCGGTGGCGGCAGTGGATCGCTTGGGAGCATTTCTAAAGTTGCCGGATGGTGTATATCCGCGGATGATTGCGACTCTACGCAACGATCGCCCACAGCAAACCGATAGCGGCAGCGCCGCCCGGCGGCTGAGCCTGGATGGCACGGGGTGGAGCACGGAGCAAAAGACTATTTTTGAAACTATCTGCGGCGAAGAAATGCGTATGTACGGCTATCGTTTTGATGAAACCTACAGGTAGTTAAACTATGCGATCGTGTGCCTCGCCGTGGCGATTAGCGCACATGTGCGCCGGGTAACGGTAACTTGCAGCCGGTGGCTTCAGAAAAATCTTCCGCTTCAAAATCGCGCGGCATACGGCAGCGGTGCCGGTTGCTGCCGGTTTGGGGGATAGCCAGATATCGTTCTGGAAGCTCAGATATGACCACATGCGGGTTTTCGCTGGCGAGCAGGCCGAAATGTACCGCCGTGGTAGCGACGGCAACAATGCGGGAAAAATGATTTAACAGAAGTGGCAACAGCGCTGTTGAATTCGATGTGCGAAACAAGACCAGTCGGCGGCCGGACGGGTGATCGGTTTCAAAAACATCCACCTGACCGGATTGAAAAGACTTAGTCGAGAAAATTTCGCGCACAGTTGCGGACGGCGGAGTCAGTATTTCGCACTGCTCACGGGTGCGGCGATCCATCCATATCGCCATGTCTCCCACACGGCGTCCGATCGATTTGGTTAGTTCGGTCTCATCGATGATTTCGTTGGCAAGGCAGGGTATTGTTGCCAGCAGCGCGCGATAGGCGAGATAGGCGCCATAATGGGTCCAATGAACATCCTCGCGATAGCAAATCAGGCTTCTGGCGCGCCCGGCAATCAACGCGTCGATGGGATAGAGTATCTTTTGCTCCAGGCACGGGTCGAGCGCGCGCATCAGGCGCAGGGCCATGCGATCCGGGTGCGGTGTAAAACCGGCAGGTAATTTATCGGCATATAAGACATGACGCTCGGGTACGATCAGCACGCGGTAGTCTATATCGCGCACCTGGCACCATGCCTGGCGCGCCTGCCAAATGGTTAACAATCTTTCGACGTCGCGGGGGTCGGCCTCGTCGCCACAGATTTGTTCAAATGCGTTGTTCACTTCGTGGAAGAGAAAGCCATCACTGCCTTCCACCGCAGTTTGTGGTGCACCTGAGGGCACTGCCTGTTTGGCGCGCAGACGTTCCGCCATTTCGGCGATGACGGGCTGATTTGGTTTCAGAAGCAACGACTGTTGATAGGCACTGATGGCGGCGCTGACCTGGCCGATTTGCACCAAAAACCCACCTAAAGCGGCATGTAGCTTGGCGTCGTCATGGTCCAGTGCGATGGCGCGGCGTTGTGCGTCGACGGCTTCTTCCAAGCGGTTGGCGCGAAAAAGCGCCTGTGCGAGGAGCGCGTGATGCTTAGAAACAGTCGGATCAAGCTCGGCGGCCAGGGCGAGAGCGATTAGCGCATTGTTGTTATGATTTGCATGCAGGGCAATAATGCCAAGTTGCAGTTGCAATTGTGCGGACGGCGGCGTGAGCGGTAAAGCTGCGCGTAGAACGCCCTCGGCCTCTGTTTCGCGTTTTAGGTGTGTAAGTAGTTTAGCAGCGCGCAAATACGGGTCTGTTTTATTTGGGAACAGCACAACTAGTTCGCGCGAATAGGTTAAGGCGTCTTCAAGTTGACCGGCCCGGGTCATCTCATCGCAACGGCCAGCCAAGGCATGATAAGTATTCGGCGAGGTGACGGTGGCGACGGGCTGCACGTTTGGCATGGGTTACATCAATCTGGTCGATAAGTGGTTTACTATGACATGGCTGCCGCCCGCGACAAGGGCGCCGTCAATCGCTGGCGGCGGAGATTCACCGCGCCGGCAAGCTCACACAGGTAGC
This sequence comes from Acetobacteraceae bacterium, assembly GCA_040400005.1. Lineage (GTDB taxonomy): Bacteria > Pseudomonadota > Alphaproteobacteria > Acetobacterales > Acetobacteraceae > JBBARC01. Next base: position 14,833 of record JBBARC010000050.1, on the reverse strand, counting down.
TTTCGCGAAAACCAGCGTCAGTGATTGCGCGGCTCAGGATTGGTTTGGTGCAGGCAAACTTGGTGCGGGTGGCCAGACTCGAACTGGCAAGGGGTTGCCCCCGGTTGATTTTGAGCCAACTGCGGTTACCATTTCGCCACACCCGCACCGCACCCCACCCTGTAATGCGCAACCCCGGCCACGGCAACCGGCTGGCGGCAAAATTTCGCCGCCACGCGCCGCTGCGGCGCGGCGGTGCGCTTAGCGCTGGCAACCCTGGGCCAGGTAAGTGCGCACAAATGGTGGTAAGCGCAGCCGGGCCGCCTGCGCCGGCGTAAACAAGGCGGCGCGGCGTATTTCGCGGCCGTCGGGGCGCAGCGCCCGTATATCGGCGTCGAAGCTGCTGAAAATACTGACATGGTCGCGCTGGTGGTTGAACACCACGTGGTAATCTACCGGCGGGCCCAGGGTTTCGGCGGCCAGCACCAGGCGCAGTTCCTCGCGCAATTCGCGGCAGGCGGCATCGGCCGCAGCCTCGCCCACACCCACACCGCCACCCGGCAGGGTCCAGCCGGCGCGGTAGCTGGATTGCACTAGCAGCACGCGGCCGCCCTGCCACACTGCCACCAGTGCGCCGCGATGGTGCGGTTTGCGGCAAAACCACCACACCAGCAGCAGGCGGAAGGCAAACCACAGCCCCAGCCGCACCAATCCATCGCCAACGTGCGGCGCTGCCTGCCAGCTATCCGGCGCTGCATCCGGCGCGGTGCTGGGCTCAAGGTCAGCCAAGGTCACATGGTTAACGGGCGGGTCATGCGGCGATGCGCCACCACCCGGCCAAATCCATTATGCAGGTCGGCTCGGCGTTCTGCCTGCACCCGGTAGCCCATGCGCGTGTATAATCCTTCCGCGCGCGGGTTGGTGATGGCTACATCCAGCACGGCGGTTGCCAGTTTTTGCGCGTGTCCCAACGCCAGCAAATGGTGCATCAACGCGCCGCCCAAACCCATGCCCCGCAGATCATCACGCACGCCCAAATGGCCGATGCAAAATTCTGTGGCCACCGGCGGGCGCACCACGCGTTCGGTGGCCAAGCCGCGGGTGATGGCGCCACAAGCGGCCAACGGGCCGAACTGGGTAAAAAATTGGCGGGCGGCGGAAAGTGTGAAGGGCAGGGTGGTGGCGCTGCCCCAGCCGGCGCCGGCCGCGACAATATCATCGCCACGCACCCCCACCACATGGTTGCGGTAGCCAAATTCGCCGGCGCCATCGCGAAACGCTGCCCGCAGATAGGCCAGCGCGCCGCCGGGGTTGGTTGGGCCAAACACATAGTTAAATGCCTCGGGGCCAGAGGCGTAGATCAGCGGCACGGCGGCATCGGCATCATCGGCGCGGGCGGGGCGAAACGCGGCGGGCATGGCGGGGTCCCTCTTATCGGTGGGGATTAGGCGGGTGCCACTGGGGGCCGCCTGGCTGTCTTTGCCCAACCGGCGGGTGTGCGTAAAGGGGTGTGCGTAAAGGCTTGCCGATTTGTGGCCTTGCGACATAATGCACTCAACATAGGGCAGTCGACATACTGCACTTGGGGGGGCGGCCCCGGCACAGGGGGATTGCGCGCGTGATGGCTGGTACACAGTTTGGGGCAAATGCGGCGCAGGCTGCGTGGGACGCAACACCGGTTGCGGGCACGCCGATGCTGACGCTGCGCGGGCTAACCAAAGTGTTTGCCCGCCCGGCGGTGGATCACCTTGATCTCGATGTGCGGGCGGGCGAGCTTTACGCGCTGCTCGGCCCCAATGGTGCGGGCAAAACCACGACGCTGCGCATGGTCACCGGCCTGCTGGCGCCCGATGCTGGCCACATTGAGATTGCCGGTATCGATGCGCTGAAAAACCCCGAAGATGCCAAGCGGGTGACCGCCTGGCTGCCCGATGAGCCGCTGCTGTATGACCGGCTCAGCCCGATCGAGTATTTGGAATTTATCGCAGGCCTGTGGAATGTGCCGAAAAAATTGGCCGAAGACCGCGCCCAGCACTTGCTGGAACTGCTCGCCCTATGGCCGCACCGGTCGGAATATTGCGAGGGGTTTTCGCGCGGCATGCGCCAGAAAGTGGCATTGGCTGGGGCGCTGCTGCACGAACCTAAATTGCTGATCTTGGATGAACCGCTCAGCGGCCTGGATGCGGCGGCCTCGCGCCAGGTGAAAGATTTGCTGCGTGCCCGCGTGGCACGCGGATTTACCGTGATCCTCACCACCCATATTTTGGAAGTGGCCGAGCGGCTGGCGGATAGGATTGGCATTATCGATAAAGGCAAACTGATTGCCGAGGGCACTTTGGCGGAGCTGCGCGCCATTGGCGGTGATCACGATGCCAGCTTAGAAGATATGTTTTTGCAAATGACCGAGACCGGCGCTGAGAATTTAACGCCATGAGCGGCACGCGGGCGAGCACCTTGTGGCTGCTCGGCAATGATCTGCGCCTGGCGCGGCGCGAATTGCGGCTGGGCTCGCCCTGGCAAAAACTGATTATCGGCGCCGTGCTGCTGGGGGTTATTGTCAGCTTGCATTTGGTTGGCTTTGCCGCCGCCCCGCAACTGGCGCAACTGCATGCGGTCAGTGATAACGGGCTGCCAGTGGTGACCGTGATGCTGATCGGGGTCAGCGCCTTGTGCTTATCCAAAGCGATCTCGGGCATGATCGATTCTATGCGCGATCAGGGCGATTTGGAATTGCTGGTAACCTCGCCCTTGCCGCCGCGGGTGGTGCTGCGCGCGCGCCTGATTGCTATTGGCCTGGGGGCTGGGGGCTTGCCGTTTGTCGCGGCTATTCCCGTGGTGAACGGCATGATGCTGCGCGGGCATTTTGATTGGGTGGGGGTGTACCCGGTGCTGGGGTCGGTGGCGATAATCGCTGCCATCGCGGCTGCGTGTGCGTTTCTGGGGTTGCTTGCCGTGATTGGCCCCAAGCGCGCCCGGCTGGCTGCACGGGTGATTGCAACGGTGCTGGGCGCACTTGCGTTTTTGGCCTCACAAACCACCACAATTTTACCGGCGGATCGGCGCGAGGCGTTGTGGCAGTTGATAAAACCGCTCGATAGCGCCCACCCCAGCGGCATCGCCTGGCTGCCGGCGCGCGCCATGTACGGCGATTTTGGCGCCATGCTGTTGTTATGTGCGGCGGCTTTTGCAGGGGTTATGCTAACCAGTGCGGCGTTTGAACGCAGCTATGGCACCGGCGCGATTGCCATTTTAAACGCCGATCGGGGCGGGCGCGCCGTGCGGGCGGCAAACTTTGGCGCGGGGCTTACCCGGGTGTTGATCACCAAAGAAATCCGCAATTTTATGCGCCAGCCGGGGTTGCTTATTCAGATTGTGTATCAGTTCATTTTTCTGATACCGGCGGCGATTGCGGTGACGCGATTTACCAGCGGCGTATCGGCCTCGGGCGGCGTGTTGTTTATTACGGTGATGATGACCGGCCGCATCGCCTCGGTGTTTTTGGATGTGGTGGTGCGCAATGATCGCGCGTTAGAATTGGTGATGAGCGCGCCGATTGATCGCGGGTTGGTGTTTCGGGTTAAAACCGGGCTGCTGAGCCTTGCGGTGTTTGTGGTGACAGCACCCTTACTGGTGATTGTTGCTTTACGCATTCCGCACGCTTTTCCGGTTGTGCTGGCAGCAACCTTGGGCAGTGTGATGACCAGGTTTGTGATGGAATTGCGCAAACCCCACGTGATCAGGTTTGTCGCCTTACGCGGCCGCCTGCATGTATCAAGCGCATCATTGCTGGGCGCCATGGCAGATGTCGCGTGGGCGATGGCCGGCGCCCTAGTGCTGGTGCGCCTACACGTATAGCGGCGCCCCAGCCGCAAACATATAAAAGTCTTTTGCTTCTTTTCTTCAGAAAAGAAGTGTCTTTCTGTTTTTTGTGACGCCTCAAATAAACCCAAGTTTTGGATAAGTCTGGCCCAAAATAGTTTTGGCATTGCCGCCCATGGCAACGATCAAATCCGAGATCATGTTGCGGAAATCCACAGTCATTTTCAAATTGCCATAAACATCGAATTTGGTCAGGCTTGGGTAGTTGCCATAAACCCCGCCGGTGACGCGATCGCCGAGCACGAAGGCAACACTACCGGCGCCGTGATCGGTGCCGAAGTTAAGGTTGGCGCCGGGGCGGCGGCCGAAATCGGAAATGGTGGCGATCACCACGTTGGCGGATGCGCCGTGGGCCTGCAAATAGGTATAGAAGGTTTGCATGGCGTTGGAGATATCGGCGAGGTATTGCGGCTGGTAGAGCGCCTGCTGCGAGTGGGTATCGAACCCGCCGTATTCGGCATAGTAGCCGCGCACGCCTGACTGCCCCAGGATCATGCGGGCGATATCGTGCAACTGGTAATCGATCCAGGTGACTGGCGTGGGGTAGCCTTTCACCTTGTTGGCGTTGGCTATTTTGTTGACCACGGTGACGGCGTTTTTAGCACCCAGCAAGGTGGATAGATTATAGGCGGTGGACGCATCGGATGTGGGTAGGGTCATGATGTGGTTAAACGATTGCACCAATTTGGTGTAATTATCGGATGACCCATAGGAGAAGTTAAAATTATCGATGGATGGTGACAACACCAGCGATTGGGCGACACCATTTTGCAGCACGATGGGCGACCCGCCCGACATGGATGTGGTCGCCCCCAACGATCCCGCTAGTGCCCCGTTCAGCGCCAGGCCAATCCAGCCTGGTGGCGTGGATAATGTTGTGTTGATTTGCCCGGTTTGCCAATCGCGCGAGGCATCGCTGTGGCTGAGGGACGCTTGTTCGGTGAGCGGCAGGCTGATGCCGTTTAACACTGCCAGCTTGCCGGTGCTGTAAAGATCACGCATGGCGGTCATCGATGGGGCGAAGGCAAATTGGCTGGCGTTGGCAGCAGGGGTTGCCGGGTTGGGGTCGAAGGCGGTGGCGGCCAATTGCGGAATTGTGTAGTCCAGCGTCAGGCTCGCGTCGGGCGGCGTTGCCGGCCGGCGCAGCGTGCGGTAGGCGGGAAATTTGGTCAGCGGAATAACCGTATTAAGCCCATCATTGCCACCGGCCATGTTGATCACCACCATGATGGTATCCGTTGCCGTTGTGTTGGCGGCTTCTGCCGACAGGCTGTGCAGAAACAGCGGGCTTACGGCAAGGCCGCTAAGACCCCGGAAAACATCGCGCCTAATCAGCATATCAGTTCACTCCGTAATCGGGGGTATTGAGAATAAGCCAAATGGCGCCACGAATTTGGTTATCGCTGGGTTTGGCGCCGAGGAAACCGGCAATTGTGCTATGCAGTTCGGGCGAGCCGCCATCGATGAGCGCATCGAGCAGATAATCTGTGATGATCTGCGTGTTGATGCTGCCCACCCTGGTGCGCAGGGTGGGGATGTCGATGTAGGTATCGACATAAGTATTACCGGGTGTGGCGCCGCTAATGTTGGCGGTGATACCTGATTTGGTCAGCATGGTGCGCGTATTGACAATCGATGCCAAGCTGCCCGGCGGGTAGAAGGAAAACACCGATGGCGGATAGAAAATCTGTTGCCCAAGCGACGACAATTCATATTGCAGGCTGCCGGCGGGGGCAACATTGGCGGTGGCCTGCAGCTTGCCGCTGAGCATACGCAACGGCCCGAATAGCAATTCCACCGGCTGTTTCAGCATGGCGTGGTAGCTGGTGTTAAATTCGGGGTGGTTGATGATGGCAGTGATCACCTGGGCGATTTGGTCGGGCTTATCGACAGTTTTTTTCCAAACGGCGGCAACGTCGGTAACATATTGCGCGCTGGGGGTTTCGGTGGCGAACCTTTGCAGCATTTGTTTAGTTTCGTAGATGGCGGTTTCCGGCCGGTGTGCCAGGATGCTGCAAACATAGTCGATAGCGGTGGTATCGTTGGGAACGGTGTAGGTTTTACCGTTAAGGATCAGCGACCCATGATAGTGATTGGTTTTGGTAAACAGCACCGAAAACGCGGTTTGCGGATTGGTGTTGGTGCTATTGTAGGATAGCGAATAGCCGGTCATGGCTTTGGCAACGGCTTTTACGTCGTTCTCGGTGTAATTTAAAATCGGGCCGCCGTGGGCGTTCAGCTTTTGGCTGCCATCGGGGTTGAGGGTGAATTCGCCGGTGGTGTAAAGCTGCATCAGCTCGCGGCCAAAATTTTCGTTTGGGGTGGGCGGCACGTTGCCGTCGTTGCCGAGCCAGCGCAACATGGCGGCTTCTTTGGAAACTGCGGCCAGCAAGGTTTGGAAATTGCCCAGCGCATTGGCGCGGATGGTTGCATCGTAATGCTGCATCAGGGCGGGGTCGCCGACGGTGTTGAGGCTGACCGAGAAATGATCGAGCCAGTGCATTTCCAGCTTGGCTTGCACCTGGCGGTTGGTGAGCAGCATGTGCTGCATCACGCTACGTTCCCAGATATTGTAATCGCTATATTTGGCCGTGGGCAGGGTTTCCAGCACGGTGCCGGTATCGTCGATGTTGGCGGGGGTAAGCTGCTGGGCGAGCCACGGGGCGATGCCGGACGTGGTGACCGCGGTGACCGTTTCCGGCGGCTCGCCAAAGGTGAAGCGGCGGAACACGTGCTGCACCTGCTGGCGCGCGGTTGGCACGGTTTGGGCGGGGGCTGCGGGGCTGGCGATCAGCAAGCAGGCGAGGCTGATGCCGGTGGCCCAAATTTTACGCCCAACCTGACGCCCAACCTGACGCGGGATCGCTGCACGCAATGGCGTTGATGTTGCTAAGCCGCGTTTTAACATGTTGGTCATCCCCACCTGTCCCCAGTGCCCCTAGCCTTGCAGCGCTCATGGGTGAAAGGCAACCGCAATCTTAGGTTGCACGATGTTGTGATTATGACATTTTTAGGTGTGGGCGCGGAAGGCGGCCGGCGCGCACGTATTGACTACATACTCAAATATCGCGGTTCGATCGGCGAGGGTTGGCGGTTTGTTTTACATCTGTGCATTTTTCGGATGCTTTTTCTGGCGCGTTGGGAGTAGCGTTTTAGCAAGGGAATGCCGGCCAGCAAAAATCAGGCCGGGCCGGGGGATAAAAGGAGTTACGCCATGGGCGGACCCAGCCATAGTGAGACTAACGCACCCGTTGCGCAGGCCGGTAGCGCCGTTGGCGATAGTGCGCCAGTTGGCGGGCTAATCGATGTGCCAGCGGGTGCGGTGGCGGACCGGCGCCGGGTTGGGCGGCTGGATTTTGCCAATGCGCATTTGATTGCTCTGCTGCGCGAGCCGGCATCGGCTGATTTGCCGGTTTTTGGGGTTAAACCCAGCACTGGGGATACCAGCGCTAAGGCTGCGATGAGTGTTGCCGATCGGCGGCCGGATTTTGGCCATGCGCCGCCGGGGCACGGCCAGGCGCCGCCAAGCCACGGGGTAATAACTGCACACGGTGCGGTGTTGCCGCTGGCCTGGGTGTTTCCGCTGCTGGCGGCGGCGGCGTTCTGGGGCATTATTGGGTTCGCAGTGTATATGTATTAGCGGCGTGTTGGCCGGCGCGTTGGCCGGCATGTTGGCCGGCGTGGGGGGGGGCAGTAACCGGGCATAGCCCGGGCTACTTTTTCGGGGTGCTGGACGGGGGGGGGGGGGGGCTGGTAGCCCAGCGGTTTGCACCCTTCGGCGGCCGATGATCCCATTACGCACCATACCACTCGCACGGTTAGACTTTATCGATGCCCTGCGCGGCTTGGCCGCCCTTTATGTGGTGGTGTTTCATTTGGCCTTTGTCGGCCACGTGCCGCCGCCGATGTGGGCGGCGCCGGTGGTGGGCTTGGGCGCCACCGGGGTTACCCTGTTTTTTCTGGTCAGTGCGTTTTCGCTGTGCCTCAGCTCGGCGCGGCTATTATCGTTGCCTGATGGTGACCGGGTGTTTTACCTGCGGCGGTTTTTTCGTATTGCCCCGCTGTTTTATGTCGTGCTGGCGCTGACCCTAATGCGCGATGCCTGGTTGCTGGGGGCGTATCACCGGGCGCCGGAAATTTTAGAAAATGTGACGTTTACCTTTAACGCGGTCGCCGCCCACAACCCTGGCCTGTATTCGCAGGCCAATTGGGGGATCCCCGATGGCGGCTGGACGATTGGCGTGGAGATGCTGTTTTACGCGGTGTTTCCGGCGATTTTTCGCGCCACCCGCACGCCGTGGCGGCTTGGGCTTGCGATGATTTTAGCGATCGGTCTTGCCAAAATTTTACCGGCAATGCTTGGGTTTTTGCCGATGGATGAGGCGTTGCGCAGTAACTATGTGCATTCCAGCATTTTGGGCCAGTTGCAGGTGTTTGTGATTGGCATTGCGGTATTTGACATATATCAGGCTTTGGCGGGCAGGCTTGCCGGCGGCGGGCGGGGGCGCTGGCTGGGCCTGGCGGCAATTTTGGCAGGGTTGGGCGCGGGCTATTGTTTGGCTTATGGCGGGGCATTGGCGCCTTTTGCCGCACCAGGGCTTGTGGCGCAGAGCCTGATTTACGCAAGTTTTATGCTGGGCTTTGGGTTTTTCCCGGCGCGCCTGCTGGTTAACCGGGTCAGTGGGTATATCGGGCGGATAAGTTTTTCGCTGTATTTGTTTCATAGCCCGGTTATTCAACTGCTGGCCCCGGTGTACCGGCGGGTGATGGCCCAGGGCGGGCCGCAAACCTGGCAGTTCGCCGCCGCACTGGTGCTGACATTGGGGCTTTTGGTGCCGCTTGCAGCACTGGGCTACCGGGTGATCGAGGCGCCGGGGATGGCGTTGGGGCGTGTCGTGATTAGGCGGTTGAACCCACGGCGCACAACGCCGGAGTAGCGCGCGTTTGTTACTGGTTCTGGCTAAGGGCCTTCGCCAAATACTTTTTGGCCATATGAACCTGCGCGATTCTATGAACCTGCGCGATTCTGCGAACCTGCGCGATTCTGCGAACCTGCGCGATTCTGCGGCACCGCCAGGGCGTCGACAAAGGCTTTGAAGTAGGGCGCCAGTTTTTGGTTACCGTAGCTGCTTAAATGATCGCCATCGAAAAACAGCGGGTGACCAGACGAGTTGGCCGAACAGATTGGCCCAGGGCAGAGGATGGGCAGCGGATCCCAAACCGCAATTGCCGGCAGGGCCCGTTGCACCGCCTGAAACTGCGCCAAGACCGGCGCGCGAAAAGCCTCGATTTTGCTGCGCGCAATGGTGCCGCGCTCGGCACACACTGGGTTGGTCCAGGTGTACCAGTCGGCGCAGCGAAAATTGGGCGCGAAGAATTCTGGTTTTGGCGCTTCCAGCACCACCGATGCGCGCGTTTTGAGGAGGTCACGTAATTGGGGTAGGGTGGCGGCAAGGTTGTCTGCCCGCCACTGTGCCTCGTAGTCCATTTGCGCGCGCGCGTTAGCTTCGCCGTAGCCGACGAATTGGTCGGTAAGGCGCCGAATGCGCAGGCCGGGCAGGAACACGACATCGCCTAGCCGGGCACGCGTGCTGACATCATGAAGGGATGAGGTTAGAAATGTGCGGCAATGTGCGGTGTTGGCGGACTCGACGCCCAGCACGGCGCAGCCGGCCAGGGTGTAGAGGCGTGCCGGCGCGCCGCTGCCCAGCACATTTATGCCCAGCATCGATTGATACGCCCAGGCGTGCGAATCGCCGACAACAAAGAGTGTGGGTTGAACACCAGCCGCGGGCGCGCACCCGGCGCGGGTGAAATCGGTCACGCTGCCAACCACGCTGGTGCTGCCGGCCCGCACCAGCCGACACCCGGATGCAGGCGACTTGGCCATGATCTCGGGTGACCACTCGGCTTTGTTGCGGTTGACGGTTGATAGTGAAGCGAGATTGCGCAACGGCCAGAGGTTTTTCTCCAAATTGTAGGTGATGGCGATGGCCAGCACCGCCATGCCGATAGCGCCGCCTGCGGTTAAAGCGCCGGCCGACAGCGCCCGGCGCGGTGGTGTTTCTACCAACCGGTAGGAAAGCGCTGCTGCACCAAGTGCCATGATCGGGGCGGCCAGCATGGGCACTATGCCGGTGATGCCGCAGGTCCACCTTAGCAGAACAATAATTGGCCAATGCCACAAATATAGCGAATAGGAAATGCGCCCGAGATAACGCAGCACGGGTTGCGTGAGGCAGGTGTTGACCACAGGTGCCAGGGTATTGCTGCGAATAAGCCAAAGCAGGGCGGCAGTCGCGGTACACGGTAGCAGGCTGCCGGGGTAGGGCGTGTGGTTTGGTATGCCCAGCGCGTACACAATGGCCGCAGCACTGATCAGCGACGCACCGGCCAACGCGACACGCCATTGTTTGGGCGGCACGAGCGTGGACCATTGAAACGCCAGCACGCCCAGGCCAAGTTCCCAAAAGCGGCTGACAATATAATAGAATGAAGCAGTTTGTTGCGTGCTGCGCCAGCCCCAGGCGAGCACCAGCGATGCTGCCGCCGCGACTAAAAACAAGCTGCGCGAGCGGGTTTTGTGGCCGTTCAGGAAGGGCAGAAAAAGCAGCGGAAACACCGCATAGAATTGTTCTTCAACCGCCAGTGACCAGGTGTGGGTGAAGGGGTTGAATTCGGCGTTTGGTGCAAAATAATCCCCGTCCCCGCGGGCGAGAACGATATTGCTGTATCCGAGCAAGGCGGCTTTGGCGCTGGCGTCGATCGTGCCACTGAGCCACGAATAGGGCAGCAAGGCGATGCTGAACAGAGTTGTGATCAGCACACACACATAAAGTGCGGGCAAAATACGCACCGCACGACGCGCGTAAAAGATGCGCAGCAGTGTGAACATGTTGGTAGCGCCGGTGGATGGCAGCGAGAGGCTGACGACAAAGCCAGAAATGACAAAGAAAATGTCAACGCCCAAAAACCCGCCCGGCACGATGGCCGCGTGGAGGTGGTAGAGCAGCACGCTGGTAACAGCAATGCCACGGAGGCCGTCGATTGCGGGCAAATGGGGGCCGGGCAAATGTGACGGGGATTGCTGGCGCATGGACCACTGAATCGCACGCAGGCTCGTGTGTAAGCAAGCCGGCGGAAGCTGACCAATACGGCGCTTAGGCGGGGCGCTTGGCGATGTGGTGCAGGGTTGTTTCTAGCGTGCGGGTGAGCTGGCCGATATCGCCCATGGTGTGTGCCCAGGCGGTTTCGCTGAACAGAGATTTGTAAGCGGCATAGGCGGTGGCGTTGGCTGCGAGCTGCGTTGCGGTAGCGATATAGGCCGCTTCGGTGGTGGCAATGCCGTGCTCGGCGCCGATGGCGGTGAGCAGGCGGGCGGCCATGCGGGAGGCGAAGGATTGGCCGATTTGGCTGACCAGCGGCAGGCCCATGCGGATGGCATCACTGGCGATGGTGCCGGCGTTATAGGGGAAGGTGTCTAAAAACAGATCGGCGACAGCGAGGCGGGCCATGTAATCGGCCGGGCTGACGCGGGCGGCGAAAATCAGCCGGGCGGGATCGATGCCGGCATTGCGGGCCGCGGCGTGCAGGTTGTCGCGGGCCCAGACGGTATCATCGGTTAGCCACAGCCAACTGCCCGGGGTTGCGCGCAAAATCTCCATCCAGGCGGCGAACATGGTTTGGGTAATTTTGTAGTGGTTGGAAAAGCAGCAAAAGACAAAACCGGTTGGCGGCAGGCCGCAGGCGCCGCGGGTGGTCGGCGCGCCGATAATGCGTTTGCGGTCATTGGCCTGGTAGGTGGCGCCGATGGCGAGGGGCTGCGGTTGATAGCCGGCGGCGAGATCGGTGGGGATAACAAAATCATCGCAAAACAAATAATCCAGTTCGGGCAACGGCACGGGGCCCACGAAGCCCAGATAGGTTGCCTGCACCGGGGCCGGGCGGTCGCGCAAAATTTGCAGGCGGGCGCCCTGGGTGAGCCCGTTGAGGTCGATCAATATATCAATTTCGTCAGCGCGGATCAGCCGTGCTGCGGCGTCATCGGAAAGGTCGCGGACAAAGCGGGTATGATCGAACCCTGCCAGCACGCGGGCGCGAATATCGCTGCCATCATCGATGCTTGAACAATAGCCATAGATTTCAAATTTTTCGCGATCATGGCGTTCGAATAATTCGGCGATCAAAAAACTCATCGCATGGCGGCAAAAATCTGATGACAGATACCCGATGCGCAGCCGCGCATGGGCGTAGCCACCGGCCGGGCTGAGGCGGGTGTTGGTTTGCCTTGTTTTGCGCGCGATCCACCCGGCAGCGATGGTGGTTTGTAGGGCGATATCATCATACAACGCCAAAGTGGCTAAGGGGCCGCAATTGGCGATGAGTTGTGACACGGTTAGGCCAGGCACATGATCGGGCAGGGCCGGCCACAGGCACATTTTTTGGCGGATATGCACCCAGTGCTGGATCACGTCCGGTTGAGCCGGCAGGGTCAGCAGGCTTACATAAAGCAGGCGTTCGGCCTGGGCCAGTTGGCCGGTGCGTTCTAGCAAGCGGGCCTGGTGGTTGATCAGGGTTGTGCGGGCATCATCGGTTTGCGTCGCGGCCTGCCAGGCGGTGAGAGCCGCTTGCGGGGAGCCTGCCGATTCCAGTACCAGCCCTAAATTAACCGCGGCAGAGGCGAAATCTGGCCGCAGCGTCAGGGCCGCCTGATAGGATTGTAGGGCACCGCCGGTATCGCCGTTGCGGCCGAGTTCGACGCCGAGGTTGAAATAGGCGGCGAATAATTGGGCGTGGCCGCCGGCATGGTGGGCGATCCAGCCGCGATAGAGGGCGGCTACCTGATGGCCGATGTGCGGCGCGGTGCTGGTTGCGTGCAGGTGCTCGGCATGGCCGACGAGTTGGGCGAACGTGATATCGACGGCAGGCGGGTATGTGAAGCGGGTTGGCGCCATGCCTTGCGGTTCGGCCCATACCGTTGCGGCATCATTAAAAACCAGATCGAGCATTGGCGGCGGTCTCCCCTGGCGAGCGGGGGTAGGGCAAAAACCAAAATGTTTGGTTAACGATCGCCGCCGGCATATTTGGTTAACGATCGCCGCCGGCATATTTGGTTAACGATCGCCGCCGGCGATGGGGGCTGGTGCAATGGTGCCTGTGATGATGCCTGGGTCTTGATACCCATTTGTGCCATTGGCGCGGCAATAGAATTTTAGCTTTTGTCGTGGATAACCGGTTGCCGTGGCCGCTGATTTTTTACCGGCCGGGCGCCTATCGTCGAATGTCGTGAAAAATGCACGCATATCTTGTTTTAACCAGCATTGTCACCGAGCCTACGCTGTTGCGTGGTGATCGGCGGGTGCGCCAGATACTGTGTGGGAAATGCCATGACATCCTCGATCGCCGGTGACACGCCAGCCCAGATCGCCGCACTTTCCACAACGATTATTGCGGGACTTGGGTCGGCCGACATTGCAGGCTTGAGCAATGCGCAGGTGGCGGCGTTTACCTCGGCGCAATTGGCCGCACTCACCCCGGCGGCGGCGGCGGCGTTTAGCACCGGCCAGGCGGTATCGCTGGCGGTCAGCGCGGTTGGCGGGCTTAGCTCGGCCGATATTGCGGCGATGAGTTCGGCCAGTGTGGATGCGTTTAATTTGTTGCAGGTGGCAGCCCTTTCCACCGCGGCGCTGGCGGGGATCAGCACGGCCGAATTGCAGGGCTGGGTGAATAACCAGATCCCGTTCTTAACCACCGCACAGATTGTGGCGCTGGGCGCCACCAACATCGCGGCTTTGGGCACGCTGCAGTTTTTAACGCTGACGTCGACGCAGATTGCAGCCTTAACCACGGCGGAAATTTTGGGCCTGACCAGCACCGAGGTCACCACCATGAGCAGCCAGCAGGCCGGCGCTTTAACCAGCGCCCAGCTTGCGGCCTTCAGCACCGCCAATCTTGCCGTGTTATCAACCGACCAGGTGGCGGCGCTAAAAGCCACAACCTTGGCGGGGCTGGGATCGGCGGGGTTGGCGGCGCTGGCCAGCGCCTGCGTGGCGGCGCTCAGCCCGGCGCAAATCGCAGCCTTAAGCCCGGCGGCGCTGGCCGGCTTAACCACAGCCGAGCTTGCGGCGTTTACCGCCTATGGCGGCGGCCAGTTTCAGGCGCTGACCACGGCGCAGATTGTGGCGCTAAGCACCGACCAGATTGCGGCGATCACCAGCGGCGAGATTTTGGGCATCACCACAGCCCAGTTGCATGCGCTGACCACGGCGGAGATGGCAGCGCTCACCAGCGGCCAGATGACGACGCTGATCAGCACTCAACTGGCGGCGTTCACCACCGGGCAGTTGGCCGCTTTAAGCAGCACAAAACTGGCGGCGATCAGCACGGCGGCCCTGCCGGGGCTGGCAACGGGCACGATCGCCGGTTTTGGCTCGGGGCTGCTGGCAGCTTTCGGCAGTGCGGCGGTGGATGCGTTTTCCAGCGCGCAGTTGGCGGCGATCAGCACGGCGGCGATTGCGGGACTTTCCACGGCAGCGCTGGTGGGGCTGAGCGCGGCCCAATTGGGTGCGTTGAATGGCGCGGCACTGGCGGCATTTTCGGCCGCCCAAATGGCGGCGATCACCACGCTGCAAATACCGGGGTTAAGCTCGGCAGAGCTTCATGCGCTGTCGGCCGCCCAAGTGGCGGCGTTGAGCACGGCGCAGCTGGGGGCGTTTAGCCAAAGCGAGATGGGGCTGTTCACGTCTGCTCAGGTGGCGGCGCTGACCACTGCGCAGGTGGCGATTTTATCGAGCACCCAGGCGATGGGGCTGACCACGGCAGAAATACTTGGGCTGGGTAGTGCGCAGGTGGCAGCCCTTGCCAGTGCCGCGCTGGAGGCGTTGAACCAGCTGCAGATTGCGGCGTTAACCACGGCGGCGCTGGCCGGGCTGTCGACGGCCGAAATTGCCGGGCTGGTGAACAACCAGATCCCTAA
>JBBARC010000049.1:0-25104 GCA_040400005.1 Acetobacteraceae bacterium | reverse complement strand
TCCGAGCCGCAAGAGATTTTAAGGTCCTGCTGGCCCAGGGGGCTTGGGAGTTACCCTGATTGACGCATTTTCTCACACAGATTGTCGCGCCATACGTCACCACCCGCGACCCGCCAGATTACAACGACGATTTCGACGACGCCGCCCCCGACCCCCGCGCCACATCCCCGCCCTATTAGCCTCGGTGAAACCCGGGACAAACGCGTGTAGGGCGGATGAGCGAAGCGTCATCCGCCAACGCAACGCGCCAGCGAAACCCAGCCGAACCGGCGACGAAAAAACATCAGCTTGCGCGCCCAAGGCGGCGGATGGCACGTCACTTATCCGCGCGACAGGACATGTCCCGTTCTGCCAACGTATCTGCGCCCAAAGCCCTGGCCGAGTCCGCTGACCGTCTGGAGAGCCGTGCCGACTGCCTACTTTCGGGTATGAGTCCATCGCCCCGGCCCACTTTTGAAGCTAGGGACTGGAACTGTTGGCTGCAGCGAATGCAAAACCAAACATCAAAAAAGTCTTTTTTGTTTCTTTTTTCTGTAACTGCCCAGGTAGGGGTGAGAACGCTAACTGCCTCAAAAAACTCAACTCTCGGCGCGCAGGCCATTACGTTACCGACGCAAACTGTCCCTTTTTCGGCAGTTTGCGTATCGAAACCAGACCTAAACCCGAAGTCGCCATAAATTTTTTCAATGGGTTGTGTAGCTTCGACCCTACCTGGGCAGTTACTTTTTTCTTCAGAAAAAAGAAAATCCTTACTTTCTTGCATTTACCCGATTGCCCTGGCCCGGCGCCCGTCCCACACACTTACGCCGCCACAATCTCGCCGGCCGCATCAGGCAATATCCCCAGCAACCGTTGCGCCAATTCCAGCGCCGCCGGGTAATTGGTTTTGCCGGTGCCCAGCACCGGTATCGCCGGCACCCGCAAAATCTGCCGTGGCACAGTAATCTCGCCAATGCCATTGCCGCGTGCATGCGCCAGCAACGCGCCCAAATCGGCGGTGGGTTCCGTGGTCAGCAGCGCCATCACTTCACCCTTGCGCGCATCCGGCATGGCAATCACCGCATGCGTCGCGTCCGGCCATACTGCTTGGGCCAGCAATTCGGCCGCATCCATCGAAATCCGCTCGCCGCCAATTTTGGCAAAGCGCTTTACCCGGCCTAAGATGCGTACAAACCCGCCCGGTTCAATTTTCACCACATCGCCAGTATCGTACCAGCCATCTTCCGGCGCATCGATGCCGCCAGGTTTGGTCGCATCGATATAGCCACGCATCACGTTGGGGCCACGTATGTGCAACACCCCGCCTTCGGTAATGCCAGGCGCCGGCACCACGCGCGATTCAATCCCCACCATCAACCGCCCAACCGTCCCCGGCACACAGCGCATGGTGGTGTTGCAGGCAATACCCGGCGATGTTTCGGTGGCGCCGTACGCTTCCAACAAGCGCACACCGAACCGTTCGGCAAACAATTTGCGGGTTTCGTCACGAATTTTCTCCGCCCCAGCAATAGCAAACCGCACCGCGCGAAAATCATACGGGTGCGCATAGCGCGCCCAGCCGGTCAAGAAAGTATCCGTACCAAACACAATAGTTGTATCTTGGTCGTAAATCATTTCCGGCACTTCGCGAAAATGCAGCGGGCTGGGATAGAAAAATATCCGTATGCCCAGCATCATCGGCAGCAACGTGCCACAGGTCAGCCCAAACGAATGAAACATCGGCAGCGCGTTCACCACCCGGTCGCTCGGGTTAAAATCAATCGCCGCCGCGGTTTGTTCAATATTGGCCAGCAAATTACGATGGCTCAACAGCACCGCTTTCGGCACCCCGGTCGATCCGCTGGTGGTTAAAATAAGCGCGGTTTCATTGGGCTCGATCCTAGCACCCGGCAAATGCCGCGCCCGCCGCGCATCCACCAGTGCGCGCAATTTGGCAAACACACCCAAACCCGCACGCACATCTTCTAACCACAGCACACGCAATTCGGCTTCAATCTGGCCGATCGCCTCGGTCAAATTCGCCCGATCGGCAAAGCGGCGAGACGTGATCACCGTTTCCACCCCGGCAATCCGGCAAGTCGCCAGCATTGCTGCCGGCCCTTGCGAGAAATTCAACATCACCGGCACCCGGCCAAACGCCTGCAGGGCCATAAAGCTTACTAAAGCCCCCACCGAATTGGGCAGCAGTACGCCCATCGGCCCGTGGGGTGCGAGCTTATTCAGCCGCCGCCCCAACAAAGCTGACCCCAGAACCAGCTTGCCATAATTGATCGGGCGGAAATCGGGGTCGTCGGCAATTTCGTGGCCGCCGCCCAAATCGTCGCGCATATCCAGCAGCCCGGCAAACAGGCTACGATCAATCCGGCGGGTGGCGAATTGCGCCTCGGTCATTAAATCCTGCAACGCCTCACCCAGCGCATGGCGGCGCGCGCGTGCATCCAAAGCCGGGTCCACCGCCAAAGCACGCGGCGGCAGCACGGTAATACGCAGCCGCGAAAACCAGCGCAGCCGCAAATATTTGCCCATGGTGGAAAGTGGGGTTAAATGCGGCCCGTCGATGCGCACCGGCACAATCAGCGCCTCTGCCTTATCGGCAACCATGGCCGACCCATCATACACTTTCATCAAAGCACCGGTGCGGGTCAGCCGCCCTTCTGGGAAAATCACCAGTGACCGGCCCGCTTTCACCGATTTCACCATAGCGTTAATCGCGTGCGGCCGGGAAGGGTCCACCGGAAATACATCCACCAGCATCATAAATGGCCGCGCCCACCATTTGCGCATGATGAACGAGTTTACGGCAAACTGCGGATGCCCCGGCAAGTAAGCCGCCAGCAACGCGCCATCGGCATACGATTGATGGTTACTAACATAAACAACTGGCTGGGTCAGATCGCGCACATGTTCCAACCCGCGCACCTCAATACGGTGGCCCAGGCGCAGATACAGCCGAAAAATCACGTGCAGCGTATCGCGCGGCAGCAAACGGATCATCACGAAAAACACACCAAGATTAGCAATGGCAACAACGCGCATAATGCCAATCGGGGTCGCGCCGGCAAACGCCAAAAACGCCGCAACCCCAGCGCCGGCCACCATGTATCCCGCATTCACCACGTTATTGGCAGCAATCATCCGGGCAACGTTCTGCCGCGCCGGCAAAGTTTGCAGCAAAGTGTATAGCGGCACCGAAAACAAACCACCGGCAGTTGCCAGCAAAAACAAATCCGCCATCATCCGCCAAAAAGCAAAATACCCGGTCAGGTCAGCCGCGTCATAAGGCAGTTGGGCGGCGGCCGTTGCGGTATCCCAGCCAAACAAACTCATCGCCAAACACAAAAACGGCGCATAACGCGCAATCGGATCGCCCTTGATCAGCGTGTTACAAATCAACGACCCGAACCCCACGCCCAAAGTGAAGGCTGCCAGCAACCAGCTAATCGCCTGGCCACCCGGCGTTATGTGTTCGCCGATCTCGGGAAATTCAGCGATCAGCACAGCGCCGATCGTCCAAAACCAGCTTAACCCCAAAATCGCCAGCCACACCCGGCGGTTTTGCCGCGCATCGTCAATCAGCGCCGTGGTTTCAACCAAAATATTTAACCGCCACGCAACCGGCGCCGCACTGCGTGGCGTGTGCGGAATCCACAAAGTGGCAACCCACCCCACCACACCGGCGCCAACCGCTAAGCCGGCTAGCGCGTCGTAATGCCCAGATGCCGCCAGCGCCCCGCCGGCCAGCGTGCCCAGCAAAATACCGGCGAATGTGCCGGCCTCCATAATACCATTACCGGCCACCAGATTTTCGCGCGGCAACAGTTCCGGCACAATCGCGTATTTTATCGGCGATAAAAACGTCGCATCCAGCCCCAGCGCAAACAACACCACAAACAGCGCCGGCACGTTTTGCGCCATAATCGCCGCCGCCGCCGCGGTTAAGATGCAAAGTTCGATCAGCTTGATCACAGCCAAACTGCGCGATTTTGCAAAATTCGCCGCCACTTTACCGGCGGTTGCCGAAAACAGCAGAAACGGCAGCATAAAAATGCCCCCGGCCAGCGGCACCGCCTCGCGGTTGCCATGCGCCAGCGTCAGCAGCGCGATCACGGCGAGCGCATTTTTCACCATATTATCGGCAAACGCGCCGATCGATTGCGCGCCCAGCAATGGCAGCAAACGCCGCGAAAGCAGCAGGTTGAGCATAGTGTGTTTCCCCCGGCGATCTTATCGCGCAACGCATGAAGGCAAAGCTGGCTCGCCCCCAGCCTTTGCCTTTTAGTTTTTTAGCCTGTTTAGGTCATTTTTATGGCAAAGGGTTACCATCACCTCGCCGCGCCAACCAATCAGGCGCCCACGCAAGGCTGCCCCGCCATCGGCACGGCCGCCTCACCCGCCAAACGCAAGCGCCCGATAGTTAACGCCTTTAGGGGCCCAAACCCCATTCGGTGATGCGGCGTCGCCCCCAACCGGACAATCGCCGCCCGGTGCGCCGCCGTCGGGTAGCCAGCGTTTTTACCCCAATCATAGCCAGGGTAACGCCGATCTAACCGCCACATCGCCCGGTCGCGCACCACTTTGGCGATGATCGAGGCCGCCGCGATCGACAAACTTTTGCCGTCGCCGCCCACCACACACGCGCACGGGCAGGCAACCGGTGGCGCCCGGTTTCCATCCACCAGCAGCAAATCCGGCGCCACCGCCAACCGCCCAACCGCGCGCGCCATCGCCAGCATCGCCGCATGCAAAATGTTCAAACGCGCAATGTCGCCAACCGACGCGCCGCCAATACCGATCAGCACGTCGGGGGCCACGCACAGCGCGGCAAAAGCACGGTCGCGCTTGGCGCCGCTCAACACTTTTGAATCGTTTAACAAATTTGCCAAATCACGCGATGGCGGGCGCAGAAATAGCACGGCGGCGGCCAGCACCGGCCCGGCCAGCGGGCCACGGCCAACCTCATCCACCCCTGCAACGCGCCCGCCATGGGCCAGTTCACGCGAAAAATCAGGCATCGCGCACACAGCGAAAACCCAAATGGCAAGTGGCGGTATCGGCGGTTTGCGGCTGCCGTGCGGCGGGGCGGTAACGCTGGCAATACGCCGGGGCGCACAAGAACGAACCCCCTTTTACCGCATAATAAACCTGGTTTTTCTCGGGCTCGGCGCCGCCGCAGCACACCGGGCGCGCCCCAGGTTCAGGTGGCGCAAATACATCAACCGTCCATTCCCAAACATTGCCAATCATATCGGCAAGCCCATAGCCATTGGGCGGAAAGCTGCCGATCGGCGAGGTGCCAGCAAAGCCATCCTCGGCGCTGTCAGCCCAAGGAAAGCCGCCCTGCCAGGTATTGGCCAGGTGCCGCCCGCCCGGATTGGGCTCTGCCCCCCACGCATAGGCCGCACCATCGCGGCCACCGCGCGCGGCATACTCCCATTCCGCCTCAGCCGGCAGCCGTTTGCCGGCCCAGGCCGCATAGGCGCGCGCATCGGCCAAAGCGACCTGCACCACCGGGTGATTTTCGCGCCCCGCCAAAATGCTGCCCGGGCCTTCGGGGGCCTGCCAGCACGCCCCGTGCACAAAATGCCACCACGCGCTGGGGTCATTCAGCGGCACCGGCCCGTCGGTTGGCCGAAACACCAGGGCGCCGGCCGGGCCAGTGTCGGCGCGCTCAGCCAGCGTGCGATACCCCGTGGCCGCCACGAAGGCGCCAAAATCGGCGTTGCTCACCGGGCCCGGGTCGATCCAAAACCCGCCCATTTCAACATGCCGGGCCGGCCGTTCCTCGGGGTAAAACACATCCGACCCCATGCAAAACCGCCCGCCCGGTATCCACGCCATGGGTTTATCCACCGCCGCCGACAATCCCAGCTACCACCGCGGCCAAATCGCCCCCGCCGAATTTCACCCCACGCACGCCGGCAGCAACGGCTGCCAGCATGTCGCTATCCTGATCGCCCACCATCACCGCGCGGGCGGCCGGCACATCCCAGGCGCGCAGCAGATCAAGCAACATGCCAGGCGCCGGTTTGCGCCAATCGCTCACCCGCTTGTAGGCATCCACGGTTGCGTCGGGGTGGAACGGGCAAAAACGCCAATCATCCAGCGTGCCACCAGCGCGGCGCAACTCATCCGCCACCCACCCCATCAGGTGCCGCAAATCCGCCTCGCCATAAAACCCGCGCGCAATGCCCGATTGGTTGGTGGCGACAAACACCTGCCACCCCGCCTCGGTTGCCAGGCGCACCGCGGTTTGCGCGCCCGTTACCCACGCAAAATCCTCACGCCTGCCAACATAGCCGTGATCGACGTTCAGCACGCCGTCGCGGTCCAATATCAAGGCAGGGCGGGAAAGGGCGGCCGCCAGCTCGGTTTGCGCCCGGACCAGATCATCGGGCACACCGATATCAACAAAATAGCCATGGCCGAGCCCCCCGCGCAGTGCGCCGGCGCGGGCAAGTTTTGGCAGTACATCGCGTTCCAGCGAGCACACCGGGGCCAAATGATCGACAATTTTGCGGTCAAACGCATAAATCCCGGCATTGATGGTGCCCGGTCCTGGTGCGCCCGCACGCTCGGCAAAGTTTTCCACCACGTCACTGGCCAGCGTCACCACGCCGTAACGCTGGGCATCGTCCACCGCGCGCAGCATCACCCGGCCGAGCACGCCATCATCATCGGCGGCAAACCCTGCCAGCAGGGGGGCTAGATTGGCGGCGAGAAGACTATCGCCATTGCACATCAAAAACCGCTCATCCAGCAGGTTTTGGGCATGGTACAACGCGCCGCCGGTGCCGGCGCGATCGGGTTCCACCGAAAATGTGAGCTTTACTTTGCGCGGCAAGCTTGCCGCTGCATCGCGCACCAAAGCTTCCACTGCGGGGGCCAAATGGCCGGCCAGAATGACAAACTCCTCCACGCCAAAGCGCAAAAACTCGCGCATCGGCCAGTACAGGAAAGGGTGCCCACCCACCGGCAACACTGGTTTTGGCGTATCGCGCGCAATATCGCCCAGGCGGGTGGCAAGGCCGCCGGCCAAAATCACGCATTGTTTTAGGGTGACATTGCGCAAGGTGGAGGCGGGCTGCACTAGGGTTGCCCAAACATGGCTATTTCAATCGCCGCCAGCACCGCGTGCGCCGCCATCATGTGCAGTTGCTGCACAATCTGGCCCTGGCCCGATGGCGCGCGAAACACCTGGCCGAACACAGCCGCCATTTCGCCGCCGCCGGCCCCGGTAAAACCGATGCTGGCCAAACCCACCGCGTGCGCCGCTGTGGCCCCGGCCAGCAGATTTGGCGAATTACCCGAGGTGGAAAACCCCCAAAACACATCGCCCGCCCGGCCAAGCGCGGTAATTTGGCGGGCAAATGCCGCTTCAAACCCATAATCATTGCCGCAAGCGGTCAGGATCGGCGCCGATTCCGCCAAGGCGATGGCGGCCAGCGGGGGGCGGTTAAACATCAGACGGGAGACGAATTCGGCAGCAATATGCTGGGCATCGGCCGCACTGCCGCCATTACCGGCGATCAGAATTTTGCCCCCCGCCCGCAAGCACGCAACCATCACATCGGCCATGCCGGTGAGCGTGCTGAGTGCCGCCGTATCGCCGGCTAACGCTTGCGCCGCTTCGCCAGACGCCACCAAATGCTCGGATAATCGCGCCTGCATCTGCCTTTTCCCCCCCCCCGCTGTGCCCTATCGATGGTGTGCCCCATGCCGGTGCACGGGGCAATTGGATGGCCGCAACACCACGGGGTTAATCGGGGGAAAGTAAGACTCTTCTTTTTCTGAAGAAAAAGAAGCAAAAAGACTTTTGTAATGCTGGGTCTGGGGCTGCCATGCCACCGCGTTCGCCGAGCCAGCGTCAAAAAAGTCTTTTTTGTTTCTTTTTTCGGAAGTCAAAAAGAAAGTCCTTGCTTTTTTGTATTCACTCGATCGCCGTGCGCACAACCAAGGGTTACCCCAGCATGATCGCAGCACAGATTTTTGAACGCCGTGCCCCGCGTGGCCTGGTGGTGCGCGCCCGCGCCCCGCTGCGGCTGGGGCTTGCTGGCGGCGGCACTGATCTGCCGAGCTATTTTGCCGCCCACGGCGGGGCGGTGCTGAACGCCACCATCGGCCGCTACGCCTTTGCCTCGATCCGCCCGCGCGATGATGGCATGGTGGGCTTTGATGCCGGCGATTTGGGGCGCGAGGAAAGTTTTGCAGCCCACCCTACCCTGCCGCAATCCACCCTGGCCCTGCACCGCGGCGTTTACGAACGCATGGTGCGCGATTTTCGTGGCGGCGAATCTTTAGCCATAAGTGTCACAACAGCGGTGGATGCGCCGATGGGGTCGGGGCTGGGGTCTTCATCCGCGCTGGTGGTGGCGCTGGTGGAAGCGTACCGTGCGTTTTTAGATTTACCTTTAACCCGCTACGATGTTGCCCATTTGGCGTTTGAAATTGAGCGCCAGGATCTCAACCTCGCCGGTGGCAAGCAGGATCATTACGCGGCGGCCTTTGGCGGCATTAATTTTATCGAATTTCTGCGCGATGGCGATGTTATTGTGAACCCCTTGCGGTTTTCCGATGGCGTGGTGGCCGAACTGGAAAGCTCGTTAGTCGTGTGCTTTTCCGGCCAGTCGCGCGAAAGCGACCACATCATCCGCCAGCAGCAAAGCGGCATTGCCGATCATAGTGGCCAGGTGATGGATGCCATGCACCAGTTACGCGAAGATGCAATCGATATGAAACGCGCCATTATGCTGGGCGATATCGCAGCCGTTGCCAAAATTCTCGAACGCTCCTGGATCGCCAAAAAACGCACTGCACCAGGGGTGAGTACTGCGCGGATAGAAGACCTGGAACAGGTGGCGCGCGGTGCTGGCGCCATTGGCGCCAAAGTATCGGGTGCCGGCGGTGGCGGGTTTATGATGTTTGTGGTGCCCACCGAAAAACGCTATCGCCTGATTGCGGCGTTGGATGCCGCCGGCGCGCAAGCAAGCCCGGTAAAATTTACCGATGCCGGCTGCGAGGCCTGGCGCCTAGGTCATCGAGACCTGGGACATCGCGGATAACCACCATGCCAACCCGCAAAAACCTGCTGTTCATCAGCCATCGTCTGTCTTGGCCCTTAAATAAGGGCGAAAAAATCCGTGGCTGGCATGTGATCAATCATTTGGCCAAAAGCTACAATGTGCATTTTGGCTGCGTGGTGGATGACCCCGCCGACATGGCGCATGTGGCGCATGTGGGTGCCGTATGTGCGGCGATCGGCGCGTTTCCCACCCAGCGCCGCACCCAACTTTTACGCGCATTGCTACACGCACGGCCGGGGCGGCCGTTGATGCCCGATTTTTACCATGCACCGGAATTACAAACCTGGGTCGATGCGCAGCTGGCGGCCAAAAAATTTGATGTGATCTATATTTTTTCGGTCGCCATGGGCCGCTACGTGCTCGATCGCGTGCTGCCTAACCAAACCGCGCCGCGTTTTATACTTGATGCGCAAGATATCGATTCGGAGAAATGGGCGGCCTACGCGCAAACCGCCGCCTGGCCAAAATCGCTGTTTTGGGCGCGCGAAGCACGCACTTTGCTGGCCTATGAACGCCACGCCGCCCGCGCCTGCGCGCATAGTTTTTTTGTGTCCGAGGCGGAAGCCGCCCATTTTCGCACGCTT
The DNA here is from genome assembly GCA_040400005.1 of Acetobacteraceae bacterium. Lineage (GTDB taxonomy): Bacteria > Pseudomonadota > Alphaproteobacteria > Acetobacterales > Acetobacteraceae > JBBARC01. The sequence goes on along the minus strand of JBBARC010000049.1, from coordinate 15,440 downwards.
GCGCCGGAGTGCGCTACCACCGTGCACGCGGTGGAAAACGGCGTCGATTTAGCCCGCTTCAATGCCAATTTGGATTTTCCGACACCTTACAAAACACCAGCACCCAAACTGGTGTTTACCGGCAACATGGATTACTGGCCCAACGCCGACGCGGCGATTTGGTTTGCGCACGAGGTGATGCCGCTGTTGCGGGCACAACATAAAAAAATCGAATTTTGGGCGGTGGGTGCTAACCCTGGCGAGGATGTAAAATCGCTCGCCGATTTGCCCGGCGTATTTGTGACCGGCCGGGTGGAAGATGTGCGCCCGTACGTGGCCCACGCCGATATGGTGGTGTGCCCGTTACGCATTGCCCGTGGTATTCAAAACAAAGTTTTGGAAGGCATGGCGCTGGGCAAAGTGGTGATCGCCTCGCCCCAGGCGTTTGAAGGGGTGCGCGCGGTGGCCGGCGAAGATTTGCTGGTGGCCGATGGGGCGGCGGCGTTTGTTCAAACCATTGCGGCGGTGCTGGCGGGCCAGCATGGCGAGATCGGCAGCAACGGCAGGCTGGCGATGGAACGTGGCTACGCCTGGGATGCGGTGATGGCGGTGATGGACCCGTATCTGTTACCGGCCTAAATTGATTTTTGTGAAACCGGCCTGAGCCGAATTTTTGAGGGGCAACTTATGTCGCGTCGCGCTACCCTGCTTGCCGGCACCGGATTTTTACTGGCCACCGCTGCCACCTGGGCGCTGCTCACCCGCGGCGCACCGGCGCCGGTGCTGGATCGGTTGCTGGCCAATTTACCGCCGGGCGTCGCCATCACTCATGGCGCGGTGGCGTATGATCCGGTGAGCCAAACGCTGACGGTGGACGATGTTACCGCCACAACTAACGGCAAATTTCCGATCCATGCTGCGCATTTAACGATTACAGGCATCACGCTTACCACCCCGCCGACACGAATTGCCCATGTCAGCGCCGATACGATCACTTACGCGATTAACCTCCCGCTGCCGGCTGAGTCTGGCTCGGGCACACCGGCCGTGCACGCCGTAGGCCATAGTGAGATCGGTCATCTCCACATATCTGATATCGATATCGCCGCCCTGCACGATGTGTTCGATCCCGCCGCCTACCCCGGCGGCAAACCCGCCTGGACCGATAACCGCGTGGTGATTGGTCAAATCGATGCCACCCAGATGTCGGACACCATTAGTTGGCCCGTGAAGGGCGGCGCAATCGTGACCGGAAACGACACTGTAGCGACGGTTCGCGTTGTCGGTATCGGGCTGCACCCACTGCCAATAGTGCCCCGTACCGGCTTGGATAGGGCACGTTGGCAACTGGCGCTCACCCCCATTCTGCATGTCGCCAGCAGCACCATGACAAGCTACGCAATAACAGTGTCGCAAACCGGCACAGATTTCAACGTGCGCGCCACCATCGCCGGAACCAGTGCACGCGATTACGCGGGCGGCCTAATCAGCGCCATAAATCTTGATGGCCTGGCAATTAATTTCCGCTCAGTGCCAGTCCGTATGCAAATCACCCTGCCGCACATCGCCGTCACTGGCATGGATCTCCGCCCGATAACGGCAGTATTGGCTAATCCCGATCAGGCTGACCCCGCACAAACTGCCGTGCGCCTGCCAGGCTATCAAAGCGGGCTGGCCGGCGCTGTGTCGCTTGATGGTATGGCGATTGATACCGGCCCAGCGCCCACCCCTGCGCAGACCACCGTTCCCCAGGTGGCATTGCCCGACATGGGTTTCCGCCCGATTACCCCGCCATTGCGCAGACCCGATCAGGCTGACCCCGCGCAAGCTGCCGCGCGCCTTTCGGCCGCCTATCAAAAGTGCCTTATCAATCACTACGAGATCACCCATGTCCGCGCGATAACGGACCTCGCAAATGGTGCGACTATCGACTTGGAGATGGACGATGCCCATGGCGACACCACCGTGGATGCCGCAGGCATACGCCACGGGATCGGCCACATGAGCGGGCTAAGCCTCGCTGGCCACAGCCTGCCACCGGCCGTTGACCGGTTTATCTCGATTTTTGGCATGGACCACCTACTGATCGATGGGTCGGCCGATTCACTGCTCGACCCCACCCATGACCACAGCACGGTTAATTCACTGCAATATACTCTGCACGGTCTGGCACACTTAGATTTTTCGGGCAGTAGCAGCGGTTTGGAGACCGCCATGACCACCCCTGTTCCACAAGTTTCGACCGGCGGTGCTCCCGGTGCAAACGCCTTGGCGAACGTCAAACTCGAACGGTTCCAACTGGTCTACACCGACCAATCCCTGCTGCGCCGGTCCATTCACGTGGCCGCCACCAGCGCCCACCAGCCCGATAGCGTGATGCAGCAAAAACTGGTGCAGCAGATCCGCGCCGCCGGCGAAACCCTGCCCGGCCTGCCTGGGGTTGCCGACCAACTGGCCAATTTCATCGAAAACCCCGGCCGCCTGACCATCGCCCTGGCGCCGGCCACCCCCATCCGCATCGGCGACATCGCCAAAATCCCCGCAGCCGAGCGCGCCGCCCGCCTGGAGTTGAAGGTTACCGCCGAGCCCCCCACTGCCACGCCGGGCGGCCTTTCCGGTTTAGGGGTTTGACACCACAAATCCCCCACCCCTATCTACGCCGCATTGCGTAGGGCTGGCGGGCGATCGCTGCGCTTTGGGCAACCCCATGCCACCCCATTTAGCCAAGGAACGGGCGTTACGATGAAGGTTCTGGTCCCCGTCAAGCGGGTCGTTGATTACAACGTTAAAGTGCGGGTCAAATCCGATCAGACCGGCGTGGAACTCGCCGGGGTTAAAATGGCGATGAACCCGTTCGACGAAATCGCGGTGGAAGAAGCCGTGCGCCTGAAAGAAAAAGGCATTGTGACTGAGATCATCGCGATCTCGGTCGGGCCGACAGCAGCCCAGGAAACCATCCGCACGGCGCTGGCTATGGGTGCCGATCGCGGCATATTGGTTGAAACCGATGTGGCGGTGGAACCGCTGGCAGTGGCCAAAGTGCTAAAAGCGATCGCCGCCAAGGAAGAACCCGGGCTGATCATTTTGGGCAAGCAGGCGATCGACGATGACATGAACGCCACCGGCCAGATGCTGGCGGCCCTGCTGAACTGGCCGCAAGGCACGTTTGCCAGCAAAATCGAAATCGCCGATGGCCACGCAACCGTGACCCGCGAAATCGATGGCGGCCTGGAAACCATCGAAATCAACCTGCCGGCCGTGCTAACCGCCGATCTGCGCTTGAACGAGCCGCGCTACGCCAGCCTGCCGAACATCATGAAGGCGCGCAAAAAGCCGATTGATGTGATGAAACCCGGCGATCTTGGGGTTGATGTAACGCCGCGCCTGACCATCCTTAAAGTTGTCGAGCCGGCTAAGCGCCAAGCCGGCAAAAAAGTCGGCTCGGTGGCTGAGCTGGTCGATAAATTGCGCAACGAAGCGAAGGTGATCTGATCATGACATCTCTTGTGCTGCTCGATCACGAGCATGGCCTTATTAAACAGCCGGCACGCAGCGCCGTTGCCGCCGCTAGTAAGCTGGGCGAGGTCCACGTGCTGGTCGCCGGTAGTGATGTGAGCGCCGCCGCTGCGGCCGCCGCCAAACTGCCGGGTGTTACCAAAGTGCTGACCGCGCAAGATGTGGCCTATGATCACGCGCTGGCTGAACCGGTGGCGGCCCTGCTGGTTGCGTTATCGCCAAACTATTCGCATCTGTTTTCGGCAAGCACCGCGATTGGCAAAAACGTCATGCCGCGCACCGCTGCCCTGCTAGATGTGCAGCAGCTATCGGACATCGCCGAGGTGATCGACGCCGACACGTTTGTGCGGCCGATTTATGCTGGCAACGCGCTGGCCACAGTGAAAACCACCGACGCTAAAAAAGTGATTACCGTGCGGGCGGCAAGTTTTGACCCCGTCGCCAACGAAGGCGGTTCGGCCAGCATAGAAGCGGCTGCCACCCATGTATCGCCGGTGGTGTCCAAATTTATCTCGGCCGAACTATCCAAAAGCGAACGGCCAGAACTAACCGCCGCGCGCGTGGTGGTTTCTGGCGGCCGCGGCATGCAGAACGGCGATAATTTCAAATTGCTTGATCCGATCGCTGATAAACTGGGTGCCGCCGTTGGCGCCAGCCGGGCCGCCGTGGATGCGGGCTTTGTGCCCAACGATTACCAAGTTGGCCAAACCGGCAAAATTGTTGCCCCCGATCTGTATATTGCGGTGGGCATTTCCGGTGCCATTCAGCATTTGGCCGGCATGAAAGACAGCAAGGTGATTGTCGCCATCAATAAAGATGAAGACGCACCGATCTTTCAGGTGGCCGATTACGGGCTGGTGGGCGATTTGTTCACGGTGCTGCCGGAACTGACCGCCGAACTGAACAAGCCATGAGCGGCGCGGCGGAACCGGGTGGCGGTTCCGCCGCTGCACTTTTAGGCAAACCTATCCAAACCCTGGGCATTATTGGTGCCGGCCAAATGGGCAATGGTATCGCCCATGTCGCAGCCCTGGCCGGTGTGCGCGTGCTGCTGAATGATGCACGGCCTGATGCGATTACCAAAGCGATAGAAACCATCGCCAAAAACACCGAACGCCAGGCTGCCAAAGGCGCCATTACTAACGACGCGCGGGCAGCTGCTTTAGCCTTGATCGAGGCGGCGCCTGATCTTGCCGCGTTTGCGCAAGCCGACATGGTGATAGAAGCTGCGACCGAGCGCGAAGATATCAAGCGGGCGATTTTTACCCAGTTAGCGCCGCATCTACGTGACGATGCGATTTTAGCCACCAACACATCTTCGCTTTCCATCACCCGCCTGGCGGCGGCCACCAGTAAGCCGGCGCGGTTTATTGGCATGCATTTTTTCAACCCGGTGCCGGTGATGAAGCTGGTTGAAATTATCCGCGGGATTGCTACCGATAATGCGACCCATATAGCGGTGTCGGCGTTTGCTGCGCGGCTTGGTAAAACAATTGCCGATTCCGAAGATTTTCCTGGGTTTATGGCCAACCGCATTCTGGTGCCGATGATCAACGAAGCGGTGTATGCGCTGCACGAAGGTGTGGGCAGCATCACATCTATCGACACCGCCATGAAGCTGGGCTGCAACCACCCGATGGGGCCGTTTGAGCTGGCCGATTTTATTGGGCTGGATACGTGTTTGGCGATTATGCAGGTGCTGATGGACGGGCTTGCCGATACCAAATACCGGCCCTGCCCGCTGCTGGTAAAATATGTCGAGGCCGGCTGGCTAGGCCGCAAAACCGGGCGTGGTTTTTACGATTATTCCACCACGCCGCCGAAGGCGACACGGTAAGTTCGGGACGGCCGGGGCCTATGCGCCCCCGGCCAGTATCTTATCCGTACGTGCCTTCGCGCGGGCGCGACAGGGCGGCGGCACTGACTTTGATCGGTGACGTGCCGGCACTTTCCACTTTGTTGTTATCGATCGCTGCCAACACTTCCCGAATAAGGCCTAACGCGTAATCGCGATCGAGCGCGTTTGCATCTTTGCCTTCGGCGGTGGCGATGGAATTGATCATGATGTGGGCCAAAGCCTCACGGGTAACTTGTGCTGACATGATCTCTACCCCTGGTTGCAAACCACTATGCGCCGCTTTTGCCGCAGGGGTTAGTAAATTACCGGCGTAGGCTTAAATTAACTGACGCTGAAAAACCGCCAAAAAATGCAGGGGGTCTGGGGGAGCGGCTCGCTCCACCAGCCTTTTTTCGTCCCTTGTCTCAGCGTGGCTCAAACCGCCGCCAAAACTGCCTCAGCCCGGCTGACGTCGAAATCGCCGGGTTTTTCGACGGCTAGGTGGGTGACCACGCCATCGTTGGCGATTAGGGCAAAGCGCTGGCTGCGCACGCCCAGGCCGCGGGCGATGAGATCGAGTTCCAGCCCCAGCGCCTTGGTGAACAGCCCCGATCCGTCGGCGACCATGGTGATGTCTGGGCCGACATTTTGCGATTTCGCCCAGGCCGACATGACGAACACATCGTTGACCGACAGGCAGATCAGGCGGTTGACGCCTTTGGCGGCGAAATCTTTGGCGTGTTCAACAAAGCCGGGCAGGTGTTTGGCCGAGCAGGTTGGGGTAAAGGCGCCGGGCACCGCGAACAGGGCCACTTTCTGGCCTTTGAACAACTCATCGGTGGTCATTTCAGCCGGCCCTTCGGCGGTTGCCACGGTGAGTTTCATGGTTGGAATGCTATCGCCGAGTTTGATCATGATGGTGGCCCCCACGCCGTGTTGAAACTGGCTAACCAGTAGCCAAAACGGGCCAAGGTGTCACGCCCACTGGTGCCGCACATAATTGTGCGCAGGGTTTAACTTGCACGGCGGGGCTGGCCGATCAAATGATAGGGGATGGGCAAAACACTATCTGTGGACGACGGCACTGAAACCGAAGGTTTACTCACCGGCCAGCTGCTGATTGCCATGCCATCGATGGCAACCCCGGGGTTTGCCCAGGCGGTGATTTTTATGTGCGCGCACACGCCGGAAGGGGCGATGGGCATTGTGGTCAACCGCCCGCTGGCCAACCCCAGCTTTGATGAATTGCTGGAGCAACTGGATGTCACCCCAGTGCCGCCGGCCCGCCGCATTGCCCTGCTGCGCGGCGGCCCGGTGGATAGCGCGCGCGGTTTTGTGCTGCACACTGCGGACTGGACCGGCGAGGGCAGTTTGGTTGTGGATAATACGGTGGCCTTAACCGCCAGCCTGGACGTGCTAAAAATCATTGCCGGCGGTGATGGCCCGCGCCAGGGCATGCTGGCGCTGGGCTATGCCGGCTGGGGTCCGGGGCAGCTTGATCGCGAGATGCAGGACAATGCCTGGCTATCGGCGCCGGCCGATATTGGGCTGGTGTTTGATGCCAACCACGATACCAAATGGCGCCGGGCGATGGCGATATTAAAGGTTGACCCAATTTTGTTGTCGGGGGCGGCTGGGCACGCGTAGCCAGGTAGGATGGGTGAGCGACGCGCTACCCATCGCGTGCCGACACATTGCCGCTATTGTTTCATCGAGATTGGCTATGTGATGGGTAACGCTTCGCTTACCCATCCGACGATTTTTGGCAGAAATTTTACCAAATAAACCTTGGTAGAACACCAACAATCGGCAATCCCTGCACCACATCACCCAATCGCGCGCGTTCACGGTCACGCAATACCGGATCGTTATCGTAAATACCCCCCAACACCGGCGCATCAACCCCGTGGGCCACCAGCACGGCCGCAATGCCGGCATTGCGCGCACCGGTTATATCGGTGCGTAACGAATCGCCCACCGCCACCACCCGATCGGGCGACACCCCCAGCATGGCAAAAGCACGCTTATAAATCGCTGCATCGGGTTTACCCAGCGTGCGCACGTTGCCGCCCATAGAAGCGTAAACCGCGGCCAAACTGCCGGCGCATAAAATGCGTGTGCCACCGCGGATCACTTCCAAATCCGGGTTGGCGCACAGCATCGGCAGGCCAGCGGCAAAGCACGCTTTTAATGTTGGCAAAAACGCGTTCATATCGGTCGGGTCGCGTTGGTCATCTGGCCCAGTGTTGACCACAAAATCGGCATCACGGGGATCGGTCACCTCGGTCAGATCAAGACCTTCGAGTAAATTACGATCACGCTCCGGCCCCAAAAAATACACGCGGCGGCCGAGGGCGGCAAACCAGGAATCGTCGCGATCGCGCAATGCGGTAAAACTTGCCTCACCACTGGTTAAAATATCCGTGTAGGCATCATCGGCAATACCCATCCGGCGCAGCATTTTTTGCACGGCATGGGCGCGGCGTGGTGCATTCGATAACAGCAAAACCGGCCGCCCGCGCAACGCCGCTAACGCCTCAGCGGCGCCTGGGTAGGGGGTGACGCCATCATGGATCACCCCCCATAAATCCAGAATAAACCCGTCGTACTCACCGGCAACCTGGGCGAAACCATCCAAAAACCGCATCAGGTCGCACTGCCCACGGCATCGGCAACACTGGCAAAGCCGCGCGCCGCCAGCACCGTGGCGAGCTCGCGTTTTATCCGCCCAATCAGCGCCGGCCCATCATAGGCAAACGCCGTGTAAACCTGCACTAAGCTTGCACCAGCGGCGATCTTGGCAAACGCATCGGCGCCATTACTTACCCCACCACAGCCAATCAAAGTGAGCCGCCCGCGCGAAATTTTGTGTGCACGCGCCAGCATTTCGGTGGACCGGGCAAATACCGGCGGACCCGATAGCCCGCCCGCCTGCAACACATTGGGGCCGCGCAAACCGGGCGGCCGGGCAATGGTTGTGTTCGAAATTATCAGGCCATCCACCCGCGCCACAATGGCGGTTTCCACCACCGATTCTAATGCGCTATCGGCCAAATCGGGGGCCAGTTTTATAAGCAAGGGCGGCCGCACCGGCACACCATCGGCCATCGCTTTCAAAATCGAGGCCAAGCGCGCCTCGCTTTGCAAATCGCGCAAGCCAGGGGTGTTGGGCGAGGAGACGTTGATCACGATGTAATCGGCATAGGGCGCCACCGCGCGCGCCAGTGCCGGGTAATCACGTTCGGGGTCGGCGCCATCTTTGTTGATGCCGATATTGGCGCCCAACGGCGCCGGATGCCGCCCTAAGGCCGCCAGCCGCGCGACGTAGGCATCTAGGCCTGCATTATTAAACCCCAGGCGGTTGATCACCGCGCGATCCTCGGCCAGGCGAAACAGCCGCGGCTGCGGATTACCCGCCTGCGGCCGTGGGGTTACCGTGCCGGCCTCGACAAAGCCAAACCCCAGCCGCATCAGCGGCAGCACCGCCACGGCATTTTTATCAAACCCGGCGGCAAGCCCAATTGGGTTGCTAAACCGCAAGCCCATGGCGCGCACGGCGAGCGATGGGGCATCGGTCCCGCCATCGCCGGACACCAGCCCCGATGCCAGCGCGCGCAGCGCCAGGGTATGGGCGGTTTCAGCGTCACATAGCCGCGCCAGGGGCATGGCGGCGGAAAAAAATCGGGCAGGGATCATAGCGCTTCCATGCCGCCTGCAGCGCTTAGGGGCAAGGCTTGGCTGATTTATTGGCGCGTGGGCCGGTTAGGCTTTGCTCCCCTCTTGCGCGGATGGGGTTGGGGCTTCTATAGGACGCCTCCCGCGCAGGGAAATGGGGCCGTAGCTCAGTTGGGAGAGCGCCTGAATGGCATTCAGGAGGTCAGCGGTTCGATCCCGCTCGGCTCCACCAATCCCCTACCCCCTAAGCGTGACCCCGATGCCTGCGCGCTACAGCGTTTCTAAAAACGCCTCGTACGCCTCGCCATCCATCAGCGCGTCAAAGGCCTCCTCATCATCCGGCTCCATGCGCCAAAACCAGGCTTCGCCCTCGGCGTCACCATTAATCAGGCCGGGGTCCTCGATAATCGCCTCGTTAATCTCGGCAATGCGGCCCGAAAGGGGCGCATACACGTCACTGGCCGCCTTGGTGCTTTCAACCGTGGCAATCGCCTCGGCTTCCACAACCGCACGATCAATCGCCGGCAATTCGACAAACACGATGTCGCCCAGCGCTTCCTGCGCGTGGTCGGTGATGCCAATGGTCAGTGTGCCATCATCTTCCAGGCGCACCCATTCGTGGTCGCGGGTGTAACGGGTCTCGGTCATGTTGGCCTCTTTATCGCTTGAAATGATTGGCAACGAACGGCAGGGCTACGATGGTTGCGGGCAGCTGGGCGCCGCGCACGCCAAGCGTTATGGGCAATGTCATACCGGCAGCACCGGATGCAACCGAAAACGCAACATAGCCCATGGCAACCGGCGCCCCCAATGTTGGTCCATACGTGCCAGAGGTTACGCTGCCAATCAACGCACCATCGATGTCAAAAATCTGCGTGCCGGCCCGCGCCGGTGCGCGGCCTTGCGGCAGAATACCCACCCGGCGGCGGGCCGCACCGGCGGCGATCTGCTGGCCGATCACCGCGCCACCGGCAAAATCCAGCGCCGCGCGCCGCCGTTTGGGGATCGCCCAAGCCAAATCCGCCTCGATCGGGGTGGTGGTTTCATCAATATCCTGGCCGTACAAGCACAGCCCCGCTTCCAGCCGCAGCGTATCGCGCGCCGCAAGCCCGGCCGGCGTTGCACCCAAAGCAATTAACCGCTCAGCAATGCGCTCCGCCGCTTCGGCCGGGATCGAAATTTCAAACCCATCTTCGCCAGTGTAACCAGACCGGCTCACCCAGCAGTCGGCGCCCAGCACATCAACGGCGGCCACCGCCATAAACGCCATCCCCGCCACTGCAGGCGCCAGCTTGGCCAATATGTCCTCGGCCGCCGGGCCTTGCAGGGCAATCAGGGCGCGATCCTGCACCACCTCAATCGCCGGCCCCACCAGTTTTTGCCGCAGATGCGCAATATCCACTGCCGCACGCGCCGCGTTCACCACCAAAAACAACCCATGCGGCCAGGCCGACACCATCAGATCGTCAATAATGCCGCCGCGTTCGTTCAAAAACATGGTGTAGCGCTGGCGGCCGATTTTTAAGCCGACGATGTCGCCCGGCACCAGCCGTTCCAGTGCTACCGCCGCATCGCCACCGCGCAGCCAGATTTGCTGCATGTGGCTGACATCGAATAACGCGGCCCCCGCGCGGGCGGCTTTGTGTTCAGCCAACGTGCCGGCAAATTGCACCGGCAAGGCCCAGCCGGCAAAATCGATCATGCGGCCACCCAACCGCCGGTGCAGCGCATCCAGCGGCGTGCGTTTTAATAGATCGGCTGGGGTTTCGGTCATCAGGGGCGTGCTCCGCAGTAAACCGCTGGCCGCGGCATGAAACGCTGGCGGCGCTAAGCGCAGTTGGGCACCCTGATGCCCCTGGCCGACCTGAATATCAAGCTAAGTCCGGCGGTTTCACAGCGCCATCGTGCCCTGCTATAACCACCAACATGATAGCCCGGCTGATCTGCGCCCCCTTTCTGCTCGCCCTGACGGCGACCACGCCAGCGCACGCCGATCCAGCCGCCATCGCCCTATGCGGCCAAAACCCTGCGTTTTCGGTCAGCATCATGCGCACCGTTATCGCCGAACAGCTCAACACCACCCACGACCCCAGCCTGGACACCGAAAGCCCAGACCAACTGGCAACCGACGCCGCCAACCGCGGCATCGCCGATTGCACCGCCGATATCGCCCGCAACCCGGATATTTTTCAGGCCCTCAGCGGCCTCAGCCCCGCCGACGCCACGATCGGCTGGGACGCCTATAACGTCGCCTGCGCCGATCACATCGCCAGCAAAGCCGCCTGTATCCGCGCCGAAATCGCCAGCCAAAAAGCGCTGCGCCGGATGAGTGCCACCAACACCCCGCCAGGCGCGCGAGCCCTGGTGGAAACCTGCGCGCTGGTGCTGCCGCAAACCCCCGCCATGGCCGAATGGCGCGCCTGCGTGGACGTGGCGCTGGCCGTGCACGCCCCCGAAGACGTGGCCGACGCCTGCAAAACCACCGTCGCCTGGCACAGCGCCAAAACCGGCGCCTTGGGCGGGGAGATCGTTGCCGCGTGCCTTAAGGCGGCAACGAAGTAAGGAATAAGACAAGGCTGGTGGCGCGTCACGCGAAGGCGTGCTGCGCACGGGGCCGCCCCCCCCAGACCCCCGGCGTAATGTTGACGGCGTGTGAACGATCTCCGCCAACCAATTGCAGGGGGTCTGGGGGAGCGGCTCGCTCCACCAGCCTTTTCTTTTTCTCTAGCGCCTTAGCAACAACCGCACCGCGCCATGATTGCGTGCATTGGGGTACGAGGCGGCCAGTATATGCGGGCGTAAATTGGGCTGGTTGAGCCAGTGCGGCAGTTCGTGGCGAATGACCCCGCCGCGGTCGCCGCTGCCCAAACCGGTGATAATTTCCACCGTGCGCACGCCTTCCGCCCGCGCCCGGCCTAAAAAACCCAGCAGGGCATGGTAGGCGGCCTCCACTGTGCGGCCGTGCAGATCGAGCCGGCGTTCGGTGGGCATTTTGCCGCCGGCAAAACGCTGCCAGGTGGCGCGGTCTAGCCCGGCCGGCGCCTGGCCTGCGGCGAGGGCGACGTTGGCGCGCGGGCCGCGCGGGGTTGGGCGCGCGCTGACTGGTGCTGGGGTGGGGGGGGCTGGCGGTTCTGCGGTTTTTGGTGGCACGGCCGGCACCGGTGGCAGGGCAGCCCGGCCTGGCAACGCCCGCACCTGGCTGGCATAGGCCGCCCATAGGGCAAGATCGGGGTCGGAAATGGTGCGTGGGTGGCGCCGCTTGATCAACGGCGCGCCACGCGGCCGGATCGGCGGGGGCATCATCTTGCGGGCACCGGGCGCCGGTTATTGCGTCAACCGCGCGCTTAGCGGGTTAGCAGCATAGGGCCCAGCTTGCGGCCGCCAAAGATATGCACGTGAAAATGCGGCACTTCCTGGTGCGCATCTTCGCCCATATTGGCCAACACCCGGTAGCCCGGGGCATCTAACCCCAAAAGCTGCGCAACGGCGGCCGCCGCCCGCCAAAACCCGACAATGTCCGGGTCTGGCGCATCGCGCGAAAAATCGGCGATCGACACGTAGTGCCCTTTCGGGATCACCAGCACATGCACCGGGGCCTGCGGGTTGATATCGTTAAACGCCAGGGCAAATTCGTCTTCATAGACCCGCGTGCACGGAATTTCGCCACGCAAAATACGGGCAAAAATATTGGTGTCATCATAAAGGCCTAGTCCAGGTACCGGCATGGTCAGCAAGCCTTCAGTGGTCAGGGTGCAGGACAATCGGGTGGATGCCAAAAAGTAAAAAAGACTTTTTTGACGTTTGGTTCTGGATAAGGTGCAGCCAAAAGCCCCAGCCCCCAGTTTCAAAAGTCTTTTTGCTTATTTTTCGGAAGTCAAAAGAAGAGTCTTACTTTCACCCGATTGCCCTGGGTCAGAGGGTTGAGATCAGGGGATTTTTTTGGTGGCCGCGGCACTCACCAGTTTGCGGCGCGAGGCTTTTTCGGCAAGCCCCGACACCCCTTCGCGCCGTTCAAGCTCGGCCCACACCTGGCTTGGGTGCACCCCGGCGCTGACCCACACCACCAGCAAATGATACAGCACATCGGCACTTTCGGCGACCAGGTTATGGGCGTTGCCGGACACCGCCTCGATTACGCATTCAACCGCTTCCTCGCCGAATTTTTGCGCAACTTTGGGCATCCCGCGCGATAGCAGCCGCGCCGAATGGCTTAACGCAGGGTCGGCGGTGCGCCGGTCCATCACCACTTTCCACAACCGATCCAGCACCTTGGGCGACGCGCCAGCTGTGACCCCGATCAACTTCACCTGGGCTGCTTTTGCCCCAACCGCTTTCACCCGGCCCGCTTTGGGTTTGGCTTTCGGTTTGGCTTTGACGGCAGTTTTCGCAGGTTGTTTAACGATCTTCTTAGCCAACGCGCGTTTATCCCTAAAATCCGGCCGCGCTCAGGCAGCGTTACGTAGCAAACGCACTGGCAGCCCGGCTGCGTCAAGCGCCGCTTTCACATCGCTGATGCTAAATTTACCAAAGTGAAACACGCTGGCGGCCAGCAGCCCGGTCGCCCCGGTGCGCGCCCCCTCAACAAAATGCTGCAAACTGCCGACCCCGCCCGATGCCACCACCGGCAGGCGGATGGCGCCACACACGGCACGCAGCAAATCCAAATCAAACCCCTGGCCGGTGCCATCGCGGTCCATGCTGGTCAGCAAAATTTCGCCCGCCCCCAACGCTTCTAAGCGGCGGCACCAAGCCACCACATCAACGCCAGTATTGTGCCGGCCGCCATGGGTAAACACTTCCCAATTACCGGCGCTGGTCGCGCGCGCATCCACCGCCACCACCACGCATTGGCTGCCGAATTTTTGCGCCGCCTCGCGCACCAACTCGGGCCGGGCAACGGCTGCCGAATTCATGCTGCATTTATCGGCGCCGGCCAGCAGCAAGCGGCGCATATCATCGGTGCTGCGGATACCGCCGCCAACGGTTAAGGGCAAAAAGATGCGGGCGGCGGTGCGGCTGACCACATCCAGGATAGTGTCGCGCTGTTCGTGGCTGGCGGTGATATCCAAAAAGGTCAGTTCGTCGGCGCCGGCGGCATCATAGATGGCGGCCTGTTCCACCGGGTCACCGGCATCGCGCAGATCGACAAAATTCACACCCTTGACAACGCGGCCGTCTTTAACGTCGAGGCACGGAATGATGCGCAGTTTCAGCACGGGGCAGTTACCTTTTGGGTTGCAGCGACACTGGGCGTGTTACGGCCAGCCAGGCTAGGCGGCAACACTACCCTATCGGCCACACGCAGTATGCGTTTTTGGCTCTTGTGATCACAAATGCTTGAGGGCGGCGCAAATTGGCTTGTGCGTGGAACCGGAATGGTTACCGTCCGTTAAGGCATTTGAGCGCCACGCCCCGGGTAAGGGCCGCGGTGCTGCCGCATTTCAGCTCGACGATTTCGAACCGCCATAAAAGGGCGTCTGGTCCCCCCCGGCTCAGGCGCCCTTTTTTTATGCATTTTCATTCAGGCCCGGTTCTTACTCAGGCCCGGTTCTTACTCAGGCTAGCGGGTAATCCGCTTCTGCCGTGTAGGCCGATTGTTCTTTGCCCAGGCGCGAGCTGAACAGGGTAAACTGGCTGATCTCCACCGCGCCGGCACGAAACAAATTATGCGCCTGCACCCAGGCGGCCAATTTGGATGGCGGCGTGTTATCCAGCCGGGCCAGCGTTATATGCGGTAAAAACCGCCGCCGATCGGGCGGTAAGCCCACCCTATGCAGCGCTGTTTCGATCTTGGTTTGCAGATGTTCAAGCGCCGGATTGCGGGCAACGCCTACCCAAAGGGCGGTCACCCGGCCGGCTTTTTCGTGGCAACCGACGCCCGCCAAGCCCAGTGCCAGGCGCTTGCCGCGCAGGCCGGTCAACGCCAGATCGATTTCTTCGGCGGTGTGCGACGGCACTTCGCCGATGAAACGCAGGGTCAGATGGTAATTTTCTTCGGTCACCCAACGCACCCCGGCCAGCCCGCCGGTGAGCGTGTTAATTTGTTCGATTAGCTCATAGGGAAGGTCAAGCGCCACGAATAACCGCATTGCTGCCTCCTTAGTGTTGGCCCGCCAAGCTCACGGCGCGGTGCCAGACTAGGCCGGGGACCGGCCCGGCGCCTTGCCGGGTCATTAAATCGCGGTCGGGTGCGCGCCGGAAGCCCCCAAACCGCGCCCGTTGCGCTATATTCCCAAGTGAGCGGCTAAGGCCTAGTCTTTCATGGCCTAGTCTTTGCCGGTAATCCGACCACGACCATCAACCAAGGATTTTTGCGCCATGGCCTACCCCCCGGAGTCCCCCGGTTTTGCTCGCCCGATCAGCGGTGTTGCCCAGGCGGCAGCCCTCGACCAGGGCCTGCGCGCCTACATGCTGCGCGTCTATAACTGGATGT
>JBBARC010000048.1:0-25542 GCA_040400005.1 Acetobacteraceae bacterium | reverse complement strand
CTTTTTTGTTTCTTTTTTCGGAAGTCAAAAAGAAAATTCTTACTTTTTTGCATTCGCCCGATTGCCTAGCCCTACGCCCGCCGGCCTAACCGTCGGGTCACCTGGCCCACCACTGCCCGCACATCTAAAAACCCAAATACCTGTGCTGGCACCACATAAAATACCATGCCCAGCCCAATCAGTAACGCGAGCGGCAAAACCCCAACATGGCGCCCGCCGGCACCCACCAGAACAAGCCGCGCCTGCCACAACCCCAAGCCCATCAAACCGGTTGCCGCCACCATCTGCGACATCGCCAAATAAAATTTCCTATCCGGCACCAAAAACCCGCGCCGTAGCAAAAAAACCGACAACAACCCAACATTTAACCACGATGCGATCGTGGTCGCCAGCGCTGGCCCAACATGCTGCAGCGGGTGCATTAGCGCCAAGTTCAGCGAAAAATTTAAACCCAGCACCACCATGCCCAGTTTCACCGGGGTGGATGTATCCCCGCGTGAGAAAAACCCCGGTGCCAGCACTTTTACCAGCACAAACGCCGGCAGCCCAAACGCGTAAGCCGCCAGCGATTGCGCCGAAAGCGCTGCCTGGGCATGGGTGAACGCGCCACGGGCAAACAAAACCTGCATGATCGGGTCAGCGATAATCGCCAAGGCCGCGGCCGCCGGCAGGGTTAGCACCAGCCCCATTTCAATCGCCCGGTTTTGCGTGGTCTCCGCCGCCCTTAAATCCCCGCCACTCACCTGGCGCGATAGCAACGGCAGCAGCGCGGTGCTCACCGCCGTGCCCAGCACCCCCAGCGGCAATTGATTAACCCGGTCAGCATAATACAAATACGAGATCGATCCGGTCGGCAGCAGCGATCCAATAAACACGTCCATGGTTAAATTCAGCTGCGTGATCCCAGCCCCGACCAACCCCGGTGCCATCCGGCGCATCAATAACCGCATCTGCGGGGTCATTTGCGGCCGCGGCAAATGCAGCCGCATCCCCGCCCGCGCCGCCGCCCAGTACAGCAACGCCAGTTGGGCGACGCCAGAAACGGATACGCCAAAGGCCAGCGCGTGCCCGGTGGTTGGCACAAACCGGGTCAGTAACAACATGGCGCCGATCGAAAACGCATTATACAGCAGGGGGGCGGCGGCGGCCGCAATAAAGCGGTCCAGCGCGTTCAGCACCCCGGATAACAAAGCTGCCAGGCATATCAAAAACAAATACGGAAAAGCGATGCGCGACAACGTTACCGTCAGCGCAAATTTTGCCGGATCCTTGGCAAAACCGTGCGCAATCACCATCAGCACCTGGGGCATAAAAATCTCGCCCAGCACAGTCAGGATCAGCAACCAAAACGCCAGCACAGCGGCGGCCTGCTCGGCAAAACCGCGCGCCACATCTTCACCCTCGCGGGTCAGCAAATCAGAAAACACCGGCACAAACGCCGAATTAAACGCGCCTTCGCCAAACAGCCGGCGAAACAAATTGGGCAGCCTATTGGCAATAAAAAACGCATCCGCCACCGGCCCGGCGCCGATCATCGCCGCAATCAGCACATCGCGCACAAACCCCATCACCCGGCTTGCCGCCGTCCACGCCCCAACTGTTAGTGCACCGCGTAGCATGGCGTTCCTTTAGTCAACTCAGATGGTATGATAACGCGGGGCAATCGGGTGAAAGTAAGACTCTTCTTTTTCTGAAGAGAAAGAAGCAAAAAGACTTTTGCCATGCGGGGACAGGGGTAACGCTGCCACCGCGTTCTCCGAACCAGCATTAAAAAAGTCTTTTTTGTTTCTTTTTTCGTAACTGCCCAGGTAGGGGTGAGAACGCTAACTGCCTCAAAAGACTCAACTCTCGGCGCGCAGGCCATTACGTTACCGACGCAAACTGTCCCTTTTTCGGCAGTTTGCGTATCGAAACCAGACCTAAACCCGAAGTCGCCATAAATGTTTTCAATGGGTTGTGTAGCTTCAATCCTACCTGGGCAGTTACCTTTTTTCTTCAGAAAAAAGAAAATTCTTTTTTTGGCACTCACCCCATTGCCCTGTCATATCGGGGTTCATGGGCATCCCTACTCATCGCGCCGTGGCCGTGTCAGCAGCGCCGCAATCGCCTCGGGCACTGTCAATGCACCCGCCAGCAAATCGGCCACCGCCTGGCAAATCGGCATGTCTAGCCCCGCCGCCCGCGCCAGCAGGGCAGGGGCGGTGCTCACCCCTTCCACCGCTGGCCCGCCTAGTTGCAGCAAGTTTGCAAGCGGCGTGCCCTGGCCGAGCGCAAACCCCAGCGCAAAATTACGGCTGGCTGTGCCGGTGCAGGTCAGCACCAAATCCCCCAACCCCGAAAGCCCGGAAACCGTATCAGCACGCCCGCCCAACGCCACCGCCAGGCGGGCAATTTCGGCCAAGCCGCGGGTGATCAACGCCGCCCGCGCATTTTCCCCCAACCCCGCACCGCTGACCACACCTGCCGCAATCGCCACCACGTTTTTGGCCGCCCCGCCAATCGAGGCGCCGATCGCATCATCATTGCCGTACAAACGAAACGCTGTGCTCGCCAGCGCGTCAATCAACCCCGCTCGCAACCCTTCAGTGCCGCCGGCAATCACCGCTGCCGCCGGTAACCCGATTGCAATGTCGCGGGCAAAATTAGGCCCGGTCAGCACCGCCGCCGGCACGCCGGGCAAAATATCCGAAGCCATCTCAATCGGTAATTTGCCCGTGCCAATCTCAATCCCCTTGCAGCACACCAGTAGCGCGCGCGGGTGCCCCAGCATTGCAAGCGTTGCGCGCAAAGTCTGCGTCGGCACCACCAGCAATACCGCATCGGCGGCGTCGCACGCGGCCCGCACGCTGTCCATGCCAATCAGTGTCACGTCAGCGGGCAACACAAACCCCGGCAAGCGCGGATTTTCCCCGCCCGGCCAATGCGGGTGACGGGCCACCAGCGTCGCCGCACAGCCGGCGCGCGCCGCCTGCAACGCCAGCGCCATACCCCAGGCGCCAGCCCCAACAAGGCAAAGCCTATTCATCAGTCAGCCGTATCAACGCGCTGCCCGCACCACTTTCGGTCGCCCCCAACCCCGCCAGCAAACCGGCCAACAGTGGCGGCACATCAGCCGGCGCGGTCCACGGCGCATTCACCATCACCACGCCGCAGCCATTTAACCGCGCGGCATCCACCGGCTCGCGCAAATACAGTTCAGCCGCTTGCACATCGCGCACCCCACTTTCGCGCAACGCATGATGAAAAGCGCGCACCGGGGTGCGATGTTTAATGGGGTACCATGCCAAAATAACCCCGGCGGCAAAGCGCTTGTGGGCGGCCATTATCGCCGCAGTCACCTTAGCAAACTCATCTTCCGCCTCGTAAGGCGGATCAATCAAAATCAACCCGCGCCGTTCGGGCGGCGGCAAAAACGCACCGATCGCTTCGTAACCATCGCGCAAATGGGTAGAAACTTCGGGATTACTGCGAAAAAACCGCCGCAACTTCACATAATCTTCGCGGTGCAATTCGCACGCAACCAGCCTATCGCCCGGCCGCATCAACGCCTGCGCAATCGCCGGCGACCCTGGGTACAGGCCCAAAGTTTCAATCACCCCCAGATAATCAGCAAGGGCGGCCGGGTGCTCCGCCAGCAACCGAAAAATCCCGCTGGTGGCTTCCCCCGTGCGCAAACTTTCATCACTGTTCAGATCATAATGCCCCAGGCCGGCATGCGTATCCAGCACCATAAACGGCTTGTCTTTAGCGGCCAGCGCCCGCAACGCCCACACCAGCAGCACGTGCTTCATGCCATCGGCAAAATTTCCCGCGTGGTAGGCATGGCGATAATTCATAGCCCTTGATCCAGCGGAAAACGCGGCCGTGGGCTTGCCGCCAAACTGTCGTAACGCCCGGCCCGCAACCGCTCGATCGCTGCCCACCCCACCATCACCGCGTTATCGCCACACAACCGCGGCGGCGGCGCGCTCATCGGCAAATTGTGTGCGCGCGCAACCCGGTCCAGGGCGGCCCGCACGCCTGCGTTGGCGGCAACCCCACCGGCCACCACCAGCCGCGTCGCGCTAGGCATCATCCGCAACGCATGCCCAGCCCGATCCGCCAGCACCGCACACACCGAGGCCTGAAACGCTGCCGCAATGTTGGCCGCAACGTCTGGCCGCAAGCCGCCCGTGCTCTCGCGCGCCACCACTTGGGCCACTGCCGTTTTCAACCCGGAGAAACTAAAATCGCACCCAGCGCGGCCATATAATGGCCGGGGCAGGGCGATGGCGCGCGCATCACCGGCCGCCGCCAGTTGCTCCAACGCCGGCCCGCCGGGCCAGCCTAAGCCCAGCATTTTGGCCACTTTATCAAACGCCTCACCCACCGCATCATCAATGGTGCCACCCAGGCGCCGGTATTGGCCCAGCCCGTCCACCGCCACGCATTGGCAATGCCCGCCAGATAGCAGCAGCACCAGGTAAGGAAACTGCACATCCGCCCCGCTCAATGCCGGCAGCCGTGCGGTCAGCGCATGGGCCTCCAAATGGTTTACCGCCACAAACGGCACCCCCAACGCCACCGATAAACCTTTGGCAAATCCACTGCCGACAATCAGCCCGCCGATCAGCCCCGGCCCCACGGTTGCCGCAACTGCGCCCAAATCGCCCGCCACCAGCCCGGCGCGGGCCAGCACCTCACGGGTCAACCCCGGCAAATGCGCCAAATGCGCCCGGGCGGCGATTTCCGGCACCACACCGCCAAATTTGCTGTGCTCCTGCTGGCTCAGCACAGCCTCCGCCAGCACAACCCCGTCCCCCGCCAGCACCGCCACAGCCGTCTCATCGCACGAGGATTCGATGGCCAGAACCGGGGCCAGAACCGGGGCCAGAACCGGGGCCAGAACCGGGGCCAGAACTGGGGCCAGAACCGGCGCCAAAACCGGCGATAAAACAGCCCCCAACACACCGCTCATGCGCCCGCCACCCTTGACGCCGCCCGCGCCCTCCGGGACACACCTCTCCCATGCTGGCCACACCGCGTGCCTGCGACCGCGCCATTTAGGGATAATACGTGTTGGTGTGCCATTACCGTGCTGCGTTGAACCATCGTGCCGCTTGTAGGCCACTCGCATGACCATCGCCCACCCCCCCACTGGGCACCCCCTCACTGGGCACCCCCCAACCCACCCTCACGTCAAACTCCACGGTGGCCGTGGATTACCATTACGCGTCGGCACCCGCGGCTCCCCCCTGGCGCTCGTGCAAACCCAGATGTTTCTGGCCGAAATCAGCCGTTTTTGCCCGGTGCTGGCGATGTCCACCCCGACCGGCCAGCCGATTTTTGAAGAACACCGCATTCGCACCACGGGTGACGCGGTGCTCGACCGCCCGCTCGCCGATATCGGCGGCAAAGGTTTGTTTGCCAAAGAAATCCACGAAGCCTTGGCCGATGGCCGCATAGATTTCGCCGTCCATAGCCTCAAAGACCTCGAAACAACCCTGCCCGATGGTATTGTGTTGGCGTGCGCCCTGCGCCGCGAAGATGCCCGCGATGCGCTGATTTTCGGCCCTGATTGCCGTAAAGCCGATCCCGCCGATCCCTACGCCTGCCTGCCCCAGGGCGCCGTCATCGGCACATCCTCGGTGCGCCGCCAGGCCCAGTTGCTGCACAGCCGCCCAGATCTGCGCATGGCACTCTTACGCGGCAATGTGCAAACCCGCCTCACCCGCACCGAACGCGGTGATTACGGTGCCAGCCTGCTGGCCCTGGCCGGCCTGCGCCGCCTCGGCCTCGATCATCATGCCTCCCTGGTGCTCGACCCCGATATGATGGTGCCCTCGGCCGGCCAAGGCATTGTCGGCGTCACCGTGCGCGAAGCCGATAGCGAATTGCTCGATCTGCTCGCCGGCATCGAAGATAACGAAGCCCGCGCGGTTGCCACCGCCGAGCGCGCCATGCTGGCTGTGCTCGATGGCTCCTGCCGCACCCCGATCGGCGGGTACGCCCGCCTGCTGCCCGATGGCAGCCTGCATCTCACCGGCCTGGTCGCCCGCGCCGATGGCACATTCCTGATCAAGCGCAGCGTGCGCGGCCAGCCCAATGATGCCGCCCGCATCGGCGCCGACCTAGGGGCGGAGCTGCGCCAAGATAGCCCCGCCGATATCTTTGCCTGATCATCCCCCAAAAACCGGCGTGCTGCTCACCCGGCCACTGGCCGCCGGCCAGGATTTGGGGCCGCGTCTCACCGCATTAGGTTTTTTCCCGGTGCTGGCGCCCATGCTGATCATCACCGCACGTCGGCTCATACCCCAGCCCGCCCGCATTCAAGCGATCCTGCTTACCAGCGCCAACGCGATCCCAGCCCTTCTACCGTCCGCCACGCCCCTATTTGCGGTGGGCGACGCCACGGCAGATGCCGCTTGCGCCGCGGGTTTTGCCCAGGTGCACAGTGCCGATGGCGACGCGCACGCCCTGGCAGCCTTGGCCACGCGCAGCCTCAGACCTAACGCCGGCCCCGTGCTGCTGGCCTGTGGCGCCGGCGAGGGGCAAGCGCTAACCGCAACCCTCCGCCAAGCCGGTTTTACCGTGCACCGGCGCATCGCCTATGCCGCAACCAGCCCCACCACATTCCCTGCCAACGCCGCCGCCGCCATCGCCACAGGCCAGTTGCGCGCCGCCATTTTCCTGTCCACCGCCACGGCCGAAAATTTTGTGCGGCTCTGCCCGCACGAATTACATGCCAAACTTGCCGCAATCACGGCGCTGGCGATTGGAAACCGCGCCGCCGACGCGCTAAAGCCTTTGCCGTGGGGTGGACTCCGTGCCGCCCGTCACCCGACCCTCAACGAAGTGTTGGCCCTATTATGAGCGATCAGCCCGCAAACCTACCCATCCCCGCCAGCACAGCGGCAATCCTCTATGGCGATCAACCGGCCCCGCCGCCGCCGCCGGAGCCTGCCTTGCCACCGATGACCCCGCCACCGGCAGGCACCGGTTTGGGCGGCGGCACGGCGCTGGCGCTGTCGTTACTCGTCTCGGCGGGCTTAGGGGCGGCAGTATTCTTCTTTGCCACCAACCCGCCCGAACCGGCTTCAATCGCCGCTTTGCAGGCCGATTCCCGCGCCCAAGCGCGCGCCACAGGCACGCTGCGGTTCAATCTCGATGCCTTATCGGCCCGCCTGGCGGTGATCGAGGCGACCGCCAAACCTGCCGTTAATCCCGGCGCCCCCGGCGGCATAGATAGTGACGCTCAGGCAAAACTGGCCGACCAGATAACCGCCCTCGCCGCCCGCATCGACACGCTGGACCATCGGCCAGACGCAACACCTGGCCCAGCACCTGGGGGCAGCACGCCATCCTCGGCCCCGGCTGCGTCGGTTGAAGCCCTGACCGTCTTGTCCGATCGCCTCAATGCCGCCCTCGCCGCGGCCAAACAGGACCAATCTCAGGCCGCAAACGCGCAAGCAGCCCTGGTCACCGCCCTAACCGCGCGGCTGGACAAACTCGAACACGGCACCGGCACCGCCGATGATGCCGCCGCCCGTGCGGTCAAACTTGCCCGCCTGCAAATGGCCGCCGTGGCGCTGGCCACGGGCCAAAAACTTGGCCCCATCGCCGGCGCCTCGCCGGCCTTGGCGCCGTATGCCGATACCGCCCCGCCCACCGATGCCGCCTTGCGCGCAGGTTTTGCCGCCGTGGCCCTCGCCGCCCGCAGCGCCAGCCGCCCCGAACTGGCACACGAAAGCATCTACGATCGCGCCGTCGCCCGCCTGCAACAGGCCATCACCGTGCGCAAAGGCGATACCGTGCTGGTCGGCGACCCCGCCGCCGGCATTTTGGCCCGCGCGCAAGATGCGATCAGCCGCGATGATCTGCCGGCAGCCCTTGCCGCCGTCGATGCCTTGCAAGGCCCGGCAGCCCTTGCTGCCAAACCCTGGGCCGATCAGCTGCGTGGCGTGCTTGCCGCCCGCGCAGCCCTTTCCACCCTGATGGCGCAAATCTGATGCGCAGCATTTTGGTCATATTGCTGGCATCCGTGGTGGTGGTTAGCGGTGCCTGGTGGATCGGCCATCTGGCCGGCGGCCTCACCCTGCACTTGGGCGATCTCACCATCGACGCACCACTACCGGTGGTGGTGCTGGCCCAAGCGCTGTTGATTGCGTTTATCTATGCCGCCATCCGTATCATCGCCACCGTGTTTGGCCTGCCCGGCGCCTTCCGTAGTGGTGGCGACAGATCGCGCCGCCGCCGCGGCGATGATGCGGTAACCGCAACCCTGGTGGCGCTGGCAGCCCAAGATGCCACCGCCGCCACCAAAGCCGCGACGCGGGCCCAAAAATTATTGGGTGCCACGCCGCAAACCCTGTTGCTCACCGCTTACGCCAGCGGCATCGCCGGGCGCAGCGCTGATGAGGAACACGCGTTCGAAGCCCTGTCCAAGCGCCGCGATAGCGCCTTTTTGGGCCTGCGTGGCCTGCTGCGCATCGCCGCCAGCCGTGGCGATTTTGCCCGTGCCGCCGAGTTGGGCCGTGCCGCCCACGATGCCTATCCCAACGCCGGTTGGCTGCGCGCCGAACGCACTGATTTCGCCGTGCGCACTGGGGCCTGGGCCGATGCGCTGGCCCTGGCCCGCGATGACCACGCCCGCGCGGTGTTCGCAACCGCCGCCGCCGCCGAAGAAACTCACCCGGAATCCGCCCGTAAACTGGCCCGCGATGCGTTTAAACGGGCGCCACACTTGCCTGCTGCCGGCTTGGTGTATGCCAAATTACTGCGTGCCCAGGGCCGCGAAAAAGCCGCACAGGATGTTCTGCGCCGCGCCTGGGGCGCAGCGCCGCACCCCGACATCGCCGATCTATCCCTGCAAACCGCGCCAATCGAACCGCTACCCCGCCTAAAGGCGGCAACCGAACTGGTGCGCGAAGCTAAGCGCCACGGCGAAAGTCTTTTGCTCCTCGCCCGCCTGTCGCTCGCTGCCGGCCTCACCGGTGAAGCCCAACGCCTGGCCCAAGCCGCCCGCGCCGCCGGCATCGCCGAACGCCGGATGTTTGTGCTGTTTGCCGATATTGCTGAAGCCACCAACAACGCCGCCGCTCACCACGAAGCGCTGGGCCATGCGGCGGCTGCCGACCCCGATCCGGTCTGGCAATGTACCCAATGCAGCACCATCGCAGAATCCTGGCGTGCCGCCTGCGCCCATTGCCACAGTGTCGGCACGGTTAAATGGACCGCATCGCCTAAACCTTTATCGGCCGCCCCTAATCACGATGCGGCACACCCCGCGTGATATCAACCGTGCCGCTCGCAATCGATCTTGATGGCACGCTGTCGCGCACCGACACCATGTGGGAAACGCTGTTATGCCTGCTGGCATCGCGGCCCTGGCTGGTGTTTGCCCTGATCCTGGCCATCCCGCGCGGCCGCGCCGGTTTCAAAGCCTGGCTCGCCCGCCACCAGGGCATCGATCCGGGCAGTTTGATTTACAACGACGATGTGCTGGCCTTGGCGCATCAAGCTCGCGCCGATGGCCGCCCTGTGCTGCTGGTAACAGGTGCGGATCAATCCATTGCCGATAGCGTTGCCGGCCATTTTGATTTTTTCAGCGAAGCTTGGGGATCAGACGGCCACACCAACCTTACCCGTAACCATAAAACCGCAGCCCTGATCGCCCGCTTTGGCGTAGGCGGTTATGATTACATTGGCGACTCCACCGCCGATCTGCCGGTGTGGCACGCAGCCCAGCAAGCCATTTTGGTGGCGCCGTCTGCCACCTTGCTGGCCCGCGCGCGTGCGCAAAAACCCGATATCGTTGTGCTCGGCCAGCGTCCGGCGGCGTCTGTCCGCGCGCGTTTGATCGCGCGTGCCTTGCGCCCGCACCAATGGGCCAAAAATTTCCTTATCTTTGTGCCCGCCCTGGCCGGCCACCATACCGATCGTGCCACCTTGCTGGCCTGCACGTTGGCGTTTTTCGCCTTTAGCTTGCTGGCCTCAAGCGTTTACGTGCTGAACGATCTACTCGATCTGCCGCACGACCGCCTGCACGCCACCAAAAAAAACCGTCCGTTCGCCAGTGGTGCGCTAAAACTTTCCGCGGCCCCGGCCATGATCGCCGCCACATTTGGCGGCGGGCTTACGCTAAGCTTGGCCCTGCCATTGCGGTTTTGCGCTATCCTGCTGGTGTATTACGTGGCAACGCTTGCTTATTCGCTGCGCCTCAAACGTTTAATGGTATGGGATGTCATAACCCTGGCGGGGCTTTATACGTTGCGCATTTTCGCAGGTGCTGCCGCCATTGGCGGCGTGGTCTCGCCCTGGCTGCTGGTGTTTTCGTTATTCCTGTTTTACTGCCTGGCGATTGTTAAACGCCAGACCGAACTCACCCACTACGCCCGCGCCGGCAAAACCGAACACATCAGCGGCCGCGGCTATTTGGCAGAAGACCTCGCCATGCTGCGCGCCATGGCCGCCGCCAGTGGTTACATGGCAGTGCTGGTATTAGCCCTTTACATGAACAGCACCGAAGTGGTGGCGCTGTACCGCCATCCGCTGGCGCTGTGGGCGCTGTGCCCCATCCTGCTATTCTGGATCAGCCGCGTGCTGATGCTGGCCCATCGCGGCGAAATGAACGATGATCCCGTGGTGTTCGCCCTGCGTGATCGCGGCAGTTTGCTGGTTGGCGCGGCCTCAATCTGTGTCATCATCGCGGGTTTGCTATGATAACCCCGGCGATCACCGCGGCCCCCAATTTTACCAAAAGCCGGGTCCGCCGGCTTGAAGCAAGTGTAGCCCTGGGTGCGATCTTTTTTGTGCTGGTTTTTGCAGGTTTGGCGTTTGCAGCGTCCGGCCCGGCGGCAATCGCCGCGCTAAAATCGGTCAACCCGGCAATTATACCAGCCATGCTGGCGTTATCCGCCACCAACTACCTGCTACGCATGCTGCGCTGGACCCTGTTTACCCAAACGCTCGGCCTGCACGTGCCGCCGTTACGCAATGCGCTATACTATGTCGCCGGTTTCGCCATGACCACAACACCCGGTAAATTGGGTGAAGCGGTGCGCCTGTGGTTGCTCAATCGCGGCCACGGTCTGCGCTACCGCGATACCACCGCCTTGCTGTTCGCCGATCGGCTATCGGACGCGCAATCCATGGCTTTGGTCGCCGCCCTTTCGGTGGGCTGGCTGTCGGCTTATCTTAGTGTGTCGATCAGCGCCTTTGCCGTGGTTGCTGGGGTAACGCTGGTCAGCTTTTATCCAAGTTTGCTGGTTTGGGGCGTGGGATTGGCCTACCGCATCACCGGCCGCGCACCGCGATTTTTTGTAACTCTGCGCCACATGATCCGGCCGTTGCGCAATTTCGCCCATCCCCGGGTGCTGGCACTTTCCTTGGCTTTGGGCGTATGCGGCTGGTTTGCTGAAGGCGTTAGTTTGCATCTGTTGTTGCAAACATTAAACGTAACCCTGCCGCTGATGACCGCCATTTTTATCTTTGCCTTTGGCATGATCGTCGGCGCCCTGTCGTTTTTGCCGGGCGGCTTGGGCAGCACGGAAGCCACCATGATCGGGCTTTTACATGTCTCCGGCGTGCCAACCGGCCAGGCCATAGTTGCCACCGCCATTGTGCGCGTCACCACCCTGTGGTTTGCCGTGGCCCTGGGCGCCATCGCCCTGCCAGTGGCTATTCGTGTTAGCGCAAAAGGCCTTGCATCATGACCGTATGGGCCAAAATCCCCCTGCAAGGCTGGGGCCGCAATGCCCGCGCGCAATCGCTCGCCGCCCGCCCCGAACGCATGCACGAAGCCCTGGCCGCGGCGCGGGATCGGCACGATGGCCAATCGCTCATCGCCTTTGGCGCCGGCCGATCCTACGGCGATTGCGGGCTAAACAGCGCCGGCCGCACGTTAATCACCGCGCGGCTTGATCGCGTGCTGGGTTTTGATCGTGATAGCGGCATTATTCAGGTCGAACCGGGGGTGACTTTGCGCCGCCTGCTGCAAGATTTCTTGCCGCGCGGGTTTGCCGCCCCGGTCAGCCCCGGCACTGGCTTTGCCACCATCGGCGGCGCTGTTGCCAACGATGTGCACGGCAAAAACCACGAACATGCCGGCAGCTTTGGCACCCATGTGACAGAACTGGATCTGCTGCTGCCCAGCGGCGTGCAGCGTACCATCACGCCGCAAAGCGATCCTGCCCTGTTTGCCGCAACAATCGGCGGCATCGGCCTCACCGGCATTTTAACCCGCATCGCGTTTCGCATGGTGCGTGTGCAGGGCAGCGATGTGCGCGTGCGCACCACCCGCGTGCCCGATCTCAACGCGTTTCTGGCGCGCCTGGCCGATGCCCAAACCGCCACCTATTCGGTCGGCTGGATCGATGCCACCGCCCGCGGTGCAGCGTTGGGCCGCGGCAGTGTCGAAACCGCCGAACCCATCGCAAGCTCTGCCGCGCGCGCGCCCAAACGCGGGCCAACCGTGCCGATCGATTTTCCTGGGCTTGCGTTAAACCCCATATCCATCAAAGCGTTTAACGAACTCTATTTTCGCCGTGTGCCGGACACGCCGCGCGAACAAGCGGTGCATCTCGGCCGCTTTCTCTACCCGCTCGATGCCATCACCGGCTGGAACCGCATTTATGGCAAGCGCGGCTTTCACCAGTTTCAATGCGTGGTGCCGTTTGCCAACGGTGAAACATCCCTGCGCGCGCTGATGGAAATTGTCACCGGATCGGGCCAGGCCTCGTTCCTCGCCGTGCTCAAACGCCTGGGCGCCGGCAGTGGCGGGTACCTGTCGTTCCCCGAACCTGGCTACACGCTGGCGCTCGATTTCCCCCATTTTGCCGGCATCGCCGATTTGCACCACCGCCTGGTCGCCTGCACCCGCACACACGGCGGCAGGGTTTATCTCGCCAAAGATTCCCTGCTCACGGCGGAAGAATTTCAGGGCATGTATCCCGATCTGCCGGCCTTGCGCGATGTGCTAGCCGATATCGACCCCGCCGGCCGTATGGCATCCGACATGTCCCGCCGCCTCAGGATCAGCCGATGAGCGTGCGCGAAACCTGGTTTATCCTCGGCGCCTCCTCCGCCATTGCCCGTGCCATGGCGCGCCAAGTGGCAAGCAGTGGCTGCGATGTGGTGCTCGCCGGGCGCGATGGCGATGATCTCGCCCGCAACATAGCCGACATCACCGCCTGCACCGATGTCACCGCAACGCCTCTGTCCTTCGATGCCGATAATCCCAATGATCGCGCCGCCTTGGTAACCTTGGCCGAAGCAACCCCCGGCATCATTAACGTCGCCGTTCTGTTCGGCCTGATGCCGCCGCAAAGCGCGATAGACGCCGATCCCAATCTGGCCCTGGCCTGCATCAATGCCACCTTCACCAGCGCCGCCGTCACCTTGCATATGCTGGCGCCCATTTTGGAAAAACGCCGCGCCGGTTGCATCATCGGCGTCGGGTCGGTCGCCGGTGATCGCGGCCGTTTGCCAAACTACGTGTATGGCGCGGCCAAAGCAGGGTTTCACACCTACCTTGCGGGTTTACGCAATCGCCTAGGGCGCGCCGGCGTGCACGTGCTCACGGTGAAACCGGGCTTTGTTGATACCGCCATGACTTGGGGTTTGCCGGGGTTGTTTCTTGTGGCAAGCCCAGAAGATGCCGCCAGCGCCATGCTGCACGCCGCCAAACGCCGCCGCCCGATCATCTACGTGCCGTGGTTCTGGCGTTACATCATGCTGATCATTCAACACATCCCTGAACGCATTTTTATGCGCCTAAAAATCTAATGCCTGGCCCGGCCGTCAGCGCGCGCGATCAGTTGCGCATGATCATGCTGGCCCTGGCCATCTTTGGCGCCACCGGCTGGTATTTTTTCGCAATCCTGTTCTGGCCAACCCCCGGCCAGGATTTGATGGTGTTTCACACGGCAGCCCACGTCATGGCACGTGGGGATATCGCCTTGCTGCTCGATGGCGCCCGCTTTACCGCGGAACTCAACCGCACCCACGCCGATTGGCTGCGCGCCAACATTGTGTTTCATCCGTGGGTGTATCCACCACCGATGTTGCTCATCGCCATGCCCCTCGGCCTGCTCAGCTACGGTGCCGCCTACCTGGTGTTTACCGGCGGCACACTCGCCGCGATGATTGCCACCCTCACTTTGTGGGCGCGCGATGCGCAATCCCGCGCACTACTCATCGGCGGTGTCATTGTATGCCCGGCCACCGCCTATGCCATCGGCGCCGGCCAAAATAGTTTTTTGAATGCAACCCTTATTCTGGCAGGGTTTTTTCTACTGCCCAGCCGCCCGTTTGTGGCCGGCCTGCTGCTCGGCGTGCTCGGCCTCAAACCGCAACTGGCCCTTATGGTGCCAGTGGCCTTGCTCGCCGGCCGCCACTGGCGCGCCATTTTCGGTGTTGCCACTAGCGGCGTTTTGCTCGGCCTGCTCAGCCTGCCGATCGGCGGATTGGCACTTTGGCAGGCCTGGCTCACCCTCATGCTCAGCGGTGATGCGGCTTTTCATACCTGGATCGAAGCCGGCCGCATGTACGGCCAAAGTGTCTATGCCGATGCCCGGGTTTTGGGCGCCACCCACGGCATAGCCACCGCCGCCCAATGGGCCGCCGGTGGATTGGCCGCAACCTCCGTATGGCACGCGTTTCGCAATCCTTACCCAAACACTGTGCGCCTATCGGTGTTTTTGGTCGCAGCTATTTTGGCCGCCCCCCACGTCGCCCCGTACGATGCGGTGTTTGTCGGCATCGCCGCCATGCTTACCCTGCTCAACGGCCTCACCAGGCCCTTCGCCAAACACGAGGCGCTGGCAGCCGCGTTGCTGTGGCTCACCACGCTGATCAACCCGGCGTTCCTGCTACCGCCAGGTGTGATCACGCCATTGGTGTTTGCGTTTTACCTGTTCACGCTGCTCCGCCGGCCTGCCGGCAAGCAAACCTAGCCCTCGCGCGGCAGCGGGCTGCACGCATCGGCGGCAGCCCGGCCCAGCACCAGCATACGCCGCGCCGCCAACCCCGCCCCCGCCATGTCGCCCGCCACATGCTGCAACATCGCATTCGACAGCAACGCGTGCGCCGCCGCGTTGGTGGCAATTTCAGCCCCGGCCACACTGCCGGCAGCAATGGCGGTGCGCCGTACCAGCCCCATACTCGCCAAAAACCCAGGCCGCACCCCATACACATCGGCAATTTGGCGGATCAGCCGCAACCCGCGCCAGGCGATAAATACGGCGGCCAGCCCCGGTGATGGCATGGCCGCCACCCCCGCCACCGCCTGCATAGCCGCACCCCGCGCCAACCCATCGGCCCGCGCCGCCCGATCGGCCACCGGCCCCGCTCGCAACACTGCAATCACCGCATCGGGGTCGTTCAACCCTCGCGTGGTTTCCAGCAGGCTCGGTGCTTCCGGCAACATCCGTATCCAGCGTTGTGCCGCTTTATCACGCACCACCGGATCGGCATTCAGCAACCCCGCGCGCAAAGTCTCAACAGACCGCAACGAGGTCAACCCCAACACTTCGCGCAACGTCCCCAGCGCCACCATGCCACCACCGGCAAGTGCAATGGCCGCCGTTACCCCGCCCAATGCCGCCGAGCGGGCAAACTGATCGACGACAAAATCGGCAATCGAAATACTGCCAAGCCCCACCACCAGCACACACAAACCGCCACCAATCAGGGTTGCCACGTGCATGCGCCGTTTAGGAGGCGCATCAGGCGGCACCATCACCGCCTGCAATCGCACCGCCGGCAGCGCGTCGGCCTCTAGCCACGGGGTTATGCGATCATCGCTCACACTATATCCGCCAGCACAAAGCTCAATAGTTTATCGATATCGATATTCGGCACCCCCAACCGCCCGCCCTCCGGTAACCGCATCGGCAAAAAATCCGGCAAGGATAAAAACGGATGCTGCCAAAACCCACCATCGGGCGGTAAATCCGGCACTTCGCCAGGAAACGACGACTGCATCAATGGCTGCCCGGCAATCATGCCGCGCACTGCCGATACCGGCCGCCCCTGCAAACTGCGCACAAAATCTTCCGTACAACGCACCGATGCGATGGCGAAATAGGCCGCATTGATATCGCCCGCTGGCATCGGCGCCATCGCCGCCATCAGGTTTTTCAAATTGCCGCGCTGGCGTTCGCCCACATGATCCGCTTTGGTGGCGGCAAACGCGATGCGCGATATCACCCGCGGCGGCCGGCGCAATTGGCTGATCGCCGCTATCGCCCCCCACCAATCAAACTGAAAGCGCAGCGAGCTTGCCGCAGCAGTCAGCGCTGCATGCGCATCATCAAATGCCGCTTTGCCACCATGCAGCGCCGACAACACATCAGCCAGCACAATTAACCGATCAACATCGGCAAACATGGGTGATGCCAAATCGCGGCGCACCGCATCTCTATACGCGCCATACCGATCGGCCAGTAAATTCTGTAACCCGCCCGTGCCAGTATGCGGAAAAAAGGCAACCCACGGTGGTTGCGCCCCCGGTGCCGGCATTAAATGCCGCCCCGGCTGCAAATACGAAAACCCGGCCTCACGGCAGCCCTGCAAACAGGTGCGATACAAACCAAAACCGGCCTCGGCCAATTTTTCATCAGCCCCGGCATTGTGCGGCAACCCTTTGGCGAACGCCAAAAAATCCCGCGCGAACGGTGCCAGCGCCGGCGCTTCCAATCGTTGCAGCATCTGCGCCGACCATTGCGCAAAACTTTGGGTAAGCAAAGGCAAATCCAGCAGCCATTCGCCGGGATAATCCAAAAACTCCAAGCGCAATTTGCGCGCCGGCAACACCGCCCCGCGATCCTGCAACACGTTTAACGCCAGCACAGACACCGTATCGGTGCGCGCCGGCCAGGCCGGTGGATCAGCCGCCAGCGCCGCCAAATGCGCCGGGTGATCAAACCGCGCAACATCCCCCGCCCCCATCGGTGCCAGGGTAAACCGCGGATTTTGGCGCGCCAAAAGATTAGCCGCAACCGACGTTAAAAACGCGGTTTTACCTGCCCGCGAAAGTCCGGTCACGCCAATCCGCACCGTGCCATCAGCAAAAAACCGCGCCGCATCAATCGCGCCATTCAACACCCGCGGCAGCAGCGAAAACGCCAGCCGCCGCGCCGCATCGCCGGCAAGTGTCAGCGGATCGGCAGCCTCTGCCACGGCCGCCGCGCCTTACGCGCGCTCGATCAATTCAATTTTATAGCCGTCGGGGTCTTGCACAAAGGCAATCACCGTGGTGCCAAACTGCACTGGTCCTGCCTCACGCGTCACCGTGCCGCCACCGGCGCGCACCGCGTTGCAGGCAACCGCCACATCGGGCACGCCCAGCGCCAAATGGCCAAACGCCGTGCCCAAATCATACGGTGCGGCCTGATCCCAATTATGCGTCAGCTCCAACTCCGCCTGCCCATCCGCATTGCTGGCATAGCCCATAAACACCAGCGTATAGCGCCCAGGCGCCACTTCACGGCGGCGCAGCTCGGTCATGCCGAGCAAATCCCGGTAAAACGCAATGCTGCGATCAAGATCAAACACCCGCAGCATGGTGTGCAGAAACGAACTAGCCATAATGACAAACTCCAAAGCAAGGGGGGGCAGGGCAGGGGTGCCGCCCTACATATCGCCATCCACCCCAATCAAAAACAGCCCCGCCGCATCGGCGGCCGCTATGGTCGCCTCCCGATCGGTGATCAGCGTGCCGCCGGCTTCAAACGCCACCCCGGCAAGCCCGGCGGCGGCGGCATTGGCAATGGTCGCAGGGCCAATGGTGGGCAAATCGGCACGGCGGTCCTGCCCTGGCTTTACCCGCTTCACCAGCACGCCCGCCGCCCCATCACGGCGCAAGCCGGCCGCGCGCGCCAGCATTTTATCGGTGCCTTCTATGGCTTCCAGCGCCAGCACCACGCCTTGCTGCACAACGCAGGCCTGGCCAACATCCACTGCCCCCAGCGCACGCGCAACCGTCATGCCGCGCGCAATATCGGCCATGGCCGCCGCACTGGGCGCCACACGCCCCAGCTGCCCAAGTGGCCCCACCGCCTCGGTGACCACCTCATGCGCCCCGATCACGTGAAAACCTTCGTCCCCCAACACCCGCACAACGGCCGCCAGCAAGCCATCATCACCCGAAAACGCTGCCCGCCCAATGCGCGCCAGCAACCGCGCACCTTCGGCATCGGGCCGCAAATCCAGCCAGGATGGCCGTTTCACCGGCCCAATCAGCACCAAGTCGCGGCAATTATGTTGGCGCAGCAGGGATAAAATTTTACCCGCAGCCCCCAGCCGCGCGGTCGCATGGGGGTAGGGGGCCATCACCGCCGGTTCGGCAAAATCTTCAAACCCCACAATAAACACCGGCCGGCCAGCAGCCACAGCCGCCGCCGCCACCCGCCCCGGCAACGGCCCGCCGCCAGCCAATATGCCCAAAGGGTGCTTTGCCGGCACGCTACCTAGTCGCCGCCTTACGCATCGTCATCATCGCGCGCGCCCAGCGCACTGCGGATCAACCCGCGATGCGATTTGGCATCGATAAACGCCAGCATTTCGGCCACCAGCGCATCCTCACCTGGTTGCGCGCGCAGCACCGCCAGCCGGTCGGCGAACACCGCACCGTGGCTATCGGCGCCAAACAACGCCCGCACCGCGGCGCGCAGCCGGTGTAAGCCTGCCCGGTCCACCCCACGCCGGCGCAGCCCAATAATGTTCAACCCAATCAGCTTGGCGCGGTTGCCCATCACCGTGCCAAAGGGGATAACATCGCCTTCCACGCCAGAAACGCCGCCAATCATCGCGCCGCGGCCGATCCGCACAAACTGGTGCAAGGCGGCCGCCCCGCCAATCACCGCATTGGCGCCAATGGTTACGTGCCCGCCCATCACCACGTTATTGGCGATAATCACGCCATCGCCGATGTCGCAATCATGCGCCACATGCACCACCGCCATCAGCAGGCAATCGGCGCCAATGCGGGTAATGCCGCTTCCGGTTACCGTGCCGCGATGGATCGATCCATGTTCGCGAATTTGCGTGCGCGCGCCGATCTCGGTGCGGGTGGGTTCGCCCTTATATTTCAAATCCTGAGGCGGCAGCCCCACGGTTACAAACGGGTGCAGCACCACGCCCGGGCCAATGTGTGTATCGCCGTCCACCACCACGTGGCTCACCAACGTGGCACCATCGCCAATCACCACGGCCGGCCCAATGGTGCAGAACGGCCCAATGGTCACCCCCGCGCCAATTACCGCGGCAGGATCGATCACGGCGCTGGGGTGGATGGCGGCAGGCGGCATTATGATCGGACCATCAGCATAATTATCCATGTGGCTTGGCCGCGCAGACTCGGGGCATTGCAGACTGGGGGCATTAATTTCACCATAGGCCATCCTAGCCGCGCCACAGGCCCGCGCCAATTCAACCGGTGTTGCCAAACGTTACGCGCTTTCGCCGGGCGCGCGGTCCATAATCATCGCCGCATACGTGGCCTCCGCCACCGTCACCCCATCCACCTTTGCTTGGGCTGCAAACTTCCACACATTGCCACGCCGGCGTTCTTTTTTGATGTGGATGCGCAACTGGTCGCCGGGCACCACGGGTTTGCGAAACTTGGCCCCCTCAATGCTCATAAAATACACAACCTTGCCGGCGGCATCTGGCCCCATGGTTTCCACCACCAGCACGGCGGCGGTCTGCGCCATGGCCTCAATAATCAGCACGCCCGGCATCACCGGCTGGCCGGGGAAATGCCCCTGAAAGAAATTCTCGTTAATCGTCACGTTTTTAATGCCGGTTGCCGATTCCCCCGGCACCACATCCACCATGCGATCCAGCAGCAACAACGGATACCTATGCGGTATCGCGCGCATAATGCCGGCAATGTCCACCGTGCCGCTATGGGCGGCGATCATCGGGGCTTCGTTGTTCACCACGGTATCCATCAGCGTTACGCCCTTAAATCCTTGTCCGAAATGGTCTTATCTGTTGTCTTCGTATCTTGGGTCGTCGTGTTCCGCGTTTTGCCACCGCGCGCCTGCTCGGCCATGCGTTTTACCAGCGCAAACCCCAGCAGCGCCACCCGCTTGGGCAACGCCGGGCTACCCAGTATATCGGCACCTGGGGGCACATTGCCAATCACCCCCGATTGCGCGCCGATACGCGCCCCCGATCCAATACTCAAATGCCCGGCAAACGCCGCCTGGCCGCCGATCTGCACAAAATCACCCACCACGGTCGATCCCGAAATGCCGATCTGGGCGGCCAGTGCGCAATAACTGCCAATCCGCACGCCATGGCCGATTTGCACCAAATTATCCAGCCGCGTGCCGGTGCCGATCACGGTATCTTGGGCAGCTCCACGGTCCACCGCGGAATTCGCGCCAATTTCCACATCATCGTGCAAAATCACCCGGCCGAGCTGCGGCACGGTCACAAAGCCTGCCTTGGTAATAGCAAAGCCAAACCCATCCTGGCCAATCCGTGCGCCGGGATAAATATACACCCGCTTGCCCAAAATGGCGTGGCTGACACTGGCATTAGCGCCAATCCGGCAGCCCTCACCCAGCACCACCCCCGCGCCGATCGTGGCGTGCGGCCCAATCCGGCAGCCAGGGCCAATCTGGGCCCCGGCGCCAATCACCGCCAGCGGCCCAATTTCGGCGCTGGCACTCACCTCGGCGGTGTCATCAATCACCGCGCTGGGGTGGCGCCCGGGTTTGGCAGGCGGGGGCGGGTAAAACAGCGTTGCCACCCGCGCCCAGCCCAAATGCGGATCGTCCACCACCAGCGCTTGCGCTGTTGGTGGCACCCGGTCACGCATCTCGGCCGCAATAATCACCGCCCCGGCGCGTGTTGCCTCCAAGGCTGCGCCATAGCGTGCATTATGCAAAAAACTGACATCCTGCGGCCCGGCACTGTGCAAGGGGGCGACGCCGCTGAACGCGCGGCCCTCCTCATCGGCCATATCAATACCCAGCTCGCGGGCAATCACGGCGAGCGAATACGGCCCCGACCGGCCAAAAAACCGGGCATCGCCTAAGGTATCACCAGTGTCCGGGCCAGGCTGGGTCATCACAACTCACTCATGCAAAAACGCAAGAATTTTCTTTTTGACGTCCGAAAAAAGAAACAAAAAAGACTTTTTCGACGCTGGTTCGGCGAGCGCGGTGGCAGCGTTGCCCCAGACCCGGCATAACAAAAGTTTTTTGCGTCTTTTTTTTCAAAAAAAGAAGAGCCTTACATTCACCCGATTGCCCTAGGCCTTGCGGTCACTTGCCGGCCGGCGCCGATCCCCAGTCTTTTGGCAATTTCGAAGGATCAACCCCATCGGGCGGAATTTGCACGGTGGGCAGCAGCTTGTTCAACAGGGCTGCCACTTCCTCGGTAATTTCAAACTGCGGATCGTTGGTGTTCAGTTGCGCCCGCTGCATAATCATGTTCATGCCGTGGCTTGCGGCAACTTTGGGAATAATCGCAATCAGCGTGCGTTCAACCTGGCCTACCGCCACCTGACCGGCACCCTCAATGATGCGGTTTTCCGCCTGCAACCGGCGCCGGTCGCCAACCATGCGCTCACGCAGCGCGCGCTCGCGGGCACGGCCCTGGTCGGGGGTTAGTTTTGGCGCGTCTTCCTGCAAAGCCTGGTTCAGCGCGCGCCAGCCACTTTGGGTGTGCTCCATTTCCACCCGCAGTTTTTCACGCCGCGCGCCAATCACCCGCTGCACAATGGTAATCGCGTTCGAATTGCGCATCACGTCGGGCACCGAAAGCACCCCAATCACCGCTACCGGCGGCGGTTTAGCCGCCGGCAGTGCGGCAACGCTTGGCACCGGCGGCTGCGGCAAATTCGGCAGCGGGCCATTTTGGTCGGCCCCATCGGCCGCTCCGCCATCATCCTGCGGCATCGGGCCGCCGCTATCGGTAGCGCTTGGGCGCTCCACCCGCCGTGCCTGTGCGGGCGCGGCTGCAGCTTGCGGCCGCGCCGCCGGGGCTGGCGGCACAAACCAGCCAGGGCCGGTTTGTGCAATCGCGCCCGTGCTAAGCCCGGTCAGTGCAGTTGAAGCGAAGGCGAGTGCAAGTAGCGTCGATTTTAAGCGGATCACTGGAACCTCGTGCCGAAACCAAAACGGAAAATCTGAGTCTGATCGTAGTTCTTCTTCAGCACCGGAATGCCGATATCGATGTTAATCAGCCCAAACGGACTGTTCCACGATACCCCCATGCCAACCGCCAAGCGCGGCGCCGAATCGTCAAAATAGCAGGAATAGGTGTAGGGCTGTTTTTCCTTGGCTGGGTTATGGCAGGCGCTCTGCGCATTGGGCGGCACGTTCAGGCCGGTAAGCCCCCCCATGTCGATAAACGCGCGCCCGGTCAGGCCAAAATCTTTCGATACCGGTAGCGGAAAGCGCAATTCGCTGGATTGTGTCCAGATAAAATTGCCGCCCAAACTATCAGACCCGTAATACTGGCTGTTGACGGGATCAGTATAAGCGCGCGAATGCGGCCCGGCGCCCTGATCCAAAAACCCGCGCAAATTATCGCCACCCAAAAAGAAGCGGTCGATAATGCGTTCTTTGCTTTGCAGATGGTAAATATCACCAACGCCACCGGCGAACACCATGGTCCAATCGGCATTGCCGGTCCAGCGATCCAACGGCACGTAATAGGTGCCATCCACCTTGCCGCGCACATAACCGATATCACCACCCAAGCCGGCAAAATCGGTACCAACGCGGATAACGTAGCCGGTGTGTGGATCAACCCGCGAATCGCGCCAGTCAAACTGCAAGGTTTGGCCTAGCTGCGATAGCAGTGAATAGCCTTCCTGGTCGCGCACAAACACGCTGGCGTAGCTCGATACGTTGGTCACATTGCGGTCAACCAAACTATAGGTCCAGCTTTGCACCACATGATCGTTAAACGCATAGCCTAGCCGCAGCGCCGTGCCATAACGGGTTTCGCTATACGAAGACACATACTGGTTATTATTGCTGAGATAAAAAACATCAAAGCCGGCAACCAAATTGCGATCAAGAAAATACGGGTCGGTCGCCGACACATCCACCTGTTTCTCGCGCGCCGCAATCGTTGCACTAATGCCGGCATCAATGCCGGTGCCAACCAGATTATGTTCCCGCAGCCCCGATTGCACCAGCGCGCCCGATGATGTCGAATACCCGCCGCCCAGCGAAAGCTCGCCGGTCGCTTTTTCGGTCACATCGGTCTGCAACAAGGTTTTATCGTCGGCCGACCCTGCTTGCGACGTAATCTTCACGTCGCCAAAATAGCCCAAATCGCTAATTTTAACCCGCGCCCGGCGCGATAGTGTCTGGTCGTAAGCATCACCCTCGGCAAAGTGAAATTCGCGCCGTATCACCCGGTCCTGGGTGCGCGAATTGCCGGTGATGTTGATCCGCTCGATATACACATGCGGTGTTGGCACCACCTGAAACTGCAGGGCAACCACGTGCTTTACCGCATCATGCGCAATTTTGGGCTGCACATCGATAAAGATCTGGCCATCGCTGCGAATACCATCGGCAATGTCATCCGATGTGCGCTGCACTTTTTCACCATTATAATAATCGTCGGTCTTAAACCCGATCAAATCATTATATTTACTCACGTCCAGCTTCGGCACCGTGCTGGTGATCTCAACCTTGCCAATTTTGTAGCGCTCACCTTCACTGATCTGAAAGGTGATATAGAAAGATTTGCGATCGGGCGACATCTCGGATGCCTGGCTCACCACATCAAAATCGGCATAGCCGTGTGCCAAGTAAAACCGGCGCAGCAATTCGCGGTCAAAATTCACCCGGTCGGGGTTAAACTGATCCGAACTGGATAAAAACCGCCACCAGCGCTGCTCGCGGCTATCCAACGCGGCCCGCAGCTCGCCTTCGCTAAACGCCTTGTTGCCGGTGAAGGTGATGCGGCTGATCTCGGCCTGATCGCCTTCCACCACTTTAAACACCACGTTCACCCGGTTTTGCGGCAGGCGGACAATTTCAGGCTCCACGGTCGCGGCAAACCGCCCCTTGCCGGCATAGGCGCCCAATAATTTTTGCTGATCGGTTTGGGCTAACCGCGTGGTGAACACCGCGCGCGGCCGCAACTGCAATTCTTTGCGCAGATCTTCGTCCTTCAGCGCGTGAATGCCCTCAAAGTAAATCGCATTCACCAGCGGGTTTTCGGTCACCCGCACCACCAGATTATTGCCATCGCGGCCAACCGCCACGTCGGCAAACAGCCCGGTTGCATACAGCGTGCGCAGGCTGCGATCCATCCGATCGGCGGCAAACCCATCGCCCGGCTGCAACAGCAGGTACGAAAGTATTGTGCCATCCTCGATGCGCTCGTTGCCAATAATCTTGATCGCCGCAATCGTGCCGCCTTGCACCGGGGCTTGCACCGGGGCCTGCGCCACCGGCGGGCGCCGCGGTTTGCCAGCAGCCTGCGCCTGGCCGGTGGGGCCGAGGGGTAAGGTAGGGGCCAACAGCGATAGGGCGGCGGTGGCGAGCAGGGTGGCGCGAAGGAAGGACAAAGGCGAACTCCGGAAAAGGCCGGTAAAAACGACACCGGGGGCCAGTGCAAGTGCGGGCAAAGCTAACGACTCGGGCGGGGGCAGGGCGCCTGCCTCCGCTGGTGGCGCAGCATAAACCCCGCGCGGCCTGTTAGGGCAAGTGCCCGGGCGCTGTCATCGCGCCAATCGCCGCCAAAAGGCGGATTAACAACCGGTAGGGATGGGGGGCGGGTTAGGCGGTTAGCCGCCAGCGCTCGCCGCTGCCCTGAAACCAGGCGATCAAATCAGCAGCCAGCCGCAGCACCCTTGCCCAAATTCGACGCCAGTTACCAAATCTAACTTAAAATACCACTACGGAAGAAAAAACACTCGCCCAGATTATGCATCTCGCTGTATCGTTATAATTCCTAACTTAATGAAGCGACAAGGCCCTGGCCACACCCCAGCCCATCCAACCGCCCCAAGCCGAAGACCGCACGCAGCGCCACCTGCGCTTGTGCGCGGAGCTGGCTGACCTCGCCATGGGCCTGGCCCGCGCCGCCGCCGCCCGCACGCTGGCCGACTGGTCCGAGCCCAAACAGCCGCACCAAACCCAAACAGCGCCAAAAGAAGCGCCAAAAGAAGCGCCAGAAGAAGCGCCAGAAGAAGCGCCAGAAGCAGTGCCAGAACCGCCGGCCGACCGCGAGCCGGCGCCGCAGGCCAATCCCGCGTGGCAGCGGCCCGCCAGCCCTCGCGCCACCCCCGCACCCGCCAAACCCACCGACCCGGCCGTGATCTTCACCCGCCTCGCCGCCGTGGTGCGCGATTGCATCGCGCTCGAAGCCCGGATAGCGGCCGGCGCCACCCCGAGCGCCACCCCGAGCGCCCCCCCGAGCGCCCCCCCGAGCGCCCCCCCCCGCGCCCCCAACCCCCGCGCCCCCAACCCCAGCAGCCGCCCCCCCCGAGGCGCATGCCGACTCCCGCCGCGAACCCTTGCTCGAAGCCTTCCGCTTCGTCACCGCCAAAATCCCAAACCGCGCCGCCACCTT
>JBBARC010000047.1:0-26948 GCA_040400005.1 Acetobacteraceae bacterium | reverse complement strand
GTGCCGTTCCATAGCGATGCCTGGGTGGTGTTGGCGGACCATCTGCATTGCCTGTGGACGCTGCGGGGGATGATGCCGATTTTTCGGCGCGCTGGCAGGCGATTAAAACCGTATTTTCCCAGCACATGCCGCCCGTGCGAATGCCGCTCGGCGAGCCGGCGCGGCACCGTGGCGCGGGGTATCTGGCAGTGGCGGTTTTGGCAGCACACCATGCGCGATGCGCGGGCCGCGATGACCGCGATGACGCAGCCCACGTGGTCGACATCCATTTTAACCTAGTGAAGCATGGGCCGGTGAAGCATGGGCGTGTCGCCGATGGTGCGGATTGGCCGTCGTCATCGTTTCATCTTGCGGTGAGAAAGGGGTTTTGTCCGAGCGGTTGGGCCGGTGGCAGAGTGGTGTTGACGGATGTGGGTGAGGTTTTGGCGTGAGTGGGAATCGATGGGTAACGCTGGCGCTCACCCATCTACGCTCGCTATTACCGCGTCGAAGCAAGACGTTTAATGGGCCCTGACCCTAATTTTCTCGAGCCTGAAAACATTTATTAGCATCTTTATCAAAACAAATTTGCTTGTGGCCAAAAAATGTTCTCTCGGGCACTACAAACCAGTAACCGGGTAGATTAAAAGTTTTATCTAAACCAAATTTGACAGAGGTATCATCTACGCCGGATCTAAAATCCCCGAATGTAATACCCGTCTCACCCGCTACTGTTTCATATACCCACCCCCCCGCGTCAGACCAGATAACCGCCCCATTTGAAAACAAAGTGTTCGAATAACGTCCATTTGCATTAATCGTTATCTCCTGCTTTAGCCCATTCTCTTCGAACGCATACGTACCTGGTAAGTCCGCCTTGTTAACGCCACGAAAGCACCCTGAGAGCAGTAGAACAAGAAATATAACAGTCAAATGACTCACTTTATTGGTTCTGACCATTTGTAAATCTGCCGCATGTTGCCGCCTGGTCCAAATGAGCTTCGCTCCCACGCGGGCGCTTGGCCATAGGATAATGATTTGAAACTCGAATTATTTGTGAGCGTAAATTGCATATTTGAACCCGAGGGATAAATATCTACACGATAGCTCCCGACAAATTGCTGTGTCGGTGAAATGGTCTTCAGAATATCCCAGATACCGAAACTCGCGCGCCAGTTTTGAACCGGTTGTAGCGCACCTCCTGTCGCAATTGCATCGGCATTTTTCGCATAGAACCTATCGCGAGCGGCATTAACGCCAGGAGCATCGTTCATATCATCGACTTGAACCGATCCTGAGCCGAACGAGCGA
Organism: Acetobacteraceae bacterium; assembly: GCA_040400005.1. Lineage (GTDB taxonomy): Bacteria > Pseudomonadota > Alphaproteobacteria > Acetobacterales > Acetobacteraceae > JBBARC01. The sequence goes on along the minus strand of JBBARC010000047.1, from coordinate 25,658 downwards.
TCGGAGGCCCCCCTACCAAGAACCCAATCGGCAGTCATTAACGCAGCGTCGCCGAGAGCTTTCAACCTACAACCATCTACGCAGGCATTAAACAGATACCCAAACGCTCCCGTCTCGGCGCCATTCGCAAATTTCCCGCCGCCCAGAACCGAGGCGGTGCCGCCAGCCACAGCCGAAACGGCCAATCCTTTTGCGAGCCCCCCAGCGGAGTTCATGTCACCCGCTCCTAAATCACCCAAATAGGGCGTCAACCCGGCACTAAACCCAGCCGCCAAAGCGCCCGAGCCGAACTTGCCGCCCTGGATGACGCTAAACGTGCCACCAACAATCGCGTGCCCCCCGACATTTTCGGCAAACTCTAAAGGGTGATCTTCCAACTTTAGATTGCCGCCTTCGCCGCCATCAATGCCGGTCGCGCGGCCGACCGCGGCAAAAGCGAGCACCTCAGCCCCAGCAATCGCCCCCCCTTCCAGGGCTCGGCCGATTTGTTGGCCTTCAAGCAAACCTACCCCAACCTGGGTCGCCGCAACCACGGCCGCCATACAAAGCACCGCGGCGGGCGCGCATAAAAACGAGGCGCCGATCACCAAAACTTGCCCGGCCCAAGAATTGTGGCGCAGGAAAGACCCAAAGAAATCCCCGATGCAGCCAAACACCCCCTTGCACAGCCCGGTGGGGTCGGAAAACGCCATCGGGTTATTGCCGGCGTAGCTATACGCGTTCCAGTTTTGCAGATCGAACGGGTCGCTGCCCGTCATCGGGTCCACCCCCAAAAACCGGCCCAACAGCGCATCATAATACCGCGCATTCAGATCGATCAAATTATTGGTCACCTGATACTGCCCACTATAACCGCGCGCCGATTGGCTGGTAATATTATAGAACCCGGCATCGCTGCCATTCGGGCGACGCCGCATACCCCAGGCGTCGTACGCATCGTTTTCCGGCGATCCGCCATTCTGGTCGGTGATCACCGCAACCGAATTTTGCGCATCCAACAGGTAATAATAACGGCGCCACCGTGGTGGGCCGGTTATGTGCGAGGCCTGACAAATGGCCGCATGCCGGCCCGCCCCGCCCATAGCCCGCGATGCGGGGCATGCCCGATACAGCGGGCCGGGATAGGGCAGTTTCAGAAAGTGATGGGGTGCGCTGTGCTTACCCTTTCTACGTCTCGCTTAAGGCAAGGCGGGGACGCTTCTTTTTTTATCGCAGTTGCATCCGCGAGAAAGGAAGGTTTTTGCCCTACCTGGCCCCACCTGGCCCTACCTGGGCCTTAAAACGGAATATCGTCATCCAAATCGCCGCTCGATGGCTCCCACGATGGGGCGCCGCCGCTGCGCGCTGGCTTGGCCGCAGGGGCACGACCGCCACCACCGCCACCGCCACCTTCGTTGCCCCAGGATGATCCCCCACCACCGCCGCTGCTGCCGCCTTCGCTGCCGGGGCGGCTATCCAGCAAGGTCAGCTCGCCGTTAAAGCGGCCAATCACCACTTCCGTGGTGTATTTTTCCTGGCCAGCATTGTCGGTCCATTTGCGGGTTTGTAGAGCCCCCTCAATGTAACACTTCGAGCCCTTACGCAGGTATTTCTCGGCAACATCAGCAATCCGGTCATTAAAAATAACCACCCGATGCCACTCAGTTTTCTCCTTGCGCTCGCCCGAAGCCTTGTCGTTCCACGTCTCGCTTGTCGCCAGCGCTAAATTTACAATCTTGCCGCCCGCCTGGGTCGAGCGAACCTCCGGGTCCTTGCCCAAATTCCCCACCAAGATGACCTTGTTCACACTACCGGCCATTTATAACACTCCCGTTTCCAATCTGGTTATGCACAATAGCGCACACACACAGGATGGAAACCCCCCAGATACGCCCCAAGTAGGCATTACGTCACAAGCCGGCGATTGGCGGGGGGAAAAAGAAGGCCAAGGGCTTCTCCCCTGGGTTCGCTGTGACCGAACGTACGACCAAGTTGAGAACGGGGGCACGCAGTGTCGTGTTAGCGCACCAAATGCCGCGCAAACGGCTCCACCTCAAACACCCCATCCCAAATCATCCGCACCGACACGTAAAACACAATCCCCAGGCCAACCCAGGCAATCCACCGCCAGCGTTCCAGCAGCCGCGCAATCAACGACGATGCCAGCGCCATCAGGGCGACAGACAACACCAGCCCGGCAATCAGCACCCGTTCGTGTTCGCGGGCGGCGCCTGCCACCGCCAGCACGTTATCCAAACTCATTGAAATATCGGCAATCGCAATCTGCAGCACCGCCTGGCGCAGGGTTTTTTCCGGGCCGCCGGCCACCGCCGTGTGGCCATCACCCGATGCGCGCAATTCGCGAAACATCTTCCAGCACACCCACAGCAGCAAAATGCCGCCCGCTAAGGTGAGGCCGACAATTGCCAGCATCTGCACCGCCACCAGCGAAAACCCAATGCGAATAAGGGTTGCCAGCGCAATGCCGGCAATGATCGCGCGATGCTTTTGCGCCGCCGGCAAGCCGTTCACCGCCAGCCCCACCACCACCGCGTTATCGCCGGCGAGCGTAATATCGATCAGCAACACCTGGGCCAGAGCGGTCAGTTCAGCGTTCATGCGGGGGTAAGCCTTTCGGGGGTCAGCCTTTCGGGGGCAAGTTTGCACGGGGCTGACCTTGCGATAAGCGCCTGCGTTGCGTACTGGCAAGCCCACCCCTGCCCCACCCAAGGCGGCCCAACGCACCCCAAAAACGCACGACGGAGTTTTGCCCACATGGTTCCGCGCTACACCCGCCCCGACATGGCGGCGATCTGGTCGCCCGCCAACCGCTACCGCATCTGGTTCGAAATCGAGGCGCTGGCAGCCGAAGCCATGGCCGACATCGGCGAAATTCCGCCGCAAGCGGCCCTCAACATCCGCCAAAATGGCGCCCCGGCGCTTGCCGCCATCAACGATGCCGATATCGAAGCGATCGACGCCATCGAACGCGAAACCCGCCACGATGTTATCGCCTTCCTCACCTGGCTCGCCGGTAAAATCGGCCCGGATAGCCGCTTTGTGCATCTCGGCATGACCAGCAGCGACGTGCTGGATACCTGCCTCTCGGTGCAGCTTACCCAGGCCGCCGATTTGCTGCTCGCCGACCTTGATCTGGTGATGGCCGCGTTAAAACGCCGCGCGCTGGAACACGCCCAAACCCTCACCATCGGCCGCAGCCACGGCATCCACGCCGAACCCACCAGCTTTGGCCTCAAACTCGCCGGCCACTGGGCCGAATTTTCGCGCAACCGCACCCGCCTGGTCGCCGCGCGCGCCGAAATCGCCACCTGCGCCATATCAGGTGCGGTCGGCACCTTCGCCCACCTCGACCCCCGCATTGAAGCCTATGTCGCCGAAAAACTCGGCCTCACCGCCGAGCCAGTCTCTACCCAAGTTATCCCGCGCGATCGCCACGCCGCTTTTTTCTGCACCCTCGGCGTCATCGCCAGTGGCGTCGAACGCTTGGCCATTGAAGTGCGCCACCTGCAGCGATCGGAAGTGCGCGAGGCTGAGGAGTTTTTTCATGCCGGCCAAAAAGGCAGCTCCGCCATGCCGCATAAACGCAACCCGGTGCTATCGGAAAACCTCTCCGGCCTCGCCCGTACCGTGCGCGCCGCTGTCATCCCCGCCCTGGAAAACGTGGCCTTGTGGCACGAGCGCGATATCAGCCATTCCAGCGTCGAACGGGCAATCGGCCCGGATGCTACCGCAACCCTCGATTTTGCCCTGGTGCGCCTGGCCGGCATGATGGAAAAACTGCTGATCTACCCCGATCGCATGCTGGCCAACCTCGAATCGCTCGGCGGCGTCGTGCACAGCGGCGAAATGCTGCTGGCGCTGGCCCGCGCCGGCCTTTCGCGTGAGGATTCGTATCGTTTGGTGCAGAAAAACGCGATGGAAACCTGGCACAATCTGGGCAAACCCGGCGGCCGCAGCTTTCGCGAAAACCTTGATGCCGAACCCGAAATTGCTGGGCGCATTGCGCCAGCGGTGATCGATGCCGCCATGGACCCCATGCTACATTTGCGCGAAGTGGCGGGAATTTTGGCTCGGGTGTTTGCCGACAGTTGAGGTAAGAATCTTCTTTTTCTGAAGAAAAAGAAGCAAAAAGACTTTTATGCCGCTGGGACTGGGGGGCACGCGCGCCGTGCCCCCCAGGCTGCGATTTTACTTAACTTCGCCTACCTGCACTGCATCACTGCCTAGCGGCAGGGTCACCATCATGCCGTCGTGCGCTGCCACCCAACCACTGGGCCTGACCGCATCTACACCGCGGAAAAAGATACTGTTCGCCAGGCGGTTAATCAGCGGCGGGGTGAAATGGGTGAAAATTAGCAGCTTGGCGCCGGCCTGGTTGCCAATCTTCGCGGCATCCACAACATCGGTGTGGTAGCTTTGAATGTCGTGCATAATATGCGCCAGCCGCCACCTGCCGGCATCCGTCATCACCGCCTGCATGGTGCGCACCATAAATTGCGACTGCGCTTCGTGCACCAGCACATCAGTGCCTTTGGCCGCCACCGCCAACGGTGGGTGATACACCGTATCGCCACTGATGGTGATGCTGCGGCCTTTATAATCAAACCGGTAGCCGTACGCAGGGCTTACCGGGCGGTGATTAACTTCGATGGCGGTAACGGTCAAATCACCAAAATGCAGCGGCTCGGCGTGGCGGTCCATCGCATCATCGGGCGGGCCTAACAAATCAATCTCGTGCGCCACCATATCGCCCGCTTCATGCGGCATCACCGCTTCGGTGTGGTGCGCCGTGCGGTACTGATGGTCGGCGCCATAGGCCTGGTTAAAACCACCCACCACATCAGTAACGCCAGGGCCACCATATACCGGCAGCGGCACGTTACGGCCGGCCCCCCAGCTGTTAAAATTCATCTCCGCCAAATCGGCAATGTGATCGGAATGAAAATGGGTGAGAAACACCGCAGCCAAACGATCCAACGGAATACCAAAGGAATTTAACCGCGAGGCACTTTCGCCACCGGCATCCACCACATAAATCTTGCCGCCGGCAATGATGGCATTGCAACTGCGCGCCCGGTGCGGGTCGGGCAACGGTGAAGACGATCCACAAATCACCAAACGCAACCCATCATCGGCGAAATACGGGCTATCGGTCGCCGGCACCCGGCTTTTCACCACCGCGACAAAGATTTTGTCCTGCACCGCCGGGATATGCAGCACGCCAAACGCCGTGCCGGCCAGCAAAATTGCGGCGCCGCCTAAACGAATTCCCCATTTGAACATTTGTTTTTCCTTTATTGGCCTGGCCTACCAGGCGATGGAACATGACACGTTATTGGGCGCTACTGGGCGTTACTGGTGCCGGGCGGGCATAACCCTTATACAAATCTGCCGCGATGCTAAGCGTTCGCAAAGGCCCTGCGGCATCCCAGCGTTAGCGGTGGCCATGCGCCGCTTTGCCAATGCCATGGCCACCCCCATCCCGCAGCGCTGCCCTCACCGTGCGCATGGGCATATATTAGCACTACTAATGCCAATATATGTCAATGTCGATCGCATTTCTATCGATAAATAAATAGATTCAGGCCTACCCCCGCGCCGAAATAGGCTTGACGCGTGCCGATATAATGCCCGAACATAAATCGTCGTAAGGATCGTTTATCTGTGTCAGATACCGCAATTGCCGCAAGCCCGCCGGCCGACGACGTAAGCCAGGATGGCCGCCGGCAGCGTTCGGCCGATAGCCGCAAGCGCATCGTCACCGCCATGCTCGATCTGGTCCAAGCCGGCAGCGTCGCCCCTGGCGCGGAAGAAGTCGCCTTGCGCGCCGGCGTCGGCCTGCGCACCGTGTTCCGCCAGTTTCGCGATATGGAAGGGCTTTACCGCGAAATATTGGAAAGCACCCGCGGCGACTTTGTGGAGTGTTTCACAACCCCCCTAAGCCCCGGCACCTGGGGCGAACGGCTGATCGAAACGTCAGAACGCCTATGCCGCGTCTACGATCTGCGCTTGCCCCTGCGCCGCGCCGGCCTGGTGCGGCGCTACCAATCGCCATCGCTAAACGGTGGCATAGTTGCCCTCACCGCCGCCTTGCGTGATGTGCTGGCAGCCGAACTACCACCCGATGTGGCACGAGATACCGTGCGCAGCGCCCGGTTTTTAATGATATTAAGCTTCGATAGCTGGATGCACCTGCGCGACGAACAAGGGCTAAACGCACGCCAGGCCAGCCGCGTGGTGCGCGCAGGCTTAGATGATCTCATCGCCAGCCATGCATAATCCCCTGCTGCCACCATCAAACAACGCGCAGTATCGCGGTGCGGCGTTTGTTCCCTATGTGCTGATCGTGCTGGGTTTGGGTGAGTTTTTCCCCTCCCTGATCCACAGCTTTAAGGCCGACGGCGGCGCCTTTTCCATCGCCCATATCGTGCCCGCAAATGCGGCCGAAGGCGCGCGTATTGTGGCGTTATTCGCCTGGGCCGGCGCCACCCAACTGGCCTATGCGCTGATCATCTTGGCCGTGGCGTTACGCTATCGCGCGTTTACCGCCGCCATGCTGCTGATCATGCTGTTGGAAAAAACTATCCTGGCGCTCGATTTCTGGTGGCTCAAGGCAGGGTCAGCCCCTTACCATCACCCGCCAGCCCATTTTGTCGCGCTCATCGCACTGCCAATATTAAGCTTTCTGTTTATCAGTTCCCGCCGCAAGCGCGCCTGAAAACCAAAAAAATGGAGACGCCACCTATGACCGTTTCGCCCGCACCGATCCTGCTGCATGGCGCGCCAGGATCGCCCTACACGCGCAAAATGCTCGGTGTGCTGCGCTACAAACATTTGCCCTATCGCCTGCTCAGCCCGGGCCAGGCGGCAAGCCAAAACCTGCCCAAAGCACCGGTCGCGCTTCTGCCCACCTTTTACTTTGCCGATGGCGCCGGTGGCCTAAAACCCATGGTGGATAGCACCCCGCTGATCGCCAAACTCGATGCCGACCACCCCGCCCGCCCGGTGCTGATACCCGGCCCGCTACTCGCCCTGGTCGATGCGCTGATCGAAGATTACGCCGATGAATGGCTCACCAAAGCGATGTTCCACTACCGCTGGCACCACCAGGCGGATGCCGAAAAATCCGGCACCATTCTGCCCATTCATGGCGATACCACAGCACCGGCAGCGCACCTGGCTCACCTCACAAAGCTGTTCACCGATCGCCAGGTCGGCCGCTTAAGCTATGTCGGCTCCAACACCATCACCGCCCCGGTCATCGAAGCCAGCTACGCGCGGTTTTTGGATGTGTTCAACGCCCTGCTGGCCGATCGCCATTTTGTCTTTGGCGGGCGTCCCAGTGCTGCCGATTTCGCCATCTACGGCCAGCTCACCCAGCTCGCCCATTTCGACCCCACCCCCATGGCCCTCACCCTTGCCCGTGCGCCCCGCGTGTTTGCCTGGGTGGCGGTCATGGAAGATCTCTCCGGCCTACCCGATACCGCCGCCATTTTGCCGCGCGATGAAGCCCTGGCCGGTCTGCCCGCGCTGCTCGCCGAAATCGGCCGCGTCTATGCCCCTGCCTTGCTCGCCAACGCCAACGCCATCGCCAGTGGCGCCACTGAAATCACCACCGAAATCGACGGCAAACCCTGGCGCCAAAATGTTTTTCCCTACCATGTCAAATGCTTGGCGGCGTTGCGTGGCCAATTTGCGGCCCTGCCAGCGGCCGATCAGGCGGTGTTTCTAGCCCTTGCCGAACCTGCCGGGGTAGCCCCGCTTTTTGCCTAAAAAACCAGCCCCCTCGCCTTCCCCCCCGCTTTGCCGGTAATCTGCGCCCAGTCACCCAGCAGGCAACGCCCCATGTTCAACATTGACCTCGATAGCCGCAACCGTGCAGCCGTTTTCGCGCACCTCGCCGATCGCCAGTTCGATCTGCTGGTCATCGGCGGCGGTATCACCGGCGCCGGTATCGCGCGCGATGCCGCCCGCCGCGGTTTAACCGTCGCCCTTCTCGAGGCCCGCGATTTCGCCAGCGGCACCTCCAGCCGGTCCTCTAAAATGATCCATGGCGGCCTGCGCTACCTCGCCCAGGGCGACATTGGCCTGGTCCGTGAAGCGGCATCCGAACGCCAAACCCTGCGCCACATCGCGCCCCATTTAACCCGCATCACCCCTTATTTAATGCAGGTCGGCTCGCTCGCCGCCATCGCCAAAATGCGCGCAGCGTTATGGACCTTTGAAAAATTAGGGTCAGTGCCGGCGGCCGAAGCCCACCAATTATGGAACGCGGCTGATATCGCCGCGCGCGAACCCCTGCTGCGCAACGAGAAAAAAGGCGGAGCGGTGGTTTACCCCGAATTTTTAACCGATGACGCCCGCCTAACGCTGGCCAATATCCGCGCAGCCCAAGCCGCCGGCGCCGTGGTGCTCAACTACGCCGAAGTAACCGAGATTTTGCAAAGCGATGGCAAAGCCTGTGGTGCCATGGTCAAAGCAAACCTTGCCAGCGACGGCGGCAGCACTGTGCGTGTGCGCGCAAACATCGTGGTCAACGCCGCCGGCCCCTGGGTCGATGCGGTGCGCGCGCTAGAACAAGCCACCGCCCCCAAACGCCTGATGCTGACCAAAGGCATTCACATTGTGGTGCGCCACGCGCGCCTGCCGGTGAACACCACCATCATTCTACCCGCCGGCCTCAACCGCCGTATCTTTGTGGTGCCGCGCGGCAATTTTACCTATATCGGCACCACCGATACATTTTACCCCACCCCCGATGTGTGGCCGACAGTCACCGCCGACGACATCACCTATTTGTTCGATGCCTGTGATGCAGCGTTGACCACGCCCAAACTCACCACCGCCGATATTGTCTCGGTGTGGTCTGGCGTGCGCCCGTTAATCGGCCAGGAAGGCAAAGCCGCCAGCGATATTTCGCGCAAAGATGAAGTGTGGGATGGCCCGGCCGGCGTTATCGCTATCGCTGGTGGCAAATTATCGGCCTATCGTGCCATGGCCGAACGGGTGGTCGATCGCGTTGGCGAAAAGCTCAAACGCCCCCTAAAACCTTGCGATACGGCGCAAACCATTTTGCCCGGCGGCGATGCCGATCCCGCCACCATAGAAGCAGGGCTTGTTGCCAGCGGCATGGCGGTAGATGCCGCCCGCCGTTTGGTCGGCATTTACGGCAGCGAAGCCCCGCTGATTGCCGCCGACGGTGATTTGGTGGGCGCCGAAGTGCGTGCCGCCGTTTTGCGCGAAGGGGCGTGCCGCCTGGAAGATTGGTGGGCCCGGCGTACCTCGCGCGCGTGGTTTGATAACTCCGCCGGCATGGCCGACCTGGCCGCCGCCGCCGCCGTGATGGGCGGCTTACTTGGCTGGACCGACGCCGAACGCGAAAGCGAGATTGCCACCTGCCGCAAAATCGATGCCGATAGCCGCGCCGATTTCGCGGCCGTCACCACACCTGCAAAAATCCCGGAGAGGATTGCCCTATGAACACAATAATCGCCGCCCTGAGTGCGGCTTTGGGCCCAGATCAGGTCCTCACCGATGCAGCAAGTTTACATGCCCGCCGGTTTGACCGCTGGTGTGTCAACCATCTGCGCGATTTTCGCGGTGAAACCCTGCCTAGCTGCGCGGTGATCGCGCGCCCGGCGAACGTCGCCGATGTGCAAAAAATTGTGCGTATTTGCACCGCTATGAACACGCCGATTATTCCCTACGGTTTGGGCAGCGGCGTCTGCGGCGGCATTGTCGGCAATCCCCGCGCCGTGCTGCTCGATATGGGCAGCATGAACCGCGTGCGATCGATCGACCCGATCAACCTGCTGGCCGACTTTGATGCCGGCATCAACGGTTTACTGGCCGAGCAATTGGTGGCAGTTGAAGGGCTAACCATTGGCCACTGGCCGCAATCGATCGGCATTTCCAGCGTTGGCGGCTGGGTATCCACTCGCGCATCCGGCCAGTTTTCCACGGCCTACGGCAATATCGAAGATATTATTTATGCCATCGAAGCGGTTCTCCCCAATGGCGACTTAGTCACCTTGGGTTGCGCCCCCCGCGCCGCCGCCGGCCCCGATCTGCGCCATCTGCTGATGGGCGCCGAGGGCACCATGGGGGTGATCACCGGTGTCACGCTCAGCTTACGCCGCGCCCCAGAACAACGAACATTTTCCGCATATTACGCCAAAACCATGGATCAGGGTTTTGCCGCCCAACGCGAAATTGTGCAAACCGGATGGCTGCCCCCGGTGATGCGCCAATACGACCACCCCGAAGTTACCCGCAATTTTCGCGCTCACGCCCGCGATAACCAGGCAATGTTGCTGATGGTGCACGAAGGCCCCGCCGCACGGGTGCAAGCTGAACTCACAGCCGTCGCCAAAATTGCAGCCGATGGCGGCATGGCCCCGGCCGACCCGCAAGTGGTCGCCGATTGGATGGACCAGCGCAACCACGTGCCCGAATGGCGCGACCTGATCGAACGCGGCTTGATCGTCGATACGGTTGAAATTTCGGGCACCTGGAGCCGCATCGGCGCCATTTATAACGCCGCCATCAAAGAACTCGCCGGCTTGGAAAATGTGGTGAACGCCTCCGCCCACAGCAGCCACGTCTATCGCACCGGCATAAATCTGTATTTCAGTTTTGCCAGCTTGATGGACGGCACTGAAAGAATGGAGGCCGCCTATTTTGACGGCTGGGACCGCATCATGCGCGCAACCGCCGCCAACGGTGGCGGCATCGCCCACCACCACGGCGCGGGGCGCTTGCGAAAAGCCTATCTGCATCACGATTTGGGCGATACCGGGGTTGCCCTGCTGCGCCGCCTAAAAACCGCAATGGACCCGCAAAACCTGTTCAACCCGGGGAATCTTATTCCCGATGCATGATTTTATTTTGGCACTCGACTGCGGCACCACCAGTGTCAAAGCCCTGGTGGCGCGCGCTGATGGCACTGTCGCCGGCCTCGCCCGCCGGCCGATAAAATCCAACTTTCCGCACCCTGGCCTAGTTGAGCAGGATGCAGCAGCGGTTTGGCATTTGTGCGAAGCGGTGATGGCGGAAGCAATAACCGCCGCCGCCATAAAACCGGCCGACATCGCCGCCATCGGCATCACCTCCCAGCGCGCCAGCATCGTGGTGTTTGATCGCACAACCGGCGCCCCGCTGGCCCCGATGGTGGTATGGAGCGACACCCGCGGCCTGCAGCGCGCAACCGACTTGCAAAACGCCGGTTTTATGGTGTGGCCGCAAACCCCCGCCTGCAAACTGGAAGCCGTGCTAGCCCACATCCCCGATGCGCACGCGCGCGCAGCCCGTGGTGAAATTCTATTTGGCACCGTGGATACCTACCTTGCCTATCGCCTATCCGGCGGCACCGTGTTCGCAACCGATGTGTCCAACGGCTGGGCCAGCGGCTACTCCGATTATTTTCAGGCAGGTAGCGTTTGGAATGAGGCGCTGATGGCGCATCAGAATTTACCCGCAAAAATGTTTCCCCGTATCGCCGATACCACCGGAGTTTTTGGCCACACCGACGCCGCCACATTTGGCGCCGCCGTGCCCATCACCGCCATCGTCGCCGATCAGCAAAGCGGACTTTTTGGCCACGCCGCCTTAAATGCCGGCGGCTGGAAAGCAAGTTTTGGCACATCCGCCGTGGTCATCGCCGCCACCGGCGATGCCCCCGGCACGCCGCACCACACCATGCCGCCCCAAGCCCTGATGCGCGCCGGCGAGACCACGCGCTACTGCGTGGAAGGCATGGTGATCACCGCAGGCGTATTATTAGAGTACATGTGCCGCGATTTTGGTTTATTTGAAAACCCAGCCGCATTAGCTGCCGCCGCCGCAACCGCCGATAATCACGGTGTTGCGATTCGCCCCTCCCTACAAGGCTTAGGCGCCCCACACGGTCGATTGGATTCGCGCGGCGTCATTGCCGGCCTGTCGCCAGGCGCCAGCCGTGCATCCCTGGCCCGCGCCACATTGGAAGGCATCGCCATTCGCATCGCCGAAATCACCACATTGATGCGCGCAGCAGACATCGGTGGCGATGTACTACCAGTCGATGGCGGCATTGCCGAATCTGATACATTTTGCCAAATCGTTGCCGATTTCAGCCAAATCCCCGTGCGCCGCCACGCCGTGCGCGATTGTGCAGCTTACGGCGCCATGGTGGCGGCAGGCCTGGGCGCCGGCCTATTCACCGCCGAAAACCTCGGCCACCTGGCACGCTACGATGCCGAATTTACCCCCAGCATCAGCGCCGATGCCGCCCAGGCCAAAATTGCCGCTTGGCGCGCGACACTGGCGGATGCGGCGACAGGCTAAGAAAGACAAGGCTGGTGGGGCGAAGCCGCCCCCCCAGACCCCCGGCGTTATGTTGACGGTTTTTGTACGAACTATGTGCGCAAGTACCTACGGTACGTTTGCACCCACCATGTGGGCGCCAACATAAACGCCTAATTCCTTCACCCCATTCAAGCCAATCTTTTGCGGTGCCGTGCATTTGCGATCGGCACAGTTTGCTTCATGCGACTCAGCCGAATACAGCCCTGAAAATTTGTAATACTCAAACCGCTTGGTAATAGCGGCATCACCCTTACGCACTGGCTCGTTCTCAACCTCCATCACCTCACCAACCTGCCCCACCGGCGCCCGCTGCACAAACGCCCATTTGAATGTCACCTTGGTAACACCTGCCGATTTCACCGGCACATGCCCCGTTTGCAAATCATTCAAATTCGCCCGCGCCGGGCTGTGCGAGGTATAAATCTTTACCCAATACGCGTCGCTCCACTGCGCCGCGAGTTCAGGTTTTTCCGGCGCTTCCGCCACCACATTCACCACCGGTGCCGCCCCCACCACGCCAGCGCCGTAATAAGTGTAGCTGGGTGACGCCGGCAGGGACGCCTGCGTGGCATTTTGTATCAGCGTGCCAGGATGTGCCGGGTCAGGCACCAGCCAGTGATAAACAGCCTTGGTGGGGGCAGCCGTGGCGGTGAGGCTGATGCCAAAATGTTCGCAGCCGCTGGCGGGATAATTCGCCGCCAGGCCATACGTCCAGCACGATTCGCCAGCGGTCAGCGTGGGTTTTGCAATGTACGGTGTGCCCGCCCCCAGCGAAGGGTTAGCGGTTTGCCAGGCCGCACCATCCCAATGCGCCGCCCACACAATGGCAACACCCGTGCTGCCGCCAGTGGCGGTGTGATCATAGGCGCTCACCGTGGGATCGCCATAGCGAATGTACGAGGCACCAAATGTTCGGGTAAGATCGCTGGGCTGGATATTATCCAAATCCATCTCAAACCCTTCGGCCTCGGTGCCGGTATCGTTAAAACAATCGAAATTGTCCTGCGTGCCGATGCTTTGCGCATGGGCAAATTGTGCGGTTGCCGCCAATGCCAGCACTGATGCCATAAGTAACAATATACGTTTCATAAATATCCCCTCCCGCGCCGCCCTTCCCCAAGCCCCATGCTGGTGGGAAATGTGCGCGCTTATGGGAAAGACGTGCTGGGGCCAAAAATATTCGCGGCCCAGCGATCACGAAGGCGTGGGGCGAACCCTGGCGCCCATCCGCCAACCCGCCGCATAAGCTGCACCCCATGTGCACCCTGATCCTGCTCCATCGCCCCGGCGCCGACTTCCCCGTGCTGCTGGCCGCCAACCGCGATGAAATGCTCGCCCGCCCGTGGCTCCCCCCAGCCGCCCACTGGCCCGATCACCCGGGCATCATCGGCGGGCAAGATGTGTTAGCCGGCGGCACCTGGCTTGCGGTCTCCACCAACGGCATGGTCGCCGGCGTGCTCAACCGCACCGGCAGCCTAGGCCCCGCCGCAGGCAAATCCAGCCGCGGCGATCTGCCCTTAATGGCGCTCACCTACCCCACTGCCCAAACCGCCGCCGCAAACCTCGCCGGCCGCGATGCCACCCAATGGCGCGGCTTTAACTTAGTCATTGCCGACACCACCCACGCCTTCTGGCTCACCGGCAGCGATGCTGGCCTCATCGCAGCATCCCCCCTACCCGCCGGCCTAACCATGGTCACCGCCCTAAACCCTAACGACACAGCAAACCCCCGAATCGCCCGCCACCTGCCCCGATTCGCGCAAACGCCGCCCCCCACCCCACCCAACTGGGGCACTTGGCCCGCCTTACTTGCCGATAACACCGGCCCCTGGGATGCCGCCCTCAACGTGCCGCAACGGGAAGGTTTTGGCACCGCCAGCGCCACCCTGCTGGCCATATCTGCCACCGGCACCATCGATTTTCGCTTCTGCCCGCACGCGCCAACCCCTGCACCAGACCCTGCCGCCCCCCAAGCGTTTGGCTTCACCCAGCTATCCCTGCCGTAACTTGGGCCGCAAGCTTGGGCCACAGCGCGCACGGTGCTATAGGCAAACCTCAGCTTCACGCCGCCCCGGCCTTCGGGGCCGCACGGCAGACGAGGATTGCAGCATGGCCCGCCGCCGCCAACTTTACGAAGGCAAAGCCAAAATCCTGTTCGAAGGGCCCGAGCCGGGCACCCTGGTGCAGTATTTCAAGGATGACGCCACATCCGGTAACGGCGCCAAAAAAGGCATCATTACCGGCAAGGGCGTGCTGAATAACCGCATCAGCGAATATCTGATGGTCAAGCTGGCCGAAATCGGCATCCCCACCCATTTCGTCCGCCGCCTGAACATGCGCGAACAATTGATCCGCGAAGTCGAAATCATTCCGCTAGAAATGGTTATCCGTAATGTCGCCGCGGGCTCGCTCAGCACCCGCCTGGGCATCGCCGAAGGCACCCGCCTGCCGCGCAGCATCATTGAATATTACTACAAAAACGATGCGTTAAACGACCCCATGGTCGGTGAAGAACACATCACCGCTTTCGGCTGGGCCACCACCCACGATATCGACGATATGGTGGCCATGTGCCTACGCATTAACGATTTCCTCGCTGGCCTTTTCTTAGGCGTCGGCATCACCCTGATTGATTTCAAACTCGAATTCGGCCGGCTCTGGGAAGGCGACGAAATGCGCATTGTGCTCGCCGATGAAATCAGCCCTGACAATTGCCGCCTATGGGATAGCCGCACCAACGAGAAAATGGACAAGGACCGTTTTCGCCGCGATTTGGGCAAGGTCGAAGAAGGCTACCAGGAAGTCGCCAAGCGCCTGGGTATTTTGCCGGAAGCCGGCACCCGCGACATGAAGGGCCCGGAGCTCATGCAATGAGCGCCCCTTTAAAAGCACGTGTAACCGTCATGCTAAAAGACGGCGTGCTAGACCCCCAAGGCCGCGCCATCGGCCAAGCCCTGCACACCCTAGGTTTTGCCGGCGTCGGTGAAGTCCGCGCCGGCAAAGTCATAGAATTAGAAATCAACGAAACCGACCCCGTGCGCGCCAAAGCCTTGGCCGAAGACATGGCCCGCAAACTGCTGGCCAATCTGGTCATCGAACGGTTCTCGGTGGAGATCGCCGCGTGAAGCTTGCCGCCGCTTTAGCCCTGCTTGCACTCACCGCCGCCGCCCCCCACCCGGCGCTGGCACAACGCGTCAGCACCATTGACGGTAATCGCCTGCTCGCCCTCTGCACCGGCAAAAATGTCAGTGGCTGCGATGCCTATGTCAGCGGCTTTGCCGATTCCGAATACTCGGTCTCCCCCCGCCGAATCTGCGTGCCCCTGGCCGTTACCGGCACCGCCCTGCGCGAAACCCTGGTCGCCTTCCTGCGCACAAACCCAGCCGCCCTGCCCCATAAAGCGGCCGACATCACCCTGCGTGCCTATCTCCGCGCCTATCCTTGCGGCAAATAACCTGGCCGCGTTCGGCGCTGCTCGCCCTGGCCGGGCTTGCCGCCTGCACCCCGCAAAAAGCCGCCGACTTTAACGCCAAGTTCAACGCTCAGGTGAAGCGCAACCTCACCCTGCCGATCAACCGCCCGGCCCCCAATCGCAACGTGCCCAGCCCGCCACCCACCAACCGCCCCGCAATCAACCCCTTCGCCAATTTATTCGCCCCGCGCCGCAATCTAACCCCCATCATCACCCAAGCCGGCGAACGCCTCGATCTGCCCAACGATGCCGCAAACCTGTCCTGGCACGCCGTCGCCGGCGGCCAAACCCCCGCCCCCTGGGCCGCCTTCGTGCCGGTGGGCGATACCGCCGCCCACTGGCAAAACCTGATCACCGCGCGCGTGCTGCCGCCGGGCGTCACCCCCAGCCGGGCCGTCCGAGTTCGCCTGGCAACCCTGGCGCCGGCCTGCGAAAAAAGCACCCTGGTCAGTTTCAGCCCCGTGCAAGTCGATGGCGGCTTCGATGCCTTCGTCAGTTGCACCCGCCCGCCGCCACGCGCCAAATCGCATTTCACCCTGGCCCGCTACGAAGCTTTATGGCTGCGCGGCGTCTTCGGCGCCGGCGGCACCAATTTCCTCATCGAACGCGGCTGGCGCGGTGATACGAAAGAAGACTCGGTGCTCGGATCAGCAACCGTACTCGCCGAATGGCGCAACTGGTTCGCCGGCGTCGGCCTCGCCGGGCGCCGCCACACTAGGCCGTTTAATCCCGAAAAAGCTGATCGCAAATGCCCGGCCCGCGCTATGGCGAGTTTGATTGAGCCTTGTCATTAGCTAGGAAGCGCAAGAAAGACTCTTCTTTTTCTGAAGAAAAAGAAGCAAAAAGACTTTTGTATCGTGGGGGGCTTGGCGTGGCAGCGCGGGCCCGGCCAAAGCTCTAGGAAACCATTTACATGACCCATGTTGTTGTTAATGGCGCCCGGCTGTTTGTCACCGATACCGGCGGCGACCGCCCGGCGGTGGTGCTGAGCCACTCGCTGTTTTTCGATCACACCATGTTCGCACCCTTGGCGGCCCTGCTGGCGCCGGATTTTCGGGTTATCACGTACGATCACCTTGGCCAGGGCCAAAGCGATTCCGGCACCCCCGATACCCTTACCATTCCCGCCCTCACCGCCGATGCAGCAGCACTCATAACCGCCCTCAACCTCAGCAAATGCCATTTCGTCGGCAACTCCCTGGGTGGCTTTGTCGCCCTCCATCTGGCTGCCCACCACCCGCACCTACTGTTATCAGCAACCGCCATAGGATCATCTGGCGACGCTGAAACGCGCATTGCGGAATTCGATCCTTTGGTCGCCGCCCTGCGCACCCAAGGGGCCGCAGCCTTGGTCGATACGCTGATGCACGTGATGTTCGGCGATGATTTTTTGGCCGACCCCGCCCGTGCCGATCTGCGCACCCATTGGCGCAATAAGATGGCCGCCCTGCCATCAAACATTGCCGATGCCGCCCACGCGGTGGTGCACCGCCCCGAAATTCTATCCGCACTCACCGGTAATGTGCCGGTGCTGGCTATCGCCGGCGGCCAGGATCACGCCTATGGCGTTAGCGAAGCGCGCGCCATTGCGGCAGTAACCGGTGGCCAATGCGCCACCATCGCCACCGCCGGCCATTCTGTCGCCCTGGAAGCGGCAGCGGAAACCGCCACCCTATTGCGTGCGCATTTTGCCCGCTGATCTCCTCCCTCCCGCGGAGGATCCCACCAAAGATCCAGATCGCGCCGCCCGCGCCGACCTCGCGCGCAATCGCGCCATCGCCAACGCCATGCTGGTCGGCATGTTGGGCCTGGTGCTGGGCAGCTACGCCGTGCCGCCGGGCATTGTGCCGGTTTTCTGGGTCTCCCTGCTGCAAGCCAGCGCCAAAGCCGGTTTTGTTGGCGGCATCGCCGATTGGTTCGCGGTCACCGCCCTGTTCCGCCACCCGCTCGGCCTGCCTATCCCGCACACCGCCATCATCCCGCACGAAAAACAGCGCCTGGGCGACGCGCTGGGCCGCTTCGTCTCGCGCCATGTTGTCACCGAAGATGAAGTCACCCGGGTGATGGGCGAAATCGATGTCGCCGGCCTGTTACGCTCGGTGCTAACCGACGATGCCATCGTCAAACAATTATCGGGCGCCCTCGCCCGCTATTTGCCCCGCCTGCTGGCAACCGTGGAAGATGGCCGCGCCCGCCGCACCGCCGCCCGCCTGCTGCCGCGGCTGATCGGCGGGGAAGCCGGCGGCCGCCTGGTGGTGCGTGCGCTGCGCGGCCTCACCGATAACGGCCGCCACCAGGAGGTGCTCGGCTTTATCCTCGGTAAATTGCGCGAAGCCATGGCCGAAAAAGAAGCCGATTTGAAAGACGTGATCGAGGCCCGCGTGCGCGAACAAGGCGGCCGCCTGATCGGCTGGACGCTGGGCGCTACCATCGCCAAACGCGTGCTGGCCTCAGTGAACGCCGAGATGGACCGGATGGACCCGCAAGGCTCCTCCCTGCGCGACGCGTTCGACGAATGGGTGCGCCACGAAATAAACCGCATGGACAGCGACCCCGCGCGCGCCGCCGAACTCGGCCGCGCGCTGCGCCGGGTGATCTCGCATGATACCGTGCAAGTGTGGGTGTGGGATATCTGGTCGCGCCTGCGACGCGCGCTAGAAGATGACGCCGCCCGCCCCGATGGCCGCACCCGTGTGGCACTGGAAGACATGGTGCGCGATCTCGGCGTGATGATCACCAACGACCCGGCAACCGCTGCCGGTATTCAACGCATCGCGGCGCGATCAATCAAAACCCTGCTTCCCACCGTGCAAACCCGCATCGCCGGCTTTATCGCCAACGTTATCGGCAACTGGGATACCGCAACAATTGTGGACAGACTAGAATTACGCGTCGGCCGCGATCTACAATATGTCCGCATGAACGGCACGCTGGTTGGTTTCTTTGTCGGCGGGCTCACCTATCTTGCACTGATGGCGATGTTTGGTCATGTCGCTTTTTAGGTGGTTTTTTTTGCGGTAGATTTTTTACTGGCTAGTTTTTTCGTAACAACCACCGGCGCCGACGCGGCCGGCGCCACCGCGTCCCGCACCACCGCCCCAGGCAACGGCAACGCGCACCCCGTCGCCTCGAAAAAAGTCTCCGCTTCAAAATCACGCGGCATGCGCACCCGATGCTGATCAGGCGCGGGTGCCGGTATCGCCAAATACCGTTCAGGCAATTCAGCAATTACCACGTGCGGCTGCTCACTCTCCAACACCTCAAAATACAACGTGGTGCTAGCCACCGCCACAATCCGCGAAAAATGCAACGCCAGCAGCGGCAGCAAATGGGCGGAATTGGATGTGCGCAACAACACCAGGCGGCGGCCAGACGCGTTCGGCGTTTGCAATACATCCACCTGGCCTGTGCGAAATGTCTTGGTCGAAAACACTTCCGTAATCGCAACCTTGGGTGGCGTTAAAGTTTCGCATTCCTCGCGCGTGCGCAACCCCAGCCAAAGCGCAATATCGCCTACCCGGCGGGCAACCCCTGCCACCAGATCGGCTTCTGGCAAGGCATCACCGGCAAGGTCTGGCAGGCTTGCGATCAGTGCGCGGTAGGCCAAGTAGGCACCATAGGTGGTCCAGTGCACATCCTGGCGGTAACACACCTCGCGCGTCGCCCGCCCATCGATCATCTCTTGCAATGGATAGATCACCGCCTGGGCCAAATACGCATCCCCGCTGCGCGCCAATTGCTGCGCCATGCGGTCAGGGTTAGGCGCGTAGCCGGCCGGCAATTTATCCCCGTACAACACATGGCGTTCTGGCACGATCAGCGTGCGATACGCCATGCCGCGCTGCGCACACCAGGCGGCGCGCGCCTGCCAGACCGTGCGCAGGCGCTGCACATCGCGCGCATCCGGGGCGGCCCCGCACAGCTGGGGAAAGGCGTAATCCACCTCGTGAAACAAATATCCATCACTGCCGGTTAAGGCGGTTTTGTCGCGCGTTGCCGGCACCGCCTGGCGGGCCTGGGCGCGGCCGACCAGTTCTGCCAAAGCCGGCTGGTTGGGATCGAGTTTTAACGAGTCCTGGTAGGCCGCCACCGCATCGGCACTGTCGCCTTTTTGCGCCAGCAAACCACCCAGTGTTGCAAAAAAACTGGCGTTATTGGGGTTACGCAAAATCGCCTCTTGCAGCGCTGCAATCGCCTGCTCCACCTGGTTTGCCCGGGCGTACGCTTGCGAAAGATGCGCGTAATGCCCGGCTGCCTTGGGCTCCAACGCGGCCGCTGCCTGAAAATGCACAACCGCCTGGTCCAGTTGGTTGGCCCGCACCGCGGCGCGCCCCAGCTGGCTTTGCAACACAGCCGAATTTGGCAAGCGCGCATCCGCATCGCGCAACACCACCATAGCCTCGGCCTCGCGCCCCATCTGGCTTAATAAGGTTGCCACCCGCACATGCGCATTGGCCTTATCGGCGCGCTGTGCCAAAATATCCCGCGCACAGGACAGCGCCTGTTCAAAATCACCGGCCGCGGCAAAATCCTCGCACACCTGAACTAGGCGGTCACTCACTGCCGCTTTTCCTGCGTGTTTGGGCGCGATCACGGGCACAGGCATACTCCAGCAAAAAATCACACGATCCGGGCGTCGGCGCCTTGATCGGAGACATACTCCATGACCCCGCCGCCCCCGGCAAGGCGCGGCACTCCCGCAGCCCAGGCCGGGCTGCGCAACACGGGGCCGCTTGCGCAACACGGGGCACCGCCCCCATCTACCCGCCATGCAATTATCCGTGCTCGACCAATCCATGATCCTCTCTGGCCAACCGGGCAGTGCCGCCATCAGCCAAACGGTCGCCACCGCCAAGCTGTGCGATGCTCTGGGCTATCACCGTTTTTGGCTATCGGAACACCATAACTCGCCCAGCATCGCCGGCACCGCGCCGGAAGTGCTGCTGGCAGCGCTGGCCATGGTCACCACGCGCATCCGCCTAGGCGCCGCCGGCATCATGCTGCCGCATTATGCCAGCCTGAAAGTGGCCGAGCAGTTTCGCGTGCTCGAAGCGCTGGCCCCAGGCCGCATCGATTTAGGCGTTGGCCGCGCCCCAGGGGCAGAAATGCGCACCGCTTTTGCGCTCAACCCCAATGCCGCCGAGGCGGCTAAATATTTCCCCGCCCAAATCCGCGATCTCATCGCCTGGGTGTCAGGCGCCGACTTGCCCGAAGGCCACCCGTTTCGCGGCATCATCGCCGAACCGCGCGGCCCCATCGCTGCACCGGCAAGCCCGCAAATCTGGGTGCTCGGCAGTTCCGATTACGGCGCCCAGGTGGCAGCCCACTTCGGCCTGCCCTACGCGTTTGCCTATTTCTTCGCCGATGGCATGGGCGCCGCCGAGGCCCTGTCGCTCTATCGCGAAAATTTCAAACCCAGCGCCACCCAAGCCACCCCGTATGCTGCCATTGCCGTTGCCGCCTTCGCCGCCGACACACCTGACCAGGCGGAATCAATGGCCCTAGCCCGCGATGTGTGGCGCGCCGAACGCGAACGCGGCCGCTTCGTGCCCTGGCCATCCCCGGCCGATACCGCCGCCTTCCACTTTACCCCCGCCGAGGACGCCCGCCGCCAAGCCCTGCGCCCACGATCGATTTCAGGCACCGGCCCGCACGTGGTGGCGCGCTTGCAAAGCCTTGCCGCTGAGCTGAACTGCCAGGAAATCGCCCTGGTCACCGCCACCTACGACCCCGCCGCCCGCCGGCGCAGTTTTGAACTCATCGCCCAGGCCGCAGGTTTGGCCCCCGCTTGAAACCACACGTGCCCGTGATCGCCGCCCCGCGCCCCGCGCGCTTGCGCAACCTGGCCGGCTGCGGCTTCATGCGATCATGCGAGTAACTGCACTACAATTTGCGGCGGGCAGCGATGTGGCCGCAAACCAGGCCAGTGTCGCCCAATTGGTGGCCCAAGCCTGCGCCGCCGGCGCCCCCGATCTGGTCTCCTTGCCCGAAATGTGGAGCTGCCTAGGCGGCGACCGCGCCACTAAACAGGCCGCGGCCGTTGCCCTGCCGCCAGCCGCCGGCACGTCTGCCCATACTAGCGGGCTATACGCATTCATGGCGCAGTTGGCAGCGCAGTTTACCATCACTTTGCACGGCGGCTCGATCGGCGAAATCGCCGATGGCGTGCTTTATAATACAAGCTTGGTGTTCGGCCCGGATGGCCGCGAGCTTGGCCGCTACCGCAAAATCCACCTCTTTGACATCGTAACCCCCAGCGGCGCCGGCTACCGCGAATCTGCGCTGTTTGGCGCAGGAAGCGATGTGGTGGTGTGCGATACCCCCACCGGCCGGCTGGGCCTGGCGATTTGCTACGATCTGCGCTTCCCCGAACTGTTTTTGGCCCTGCGCCGCGCCGGCGCCGATGTCATTATGCTGCCAGCCGCCTTCACCGCCGAAACCGGCCGCGACCATTGGCAGCCCTTGCTGCAAGCCCGCGCGATAGAAACCCAAACCCCGGTCGTTGCCGCCGCCACCTGCGGCACCCATGCCGATGGTGCCGGCAACGCCCGCGAAACCTGGGGACACGCCATGATTATCGATGCTTGGGGCAATATTCGGGCGCAGTTGGCCAACGCGCCAGGGAATGCCTGCGCCGATCTCGACCCCGCCCATGCCGCACACGTGCGCGCAGCCATGCCCCTACTTGCGCATAGGCGCTTGGCATGAACGATAGCACCGCGATGGACCCCAATTATGCCGATACGGCCGGCACGTTACGCGATGTCGCCAAAATCTGCTTTTTAGCCGCCCCCACCACCCTTGCCCAGGAAAGCCGCGCCCGCCTGGTCGAAACCTATGGCGATGCCAGTTTCGACACCGCCGACGTGATCGTCTGCCTCGGCGGCGACGGGTTCATGCTGGAAACCCTGCACCGCACCCTGGCCCACGACGTGCCGGTGTACGGCATGAATTGCGGCTCGGTCGGGTTTTTAATGAACGGCTTTGCCGAGGATGATCTGCGCGCGCGCCTTGCCCGCGCGCAAGAGGTGGTCTTGCACCCGTTGCGCATGTACGCAGTCACCCGCCAGGGCACCGTGGAAGAAGCCTTGGCGCTCAACGAAGTCTCCCTGCTGCGCCAACTGCGCCAAACCGCAAAAATCCGCATCACCATCGATGGCCGCGTGCGCCTGCCTGAACTGGTCTGTGATGGCGTGCTGATCGCAACGCCGGCCGGCTCCACCGCCTACAACCTCTCTGCCCACGGCCCGATCGTGCCGCTGTCGGCAAATTTGCTGCCGCTCACCCCGATTTCCGCCTTCCGCCCGCGGCGCTGGCGCGGCGCGTTACTTCCCAGCACCGCCGATGTGATGTTCGAAGTGCTGGAAAGCGACAAGCGCCCGGTGGCGGCCGTCGCCGATTTTACCGAAGTGCGCGATGTGGCGTCCGTCGCCGTCAGCGAGGATCGTTCCGTGCGCACCACCATCCTATTCGACCCCGATCAGGGGCTGTCGGAACGCATCATCGCCGAACAGTTCACCGTTTGATGGTTGGGTTTTTCCGCACACCGGCACGGCTACTATCCATCTTTACACTGATGCTGGCACCCATCTCCGCCATGGCCACCCCACCGGCAACCACAAAATCCCCAGCACCCGCCAACCCGTTTGCCATCATCGCCTGGGCCGAACTCAGCCAGCACCCCCTACGCGCCTCGGGCATAGGGGAGGCCCATATCGATATGCGCGTGCACGAAAACGAAGAAGACATCACGGTGTATGGCCACAAGCAGCGCTGGGATGAGCTTCCCGCACCGGGCACTTTGCTAGGTGAAGGCGGCTGGTCAGAAGCCTCCACCCCGCACGATCGCCCCCTGCTACCACCCACCTCCTGCAGTGGCAGCAGCTTCCGCACCATCGGCGGCCAAGCTGCCACCGGCGAAGACCTTATCGGCTACGGCGCCGGGCGGTGTTGAGTGCCCAGGAAAAACGTAAAGTGTAAGAAAAAAATCTACTTTTCTGAAGAAAAGTAGCAAAAGACTTTTTGAATGCTGGGCCTGGGGCAACCAGGCCACCGAGTGCTTCCAACCAGCATAATAAAAGTCTTTTTGCTTCTTTTTCTTCAGAAAAAGCAGACCTTAACCCTACGCGACGATATGCCCCAGCGAAGGTGCCACGCCATGAGCGATCAAATTGCCATGGCCGCTAGCTGCGCTAATGAGCTGGCTGATACTGTCGCTGCCGACAGAAAACACTGCCGAGCTCTGCACGCCCAAGCCATCGACCAACGCGTTATACGGCGACAGGGTGACGCCGAGATCATGCGCCTGGGTGCCAGGCAGATGGAAATCGGCCAGCATCACCACCAGCGCCGGGAGCACCAGGGATTCACCGATCGGGTTCCACCATTGGCCCCAGGCGGCCACGTTATTGTGCAGCGTGGTTTGATCGGCCTTATTACCCACCATCACCACCTGGCCATAATGCGCCAGGCCCGAGCTTGGGGCGAAGGGCTGCATACCAGAAATATCGGATGCGTAATTGCCCACTGGATCGCCATAGGTAACGACGTTGACAAAATTGGTACCGTGGCTGGCCCCAGTTGAGGCGGGAATGCCGGTGGATTCGAACGCCACGCCGCCCAGGCCGGTTTGCTGGGCCACGTATTCCGCCTCGATACCGCCCAACGAATGGCCGGTGACAAACACGTTGCTGCTGGCGATGCCGCGGCTGCTGGCCAGCGACATGACGTTTTTGGCGAAGCTGAGCGAATCGCGTTCGCCTGGGGTTACTTGCTGAGCGTAAATACCAAGGTCTGATGCGATCTGGGTGAGTGCTATCAGCGGGTTAGTGAGCAAATTCAGCCCGCCCGTGGTGCCCTGATAGGCGATCACAACCTGGTTGGCGTTGGTCAGCCACACCTTGGCGGCAACCCCGTCAAACGTGTTGGTGTATTGCAACTGCGCGCCATTAACCATGAAGGCCGACATGCCAGCCGGCGTGCCCGACAGCAGATATTCGGTGTTGGACGCATTGAGCAACTGCGACACTGTGGGCGTTGTGCCCGCACTAGCAGTGGCGATTTGCGCCTGCACGCCGCCGAAAAGGCTTTCGCGGGTGATGCTGGCATAGCCGTTATCGGCATGCATGGGATGGGCGGCAGATTCGGACCGTTCGAACATTTGTGTGCGCATGTTTCCCCCAAAGGATGGTGCCCCCGTTGACCGGGTTGCAATTTTAACCGCTACGCGCCTCAGGCGTGTGGCCTGCCGTTGTTTCGCGCAGAAGTTGTGCTCATAAGGGAACGACCCACCCCGCGTAAAGGTAAATTATTGCGCTCAGGCGAAATATTTTGGCAGATAGTTACGCCGTTAAGCGAGGACGAAACTGCTTTTCTGAAGAAAAGAAGCAAAAGACTTCCTGATGACGCACCTTGCTGCGCCCACGACGCATGTAAAGAACGCCTTCAAGTGGTTGATTTTACGGATTTTCATGTGGCACGCAATCGGGCGCAGTGGCAGCGGGGGCTCAGTTAGTCGGAATTTGACCGCATGGTTGCGTTGGCGTGCTGGCGCACGCCCTACATCGTTAGGGCGGCGAGGTAGCGCGGGGGTCGGGGGCGGAGTCGTCGAAGTCTATTGGGTCGTAGGTGGTGAAGAGAAATTCGTCTGGCAGGGTTTTGAAATTTATTTCGATGCCGAGTTCGTCGCAGATGTAGATGAGGAGGTCGGGGATTTCGATGATTTGATCGGGGTCGGCGGCCAAATGTTCGTCGGCGCGGGCGGTGATTTCGCGTAACAAGGCGGCGCGGTCGGGGAGGCCGGTGGTGACCAGGCGGAGCGCTTCTTGCAGTTTGGCGCGGC
>JBBARC010000046.1:0-28354 GCA_040400005.1 Acetobacteraceae bacterium | reverse complement strand
GGGGGGGGGGGGGGGGGTAGGGGGGGGCTTCCGGCGGGGGGGGGGGCTTAGGATGGCGGCGGTAGGGGTTGGGCGCAAGCGGGGGGATTTGACGGTGGTGGGTTGGATTTGGATTTCTGTTATTGGTCGGATGTGAGCGAACCCGGCAGCATAGGTGTATTGGGAAACGACGCGGGTTCAAATTCACGCGACGCTTGCTGGAAATGATTGGGGACGTGGCGGTTTATGGTTCGTTTTTGGGCGGATATTCGTGATGGCGCTTGGCTCGATGCGGCACGCGCCACGGTCTATGTGCGGATATTTGCGGTTTTTTGCCTGTTAGTGTTGGCCGGCGTTGCTTTAAAATCCATCGACACCGCCCATCATGATTCGTTACATCGTGTTCAGGCCAATGATTTTGGCGCGCTGTATGCGGGCGCGGTGTTGGCCGCCCGGGGCCAGGCGGCGGATGCTTACGATCCAGGCAAGAGCGACGCGATTGTGGCGGCAGGGATGGTGCTGCCGCCGGGACAGAATTTGCCGTATTTTTATCCGCCGACGTTGACCTTGTTGTCGTGGCCCTTGGCACACCTGCCTCTGGTGGCGGCGATGTATGTGTATCTGGTGTTGACCAGTTTAGTTTTTCTGTGGGGATTGCGGCGTATTTTGCCGGCACCGGGCGTTGGTTTGGCGGTGGCCGCCGTGCCCGCTGTTCTGGTTAATTTTTTGAATGGGCAGAATGGCGCACTGAGTGGGGCGATTTTCGCGACCGGGGCGATCTTGCTTGATCGGTCACCATTTTTGGCGGGGGCGGTATTGGGATTGCTGGCGTTTAAACCGCAATTTGCCGTGCTGGTGCCAATTGCTTTGCTCAGCGCGGGAAGATTTAAAGCGCTGTTTGGGCTGGCGGCTGGCGGATTGGCGTTTTTGGCGGCATCTTGGCTGTGCTTGGGGCAAGCGGCATGGGCGGGATTTTTTGCGGTGTCGCCGCATATTCAGCAAGCTTTGCTGGAACATCAGGAAGATTGGGGGCGCCAGCTAAGTTTCATGACGGCCGTTCGGCTGTGGGGGGCGGGTGCCGGTGTTGCGGGGCTTGCGCAGATTTTGGCGGCAGGTTTGGTGATCGTGCTGCTGATCCGGGCGGCTACCAAACTCGCCGATGGGCGCGCGCTGGTGGCACTCACCGCATCGGCAAGTTTACTGGTGACACCGCATGTGATGGATTATGATCTGACCATCGCCATGGTGCCGCTAGCTTGGGCGGTGGCGATGGCGCAGCGCACGGGGTGGCGCGATTTTGAAAAAAGCGTTTATTTTGCCCTGTATGTTCTGCCGTTTGCCGCGCGCCTGGCCAATGTGCGGTGTAGCCTGCCGTTGGGGTTTGCGCTGATTGCGCTGAGTTTCTGGTTTCTTTGGCGGCGCGCGATGGCGGGGTCTACCTTAAAGGATGCCGGCAAGGTTTGTGATGGCGGGTGAGTGGGGCCGACCCCGGCTGTGTTCAGGCGGCCCGCACTGCTGCCACGGGCCAACCCGGCGCGCATACCAACTCGGGCTTGCTGATGGACGGGCAACTATCATGGCGAAGTGTTGAGTACCTTGGCCGTACTGCACAACCACCCCTGCCCGGCGGCAACCCAGATCGCGCCTTGGCCAAGGGCCACCCGATCAATCGCGCTGGCATCCTTTGCGGGAAAATACCTGACCTCGCCTGCCAACAACGGATCATGCAGTGCCGCCAGGCGCGTGGCGGCACAAACCTGCGCCGGCGGATCGCGGGCCAGCCGTGTTGCCGCGAGTTGCGCGCCGGCGCGTAGTGCTGCCAAGCGGTAGCTATCCGCCAGCACCGATTCGTCGCCGCACGTTGCACTGGTCGAAAATAACAACATCCCCTCTGGCAGCTTCACATCGAGCACTGTCTGATCACGCCCGGCGAGATAATCGCGCGCACCTGCCCGAAGCGGCGCGGTATCGGCCCATTGCAGCCCGATCGCGATCGTCAGCACAAACGCCAGGCTGCGTGCCGGCAGAACTGTCGCGAGAACAGCTAGCGACCCTAGCATCAGCGCATAGGCGACCGGCCAGAATGCGCGGCCCGACGCGCGCACCATGTTGAATAGATGATCAAAGCCCGGCATTGGCAGCGCGAGTATTGTTGCGGTTCCAAAGGTGACGCGTGGGGTGATCGCAAGTGCTGTCAGTGCCGCCAGCACCGCAAGTATGCCCCATCGCCGCGCCATCGCCGCGGCACAGGCCGCCCCCCCCGCGCGCGCTGCAAGCGCGCCCGCCGCCAGCAGTAAAAACAGCACGCCGGCACCAAGATAATTGAACGCCTCGCGCTGATAACCGGTCGCATCGACCACCGGCCGATCGGCGCCAAACAGCCCCGAGATTTGCGGCGTGAATGGCCCGGCCAAGTTCAGCGAGTAGACGCCATAACCGGGCCCGCCGCCGCCCGTGCTGCCGCTGAGCAGAAGGTAGATCGCGACACTTGCCATCGCCGCCGCCAGCACGGTACGCAAGGCGGCGCGTGCGGCCGGATCGTGTGCGATTAACGATTGCACCCCCGGTGCACACAAGATTGCTGCACAGAACATGAAAAGATAGGGATGGATCAAAATGGTGACCAACAGCACGACAAACGCCGTTACCATGGGCGGTGCGTGCGGGCTGCGCGACCAGCGCGACGCCAGCCCCAGGCTGATCAACAGAACAAACTGCGCAAGCAGGTTGATGTGGACCACGCGAAACAGCAGGATCGGCATGAGTAGGCTAAACACGCCGGCGGCAATCGCTGCGATCACAGCACGCAGGCGATCTAACGAATCGTTAAGGAAGCCACGCAACGCATAAACCGCTGATACAGGCTGGGCGATGCAGCACAGCGCAAGCCATAGGCCGAATAAATTGGCTGGCCGGCCGCGTAGGCTTGCGATGATTTTGGCCAGCAGCGTAAGAAGCGCATTGCTGTCGGTCATCGCAATCGACGCGCCATTCGGCACCGCCAGGATCGGCGCGCGCAAGACCGGCCAGTGCCATCCCGGCACTTGCAGCGCCAGATGGCCGATCAGATTGGTCGGTAGATCGCCTGGCGGGTTGGCAAACACGCCACCCGATCCATCAAGGGTTGGGAGCGGCAGAGTATAGGCGATAGCGGCACTACCGATTGCGATGGCACAAAAATACGATACAGCCCCCGCCGGCACTTTCATGATTTTTCGCCCCAACCATCCATCAGCTCGAACCTGCCGCGCGTCGTGTCGATGTCTGCCGCTGAAAACCTTGGAATTCACCCATAATGCCACCGCGCGTTAGCGTGTCTTTGTTGGTGTCGCCAAAAGTTAATCGCATTGCGCAGGAATCTAGCGCAATTTACGGTGTAGGTAAAACTTCCATGCAAGGCCGGCTTACCGTGTATCAGCCGGCGCTCAGTGCGTTAAAAATACTTTGGCCGAGCCGGGCAATCTGATCTTCGCTGGCGGTAAAAGCCGGGGTCAAATACACAATATCACGAAACGGCCGCACCCAAACGTTTTGCCCGATCAGCCGCATTTTTAAGCCGTTGAGATCGGGCATGGCGCCCAATTGCACAACGCCGATGGCGCCAAGCACGCGCACATCCACAACGTTGGGTAAATCGCGGCAGGGTGCCAGGGCGTCTGCCAGCCAGCCGGATAGTGCGCCGACCTGGGCCCCTCGCGGTTCGCTGGCAAAAAGATCAAGAGATGCCAAAGCCGCCGAACACGCCAGCGGGTTTGCCATATAGGTAGGCCCGTGCATCAGCGCGTGCAGCGGATTTTGCGATAAAAACCGCTCAAACACATGGCCGCGGGCGATGGCCGCCGATAGCGCCATGGTGCCGCCGGTTAACGCTTTGGACAGGGTGATAATATCGGGCACCACACCGGCCGCTTCGCACGCGAACATCGTGCCGGTGCGGTAAAACCCAGTGAAAATTTCATCGAAAATGAGCAAAATGCCGTGCTGATCGGCGGCTTTTCGTAAGCGCCGGAGCACCTGCGGGCTATGGAACACCATGCCACCGGCACCTTGCACCAGCGGTTCAACCAGGATCGCTGCAATACTGTGCCCGTGTTCGGCCAAAGTTGCGTGCAGGGCGGCATCACTTTGTGCATCGAGGGGCAGATCGCAAATAATCTGGCGGGTCAGCAGATCGCCAAATAGCGTGTGCATGCCTTCATCGGGGTCGCACACCGACATCGTAGCAAAGGTATCGCCATGATAGCCGCCGCGAAAAGCGGCAAATTTGGTGCGCCCGCGCACCCCGGCATTAAGCCAGTATTGCGCCGCCATTTTCATCGCCACTTCCACCGCGACCGAGCCGCTATCGGCGAAAAACACGTGGTTGAGGTCGCCTGGCAGAAGGGCTGCTAAGCGGGCGGCCAGTTGCTCGGCGGGGTCGTGGGACAGGCCGCCAAACATGATGTGCGGCATGCGGGCAAGCTGCGCGCGCACGGCATCGGCAATGTGCGGGTGATTATAACCGTGGCAGGCGGTCCACCAGCTGGCGATGCCATCAAGCAGCACGCGGCCATCGGCCAGGGTTATATCCAACCCTTCGGTGCGCACCGCGCGCAGCGGCGGAAGTGCGGTGTGCATTTGCGTGTAGGGGCGCCACAAATGGCCGAAATTTTCAGGCATGTGCGGTGCGCGCCCCGGCGTTATTAGGCCGGGGTCAGGCCCAAACGTTGCAATAATGCGCGGTCGTGGTCGGCGGCGGGGTTAGCCGTGGTCAGCAATTTGGGCCCATAAAAAATCGAGTTGGCACCAGCCAGAAAACATAATGCCTGGGCTTCATCCGACATGGTTTCACGGCCTGCCGATAAGCGCACATACGATGCCGGCATGGTGATGCGGGCAGCCGCGATAACCCGAACAAAATCGATCGCATCGATCGGCGGGGCGTCGGCCAGCGGGGTGCCGGATACCCGCACCAGCGCGTTGATCGGCACGCTTTCGGGGTGTTTGGGCAGGCTCGCCAAGGTGGCGATTAAGCCTGCGCGGTCATCTTCATCTTCGCCCATCCCAACAATGCCGCCGCAGCACACGTTGATGCCGGCATCGCGCACGTGGGCCAGGGTATCCAAACGTTCATCGTAGGTGCGGGTGGTGATGATCGCGCCGTAAAATTCCGGCGAGGTATCCAAATTGTGGTTGTAGTAATCCAAACCGGCATCGCGCAGGCGGCCGGCTTGGCTTGCGTTTAACATGCCCAAGGTTGCGCAGGATTCTAGGCCCAGCGCGCGCACCCCTTCAACCATGGCGCACACCGCATCAAGGTCGCGATCTTTCGGCGACCGCCAGGCCGCCCCCATACAAAAGCGGCTGGCGCCGGCGGCTTTGGCGGCACGCGCTTCGGTCAGCACCGCAGCCACATCCATCAATTTGGTGGCGTCCACACTGCCCTCGTGGGCGGCACTTTGCGGGCAGTAGGCACAATCTTCGGGGCAGCCGCCGGTTTTAATCGACAGCAGGGTGGAGATTTGCACCCGGTTAGGATCGAAATGCGCCCGATGGGCGGTGGCCGCGCGAAAGATCAGCTCGGGGAAGGGCAGGTCGAGCAGGGCGCGCACCTCGGTGCGGGTCCAAACGTGGCGCAAAGGCTGCTTGGTAAGTGCGTTCATGGGCGCAATCCTAACCGAGCCGCGCGGGCGCGCAATGGGGGCCTTCCCCCCGGCGCCAAACTAAAGGATTTTGATGCGGCGCCGGTCATGAAGGGGCGTCGTCAGCCCGGGGGGGATAGCATGCTGCGTGAGATGGCGTTTTTGCACGGCGCGCGGGCGCGGGCGTGGGCGCAGGTGCTGGCGGCCGGGCTTGCTGCGTGGGTTGCGGTGTTTGTGGCAGCCCGCCATGGCTGGCTGGACCGCACCGGCACGGTGATTGCGGCCGATTTTGTCACCTACTGGGCGGCAGGGAAGCTGGCGTTGGCGGGCGATGCGGCGGCGGTGTATCAGGTGGCGTCGATTTCGGCGGTGGAACACGCAGCCTTGCCCTTACCGCCTGGCGCCTTCACGCCGTTTTTCTATCCGCCGAGCTACCTGCTGTTTTGTCTGCCGCTGGCATTGTTGCCCTATGGCCTGGCGCTGCTGAGCTTTTCGGTGGTTGGGGCAGCGGCGTTTTTGGCGGTATTGCGGCGGTTGTGGCCGCCCAACACCAGCGGCGCGTGGTTAGCCTTGCTGGCTTACCCCGCCTTGGTGGTAACCCTGGGGTCGGGGCAGAACGGGCTGTTTTCGGCGGCTTTTATTGGCGGGTATGCGGTGTTGCTGCGGTCGCGCCCAATGCTGGCGGGGGCTTGTTTGGGGTGGCTTATGTGCAAGCCGCAACTGGCGGTGGCGGTGCCGCTGCTGCTGCTGGCAGCGCGCCGGCCGGCGCCAATGTTTGGCGCAGTGGGAATGGTCGCGCTGCTGGCGGCGGTTTCTGCTGCCCTGTTTGGGGTAGGCGCGTGGGTCGCCTTTGTGCAGGCGCTGCCCCATGCCGGGGCGTCGGTTGCGTATGCGCTGATGGACCGGGCCAAGCTGATATCGGTGATGGCGGGGGCGCAAATGCTGGGGTTGCCTGCACTTGCGTGCGCGCTGGTGCAGGCGGTGGTTTTTGTGGTGGCGGCGGTGTGCGTCGCCCGCGTCGGTTGGCGGCGCGCCGGCGGGCCGGCGGAAGCGGCCATGCTGGCGGCGGCGTGCTTGCTGATGACCCCCTATGCCGCTGATTACGATTTACCGGTGATGGCGGTGGCGCTGGTGTTTTGTTTTGGCGCCGGTGCGGCGGGTGGGTTTCTGCCCTGGGAAAAGCTTATTTTGCTGGTGGCGTACTTGTTGCCGCTGTTTGCCCATGGGCTTGCTAAGGCCACCGGCGTGCCGCTGGCGCCGTTTGTGCTGATGGCCTTGCTGGGCGTCACCGCGCGCCGCGGTTTTGCCGCGGCTGGGGCCGTGCGCGCATGAGTTTGGCGGGCCTGTGGCGTGACGCCGATTGGCTAAATGCTGCGCGGGTGCGCGGTTATACGGCGGTGCTGGCGCTGGTGATGCTGGGCGGAAGTGTTGCCGGCGCCTACCAGCTGGCGGCCGGCGTGGCGGCGCCGAGGGTGGATTTTGTATCGTTCTGGGCGGCCGGGCGGCTGGGCTTGGCCGGGCATGCGGCTGATGCCTGGCACGGACCGGCGCTGGCGGCGGTGATTGCGCAGGCGGCGCCCCTGCTGGGCGAGCGCTACGGCGAATTTTTCTACCCACCGCCGTTTTTGCTGATCTGCGTGCCGTTGGGCCTGCTGCCATACCCTGTGGCCTGGGTGCTGTTTAGCGGCGCGGGATGGCTGGCCACGGTTTTTCTGGCAGCGCGCATCACTGGCTGGTTGCGCGCACCGTGGGCGTTTGTGGCGTTTCCCGGTGCGGTGATCTGCGCGCTATCGGGCCAGACCGGGCTTTTGCTGAGCGCGAGTTTGCTGCTGGCCGGCCAGTGGTTAAACCGGCGGCCGTTGCTGGCCGGGCTGGTGCTGGGGGCGCTGGTGATCAAGCCGCATCTGGCGGTGCTGGTGCCGCTATGGCTGCTGATCACCGGGCGGCGGGTTGTGTTGCTGGGGTTTGTGGTCAGCGCTGTTGCTTTGTGTTTGGCGGCCTGGGCGGTGTTTGGCGGCGCCTGCTGGCCGGGGTTTTTTGCCGGCGTGCCGGTGGCCATGTTCGCTTTGCGCAGCCAGGCCGGGCTGTGGCCGGCCACCATCAGCTTTTATGGCGCGGCGCGCCTGCTTGGGGCTGGCGATGAGGCAGCTTGGGCTGCGCATGTGTGTGCAGTTGTGGTGGCAGGTGGCGCGTTGGCGGTGGGGTTGTGGCGCAGGGGTGAAGCGATGGGGCCGGGCGATGTGGCGCTGGTGGTGCTGGCTGGGTTGCTGCTTAGCCCCTATGGGTTTGACTATGATCTGGCGATGCTGGCGGTGCCGCTATCGATTGGTGTGGCGCAGGGCCGCGCGCATGGGTTTGCGCCGGGGATGAAACTGACATTGGCGGCCTTGTATGTGCTTGCGTTGGTGGCCCGCCCGGTGGCGCTGCTGACCGGGGTTTCGCTGGCGCCACTGGTGTTGCTGGTAAGTTTAGTGGTGTTTGCGGCCGCCGCACGCCCAGCCCCTGGGGGTGCGGGCGCATGACCCGGTTTAGCGCCGCCCGGGCGCTGGCAGCATGGCGGGTGCTGGCGTTGCTGCTGATCACCTTCGCACTGGGCTGTGTTGCGGTGGAAATTGCCCCCAGCCTGCGCAGTGATGGCGGCAAGCCGCCGGAAATTGATTTTGTGGTGTTTTGGAGCGCCGGGCGCTTAGCCCTAGCCGGCCACGCGGCGGCTGCCTACCACGCCGCCGCGATCGCGCCGCTGCAGCAAGCGGCGGTTGATATGGCGCCGCCCGAGGTGTTTCCGTTTTTCTATCCGCCGCCGCTGCTGGTGCTCTGCGCGGCGCTTGCGGTGTTGCCCTACCTTTGGGCGTTTGCCGCTTTTGCGGCCGTGCAACTGGCTGTGCTGGTGGTGCCGTTGCGCCGCTTATTGCCACCACCCTGGCCGCTGTCCAGCTTGGTGCTGGCGCCGGCGCTGCTGATTAACTTAGCGGTGGGGCAGACCGGCGCGCTGGTCGCGGGTGGCTTTGCCTGGGCGGCCGTTTTGATCGGCCGCTGGCCGTTTTGCGCCGGCATGGTGTTGGCGGTGGCAACGCTAAAACCGCATTTGGCGGTGCTGGCGCCGTGGGGTTTGTTGGTTGGGCGGCACTGGCGGGCATTGGCTGGTTTTATCAGTGGCGTGTTGGCGCTAGCGGCACTATCGCTGGCGTTTGGCGCGGCCCCCTGGATGGAATTTGTGGCCGCCATTGGCAAGGCCGGGCAGTTTCAGCAGCACACCACGCTGGTGTGGGAAAAAATGGCCAGCGTGTTTTCTGCCGTGTGGTTTTTGGGGGCATCGCCAGGGGCTGCCTACGTGGTGCAAGCGGTGGTGGCGGCGCTGGCGGTGCTGGCGGTGGGCTACGTCGGCCTGCGGGCGCGATCGGCCGATTGGGTGATTGCCGCGGCGGCGGCGGCAACGCCACTGATTAGCCCGCATGTGTTTGATTATGATCTGGCGGTGACGCTGCCGGCGATTGCGGTGCTGGTAAGGCACGTGGTGAGCGGCGGGCGCTGGCTCGCCTATGAAAAAGCCGCCACCCTGGCGATGTTTGCGGTGCCGGTGCTGGCGCGGCCCGCGGCGATGGGAGCACATATTGGGCTGGCGCCGGTTTGCGTTGCGGCCCTGGTTGCGGTGATTGTGCGGCGTGCGATAATTGAAAACGGGGCTGTTGATGCAAGGGTGGCATAGAAATTGATCACTGCCGCGATGTCGCCACAGCCCACGCCGGCGGCAAGGATTGTGCGGGCAGTCCGCCTTGCGGTGCTGGTGCAGGCGCTGCTGCTGGCGTTTTTTGTGGCGGGCACCCACGGCGTGTTCGCCAAGCTGCCCAAACCCACCAGCACCGATTACGTCAGTTTTTATGCTGCCGGCGCCCTGGCGAATGAAGGCCGCGCGGCAGATGCCTATGCGCGCGCCACCCACCACGCCGCCGAGGAACGCGCCGCCGAGCCGGGGATCGCTTACCAGTTTTATTTCAACCCGCCGGTGTTCACCCTGTTGATGGCACCCTTGGCGCGGCTGCCCTATTTGGTCAGTTTTGTGCTGTTTGACGCCGCAACCCTGGCGTTGTGGCTGGTGCTGGGCACGCGTGTCGCCGGCGGCGGCATGGTGGCAACAACGTGTTTGCTGGCGGTGCCATCAGTGTGGTGGGTGCTGGGTTTGGGGCAGAATGCGTTTTTAAGCGCATCTTTGCTGGCTGGCGGCACATTGTTGCTGCGCACCCGCCCGCTATTGGCCGGGCTGCTGCTGGGGGCGCTGTGTTACAAGCCGCATTATGGCCTGTTGCTGCCGGTGGTGCTGCTGGCGGCGCGGCAATGGCGCGCCATGCTTGGCGCCGCCATCAGTGTGCTGGGGTTAACCGGTGCAGCAACGC
The DNA here is from genome assembly GCA_040400005.1 of Acetobacteraceae bacterium. Lineage (GTDB taxonomy): Bacteria > Pseudomonadota > Alphaproteobacteria > Acetobacterales > Acetobacteraceae > JBBARC01. The sequence continues at coordinate 18,363 of JBBARC010000046.1, read as the reverse complement.
TGCTGTTTGGCCGGGCGGTGTGGCCAGCGTTTTTTGCCATGGTGGCACGATCCGGCGATGCCATTGGCAGCGGCCAGGTGGAAATTGGCGCGCATATCGAACCACGCGGTGCGCTGTGGCATTTGGGCCTGGCGCACGGCGCGGGCGATGCGGTGCACGGGGTGATCGCCCTCATCGTTGCCGGGGTGCTGGCATGGATGTGGCGGCGGCGGCTGGACGAGGCGGCGTTTGCCGCCCTGGTAGCCGGCGCCCTGATCGTGGCACCTTTTTCGCTATTTTATGATTTGGTGCTGGCAAGCTTAGCTGCGGCTTGGCTGGTGCGGGCGGCCCGCCGGGATGGATTTTTGCCGGGCGAGCGGGCCGTGTTGCTGGCAGCGATGGGGCTAAACCTGGTGCATTACTGGGTGGCGGTGGCATGGGGGCTGCCGGTATCGCCGGGGGCGCTGGTGGCGCCGTTGCTGTTGGGGTTGGCGCTGCGGCGGCGATGGCACGCGGCGGCTGGCAAGTGGTGATCGGGGCCTGCGCTGCCGCTACCCCACCACGGCCTGTGTAGGCTAAATATGTCACGATTTTCATCTGATCGCCGCACGATGGGCGCGGTATGACTGCGGCTGAGGCGGTGCAGCTGGCTTAGCCTGCGCGATGCCAACTGGCTGACGCTTGATCGCGCGCGGTCCTGGGTGCGGGCTTTGGCGTGCGTATCGCTGATGGGGATCGCGGCCGCACTTTGGCAGTCGCCAGGCGGCTTAACCCCGCAGGGGCGGCCGCTGGGCACCGATTTTATCAGCTTTTATACCGCAGGATTGCTGAGTGCCGGCGGGCATGATGCGTATAACATGATGGCGCATGCGGCCGCCCAATCGGCTTTATTCCCATCAGCTCACGATGGTTATACAACGTTTCTTTACCCGCCGCCTTTTTTGTTGATCTGCCGCTGGTTTGCCGGGTTGGCATATTTGCCAGCTTTACTGTGCTGGCTGGGTGCTGGGCTGGTCTTGCTGCTGGGCTGGTCTTGCTGCTGGTGGCGATGCGCCCCTTGGTTGTTCAATTTGGCCAGCACGCCGTTGGCTGGCATCCCGTTGGCTGGCTGGCAGTGCTGGCGTCCCCCGCTGTGCTGGTTAATGCCGGGTCGGGCCAGAACGCCATGCTGACCGCGGCGTGTTTTACTGGGTATATGGCGCTGGCGGATCGCTGGCCGGTGCTTGCCGGTGCGTGCTTGGGTGCCTTGGTGATTAAGCCGCAATTGGCTCTGGCGGTGCCGGTGGTGTTGCTGTGCGCCGGGCGTGGCCGGGCGATCGCTGGCGGCGCGATGGTCGCACTGGGTCTGTGTGCACTATCGGTTCTGCTGCTGGGGCGATCGGCGTGGGATGGTTTTTTTTTGCAGCCCCAGGCGGCGGGCACATGCTGATCGGCGGGCTGAACGGGTTTGCCAAAATGATCAGCCCGTTCGCCGCTATCAGCCTGCTGGGCGGTGGGCCAGCGCTTGCCGCCGCGCTACAGGGGGCGGCGGTGGCGGTGGTGCTGGGCCTCCTCGGCTATGCGGCCAGGCGCGGGCTGAGTGGCGCCGCCGAGGGCGGATTAATGGCCGCCGCTGCGTTGCTGGTTTCGCCGTGGAGCTTTGATTACGATCTGGTTTTGCTGGTGCCGGCGCTGGGTTGGGTATGCGGGCAGGCGAACGGCGGTTTCCGGCGATGGGAAAAGATCATTTTGCTGCTGGCCTACAGCTTGCCGCTATGGGTAAGGCTGCTGGCGAGCACGGCCGGCGTGCCGCTCGGCCCGCTGGTGATCGCGGCTTTGTTCTGCGTTCTGTGGTGCCGGGCGGTTGATGCGCGCGCCCGGGTTGCACCCGTTGGTTTGCGTCAATAATCGGATATCTTGCCTATAACGGAACACATTTTGGAAACGATGTGCGATCACTGGATATATGTTGTTAAATCACAACAATAAGCTGTGGCTGAAAGGCCACGCATTCGGTCGGTTAGCCGTTGTTTGGCGGATTGCGTGTTTGACACCAGGGTTGATCCCGCTAAGGTTGCAGCAAGAAATATTTACACGGCTTGGTTGCAACTTGCTTGACACGGCGCCAGTGTCGCAATAATGATATGAATAAGGTGTGATTAATCGTGATTTTTAGATTGACTTACGGTTAATAGAACATTACGACAATCTCACGCCAACTGGTGGGGGCGTCTCGGTGGGGCGGGGTCAACCGCGAAGCCGCTGTGCAATCGGGAAGTGCGGGCAGATGTCCGCTTTACGGGAGATTACCATGAGCAAAATTCTTACAGCACTGAAGAACGACCGCGACGGCGTGACTGCCCTTGAATATGGCATCATCGCCTCGATCCTCGGCCTGGTTCTGGTGACCATTTTCACCAACCTCGGCACGACCCTGTCGACCCTGTTCTCTAAGGTCGGCACGTCCATCTGAGCCTGTCGCGGGGGTGGCTTGGCGGCAGCGCCGGGCGCCCCTGCACAGTGTTTAACGGTTAATCGGCTGGCGTGGTTTGCCGTGCTTACGGGAAAAAATCGGGTCAGGCGCAGCAATCACTAAAATATAAACACCCCTTGGCGCCGCCTTCGGGTATGTGATCCATCGGGGCGGGGGGTCGCATTTTGGTTCTTTCGATTGCGACGATGGCGCTCACCGGCTTTGGCGTGGTGATGCTCCTGTCTGCTGCGCTCCACGATGTGGCCGTGCGCACCGTTCCTAATACCGTAGCGTTGCTGTTGTTGATCTGCGGGGTTTTCCTGCGGTTGATGGCGGGCGACATCGTCACTGCGCTGATGGCAAGTGGCGCGGTTTTTGTGGTGACCTTTTTATTCTGGCGGCTGGGCTGGATGGGCGGCGGCGATCTCAAGCTGCTCACCGCTGCCGCCATGTTTGTGGTGCCGGCCAAGGTGCCCACATTGATTATTGTGACATCCCTTGCGGGTGGCATTCTGGCGATGATTTTTTTGATCGGCGGGGCGATAGCGCCACCGCCGGCTAAAATACGCCCGGCGGGATTGCTGGCCCGTGCTGTTCGTGCCGAATTGTGGCGCTTAAAGAGACGTGGGCCTCTCCCCTATGCTACTGCTATCGCAGCAGGTGGTCTATACGCTACCCTTGTTCAGCTTTCGCCTTAAGGCATCACAAAGATGTTACGAGTAGCCCTTTTTGCACTGATGGCGCTGGGTCTTGCCGGTTTTGGTATGGTGGCCTGGCTCAGCCTGCATCCGCCGCCGCCGCCGCCGCCTGTGGTGGCGCCGATTATTAAGATATCTGTGCTGGCAACGGCCAACACCCTGACCGCCGGCACCTTGATGAAGCCCGACGATCTGGAAACAAAGGATGTGCCGGAAGCGGAGCTGCCTAACGGGGCGCGCCGGGATACGCCACAGGCGCGGGCGGAATTATTTGGCGCCATGGTGCGCCAAACCCTGCTCGCCCATCAGGTTATACTGGGCGGCGATGTGATGCGGCCGGGCGACCATGGGTTTTTGGCGGCGGTGTTAAGCCCAGGCAAGCGCGCGACGTCGGTAGGCGTTGATATTGTGTCGGGCACCGCCGGGCTGATCTGGCCGGGGGATCATGTTGATTTGATCCTAACCCAGGAAATTCCCAACGATAATTTGGGTAAGCGGGTATCCAGCGAGACCGTGCTAGAAGATGTGCGCGTGATCGCCATCGACCAGCAACTGGTGCAGGGCACCGCCGCTGGCGGTGCCAGCGGTGTTGCCAATGCGCAATCGCGCACCGTGACATTGGAAGTAACCCCAGAAGATGCCGAGCGCGTGGCGGTGGCTAACCGTTTGGGCAAGCTTGCCCTGTCGGTGCGCCCGGTGGATCAGGCGCCAGCGCCTGAGGGGCGGTCTAAAACCGTGACATACGGTAGTGATGTATCGAAGGCGTTTACCCATTCGGCGGGCCCTGGTCAGGAAAACGAGGCGACGCTTCATGTTTTTTCCGGCACTGAAGACAAGGAATACAAGTTCTGATGCATAAACCTGTTTTATCCTTGGCGGCGGTTGCGCTGCTGGCCGGCGGCTTTGGTATGGCGCCGCAATTGCGCGCCCAAGAACCGGCTGCCGCGGTGGCGGCGCCCGGATCTAAAGTGGCGCCAGACGCGGCCCGCGGATCGTTGACTGTTGCCGCCGGCGCTGGGCGGGTTTTGCGCCTGCGCGGGGCGGCGACCAATATTTTTACCGCCGATCCCAAGGTGGTGGAGGTTCGCCCGGCCAGTAATAATAGTGTGTTTTTGTTCGGCGTGGCGCCGGGCAGCACAACGGTGGTGGCCATGGGGGCGAATGGCGATACCATCGCGCAGTACGAGGTGAATGTGCTGCCATCCGATTTCGATGCGCGCCAGGCCGGAACGGCGGCGGTGCGGGCAGCGCGCCACCGGGTGGTTTCAACCCCAACCGAGACCGGGGTTAGTCTATCGGGTGAACTACCAACGCCGGCCGAGGCGGAGGCCGCGATGTCGGCGGCCAAGGGCGTGCTGCCGGCTGATGGTAAGGTAGATAACCGGCTGCGGGTTGGCGAAGGCTTGCAGGTATCGCTGCGCGTGCGCATCGCCGAGATGTCGCGCAGCCTGACCCGTGAATTGGGGGTGAACTGGACTGGCGTTGCCAATCTTGGCACCTCCGCCGCCTTTGGCATCGCCACCAATAACGTGCTGGCCGATACCACCATTGAAGGCAGTAAGATCGCCAGCCAGTTGGGCAGTTGCGGGGTTGGTTACGTGACCGGCGCCGGCTGTAAATCGCGCGGGTATCAGTTGAATAACGTGATCGATGCGTTGTCCCAGGATGGGCTGGTGCATTTATTGGCCGAACCCAACCTAACGACGATGAGCGGCGAGCCAGCGAGCTTTCTGGTCGGCGGGGAATTCCCCATCCCGGTGGCCGCCAGCAACGGCGATGTTTCGGTTACCTTTAAGCAGTACGGTATTTCGTTAACCTTTGTGCCGACGGTGATGTCCCATAACCGGATTGAACTGCATGTTCGCCCGGAAGTGAGCCAGCTTGATAAGGCCAACGGGATTACGTCGATTTTAAATGCAACGACGTCTATTCAGATCCCTGCTCTTACCGTGCGGCGTGCCGATACAACGGTAGAGCTGGGATCTGGCCAAAGCTTTGCGATTGCTGGTTTGCTGTCGGATCAAACCAACCTCGCCGGGTTGGGAGTGCCAGGATTAGGCGATATCCCAGTGTTGGGGGCGTTGTTCCGTTCGGATAGTTTTCAGCGCAAGCAGACCGAGCTGGTGATCGTGGTGACCCCCTACATCGTGCAGCCAGTGAATGATCCGAATGCGCTGAAACTGCCAACCGATGGCTGGCACCCGCCGACCGATCTGGAACGCCTGCTGTTTTTCAGAACATCCGGCCGTGGCACATCATCTGCCCTGCTGCACCGCATCCCCGCCGATGCCGGTTTTGTGATCGAATAGGAAAGACCCTGACCATGACCCATTATTTGCGCGCAAGTGCTGCCGTGCTGCTGGTCGGCCTAACCGGTGGCTGTTCCTATTTGTTCAGCCCGGCCAATGATCCGTTGACCCGCGATGGGGTATGGACGCCCAACCATGCTAACCGCGCCAATTTGGCGTTGCAGATCGCCAACCCGGCCGACCTTAGCCGCGGCACCGGTACCACCGGGGGCGATGGGCATATTGCGGCGATTGCGGTGGCCCGTTATCGCGATAACAAGGTCAAGTTGCTGCCACAGGTCGGGCTTTCGCAGATCACCACCACCAACCAGGCGGAATCGACTGGCCAGGGTACGGGGAACCAGTAACCATGGCGTCAACCGCGCTCGCTACCACCACACAACCGGCCGATCAGGGCCGGTCGGGCGAGCGCGCCTCGGTTCTGGCGTTTATCACCGACGCCGATAGCGAGCTCGCCATCCAGGATGGCCTATCAGAAGTGGTGCCGTCGATTGTGGCGAAGCGCGCATCAGTGCGCCAGGCGGCGGCGCATTTGCGCAAAATGCCCAGCCCTGATGTGCTAATTGTTGATATCAGCGGCGAAGATGCGCCGCTGGCAGCACTGCATGATCTGTCGGAAGTGGTGGAACCATCGACCAAGGTGCTGGTCATCGGCGATCGCGCCGACATGAATTTCTACCGCAGCCTGACCCGCGATTTGGGTGTTGCCGAATATCTTTATAAACCGCTGGCCAAGGAAATGGTCGCGCGCATGTTTGGCCCAGCGTGCGCCTCGCGCCCGGTGGTCTCTGGCGCGCTGCAGGGCGGGCGGATTGTGGTGGTCTCGGGCGCCTGCGGCGGGGTTGGCACCACCACCATTGCCGCCAATCTCTCGTTCTATTTGGGTGAAGAATTAAAGCGCCACACGATTTTATTCGATCCCGATATTTATACCGGCTCGGCCGCCATGATGCTGGGCGGGCGCACCGGCACCGGCTTGCGGCTGGCCCTGGAAACACCTTCGCGCATCGACGAATTATTCGTCGAACGCTCGTCACAGCCGGTATCAGAACGCTTATCGGTGCTGGCCGGTGATGAAAAAATCACCGAAGTGGCCGACGTTGCCGAAGGGGCCGGGCGGGCTTTATTGGCAGCTTTGCGCCGGCGCTATAATTTTGTCGTGGCCGACGTGCCCTCGGCGCCGCTGCCCTTGTACCGCGAATTGTTAATGCTGGCGCATCAGCGCGTGCTGGTGCTCGATCCGACACTCGCGTCTTTGCGCAACACGCTGCGCCTGCTGGCTTTACCGACCGGCCCCGATCAGGTGCGCCGCGCCGTGCTGGTGCTTAACCGGGTCGGCCAGCCTGGCGGGCTGACCCGCCAGCAGGTTGAAGAAGGCCTGGAAATGCATGTCGATGTGGCGGTACCCTATCAACCCCGCTTGGTTGGTAATTCGGCAACATTGGGCACGCCGGCGGCCAGCACATCGGGGGGCTTTCGCAACGGCATCCTGCATTTAGCGCGTGAGGTTGCTTTCGTGTCCGAAGGGATGCCGCAGGCGAAAAGCGCATCGGCGCTAACAAATGTTGTGTCGCGAATTCGTGATCTTTTGGGGAGGCGTGACAAATGACTGCGGGCCCGATGTTCGGCCGCCGGCGCAACGAAACCGACCATGCCGACCCGGTAGCCCCGCAAGCTGCCGTGCCTGCCCCGGTGCAAGTGCAGCCGCCATCATCGCTATCTGGCCCCAATGCCAGCGATTCGCTCACCGAATTGCGTCAGTTGGCGTTGAGCCAGCTTGATCCGGCGGCCGCGGCCGCCCTGCCGCCAGACCGGCTATTGCCGGAAATTGAGCGGCTGATCGCCGATATTGCCACCGAACGGCGTATTCAGCTGAATGCCCGCGAACAGCGCCAGCTTTCAACCGAGCTGGTCAACGATATGCTGGGCCTGGGGCCGTTGCAGCCCTTGCTCGATGACGACACGGTGGCCGATATTTTGGTCAACGGCCCCGATCGCACCTTTGTTGAGCGATTTGGCCGGGTATCGCTGTCTAACGTCCGGTTTCGCGACCAGCAGCATTTGATGAATATCTGCCAGCGCATCGCCGCAGGTGTCGGCCGCCGCATCGACGAATCGAGCCCCATGGTCGATGCCCGTTTGATGGACGGCAGTCGCGTCAACATTGTGTTTCCGCCGTTGGCGCTCGACGGGCCCTATGTTTCGATCCGTAAATTCACCAAGCGCAAGATGGATTTCGCTCGCCTAGTGGCGAACGGATCATGCACCCCGCAAATCGCCCGGGTGCTGGAAATTGCAGGGGCTGCGCGGTTAAATATTATCGTCTCGGGCGGCACGGGGTCGGGTAAAACCACCCTGATGAACGCAATGAGCCGCATGATCGACCCGTCTGAACGGGTGATCACCATTGAAGATGCCGCCGAATTGCAGTTGCAGCAGCCCCATGTGGTGCGGCTGGAAACCCGGCCGGCATCCCTTGAAGGGCGCGGCGAGATTAACCAGCGCGATCTGGTACGTAACGCGCTGCGTATGCGGCCCGAACGGATTATTATCGGCGAAGTGCGCGCCGGTGAGGCGTTTGACATGTTGCAGGCGATGAACACCGGCCACGATGGATCGATGTCCACCATTCACGCCAACAACACCCGTGATGCGATTTCGCGTATTGAAAACATGGTGCTGATGGGGGCTATGGGGCTGCCGGCGAAAGCGATTAAAACGCAGATTGTCGGTGCGGTGGATCTGATTGTGCAGGTTGAACGCCACCGTGATGGCGGCCGGCGGATCACCCAGGTGACAGATGTGTTCGGCCTGGAAGGCGATATCGTTATTATGAACGATATTTTTCAATATGAATTTACTGGCGAAGGGCCGGATGGCAAGCTAACCGGCACCTATAAAATCGGCCGTGGCCGCGCCAGCTTCTGGGACCGGCTGGTGTATTTTGGCCTCGATCGGTCGTGGATAGCAGCGCTTGAGGAGCAAAGCTGGTGAGCCCCAAGGTTCTCCTATTTCTGATCGGCGCGTTCACCTGTTTGCTGGGCATTGGTGCGACCGGGTTTTGGATTCTCAACGAAAGTGAGAAGCAAAAACGCTGGGCGGCGCGGCGCGATGAAACCGTAGGCCCGTATTTGAAGCCGAAAGCCACCACTGCACCGGCGCTGATGCTGGCATCCAGGCCGGCGCGCAAGCGCGGTAGCCCGATGGATATCGTGCACCAGATTTTTGCCTGGCGCGAAGATCGCCGGGCGTATTACCCGATGACCTGGTGGGGCGCTGCCTTTGTCATGCTGGGCCCGTCAACGGTTGCCGCTGTGCTGGCGACCAAGGTGATAGGAAGCAGCGGCTGGATTGTGCTGCCTTTTGTCGATGTTATGTTGACCAGGGTTTTTTTGACCTCGGCGGCCGAAAAAGTGACCACCAACTTGCTGGCGCAATTTCCCGATGCGCTGTCGATGATCGCGCGATCCGTGCGCGTCGGCGCGCCGGTGGGCGAGGCGATCCGTGTGGTTTCGCGCGAGGCGTTAAGCCCAACACGGGAGGAATTTGCCCGGGCTGCGGATCAGATGGCGATTGGCCTGGACATGGAGGCATCGTTGCTCGAAATGGCCGAGCGCAATTCGCTATCGGAATATCGCTTTTTTGCCACCGCCCTGGCGTTGCAGGCGCAGACCGGCGGCGGGTTGACCGAAACGCTGGATATTTTGGCCGATACCATCCGCAAGCGCGATGCCGCGCGCAAGCGCGGCAATGCACTGGCATCGGAAGCCAAGACCAGCATTTATGTGCTGATGGTGCTGCCGTTCTTTAGCGGCGGTTCGTTGTTTTTGGTCAACCCCGATTACATGATGACATTGTTCAACACCACGGGCGGCGAAAAGCTGCTGGCGATCGCCACGTTCATGCTGGTGATGGGGTTTGCCTCGATGCGCCAGATTATTAAGATGTCGTTGTCATGAGCCTGATTATTCCGTTGCCGTTGCTGGCGGTGTTCGCCGCCCTGTTTGTCGGCGTGGCGTTGATTTTGCTGCGCAGTATTGAACGCGATGACCGGGTGCGGGCGCGCATTTCGCGGATATCGAACCCTGATTTCGAGCCAACGCCGGGTTTACGCAACGCCCAGCCGGCGACCGATCCGCTGGAACTGATTTCGCGGTTTGGCACGGCGCTGTTGCGCAGTGGTATTCTGCCATCGACAACGCGGCAAGAACTTGAACACACCGTGGCGCAAGCAGGGTTTCGTGGCAGCCGGGTGGTGAGTTTGTTTATCGGCAGCAAGGTGCTGCTGATGCTTGCTTTGCCGGTACTGGCCTATTTCGTGGTGGCCAGTAAGGGGCTAACGACGACCAGCTTTTACGCAACCATTGGCGGTGCGTTCGGCGCCGGTATGTTGCTGCCGGATTTTGTTATTCGCCAAATCAGGGCTGCCCACTTAAAGCAAGTGGAAAAAGGTTTGCCCGATGCGCTAGATATGATGGTGATCTGCGCCCAGGCCGGTTTGGGCTTAGAAAACGCAATCGAACGGGTGGCGCAGGAATTTGTTTTTGCCAACCGCGCGGTTGCAACCGAACTTGCCTTATGTGCCAACGAAATGCGCATCGGCAGTGACCGGCGCAATGCGCTGCTGGCGTTGGGCGATCGCACCGGGCTGGAAGCGATGCGCCGGCTTGCCGGCACGCTTATTCAGACCATGCAATTCGGCACACCGTTAAGCCACGCGCTGCGCATTTTGGCGGCTGAAATGCGGATGGATAATCTGACCAAGTTTGAAGAACGCGCCGCCCGCCTGCCGGTATTTCTCACCTTGCCGATGATCGTGTTTGTTCTGCCCTGTGTTTTTATCGTGGTTGGCGGCCCAGCCGGGTTGCGGCTGGCGGACGTTTTTAGTCATCATTGATCGGCGTTGCATGACCCATATGATCCGCCGCCCGGCCTGCGTTAGCAGGGTATTGGTGGTTGCCGCCTCGCTGTTGCCGGGGGGGGCGCTAACCGGCTGCCACCTACAGGATATCACATCGGGTACGACCGCAAGTTCGGACCGGCCATCGTTGAAAGCGGCGCGCGATGCGCTGGCGGCGGGGTCGGCGGAAAATTCGCTGGCGATTGCCAAGGGTGTGCTGGAATCGGAACCTGATAATGTGGCGGCACTGGCGACCCAAGGTGATGCGCTGGCAGCCTTAGGTAACCGGCGCGATGCCGAATTTAGTTACCGCCACGCCCAGCGCGTATCGCCGCATGATGTGCGTGCCCGTTTGGGCCTGGGTAAGCTGCAACTGCAAAAAGATGCGCATGGCGCTGAAATGACGTTTCGCGCCATTTTGGCAGATAACCCCAACGACCCCGCGGTGCTGACCGATTTGGGCGTGGCGCTGGATATGCAGGCGCGCCATCACGAGGCGCAGGATATCTACCGCCGGGCGCTAACCATCGCACCCGATTTGAATTCGGCCCACATTAATTTGGCGTTTTCGATGGCGCTGACCGGACAGGCGCTGCAGGCCGAGGAAATGCTGCGTGATGTTGCGGTAAATTCGCCGGCATCATCGCCGCGGGTGCGCGCCGATTATGCGCTGGCGCAGCTGCTGGCCGGCCACAAGGAAGACGCGGTCAACACCCTGCGCGCCGATATGAGCGATGCGGAAGCGGCCAATTCGATTAGGGGTATGGAAGCCTTTGTCGATGTGCCGCCTACCGCCAAACCAGGATCTTAATGTTATGGCGATCGAGGCAACGCTTATCCCTGGCGATGGTATTGGCCCCGAGATTGTCGCTGCCGCCGAGCAGGTGTTTCATGCCTTAGGCGACCCGTTCACGTTTGAACGCGCGCCGGCAGGGCTGGCGGCGATTGCGGCGCACGGTGACCCGCTGCCACTGGTGACGCTGGACAGCATCCGCCGCACCAAGCTTGCGCTCAAAGGGCCGCTGACCACGCCGGTAGGGGCTGGGTTTAAATCGGTGAACGTGGAGCTGCGCCGCGAATTTGAACTGTTCGCCAACTTACGCCCGGTGCTGACCCTGCTGCCCGGCGGGCGCTACGAAAACATTGATCTGGTGCTGGTGCGCGAAAACCTCGATGGGTTCTATGCAGCGTTCGAGCATTACCTGCCGGTGGGCGACGACCACAAAGCGGTGGCGTTTTCGGCAGGGTTTAACACGCGCGCAGGGTGCCAGCGGATTATACGCTATGCGTTTGACTATGCCGAAAAGCACGGCCGCAAAAAAGTAACCGTGGTCCACAAGGCGAATATTCTCAAAGCGCTGACCGGCATATTTTTGGATGCCGGGCGTGAGATTGCGGTGGAATACGAAGGCCGCGTTGCCATGGACGATCGCATTGTCGATGCCTGCGCCATGCAACTGGTGCTGAACCCGTGGCAGTTTGATGTGATCGTGACCACCAACCTGTTTGGCGATATTTTATCGGATTTGATCGCCGGCCTAATCGGTGGTTTGGGCCTGGCGCCGGGCGCCAATATTGGCGCGCAAGCGGCGATCTTTGAGGCGGTGCATGGATCGGCCCCCGATATCGCCGGGCAAGGGGTTGCCAACCCGGCGGCCCTGTTGCTGGCCAGTGCGATGATGCTGGACTATGTCGGCCTTGACGACGAAGCGGCAAGGTTGCGGCGGGCGATTAGCACCACGTTGATTGATGATGGCGTGCGCACGCGTGATCTAGGTGGTAGTGCCAGCACTAACGATCTGACCCAGGCGATCATACGGCGTATAGGCTGATATCTGGCACGATGTTGCGACGCAATCCGGCCCAAATGGATAAAAGTCTTTTTGCTTCTTTTTCTTCAGAAAAAGAAGGGTCTACCGTGTGCAGCGGGCGCGCGCCGCCTATGTTACCAGCATGACCAATTTTCTTGGCGCAGTTCTGTTTGTGTTGATGGTGGGCGTGCTGGGCGTGCTAGGCGCTGGCATTTACGGCATGGCGCGGGGGGGCGACCCAGCTAGGTCTAACCGGTTGATGCGCTGGCGGGTGATATTGCAGGGGGCGGCTATTTTGGTGTTCGTGTTGCTGCTGATGAGTCGGGGTTAACCGTATGCCGTTGGACGCGACTGGCGGATTTGGTGGCGGCGGGGCTGGGCCAGCGCGTAACGTGCTGGGCGGCGCGTTGATTGCGTGTTCGATGGACCCGCTAACCGGGTTTTTTCGCAATGGCTGCTGCGATACCGGGCCTGATGATGGCGGCAGCCACACGGTGTGCGCAGTGATGACCGACGCATTTCTGGCCTATAGCCGGGGGTGCGGGAATGACCTTTCAACGCCTAGGCCGGAGTATGGGTTTGTAGGGCTTCGGGCGGGGGATCACTGGTGCCTGTGCGCGCCGCGCTGGCAAGAAGCGTTTGCGGCCGGGTGCGCGCCCAAAGTTGTGCTGGCGGCAACCCACGTGGGGGCGCTGGCATATTGCGAGATGGATGATTTGCAAGCGCATGCTGCGTAAGGGGTGTGCGTGACACTACAGCGCCGCTAAGGTAAAGCCTGGGGCGCGACGCGCCACCCTCAGGGCAAAGGGCCAGGTTTTTCATGACGACCTCGCCAGAGCCTGCCACCGCATCGGTGCGGCGGCTGCCCAATTTGTTTGATATCGCCGCGCTGATTTGCATCACCGCCGCCCTGATTGCCCTGGCGCACGAGGCGCGCCACACGTTTGCCCCGCTGGTACCTGGGGAAATTGGCGATATTCACCTCGATCCGAGCTATTTACCGAGCTACGCGCTGCGCACGGTGATGCGCATGTTTGCGGCACTCGCGGCATCCCTTTTGTTCACATTCACCTATGCCACCTGGGCTGCCAAAAGCCGGCGTGCTGGGCAAATTCTGATCCCCATTCTGGATATTTTGCAAAGCCTGCCTATTTTCGGGTTTCTGACGTTTACGGTGACGTTCTTTCTCGGCCTGTTTCCCGGCCGGGTGATTGGCGCCGAGCTGGCGGTGATTTTCGCCATTTTCACCAGCCAGGCGTGGAACATGGCGTTTTCTATGTACCAGTCGCTGACCACCATCCCGGGCGATTTGGATGAAGCGTGCCGTGGTTTCCGGCTATCAGCATGGCAGCGGTTTTGGCGGCTGGAAGTGCCGTTTGCGCTGCCCGGGCTTATTTGGAATATGATGATGTCGATGTCAGGCGGCTGGTTTTTGCTCACCGCGGCCGAGGCCGTGACCGTGGGGCACACCAGTTTTATGCTGCCGGGAATTGGCAGTTACATCGCTACCGCCCTGCAGGCGCGCGACATAAAAGCCGTATTGTTTGCCATCCTCACCATGCTGCTGGTGATTTTGGCGTATGATCAGGTGTTGTTTCGCCCGCTGGTAAAATGGTCGACCAAGTTCAGGGTGGAAACCACGCCAGGCGGCGATGATGACGACGAGGAAGATCCTTGGGTGCTGGCCCTGCTGCGCCGCACCAGCCTGCTGCGCTGGACCAACGATAAACTTGCCATGGTGTTTTTTGCGGTCAGCGGCTTGCGCCTGCGGGTGTTGCCAGTGCTGCGGGTGCGCGCGGCGGCCAGCCCTTCGCGGGTGTTGGATGCGGTGTGGATTGCGGGCCTTACCGGCGTTGTGCTGTTTTCTGCCGGCAAAATTTGGGTGTTTTGTGCGGCAAGCTTGACCTTTGGCGATGTTGGGGAAGCGTTTGTGCTGGGTCTTTATACCCTGGCGCGGGTGGTCTTGCTGATGGCACTGGCAACCTTGGTATGGGTGCCGATCGGTGTGCTGGTCGGGTTGAATGCGCGGTGGAGTGCGCGGGTAGGGGCGGCGGCGCAGTTTTTGGCAGCCTTTCCGGCGAACTTATTTTACCCGATTTTCGTCTCCCTGATTGTGCGCTTTCAGTTAAGCCCAGATATTTGGCTCACCCCGCTGATTGTGCTGGGAACCCAGTGGTACATTTTGTTCAATGTGGTGGCTGGCGCCCGGGCCTTTCCCGCCGATTTGCGGGAAGCTGCGCGCAATTTTCGCGTCGGTGGATTTTTGTGGTGGCGGCGGGTGATTTTGCCCGGGGTGTTTCCGTATTTTGTGACTGGCGCCATTACCGCATCCGGCGGGTCGTGGAACGCATCGCTGGTGGCTGAAATTGCCACCTGGGGTAACACCACGCTCCGCGCGCATGGGTTAGGCGCCTATATTCAACAGGCGACGAGTGACGGCAATTCAGCCAAGGTGTTGCTGGGCATGGTGGTGATGGCGGGGTTTGTGCTGACCACCAACCGCCTGGTGTGGCGGCCGATGTATGCGTACGCCACTAGGCGGTTGACGCTGTGATGAGGTTTGCAGGTTTTGTGCACCGCATTTGGGGAGCAAGGTAGATGGATGTTGCCCATGATGTGCTGTTGGACGCGCGCCACGTAAAGCAGGCCTACCATAAAGATAGTGCCGCCGATTTTGTCGTGCTGGATGATGTTGATCTCACCTTAAGGGCGGGGGAAATTGTTGGCCTGCTCGGGCGCTCGGGCTCGGGTAAATCCACACTGTTGCGCATTGTATCAGGCTTGTTGCGGCCCACTGCGGGGGAAGTGATCTGGCGCGGCAAAAAACTGGATGGCCCGGCAGAAGGTGTGGCCATGGTGTTTCAAAGCTTTGCTTTGTTTCCCTGGTTAACCGTGCAGGAAAATGTCGAATTAGGGTTAGAAGCGCAGGGCATTGCACGCGCGGAACGCGAACGGCGCGCGGAAGAAGCAATTGACCTGATCGGGCTTGGCGGGTTTGAAAGTGCCTACCCCAAGGAAATGTCTGGCGGTATGCGCCAGCGCGTCGGCCTGGCGCGCGCGCTGGTGGTGCATCCTGATTTGTTGTTGATGGATGAACCTTTTTCAGCGCTGGATGTGCTGACCGCGGAAACCCTGCGCACCGATCTGATCGATCTGTGGATGGAAGATAAACTTCCCGTGCGGGCGATTTTAATGGTGACGCACAACATTGAAGAAGCGGTGCTGATGTGCGACCGCATTTTGGTGTTTTCGTCTAACCCTGGCCGGGTTGCCCAGGAATTGCGGGTGCCGTTTCCGCATCCGCGCAACCGCCACGATGCGGCGTTTCGCAAATTTGTCGATGACATCTATGCGCTGATGACCCGCCGCGCGACCGTGGTGCCGGCACCGCTGGCGGCAGGGGTTGAAGCGCCCGCGGTTGAAACCGTGCATGCGCTATATCCCATCACCACCAATTTGATGGCGGGTTTGCTGGAAACCCTGGCCGCCGAGCCGTATCGCGGGCGCGCCGATTTGCCGCCACTGGCCGGCGCCTTGCAATTGGAATTGGATGATTTGCTGCCGCTTGGCGAAACCCTGCATTTGCTGCGCTTTGCCGAATTAGAAGAAGGCGACATCAGGCTTACCGATAGCGGGCGGGCGTTTGTAAACGCCGATACCGATGATCGTAAGGCGCTGTTTGCCAGTGCGTTGCTGGCGCACGTAAAATTAGCTGCCAATATAAAAGGTGTTTTGGATGAACGGTGGAACCACCGGGCCAGTGCCGTGCGCTTTCGCGACGAGCTGGAAGATCACATGTCGCCCGATTACGCCGAAGATACCCTGCGCGCGATTATTTCGTGGGGACGATTTGCTGAATTGTTCAACTACGATGAAGAAGCCGATCAGTTTTTTCTTGATGACGAAGAATAGCGGGCAGGCCGGCATATGCACACCGCGATGACCGCCGATCAGGTGCCACTGCCACGCTCGGCGGTGGTGGATTTGGGATCAAATTCCGTGCGCCTAGTGGTTTTTGAAGGCACCGGGCGCAATCCGCTGCCGATATTCAATGAAAAAGCGGTGCTGCGCCTGGGCCGCGGCATGCAGGCGACGGGGCGATTAAACGAGGACGGCACCGATCAGGCGATTACCGTGCTGGCCCGCTACGTGGCACTGGCGCGCGCCATGCGGGCAGACCCGGTGGAGGTGCTGGCAACAGCCGCCGTGCGCGATGCGGAAAATGGCCCAGGCTTTGTGGCGTTGATCGAAGCGCGGCTGCCAGGCCTGCGCGTGACCGTACTATCGGGCGAACAGGAAGCGAGTTTTGCCGCCGCGGGGTTGTTATCGGGCATCCCTAACGCCGATGGCATCTTGGCCGACATTGGCGGTGGTTCCTTAGAAGTTGTGCATTTGTCGCATGGTGATGTCGCCAGTGCGCGCACCCTGCCGCTGGGGGTTATCCGGCTGGCCGATCGCGCGCAGGGCGACCCCATAAGGGCGCGCGCGATTGCCGCCGAAGCGCTGGAATCGGTGCCGTGGCTGGCGCAGGGGCAGGGACGGGATTTGTACCTGGTGGGCGGTGCGTTCCGCTCGCTCGCGCGCATTCACATGGAACAGGTCGGCTACCCGCTGGCGATTGTGCACCATTATACGCTAGACCGCGAAGAAGCGCGCGATTTGGCCGGCGTTATCGGCAGTTCTGGCAGGCGGGCGCTGGAACGTTTGCCCGGGGTTTCGCGTAGGCGAGTGGATGATATGCCGTTTGCCGCCGTTGTGCTGCGGCGCTTATTGCGCGCAACCGGCGCGCGCCGCGTGGTGTTCTCCGCCAGCGGCCTGCGCGAAGGCTGGTATGTACGTAACATTGCCCTGCCCGATGCGCGATCTGAATCGCCGCTGCTGGCTGCCGGGCACGAAATTTCGGCACAGTATGGCCGCAGTGCCGAACTGCCGCCGGCGTTGCTGGCGTGGACTGCCGCGTTGTTTACCGATGAAACGCCGGCGCATTTTTCCCTGCGTGAAGCGGCGTGCTGGCTATCGGATGTGGGTAGCCACGATCACCCGGAATACCGCGCAGAACAGGCGTTTTTTCGGGTGCTGCGGCTGCCCTGGGTGGCACTTGATCACCACGCCCGGGCGTATTTAGCGCTGATCACCGCCCTGCGCTACGATGCAGAGCCAGACATGGCATTTTTAGATTCGGCGCGCATGTTGCTGGATATCGCAAGCCTGCGCCGGGCAGAAATTTTGGGCACCGCCTTGCGGCTGGCTTATACACTATCAGGTGGCACACCAGAATTGCTGCGCGGCACGGCAGTGTTTCGTGAAGGTGATCGCCTGGTGCTGCGCCTGGTGGCCGGCACCGGCGTGTTTGCCGGTGAAAGTGTCACCCGGCGGCTGGAACGTTTGGCCCAGGCGCTGGGTTTGGATGCCACCACGGAGACGATATGATGGATGCGGACATCACAACGCCCCCGCCGGGCGCCGATGTTGCCGCGCCGGTAAATTCGCTGTTTCACGCCGGCAAATGGCTGTTGGGGGATATGCTATCCACCCTGATTTTTGTCGGGCTTTATGCGATTACCAAAAGCGTTTTTACCGCAACCGCGCTAGCCATTGCGCTGGGGCTTGGGCAAATTGCGTATCTGAAATTTCGCGGCCACCCGATCGATGCCATGCAGTGGCTCATGCTTGGCCTGGTGCTGGTGTTTGGCGGGGCAGCACTCATTACCCATAACGCGCATTTTATTATGCTGAAACCGACGCTGATTTATACAGCCGTGGGTACTGTTATGCTAAAGCCGGGCTGGATGAACCGCTACATGCCGCCAATCGCGCTGGCCCGCGGCGGCGATATTATTTTTGTCTTTGGCTATGTTTGGGCAGGCCTGATGTTCGCCACCGCCTTGGCCAATCTGGTGCTGGCGCTATACGCAAGCCCGGTCATATGGGCATGGTTTTTGGGCGTTTTCCCGCTGGCGTCGAAATGTGTGTTGTTCGCAGTGCAGTATGCAACGGCACGCTTTTTGGTGCGCCGGCGCGTGCGGGCGGCGGCATGAGGAAAGGAAGGCTGGTGGGGCGTCACGCGAAGGCGTGCTGCGCACGGGGCCGCCCCCCCAGACCCCCGGCGTAATGTTGACGTAGTGTGGGCGATCTCCGTCAACATAATGCAGGGGGCCTGGGGGGGTACAGACCGGGCACATAGGTGACACTTTAGACCGGGCACCTGGGTTAC
>JBBARC010000045.1:0-30147 GCA_040400005.1 Acetobacteraceae bacterium | reverse complement strand
CAGGTGCCCGGTCTAAAGTGTCACCTATGTGCCCGGTCTGTACCCCTTAGAACCCTTCACTTGGGTTTGGGGGGAAGGGGGCCGACTGGAACCGTTGCCCACACCGTGCTGGCCCCCTTCCCCCCAAACCCAACTAACTGGATTTTAAAGGCGAGCCTTTAATGGGGATCGAAGGGGCAAAGCCCCTCGCCTTCCTTTACCCTTGTGCCCCCCGCATAGCGCGCAGGAAGTTTCCGCCCCACAGCGCGGCGATGTCGGCGGCGGTGTAGCCGCGGGTGACCAGTTCGGTGGTGACGTTGCAGGTCTCGGCGGCGTTGCGCCAGCCGGTGATGGCGCCGCCGCCGTCGAAATCGGAGCTGATGCCGCAGTGGGTGATACCGATGCGCCGCACGATGTAATCGATGTGGTCCACCAGGTCGGCAACTTTTACCGCGTCCATCCGCCCTTTATAGCGCAGGAAGGGTGGCATGGCGGTCACCTGCACCACGCCGCCACTGGCGCGCAGCGCATCGAGCTGACTGTCATCGAGGTTCCGCGCGTGCGAGCACAAAGCCGCGGCGCAGGAATGGGTGGCTACCACCGGGGTCGCACTATGCGCCACCGCCTGCAGCATCGATGCCCGCGAAAGATGGCTGACATCGACCAAAATCCCCACCCGGTTCATCTCGGTAATGGCATCCCGCCCGAGCGGCGAGAGGCCGCCGTGCAGGCTTTCGCTATCGCCCAGGTCGCGCCGCGGGTTAGCGCTATCGGCCAGCATGTTGTGGCCGTTATGGCTGATGGTGATGTAGGTAACGCCAAGATCACGAAACTGCGCGATGCGGGAGAGATCATCGCCAATCGCATGGCCGTTCTCAATTGCCGGCACCACCGCCAGCACGCCATCGGCAAACGCCTGGCTGATGGCATCGGCGCTGGCGCACACCCGCGCGGTAATGCCGTTTTGCGTATCGCCGTAGGCATTGATGGTGCGCAGCATGGCAAAGCAGCGCTCGGCCGCTTCATCGCCCCCGGCTTTGGTGCGCGGCCCTTGCGGCAGGTAGGCGACAAAGCACCCGGCATTCATCCCGCCGGCGAGCATTTTGGGAAAATCGACATGCCGATCGGTTTTGCCAAAGGGGTTTTGGTCATGCGGCCAGGGGATATCGATATGGCTATCCAGCGCCAGTGTGGTGGCGTGGAGGGTGGCGGCGGGCAGGGCGGCGGCATTGGCCAAACCATCGGTCACGGCATCGTTCATGGGGGCAGCTTTCGCGGTTCGGGGCGGCACGGGACAAAACCATGCACCGGCCGGCCGCGCCGAGGGAAGCTTTGCGCGGGCCGGGCCGGTTGCGGTGCGTGATAGCAGATGGGTCGCCCGGGCTGATTGGCAATTGGGGGCTGACTTTGCTGGGGGGAGTATGTATGGGGGTGGCCTGCGCTGTCTCCGTAGCTCAGCAGGATAGAGCACAGGATTCCTAATCCTGGGGCCACGCGTTCGAATCGCGTCGGGGACATTTTCTTTTCAACGGGTTAGCGCAGGTGGTGCGGCGGGGCCCGGGGCCCTTCCCACGCTATTCCCCCGAATTGCCCGCTTTGTCGCCGTGGGAAAATCCTGCGCGCCCCCCGCGCCAGAGCGCCCGCACGCCCCCGGTCAGCCCCGCCGCGCCACGCTGCCCGGCCTGTTGCGACCCAGCGCCGGGCGCGGCGCTGGGTGAGCTTTGGGATAAGATCGGTTGGCCCACGGAACCGGCAAATCCACGGGCTAACCGGGCCGATACACGCGTGGCGGCCCGCGGAGCGTGCCGTTCGAACCAGATCGCCGTGCGCCGCAACTGAATGGCGAGGGGTGGTCCACAGCGGAATCGCCGCTTCCGGGTACGGGCGATGGGGTCAATGATCGCGGTTGGCAAACAACGTAACGCGCCATTGCTTCATGCGCCACGGGTCACCGACCGTTACGATCTCAATTCCGCCCGCCGATTCTTGTATAGAATCCCCCCGCCCGGTTGCCCGGACGGGGGTAATCCAACGGGGGTTCGAAAACCCCCTTGCCGTGGTTTCCCTACGGATTTCCTGCGTACTGATTTCCCACAATCACTGTTGCCTATGGACAAAACTCTGTCAATCTCCACCGCAACGATGCCGAGGGGGACCGGATGCGTATTTTTGGGTTGGACGGCGGCATAGCATCCATCGGTTGGGCTGTGATCGATGAGGATGGTGAGCAAAGCCGGGTGGTGGCAGCCGGCACGCGCATGTTCGATGCCCCGGAAACCGATAAAGAGCGCACGCCCACCAACGCGATACGCCGGGAGAAACGCGGCCAGCGCCGGGTGGTTCGCCGGCGGCGCCAGCGCATGGCGGCAATCCGCCAGTTGTTGTGTGAACATCACCTACTGGAACAGGCTGGCGCGGACGCTCTCGCCATCGGGCTAAACCCGTGGGATTTGCGCGCGGCGGCGTTGGACCGTGTGTTAACCAATACAGAATTGGCCAGTGTTCTCGGCCACATCGCCAAACATCGGGGCTTCCGCTCCAATGCCCGCGCACAGCCAGGCGCCAATACCGCAACAGATGACAAGAAAATGCTCGGTGCCATTGAGGCAACGCGCGACCGTTTGGCGCAATGGCGCAGCGTGGGTGAAATGTTCGCCTGCGACCCCGAATTTGCCGGGCGCAAACGCAACCGTGGCGGCGGATACGCACGAAGCATCTTGCGGGCGGACCAGGAGACCGAAACTAGGTTGATCCTGGAAAAGCAACACCAGCTTGGCCAGCCCCATGCAACGCCTGCCTTACAGGCAGCGTTTGCGCAGTTCGCTTTTTCGCAAAAACCTCTGCAAGATTCACACAATCTGGTGGGATTTTGCCCATTTGTGCCGGCCGAGCGCCGGGCTGCGCGCCGGTCTGCGGGTTTTGAGTTATTTCGCCTTGCCAGCCGGCTGAATACATTAAACTTTACCGAGCACGGCGGTGCCGAACAACGCCTGACCGCCGACCAAACTGCCCGCGCACTGGAAGATTTTGGCGCACAGAAAAAGCTTTCCTACAAATGGCTGCGCAAGCGGCTGGATTTTGCGCCCAGCGTCAGCTTTGGTCAGGACGACGACGATCGCGATATCGTCGCGCGCAGTGGCAGTGCGGCCGAAGGAAGTTATGCGCTGCGCCAGGCGGTAGGCGATGCCGGCTGGCGCGCTTTGCTCGCGCAGCCTGCGGTTTTGGATAGTATCGCCGCAATCCTCAGCTTTCGCTCAGATTCGGGTTCGATTGCCAACGGTATCCGTTTGCTTGGGCTTGATAGCATTTTGGCGGAAGCTATAATTACTGCCGAAATGGACGGCGCTTTTGGTGCATTTAAGGGGGCAGGGCATATCTCTGCCACCGCAGCCCGCGCGATGCTGCCGCATCTGGTGACCGGTATGGTTTATTCTGAGGCCTGCCACGAGGCCGGTTTTGATCATTCTGCCGCTGCCGAAGTGAAGTTAGAGGATATCCGCAACCCGGTGGCCCGGAAGGCGATCAGCGAAACGCTAAAGCAGGTGCGGGCGATGATGGTAGCGTATGGCGAACCCGATCGCATCCATCTGGAATTGGCTCGTGATGTCGGCAAAAGCGCTGAAGAGCGAGACGAAATCACGAAAGGTATCGAGAAACGCAACAAACAGCGCGACAGGATGCGCGATCGGTTTGCCGAATTACTGGCCCGCCCGCCCTCGGGCCCGGATGAAATGCTTAAATTTGAATTGTGGCACGAACAACAGGGCCGCTGCCTGTACACGGATCGTGAAATCAGCCCAGGGGACTTAATCGCCGGGGATAATTTGGTGCAGGTGGATCATATTCTGCCATGGAGCCGCTTTGGCGATGATAGCTTTGTCAACAAAACCTTGTGCTACGCCAGTGCCAACGCGGAAAAGCACGGCCGCACGCCGTATGAATGGCTAACTGCCGAAAAGGGCGCTGCCGCGTTCGAGATGTTTGAACGCCGGGTGCAGGGTTGCCTGGAAATGAAGGGGTATAAAAAGCGCGGTCATTATTTACGCCGTAATGCTGCCGAGGTGGAGGAGCGTTTTCGTGCCCGCAACCTGGGCGATACACGGTATGCGACGCGGGTAACAGGCATGTTGCTGGCGCGTATGCTGCACAAGGATGGCAAAAAAACCATTTTTGCCCGGCCCGGTGCACTAACCTCAAAATTGCGGCGGGGTTGGGGCTTGGAAGGGTTGAAGAAAGATGAGGGTGGTAAGCGGCGCGCCGATGACCGCCACCATGCGTTGGATGCCATTATTGTCGCGGCGTGTAGCGAATCCATGTTGCAAATCCTGACGCGGGCGTTTCAGCAGGCCGAGGATCGTGGCATGGGGCGCGACTTTTCGGCACTCGATCAACCCTGGCCGGGCTTTCGTGAGCAGGCGCTGGCGGCGTTTAATGCGGTCTTTGTCTCGCGCGCCGAGCGTCACCGCGCCCGCGGCGAGGCCCATGCCGCAACCATTCGCCAGGTACGCGAACGCAATGGCAAAATGGTGGTGTTCGAGCGTAAGGCAATTGATGGCCTGACGCTAAAGGATCTGGAGCGGGTAAAGGATGCCGACCGAAACGGCGCGGTTATTGCCAGCCTGCGCGATTGGATTGAGGCGAAAAAACCAAAAGATCAGTTACCACGATCCCCGAAGGGAGATGTGATCCGCAAGGTTAGGTTGCAGACCGATGGCAAGGTGTCGGTGTCGGTAAGGGGTGGATCGGCGGATCGCGGCGTTATGGCGCGGGTGGATGTGTTTGAGAAGAAGGACGCTAAGGGGCGGGTAAAGTACTATTTGGTGCCGGTCTATCCGCATCAAATTGCTCGCTCATCTGCGCCACCTAATCGCGCTGTGGATGCTAGGAAGGATGAGGCTTATTGGACGATTATGGACCCTGGGTTTGATTTTCGATTCAGCCTGCACCCAAACAGCTATGTAGAAATCACGAAACCGACCGGCGAGATTCTCGCGGGGTATTTCAAGGGATTGGATCGCAGCACGGGAGCGTTTAGCCTCGCGTCGGATATTGATCCTCTCAGTCAGAAAAGCGGAATTGGCGCCCGAACATTGCTGTCACTTCGCCGATTCAGCGTTGATCGGCTTGGCCAGAAATCAGAAGTCAAACGCGAGGTACGGACATGGCATGGCGCGGTTTGCACATAAGCCGCGCCAGCCGCTTAACCCTGTCCCACCGGCAATTGGTGGTGACCCAAGGCGTTGATGAAACGCAGATTGCTTTGGAAGATTTGGCCTGGGTGGTGTTGGACACACCGGAAGCGACCGTGACCAGCGCGCTGCTCAGTGCCTGCATGGAAGCCGGGGTGGCGATGATTTTTTCCGATCCCCGCCATATGCCATCAGGTGTTTTACTGCCGTTCCATCGCCACCACCGCCAGGCCGGCATTGCGCGTGCGCAACTGGATGCTTCCAGTGCACTATATAATTGGCTGTGGCGGGCATTGGTGCGCGCCAAAATTGAAAACCAGGCGGCCGTATTGGCAAGCCTTGGCTCATCGGCCCAACGGCTGCGGGCCTTGGCGGCGCGAGTTGGCCCGGCCGATCCGGAAAATATCGAAGCCCAGGCAGCAAGGTTTTATTGGCAAAAATTATTTTCCGGCTTCGCGCGTGATGCAGAGGATGATCGCCGTAACGCTATGTTGAATTACGCCTATGCCGTGCTGCGCGGTGGTGTTGCCAGGGCATTGGTCGCGGCGGGTTTGCTGCCTGCAATCGGCGTGCATCACGCCAGCGCACTAAACCCGTTTAACCTTGCTGATGACGTGCTGGAACCTTTCCGCCCAGTGGCAGATGCGCTGGTCTATCGCCTCAGCGCCAGCGGCAACCAAAATACCGGCGCGCTGAGCATAGAAGATCGCCGCGCGTTGGCGGCTGTGCTGTTGGAACCGGTTGATCTAGGCGGCGAAACGGTCACCGCGTTGGTCGCCACCGAAACCGTGGCGCAAGGGCTCGTGCGCGCCTTTGAAGCGGGTAGCGCCAAAGATTGGATTTTGCCGCGGATGCCATGATAGGTTTTGCCCGATGCCAGCAGAGGAGGTACGCTTCTTGTGGCTGTTCGTATTGTTCGATTTACCCGTCGGCACCAAGGCGCAGCGCCGCGATGCCACGCGGTTTCGTAATTTTCTCAAAGATCAGGGATTTATGATGCTACAATATTCCGTGTATGCGCGGGCATGCCGGGGGGAGGATGGGGCGATGAAACATGTGGCGCGGGTGACCCGCAGCCTACCCACCAGCGGCAGCGTGCGCGCCTTGCAGGTCACTGAACGGCAATATGGGCGGATGAAATTGCTGCTCGGGCAGGCCAAGCCAGGCGAATCGGTTGCCAGCCGGCAAATGGTGTTGTTGTGATGAAAATCTCCGGTGATTCGCCGCCCGGTTGGGCAGGAAATCACCGGAGTTTCAGTCGCTTAACGTGGCAGGTAGCCTACTACGGGGAAATCAGTAGGGAAACCACGGCGCAAAACCAACGTCGGGCGCAGCGCCGCTTAGCCTACTACGGGGAAATCAGTAGGGAAACCACGGCTCAATCGTGCGAGCAGGAAGAATGCGCTCGAGCCTACTACGGGGAAATCAGTAGGGAAACCACGGCGCGTGAGAACAGCACCATGCCCGACATGATAGCCTACTACGGGGAAATCAGTAGGGAAACCACGGCCGTGATCAATCACAATGGGTTAGGCGTGGAGCCTACTACGGGGAAATCAGTAGGGAAACCACGGCCGTGATCGTGCGGCGGTTCATCGTAATCTGAGCCTACTACGGGGAAATCAGTAGGGAAACCACGGCTCATTAAGGCCGGTGAACCCGTGGCAACCAAGCCTACTACGGGGAAATCAGTAGGGAAACCACGGCTTGGCCGCCGTGTGGTGCGCCATCAATTCCAGCCTACTACGGGGAAATCAGTAGGGAAACCACGGCGCCACGCGGACACAAAGGCTTCCGCTAGGGAGCCTACTACGGGGAAATCAGTAGGGAAACCACGGCTCATTAAGGATGGTGAACCCGTGGCAACCGAGCCTACTACGGGGAAATCAGTAGGGAAACCACGGCATACGAGACTGCCTACGCGCCAATCCAGGCAGCCTACTACGGGGAAATCAGTAGGGAAACCACGGCCGCTGCCGGCGACCACGTTTCAGGCAATTCAGCCTACTACGGGGAAATCAGTAGGGAAACCACGGCGCGCCAGGGCTTTATTGTTGCACAGCAGGCAGCCTACTACGGGGAAATCAGTAGGGAAACCACGGCCCCACCGGTAAGCGCCACCACCGTGCTGCTAGCCTACTACGGGGAAATCAGTAGGGAAACCACGGCCCCTTTCAGGTATTTTGGGTGGGGTGATCGAGCCTACTACGGGGAAATCAGTAGGGAAACCACGGCTTGTCAGCACGTTTAGCCGCCCGTCACCAAAGCCTACTACGGGGAAATCAGTAGGGAAACCACGGCCGGGTCCGCGCGGGGTATTCGTTGGGATTTAGCCTACTACGGGGAAATCAGTAGGGAAACCACGGCTATTATCGAACGCCAAACCGCGCGTCTTATAGCCTACTACGGGGAAATCAGTAGGGAAACCACGGCCTCGGATGCGGCAATGGTGGCGCTAGTTTAAGCCTACTACGGGGAAATCAGTAGGGAAACCACGGCCCGATTGGGCGGTGCGGGTTTATGCCCCGGAGCCTACTACGGGGAAATCAGTAGGGAAACCACGGCACGGCATAGGACCACGGGATAAGATGAAACAGCCTCCCCCCGCTACAAATCCACGTCACGCCAAAACCCCAAAAACCCTCATCTTAAGAAAATAGTCTTGCCACATTTGGTAAATATACCTAAAACTCCACCCCATGATCCTTCCCCGCCTCATCCGCGCCACCGTCCAAGCCCGCATCAACCCCAACCAAACCCGCACCGCGCGGGATCAGCACCGCCGCGACCAAATTATCGCCGCAACCCAATCCCTGCTCACCGCCTACCCGCGCCACACCATCACCATCGCCACCCTCGCCACGGGCATGATCATCTCCCCCGCCACCATCCGCCGCCATTTCCTTGATATCGACAGTATCGTTGCCGAAATCCTGCAAAATCACCTGCGCGCGATCATAAAAACCATCGGTGAAATCCCAGCCGATTGCGAAAACCTCGCGCAAAAACGCCGCCAAGCCTATTTAGCCGCCACCCGCACGCCTTGGGGAAATCTAACCAACACCCACGCGCTATATGTGCGCGAAGCCCAGTCCCTGCCAGAAGATTTGGCCAGCGCCATCAGCCAAATGCGCGTCAGCATCGGCTACACTCTGGCCGGTGATCGCGGCCACGATATGCTGCAAATGCTCGATACGCCTTGGGCCAATCACGCCCTCATCGAAATTTTCTGCGCCGCCATAGAAACAACCGCACAACAATCCCTGCCCGATGCGCCCGATCCCGCACCGCCCGAAAACCCAAATAAACCCTGCCAAACCAAGGCCGGCTTGCCCCCCACCATCTACCTCACCGCCGCCGATTTGGGTATAAACACCCAAGCCTGCGCGGCCGCCCGCCCCCATCCGATCGCCACTAACCTCAGTGCCCGTTCGCAAGCCCCACCTGGTTAACCCAGACGCCAAAGCACATCGAACAACCGCCTCGCCCGGCCTGTTGTCGTTGCTGGCCAATTATGGAATAATCCAACACCATAAAAGCCAATACTACAAAAAAGTTACAACCCTAAATTGCCGGCAACCGTCCGCCAGCCACGCGCGAAAGATACATGTCAGCCATCGCCACCAGTTTTACCCACGCCATCACCCCGCTCGGCCTAACCCCGCCGGCCGCCGGCAAACTGGCTACTCTGTGTGATCACAATTGCATTTTTTCCGCTTCTGGATATCTTTTTTAGCATCTCACCGCACATGGCCATGGTGGTCGGCATGATCACCGCTATCCCCAACGGCTTTGCCCATATCAACTACCCGGGGCAATGGGGTGCCCGGTGTGGGGTGCCCGGGGCAATGGGGTGAATACGAAAAAGTAAGCATTTTCTTTTTTCTGAAGAAAAAAAGTAACTGCCCAGGTAGGGTCGAAGCTACACAACCCATTGAAAACATTTATGGCGACTTCGGGTTTAGGTCTGGTTTCGATACGCAAACTGCCGAAAAAGGGACAGTTTGCGTCGGTAACGTAATGGCCTGCGCGCCGAGAGTTGAGTTTTTTGAGGCAGTTAGCGTTCTCACCCCTACCTGGGCAGTTACGAAAAAAAGAAATAAAAAAGACTTTTTTGACGCTGGTTCGGCAAACGCGGTGGCACAGGTGTCCCAGGCCTAGCATGACAAAAGTCTTTTTGCTTCTTTTTCGGAAGTCAAAAAAAGAGTCTTATCTTAATCTGATCGCCCACATCAACTACCGCGTGCCGCTTGGCCGTTATACCGCGCCCGTTCAGCGCATTGTGATCGGCGCCTCCACCCCAGGTTCCCGCCCAGCCCAGCATGCGCTAAAACCCCGGCCAAACCACACCCCACCCCGAGGCCCCATGATCCGCCTAGACGCCATCAGCAAACAAAACGGCAACCGCCTAGTTTTCATCGAAGCCGCGGCGGCCCTGCAGCGGGGCGAGAAAATTGGCCTGGTCGGGCCCAACGGGGCGGGTAAAACCACCCTTTTCCGCATGATCACCGGCCAGGAGGAGCCCGACGAAGGCCAGGTGCTGGTCGATCGCGGCGTCACCATCGGCTTTTTCAGCCAGGATGTCGGCGAAATGGCCGGCCGCTCGGCGGTGGCCGAAGTCATGGAAGGGGCCGGTGCGGTCAGTGTGGTCGCCGCCGAGCTGGCCCGCTTAGAAGCCGCCATGGCCGACCCCGCCCAGATGGAAAATCTTGATGCCATCATCGAACGTTTTGGCGAGGTCCAATCGCGCTTTGAAGATTTGGATGGCTACGCGCTGGATGGCCGCGCCCGCGAGGTGCTGGATGGCTTGGGGTTCAGCCAGGAGATGATGGACGGTGACGTCGGCAAACTCTCGGGCGGCTGGAAAATGCGCGTCGCCTTGGGCCGCATTTTGCTGATGCGCCCAGATGTGATGCTGCTCGATGAACCCAGCAACCATCTTGATCTGGAAAGCCTGATCTGGCTTGAGCATTTTTTGGCGGGTTTCGATGGCGCCCTGCTGATGACCTCGCACGACCGCGAATTCATGAACCGCGTGATCAATAAAGTGATCGAAATCGATGGCGGCAACCTCACCGCCTTTTCCGGCGATTACGAATTTTATGAACAGCAGCGCGCCATCAACGAAAAACACCAGCTGGCCCAGTTTGAACGCCAGCAGGCGATGCTGGCCAAAGAAATCAATTTTATCGAACGGTTCAAGGCGCGCGCCTCACACGCGGCGCAGGTGCAAAGCCGGGTGAAAAAACTCGAAAAAATCGATCGCGTCGAGCCGCCAAAACGGCGTCAGGCGCTGGCGTTTGAATTTCCCGCGGCCCCGCGGTCGGGCGAAGATGTCGCCAATTTGCGTGGTGTCCACAAAGCCTATGGCCGCCGGGTGATTTATGAAGGGCTGGATTTGCTGGTGCGCAGGCGTGAACGGTGTTGTGTGCTGGGGGTGAATGGCGCCGGCAAATCCACGCTGCTAAAACTGGTCGCCGGCACAACAACGCCGGATACGGGCACGGTCACCTTGGGCGGCAGCGTCAAAATGGGCTATTTTGCCCAGCACGCGATGGATTTGCTCGATGGCGAGCGCACCGTGTTTGAAACGCTGGCGGATAGCTTTCCCAATGCCGGCCAGGGATCGTTGCGCACACTGGCGGGGTCGTTCGGGTTTTCCGGCGACGAGATCGACAAAACCTGCCGGGTGCTGTCGGGCGGTGAAAAAGCCCGCCTGGTGATGGCGCTAATGTTGTATGATCCGCCGAATTTTCTGGTGCTCGATGAACCCACCAACCATTTGGATATCGCCACCAAGGAAATGCTGATCGGCGCCCTTTCGCAATACGAAGGCACCATGCTGTTTGTGTCGCACGACCGGCATTTTTTGGCAGCGTTATCGAACCGCGTGCTCGAATTAACCCCCGAGGGTATTCACCAATACGGCGGCGGTTACACCGAATATGTCGCGCGCACCGGCCAGGAAGCGCCGGGCTTGCACCCGGCCTAGCGGTGCGGGCAGGGTAATCACCATCCACCACGCTGATACCAACCGGCTGCCGGGCACGAAGCATCGTTACGCAGCATAACGGCGTTCAGGCACACGACCACAGAACCGGGGGGCAGGGGCTAGGCTGCCCGCACGGCGCTTTCGACATAGGCGGTTAACATATCGGTTAAACCGGCGACCACCTGCGCCGCACTTATGCCGCCGGCCGCACCGCCGCCACCACCGCGCAAATAGCGGGCCATGGTGAACTGCACGGCATTGACCATAACAAACAACGCCGCCGGCAGGTTGGCGACTGGGTATTTTGCCTGGTTGCGCAATAAATATACCCGCATCGCCTCGGTCATCACGCTTTCTAGTGTGGCGAAACCCACCCCTGGGCGGGCGAGATCGAAATTGCGCAGCATCTCGCGGTGCAGGGCGTCATTTTGCAAAATATCAAATACCTCGGTCAGCACTTTACGCGTTGTGCTGCGCATATCGTGGGCGCCAAAACCGCGCATGCGGGTGTTTAGGGCGGCGAGCAAGCGGTCCGCCGCCACGGCCGATACCGCCTCGATCAGTTCATCCTTGTCGTGAAAATATTGGTAGAGCGAGCCGACACTGATGCCGGCCCGTAGGGCGACGCGGTTGGTGGTGAGGGCTTGCAGGCCACCCTCGGCGATTTCCAGCGCGGCAGCTTCGATTAAATCGCCGACCAGCGCGCGCGATCTGGCCTGGCTTGGTGCTTTTCTCATCTGGCCCCAAAATGCGAATTGAATGCGAGCAATTATTCGTATTATGGTTGCCGCCAGTACACAACTATAAAGGCTCGCCCGATGCTCCCGCTCGACCAATTACGCGCCAAGGTGGCGGCCCAAAAAACACTGATCCCGGCGATTTATGGCGCGATCGATTTTTCGCTAACGCCTGAACGGTTTGCAGCAGGTGCTGCCGATGAGGCCATGGTGCCGCCGGCGGAGGAGAAAAACCGCGCCACCGTGCTGGCCGATACCGACCTGATCGAGCGTATTCGGGCCTACACGATGCTGGGCGATACGGTGGCCGACCAGTATGCGGCCCTCATCCCCATTTTGGGGTTTCGCCGGCTGATCGACATGGCGATGCTGGCCTGCGACCAGGGGATCGGCGCCGTGGCGGACGCGCCGGCGGAGTTGCAGGCGTTCATAACGGCGATGGAAACCACGCCTAGGTGGGTGCAGATGAATTTGGTGGAAGAAGGGGCGCGGCTGGACCGCAATGCCACCGCCAATTTATCGCCGTTCTTTATTCGCGGGGCGTTTATTGCGACGTTTCTGAACAAATACTCGGCCCTGCCCATGGCGATTACCGGCACGCTATCGCACAGCACGGCGGCGCGGCGGATTAAGGAAACGGCGACGTTTTTCACCACAACCGTGCTGCCAGGGGCGCTGCGCCGGCATGGGCCGGGGTTTAAGGCGGCTGCCCTGGTGCGGTTGATGCATTCTATGGTGCGCTACAACGCGATATCGCGGCCTGGGCTGTGGGATAGTGCGGTGTATGGCATCCCTATTCCCCAGATCGACCAGATGCCGGCCGGGTTGATCCCGATTTTTCTGCTGGCCGATGAGATGCGCAAAACCGGCCGCCGCGATTTCACCAAGGCTGAACGTGCCCGGGTGGAACTGGCGCGCTACCGGTGTTTTTTGCTGGGGTTGCCAGAAGACCTGCTGGCCGATACCGCCGATGGGGTTTACACCATTATGTCGGCCTACCGCGCCACCTTGCGCCGCGGGTTTGATGATGCCACCTGCGGCGTGCTGCTGCGGGCAACGCTGGCGGCGTATTTGCCAGCCGATAAATCATTACAAAGCCGTGTGTTTGATAGATTCGAGCGGCGCTTTTCCAAAGTGTTTTTTCTGCGCAGCTTTT
Source organism: Acetobacteraceae bacterium (assembly GCA_040400005.1). Classification (GTDB taxonomy): domain Bacteria; phylum Pseudomonadota; class Alphaproteobacteria; order Acetobacterales; family Acetobacteraceae; genus JBBARC01. Next base: position 17,094 of record JBBARC010000045.1, on the reverse strand, counting down.
TGGGTGGCAATGTGCAAACCGCCAACGCTATGGGGGTGCATATTTCGCTGCTCGACCAAATTTGTTTCGCGGTGGGCAGTATCTTTATGCTCGGCCGGGTTGGCGCTTATCGGGTGGGCGCCAATTTGCCGGTGGTGGGGGCGTGGTTAGATCGCCTGCTGGTGGGTAAACTGAACCAGCAACTGCGCGGCTATGGCCACGCCGAATACACATCAGACGCCAGCGCCTACCGGCAGGCCCATCCCGGCACGCCCACCGAGGCCCGCCCGGCGAGCGCACAGGCCTAAGCAGCCAACGCCGCGCCCCGCCCCGCCAAGGTTGACGCGCCAGCAGTTGACGCAACCCCTGGCGCGTGGTGCAGGCTGGCGCCATGCGCGCTTTGTGGTTGCTGATCCTACTGCTCACCCTAGCCGGCGCCTCGCCCGCAGCCCTGGCGGCAGCGGTGCAGGCGCCGCCTGCCGACACGTCCATACCCGCCGCGCCGGCGGAAACTGGCCCGTCACCGGCCGCCCTGACCAGCGCCGAAGCGGCCACGTTACGCGCCATTATGGACGACCCGCAGAAGCGCGCGCGTTTGGCCGCCGCCCTGCAAGCAGTGGCCCCGGTGCCCCCGGCCTTGCCGCAGATTGCGCCGCCGAGCAACCGCGCCGTGGTGGCACCGGCGATACCCGCAGCCAAACCCGCGCTGCCGATGACACCGGCGGCACTGACCGCCGCCATTGCGGCCGCGACCGGCGCCCCCCCCGCACCCATAGCGCCGCCACTGGCGCCTGACAGCGTTGGTGCCCAGGCGATTGCCCAGGCGGCGGCCTTTATGGGCAGCTTTTCGCAACGTTTAACCGCGGTTGAGCAGCAATTTCATGGTATTGGCGCCAGTGTTAGCTATTTTAGCGACACCTTTGCCGATCCCGCGCGGCGCACAGCGTTTGCCGGATCGTTTCTGCGCGCCGGCGCGGCGTTGGGTGTGACCGTGGCGGTTGACCTTGCCATGAGCCTGCTGCTGCACGTGCCGCGCCGGTGGCTGGGCCGCCGCGCACCGCAGGCGGTTCAACCCGGCCAGAAATGGCTTTCCCGGGTGCGCCGGCGGTTGCGCCTATTGGCGCTGGGGATTGTGGATTTTATGCTGGTGATGCTGGCGATTGCGGCTGGCACCAGCGCCGGCTTGGGGGCGATCCCGATGCTGGGTGACCTGCCGACGTCGGCGGTGGAATCGCTGGTGCTGGCCTACACCGCCAGCCGCTTAGCCGCTGCGATGGTGGCCTTTGTGGTGGCACCGGGGGCACCGCGCCTGCGGCTGGTGGCACTTTCTGACAGCGCCGCGATCTATGCGGTGCGCGCGGTGCGTAATGTGTGCCTGATTGGCGCCATTGGGTTTTCGGCGGTGGAACTGGCCAGCCAAAACGGCCTGCCGGCGGTGGCCGAAGCGGGGCTGAGTAAACTTGTGCTGCTGGCGGTTGATTTGGCCGTGGTGGTGATTATTTCGCACTGCCGCGACGCGGTTGCGCGGTTTATCCGCTATGGCGCCGATGGCGAAAAGCTCGGCGGCCGCGTGCGGTTTGCCTTGGCGCGGATCTGGCATATTGCCGCGATCTTTTTCGTTATCGGGTTTTGGGCGAGTTACGCGTTGCAACTGCGCAACGGCATGTGGCGCATTGTGTGGCTGTTTGCCGGCACCACGCTGGTGCTGCTGGCAAGCCAACTGGTTAAACAACGCACACTGGCGACGCTTGACCGCGCACTGACCGGATCGATCAATTTTGCCGGCTTTGGCTTTGATGTTGAAGCCCGGCTGCGCCGCTGGCAGCCGGTGCTGCGCGGCTTTATTAATGCGCTGGCGGTTGTGTTGGGTATTATCGCGATCGCCGCGGTGTGGGGTTATGATGTGCGGGCAGCCTTTGGCACCCACGCGCTGGGCGGGCGGCTTGCCGGGGCTTCCACAACCGTTGTGTTGACCGCCTTTGCTGGTATCCTGATTTACGAAACGGTGAACGGCACCATTGAACGCAACATTGCAGCGTTCATGCGCAATGGTGAGTTTGCCAGTGCGGCGCGGCTGCGCACGTTTTTGCCAATTTTGCGGACGTTGCTGACGTTTTTGCTGGGGGCGATGTTTTTGTTCACCGCCTTGCAGGAAATCGGTATTAATACAGCGCCCATTCTGGCCGGTGCTGGTATTATCGGGGTGGCGATCGGTTTTGGGTCGCAAAAACTGGTGCAGGATTTTATCACCGGGATTTTTCTGCTGCTGGAAAATGCCATGCAGGTGGGCGATTGGGTGACGGTGGCAGGGCTTGCCGGCACCGTGGAGGCACTATCTATTCGCACCATGCGGCTGCGCGCGCTGGATGGCTCGGTGCATATTATCCCGTTTAGTGCGGTATCGACAGTGACCAACGTGCATCGTGGCGTTGGCAATGCGGCGGTAAGTGTGAGCGTGCCGATGGAGACCGATCTCGACCAGGTTTTTACTATGCTGCGCGACATCGCCGCCTCGATGCGTGAAGATCCTGGCTTTGCTGATCTTATCCGCGCCGATCTTAACCTTTATGGGGTTGACCGGGTGGAGGCCGGGGTTGCGACCATTACCGGGCAGATCAGCTGCAGTGATACCGGACGGCTGCCGGTGCAACGGGAATTTAACCGGCGCATGGCAAAACGCATGGCAGATGCGGCGATAAGGATCTCGGCACCGGTGCAAACAGTGGTCACACTGGGGGTACCGTTTATCACGAGCACCCCACCATAATGACCCTGGGCATGACCCCTGCTGCTATCATTGCTGACCTTACTACCCAAGGGTTTGCTCACGTGCTGCCCAGCGATATGCGCGCGCAATTGCTGGCTTTGGGGTTTGCTGATTGGGACAATTTTGCCGCGAGCTGGCATGATTTGGGCGTTGATATGTTTATGGCCGATGGCGGGCGTTACCGGCGGCGGCGGTTTGCAGCTTACTCGGTGGCGGCGGATGGAGGCGCTATGCGCCGCAAACCGCACCAGCCGCATTACCAAAGCCGTGATTATAACACGCTGAATGGCGGTATTGCACGCTGGTTTTTGCCCCTGCTGCCGGAGATTGCCGGCCACCCGGCGCTGCTGGCGATACTGGCTTTAAGCAACCAGCTGTTTACTGCGGCAACGCCAGCCGAGTTGCGGCCTGCGGCGTGGCATGTGGAATTGCATCAGTTTCGTATTGAAACTGGCCCCGGTATTGCGGGCCAGCCAACGCCCGAAGGGATGCACCGCGATGGGGTGGATTGGGTGCTGGTGCTGCTGGTGCAGCGCCACAATATAGCGTCCGGTATCACCACTATTCACGATCATGCGGGCACAATTTTGGGCAGTTTTACGCTGACCGAACCGTTGGACTGCGCCCTGGTGGATGATGATCGCGTCTACCACGGGGTGACGCCGGTGCACCCGATAGACCCTGCCCTGCCGGCGTTTCGCGATGTGCTAGTGGCAACGTTTAGGAGAGAGTAATGCGGGCGGTATCCCTGGCGGCAGTTGGGCTATTTTTGGCAACCGCCGCGCACGCGGCGACGGTTGCTGCGACCTTCGCTTGGGTGCGCGCACCCGCACCTGGGCGGGCGGTTGCCGCCGCTTATGTGTCGCTGACCGCGGACGAGGCCGACCAACTGGTGGCGATCGATGCGCCGGGGGTTGGCATGGCGATGCTGCATGAAAGCAAAATGACCCATGGCGTTGCCAGCATGAACGATGTGGATACACTGGTGCTGCCAGCCGGGCACACCGTGGCGCTTTCGCCCGGGGGGATGCACATTATGCTGATGGATATTGCCAAACCCTTGGTGATTGGCGCGACATTGCCGATTACTTTGCATTTTGCCCATGCCAAGGCGCTGGTGGTGCAGGCTAAAATCCGTCCGGTTGCGGCGATTGCACCATGAAGCGGTCACCGCAAACTTGGGCGATGGCGGCGGGGGCGATTTTGCTGGTAGGCCTTGCCGGTGCGGCACTATTGCCGCGGCTGGCGCTGACCCTGGCGCCGCCTGTGGCCGCGGGCGTGCCAGCAGCAGACCCGACGCTGGCTGAGATTGGCAGTGATTTTTTGCTGACTGGTGCTGGCAATATGGCGGTTGCCAGCACCAGCTGGCGCGGGCGTTTTGTGCTGCTATATTTCGGCTACACCCATTGCCCGGATGAATGCCCGACCACTTTATCCAATATGGCGGCAACGCTGGACCAACTACCGGCCGCCGCGCGCGCCAAAATTGTGCCGGTGTTTGTGACCATCGACCCCGAGCGTGACAGTGCCAAAATCGCCAGCGATTACGCCCATGCGTTTGGGGCGGATTTCATCGGCCTTTCGGGGTCGCTGGCGGATATCACCACTACTGCCAATAGTTTTAAAGTGTACTTTGGCAAACGCCCGTTAAAGGGGGGTGATTACGCGATGGATCATAGTTCTATTTTGTATCTGATTGGACCAGACGGTAAACTTGCCGGGCTATTGCCGGCCGATTTGCCGCCCAAAGATTTTATCACCAGGCTACATGCGCTTGGTTTTTAGCGCGCGGCCGCCCTTATTTGATATTCGCCCGCTGCCGGGCTGCACGCCGATTGCCGCTTTTGCCGCTTTTGCTAACGACCCCGATATCGCGTTTCTGGATAGCGCCGGTGATTTAGGCCCGCGCAGCCGGTATTGCACGCTGGGTGTTATGCCGCGCCACACGCTGTGCGCAACCGTGCCGCACGCGGGTATTTGGCAGGATTTGCGCCGCACGCTTGCCGGCATGCCGGCGATTTGCGTGCCTGGTGTGCCGTTCGCCAGTGGTGCCATTGGCCATATTGGTTTTGGCATGGCCGCGAGTTTGGAAAATGTGCCGGTGCAGACGGCATCATCACTGAACCTGCCTGTGCTGCACTTTGGTTTTTATGATGTGGTTTTAAATTTCGATCGCCAAACCGGTGATGCGTGTTTGATCAGCAGCGGCACCAACGCCAGCGCGCGTGCCGATCAGGCCATGGCGAGATTGTCGGCGCCACCCGCCATTTTGCCACCACTGCCAGCATTAAAATTTACCGAAGATATATCGCAATCGGCGTACGTGGCGGCGATCGCCCGGGTGTTGAGTTATATCAATGCTGGCGACATTTATCAGGCGAATTTCACCACGCGGTTTAGCGCCACGCGGCCGCCGGGTTTTTCACCTTCTTCCGCTTACCTGGCGTTGCGGGCGAGATCGCCCGCGCCATTCGGCGCCTACCTCGCCTTGCCTGATGGCGCCGCCATCGCCTCGGTTTCGCCCGAGCGGTTTGTGCAGTTGGGCGCCGATGGCAAACTAACGACGCGGCCGATTAAAGGCACCAGGCCGCGCGGGGCAACGCCGGCGCAGGACGATGCGTTGGCCGCCGACCTTGCTGACAGCCGCAAGGATCGTGCCGAGAATTTGATGATTGTTGATCTTTTGCGGAATGATTTTTCGCGTGTGGCGGCACCGGGTAGTGTGGCCGTGCCGACGCTGTTTGACATTGAGATTTTTGCCAGTGTTATTCACATGGTTTCCGAAATTACCGCAAATTTGCGCGAGGGGTGTGACGCGATCGACGTTTTGCGCGCCGTTTTTCCTGGCGGTTCAGTGACCGGTGCGCCCAAAATCCGCGCACTGGAAATTATCCACGAGTTGGAAATTGCCGATCGCGGGCCTTATTGCGGTGCTATTGTGGCGCTGGCCAGTGATGGGGCGATGGATAGCAGCATTGCCATTCGCACGGTTAGTATTGGCCGGGATACCATTGCTGCCAATGCTGGCGGTGGTATTGTGGCCGATTCTGTGCCGTTGGACGAATACCAGGAGATGCGTTTAAAAATCGACCCTTTGCTGCGCGCGCTATCATGACCAAAACGGCCAAGACGCAAACTATGGTGTGGCTGAATGGCGCGATTGTGCGCGCGCAGGATGCCCGCATCGACCCTGCTGATCGGGGGTTCACCTTGGGTGATGGGGTGTTTGAAACAGTGGCGGTACGTGGGGGGGCCGCCTTGCATGCCGATCGTCATTTGGCGCGTTTAGGCCAAGGTGCCGCAAGTTTGGGGATTGCCTGGCGCGCGCAGGATGGTAGCAGTGCCATTGCCGATGTGATTGCTGCCAACACGCTGGTTGATGCGGTGCTGCGCCTGACGCTGACCCGCGGCACGGGCACACGCGGCGTGCTGCCGATCGGCATCGCCCGCCCTACCCTGCTGGCCGCAAGCTTTCCCTGGCCCGTCGCCTTGCCAGCGGCGCGGGTGATCACTACCGCCGCCACCTGCCGAAACGAATTTTCGCCGCTTGCGCGGATAAAATCGCTGAATTATCTGGATAGCATAGTGGCGCGCCAGGACGCTGCCAGCAAAAATGCCGATGACGCCATTTTGCTAAATACAGCGGGCGACATTGCCGAGGCGACGGCGGCAAATTTGTTTGTGAAGCTTAACGGCCAGTGGCTGACCCCGCCGGTGCACGATGGCGCGCTGCCGGGGATTGCGCGCGCAGTGTTGCTCGATCATGGCCGTGCGCAGGAAAACCGCATGAGCCAAGCCGATCTTGCAGGCGCAGAGGGTGCCGCCCTGGTTAACAGCCTAGGTGCGCGGGCGATTATCGAGATTGACGGCCGCACATTACCACCAGATTTGGATTTTATTGGCCGCGCCAATCAGCTGATTTTGAACGAGACTGATTAACCGCGGTTGACGATTATGCCGGCAGAATAACATCATTTTGCCAAAGACTGGTAATTTCCGGGCGCCCGCGCACCAAATGGGCAACGCCGCCGCGCACCATGATTTGGGCGGCCATGGGCCGCGCGTTGTAGCCCGATGCCATCACCGCACCGTAGGCGCCAACATCCAAAATCGCCACCAGCCCGCCATCGGCGACATCCGGCATGGCACGGGCGCGGGCAAAAATATCGGCGGATTCACAGACTGGGCCGACAATATCGCAGGTTTGCACGGGTGCGACCAAATCGACCGCTGCCACCGCCACAATGCCGTGGTAGGCGCCATACATGGCGGGGCGCAAAAAATCGTTCATCGCTGCATCCAGCACCATAATTGGCCGCACCATGGCTTCACGCCGGGTGCGGATAACCCGCGTTAACAGCACGGCACAGGGGGCGACACACCAGCGCCCTGGTTCCACCGCCAACTGCACGCCCAAATCGCCTAATGCTGCCTGCATGGCGCCATACCAGGCGGCGGGCAACATTTCTGCCTCCGCCCCGTACGGCACGCCAAGCCCGCCGCCACAATCGACGATCTCTACGGTATGGCCGGCCGCACGAATATCGCGCACCAAGCCGGCCAGCCGCCGATAGGCGCGGGTAAACGGGAGGGCTGCAAAAATCTGGCTGCCAATGTGCACGGCTAGGCCGCGCATCGACAGCCCCGGCATGGCGCTGCCGCGAGCATACAGATCGGCAACTGTATCGTAGGGCACACCAAATTTATCGCCCGCCCGGCCGGTGCTGATTTTATCGTGGGTGCCGGCATCGACATCGGGGTTAACCCGCAGCACAACGGGGGCCACCACACCGGCGGTAACCGCCAGCGTGCCGAGCAACGCAAGTTCTTCGGCACTTTCTACATTTATTTGACCACAGCCCAAGCGTAACGCCAGCGCCAATTCATCGGCGGTTTTGCCGACCCCGGAAAAGACGATTTTGCCGGGGGGAAATCCGCCGGCGATGGCGCGCAAAAACTCGCCGCCGCTGACCACATCGGCACCAAAACCAAGCCCTGCCAGCACCGATAGCACGGCCAGATGATCGTTCGCTTTGACCGCGTAGTGCACGGCAACCCCGGGCATTGCTGCCAGCATTTGGCAGCCGCGGGCGGCAAGGGTATCGGCGCCCATGACGTAGGCCGGGGTGCCGAATTGGGCGGCAATGGCGGCCAGGGGCACGCCATCGAGCAGCAGCCCATCTAATGCGTGGCGGCTTAACGCTGGGCGGGCGGCAATCAGATCAGCGGCGGTCAGTTCTTCGGTCATGGCGCGCGTGTAAAGCAACGCACCGCAGCAAGGAAACCACCCAAACCGGTAAAATCATGCTGTCTCGCGGTTTTGCCGCCCGCACGATACACTCTGCCCATCATGCGCACCCAAGCCGCCATGCTGCTCGCCCTGTGTCTGCTCGCAACCTTGGCGGTAGCGGCGGCGCCGGCGGCTGCGCCCACCGCCGCAACCGACACCACGCCCGAAAGTACACTGGAAAACGCCCCCACCACCCCAGATCGCGAAACCCCGCCGCCGGTGCCGCCGGCGCCGCCGCGCATTACCGATGATGCCACCTACCAAACCTGCATGGACCGCCTGGCAACCGACCCCGCCGGCGCGCAAACCATCGCCGATACGCTGGCAGGCCAGGGCCTGGCCGAACCCGCCACCCACTGCCGGGCGCTGGCCCAAATTGAGCTGGGCAACCCGCAAGCGGGTGCCGCCATGCTGGATGGTTTGGCGGGCAGCAGCCAGGCGCCCGCAGCCAGCCGCGCCGAGTTGTTTGGCCAAGCCAGCACCGCGTGGACCATGGCGGGTGACGCTGGCCACGCCCTGCAATCGGCAGCCCAGGCGCTGACACTGGCGCCCGATGACCCCGATTTGCTGGTGGCCCACGCGATTGCCGCGATTGCCATGCAAAACCCCAAGGCCGCTGTTAGCGATCTGGATGCCGCCTTGGCCGCCGACCCCAGCCGCAATGATGCCCGCCTGGCCCGCGCCACCGCCAACCGGCTGGCGGGCCACATCCCGGCTGCCATTGCCGACATCACCGCCGTGCTGCAAACCGACCCCGCAAACCCCGATGCCCTGCTGGAACGCGGCGTTATCCGCCAGCGCGCTGGCGATTTGGCCGGTGCCCGCGCCGATTGGCAGCGGGTAGGCGATCTCGCCGCCGATACCGCAATCGCTGATCAGGCTGAGCAATACCTGGCCCTGCTTGCCGCCAGCCCGCCAAATTCAGCCGAAGGTGCCACTACCAGATGAGCCAAACCTTGCCGCCCATCCAAACCGGGCGGATTGCCGCCAACGGGCTGGAATTTGATTACGATTATGCCGGCAGCGGCGACACAATTGCCCTGTGCCTGCACGGCTTCCCCGAAAGCCGGTTTTCCTGGCGTGCCCAACTGCCCGTGCTGGCAGCGCGCGGTTTTTTAGCGGTCGCCCCTGATTTGCGCGGCTATGCACATTCCAGCCGGCCGGCCAATGTGGCTGACTACGCCCTGCCCCACCTGATTGCCGATGCCGCCGCCATTTTTGAGGCTTTTGGCGCCAAGCGCCGCATTCTGATCGCCCATGATTGGGGCGCCATCATTGCCTGGCAATTTGCAATCGAGCACGCGCTGCCGCTGGATGCGCTAATCATTATGAACGTGCCGCACCCCGGCGTTGCCCGCGCGGTGACCGCACGCCCGAGCCGGCAATGGCTGCGATCCTTGTACACTTTGTTTTTCCAAATTCCCTGGCTGCCAGAAAAACTGTTGGGGCTGTTCCACGCCCGCGCGATTGGTGATGCGTTTCGTCATATGGCAGTGGACAAATCTGCCTTCCCCGATGCCATCATCAACCACTACCGCACCAATGCGATGATCCCCGGCGCGCTGACCGCCATGCTGAATTATTATCGCGCCAATTTACGCGACATCCTGCGCCCGCAAAACACGCCAATCATTGACGTGCCAACCCTGATGATCTGGGGTGAGGAGGATAGCGCGCTGGGCATTGAACTCACCGAAGGCTACGGGCCATTTGTGCGCGATTTTACCCTTAACCTTCTGCCGGGTGTATCGCATTGGGTGCAGCAGGAGGCGCCGCTGGCGGTGAATGCTTGCATCTCCAATTGGCTGGACAAGCACTGGCAGGAAGAATCTTCTTTTTCTGAAGAAAAAGAAGCAAAAAGACTTTTGTAAATTTGGGCCTGGGGCGGCGCTGCCACCGCGTTTGCATCGGCTCCCGGCGGGGCGTAAAACCTCGATCACCCCATGCCGCAACTCTCGCTCCAATCCCCCCTCGGCGCCCTGACCCTGTCAGAAGAAGACGGAAAAATTGTCTCGCTCGATTGGGGCGAAGGCCGCGATCACACTGAAACGCCGCTGCTATGCTTGGCGCGTGACCAGTTGCAGGCGTATTTTGATGGCACACGGCTGACCTTCGATTTGCCGCTGGCGCCGTTCGGCACGCCTTACCGGCGGCGGGTATGGCAGGCTTTGTGCCAAATTCCGCCTGGGCAAACCCGCACGTACCTGGATATTGCGACCGCTGCTGGCGGGTCCCCCCGCTCGGTCGGCGGGGCCAACGGTGCGAACCCCATTCCCATTATTGTGCCCTGCCACCGGGTGATCGCGGTGAACGGCCCTGGCGGTTATTCCAGCCCCGGTGGGCTTACCACCAAACGCTGGCTGCTTGCCCACGAAGCCCGCAACACCCCCCTTCTTTCCCGCTAAAAGGCCGCAGCCCGTATGACCAAGGCAATCCGTATGCACCACACTGGCGGACCAGAGGTGCTGGTTTACGAAGACATGCCGCGGCCCGAGCCTGGACCTGCCGAAGTGCGGGTGCGCCATGAGGCGATTGGGCTGAACTACATCGATATTTATTTCCGCACCGGGCTGTATCGCGCGCCCGCTTTGCCCGCCATCATTGGCCAGGAAGGTGCGGGCGTTGTGACCGAAATTGGCAGCGAGGTTACCGATTTCGCCATCGGTGATCGCGTGGCCTACGCCGGCCCTTTAGGCGCCTATGCGGCCGAGCGGGTGATTGCCGCCGACCGGCTAGTAAAATTGCCCGATAGTGTGAGTTGTGAGGCGGCGGCGTCCCTTATGTTGCAGGGTTTAACTGCGCATTACCTGCTGCACCGTACCCATAAGGTGCAGCCGGGTGAGACGATATTGGTGCACGCGGCGGCCGGTGGGGTTGGTTTGCTGCTGTGCCAATGGGCCAAACATTTGGGCGCCACAGTGATTGGCGTTGTTTCAACGGCGGAAAAAGCCGCCCTGGCGCAGGCGCACGGTGCCACCCACACCATTATCGGCACGCAAACACTTGCTGCTGACGTTAAACGGTTGACCAGCGGCGCCATGGTGCCGGTGGTGTATGATAGTGTTGGGCGCGATACGTTTGCGGTATCGCTAGATTGTTTGGCGCCGTTGGGGTTGATGGTGAGTTTTGGCAATGCGTCTGGCCCGGTGCCGCCGATTGATATTAGCGTGCTGAGTGCTAAGGGCAGTTTGTTTCTGACCCGCCCGACCTTGGCCACCTACACGGCCAAACGCGCTGATTTACAGGCGGGGGCGGCGGCGTTGTTTGCGGCGGTGGCGGCAGGGGTGCTGGTGGCGCAGATCAACCAGCGATTTGCCCTGGCCGATGCGGCTGACGCGCACCGCGCGATTGAGAGCCGGGCGACGACGGGTAGCACTATTTTTATTCCGTAAGTAACGAAAATTCTGCTGTGGCGGGCATCGGCGTTAGACCCGAGGCAATGTGTGAGCCAGTGTTGGCAGCGTAGGGCGGGCTTCGCCCGGCGCTTCACAACGAAGCAGCAACATCAATAATGCCAAAGCTTGATCATGCGAGAATTATCGTCAGGGCGATTTTGTAATAGGCCGAAATTTATTTTTTGTAGACCCAAAAAGGCGGCGGGCGGAGCCCGCCCTACTGGCTGTTGGGTAGGCACAGTCAATTTGCCGTGAACGCAGGGCGCAAAAGCCTCTCCTGCGAACAAGGCACTGTAAACATAGTGCTTTATCCGCGCCAGCGGCCACCAAACGACTAGAGCTAAGCCTTGCCGGCGCGGCCTAAAAAATCCATTACTATCCCGTGCGATTGTCGCGCCGGGCCGGCACATTCGGCTGCTTCGTGGAGACCACACAATGGCCAGCGTTCGCACCTGCACCCTTGCTGCCATCGCCATCGCGGGGCTATTGGCCGGCCCGGCGCAGGCGGCGAGCTTTACAACGCTGGTGTCGATCCCGGGATCAACCGACGGGCGCCAGCCTGGTAGCGCGCTGGTTAATGTCGGCGGCATGCTTTACGGCACAACGCCTTCCGGGGGCGCATCGTACGGCGGTCGGTCTTACACCGGTGACCCGTCGGGCCGCGGCACGGTGTTTGCCATTAACCCGGCGACGGGTGCCGAAACGGTGGTGTATAATTTTACCGGCGGCAACGATGGCGACAGCCCCATGGCCGCCCTTATCGCCATTGGTGGCATGCTTTACGGCACCACAGCGCGCGGTGGCCAGGCGGGCTGCGGCACGGTGTTTTCGATCAACCCGGCGACGGGTGCGCAAAAAGTGCTGCACTGTTTTGGCGGCGCCACCGGGCGCGGGACGGTGTTTGAGGTGGTGCCTTAAAGCCGTTTTGTTGCAAAGACAAAAAATGGCGGGCTGAGCCCGCCCTACCAGACGTGACCTAACGATCCGGCGATGATGGCGGCGGCGCCTAGGACCAAATTCATCACCATCAGCACCCGCACCCTTGCCAGCATCTCTGGGGTTGCGCGGATGGCGCGCTGTAGTTTTTTGTAGGGGCCAAAATAGGCGATGATAAACACCGCCGCCATCAGCACACCCAAACCCTGCATGACATTGATGCTGCGCGGCAGGCCGGCCATGCCGCCCCAAGCCAAAAACACCATGCCCCAGCCAGTGAGCAGCATGAGCGGCATGACGTGCCAGACAATGAAAAAGAATTTTTTGAGCGTCAGCATGTGCATCTGCATGGCTTTGGCTTGCGGATCGAGCACTGCCAGTGCCGGCCTGAGCACGAACAAAGTGTAGGCCATACCGCCAACCCAGATGCTGGCTGCCAGCAAATGCAGCGCGAGCAAAACGTCGCGTGCTACCACAAGTTTATCCATCATCCGGTTAATCCCCTTATTTCAGCAGCTAACGCGGCAAATTCGGCGGCCGCCACGCCTTTGGGGGCGGCTTCAGCAACCCCCATGCCTTGCGCAAAGGCGTTGGCGAAGGCGGCGCGGTTGCCGATTGATGCGTTTAACAAATTCAGTTTGCGCCCGGTAATTTCGTTTTCCACCTGCGAGCGGAGTTTTGATCGTGCCGGGGTGCGGTTTAACACAATGGCGACCGCTTTGCGTTCGGCGGCGGCCAGCGCCAGCGTGCCTTCGGCGGCCCATAGATCGGGCGGGCTGGGCTGCACCGGCAGCACAACCAGGCTTGCGGCCCTGATCGCGCGCATCGCATCGGCTTCGATCTGCGGTGGGGTATCGATGATGACAATTTGGGCATCGCGGGCGAGGCGGTCTAGTTCGGCGGCCAAGCGCCAGCCGGAGGCATCGGAGAGCACAATGTCGGCCAGGCCCTGCCGCCTGCCGCGCAGTTTGTGCCAGCGGGTGAGGCTTTTTTGCGGGTCGATATCGAGGATTGCGACACGGGCGGCGCCTGCCCAGATCGCGGCGAGATTGGCCGCCAGCATGGTTTTGCCAGCGCCACCTTTTTGCTGGGCCACCGTAATTACCAACGCCATGCCAACCCCACTTCGCCAAACCGCTGCACCTGGGTTTTGTTCATAACGATGGCGCCGCGCCGCACAAAGCGCGCGCTGCAATATCCTGCATTTGTGCCAGCACCAGCGCGCCGTAGGCGGCATTGCCGTGCGCCGCCGGGCCCATATAGGCGGGCTGCAAAAACCCTTCTGCGGTGCGCGCGGCCGCGGGCACGTCGACGTGGATCATACCTTCGCGGGTGCAAGCCTCGCGCACCAGATCTGCCTGGATGGTCCATAATTTGTGGCGCAACCAGACGCCGGTGATGCGCCGATCGGCGCCCCAGTAAGCGGCAAAACTGGGGTCGTCATTGGGCACCCGTTCGGCGGCGCACGCCGGTAGGGCCTGCATGTGATACACGGCGCCATCGGTTGCCCGGCGCACCGCACCCATGATGTCGAGATAGGGCTGCACGCGCGCTGCCATCGCCGCGCGCACCGCGTGGTAGGGCAAAATTTCGGCGCCCGCGGTGAGCGGGGCATCCTGCATTCCTGGGTGGACAAAATCAAAGCTGCGATCGTGCACAATAAGCCCAACATCGTTGTGCACGGCGCCGCCGACCATGCTGAACACCGGTGCCACCAGGCGCCAGGTGATGGTGGGGCGCAATGTTAGCGGCGCAACGCCGGGCAAAAACGGATCGGGCAGCAGCCAAAAAGTGAGGTGGTCGATCGCAACCGCTGCCGCCAGGGCCGCATCACGCACGCAATGGCTGTGGCTGTGGCCAATGATTACCAAGGGAATTGTGCTGCCCAACTGCCAAACCTTCACCTGCTTGGCAAAAATCGACTTTTTGCCAATCCTTTCCTACACTGACGCAACCCTTGCATGCCACCCTCGCCGCACAGGAAATCCCAATCTGACCATGGCCAGACACCCTTACGAGACTGCTGCCGCCTATCGCCGCTGGGGCCGTGCCGTGGCCACCCCGGCCGTGGCCGATGTTGATCCGGTGATGCCGTTCGCCAGCCGCATTACGCGGCAAGACCGCATTGTGACGGCCGGCAGCTGCTTTGCCCAGCACATCGCGCGCCATCTGCGCCAGAACGGTTTTACGTATCTGGATGCCGAACCGGCGCACCCGCTGCTGAGCCCAGCAGAGGGCGAGGCGTTTAATTACGGTCTGTTTTCGGCGCGCTATGCCAATATTTATACCACCCGCCAACTGCTGCAATTGCTACGCCGCGCCTATGGCCGTTTTGCCCCGGTGGAAGATATCTGGCCGCAGGATGGTGCGTATTTCGACCCCTTCCGCCCGGCCATACAGCCTGGCGGGTTTGCCACCAGGCGGGAATACGAGCTGGACCGCGCCCAGCATTTTGCCGCTATTCGGCGCGCGTTTGAAACCATGGACGTGTTTGTTTTTACACTGGGGCTGACCGAGGCCTGGGTTTCTGCCATCGACGGCGCCGTATTTCCCACCTGCCCCGGCACTATTGCCGGCACCTTCGATGCAACCCGCCATCATTTGCGCAATTTTACCGCCGCCGAAGTGACCGCAGACCTCGAAATTTTTATTACCGAACTGCGCGCAGTTAACCCGGATGTGCAGATTATTCTGACCGTATCCCCCGTGCCGCTGGCGGCAACGGCGCTTGATCGGCATGTGCTGGTGTCCACCGCGTATTCTAAAGCGGTGCTGCGGGTGGCGGCCGAACAGGTTTGCCGCCATCGCGGCGTAACCTATTTTCCGTCGTACGAAATCATCACCGGCGCGCATACCCGGGGGCGGTATTTTGCCGCCGACCTGCGATCGATCACCGAGGAAGGGGTTGGCCAGGTGATGCGGCTGTTCTTTCGCCACGCGACAACCGGTGCGGACGACACCGCTGCCGCGCACCCAATCGACGCGCCCCGCCAAACCGAGGATTTCGACCGCATGCGCGCCTACGTGGAAGTGCTGTGCGAAGAAGGGGCGCTCGACCCAGCCTAAACGATCAACCGATACGCTAAACCGCCGCGACAAAAACCCGCTGCAGGCGCCGCCCCTCGGCGCGGCCGCACATCAGATAATGCTCCAGCGGGTTTAACCCTGCCGCCGCCACATCAGGTGATTGCTCGACATAGGCGCGGCTATCGAACACTGGGCTGGGGTCGCGCCCCTCATCGGCGCCACCGCGCAGGTAATGCAGCAACGGATTAATCCCCGCCGCCGCCACATCTTCGTTCTGCGCCAGATAAAACGCGGTGGAAAAATGCGGCCCCGGATCTCGCCCTTCGGCGGCCCCGCCGCGCAGATAATGCAGGGCAGGATCGAACCCAGCAGCGGCCACGTCCGGGTAGGTGAACACATACCAGCCGGCATCAAAAATCGGCGAGCTTCGCAACCGCGCGACATCGGCACGCTCGGTATCGGTCAACCGATCCGCAGGGGTTGGCGGCGCACCGCGCAGCAGCCGCCGCGCCAGTCTGCGCAAACGGCGCACCGGGCCGCGCGGGGCTACTGGCGCCGCTGCGGCCGCCGCCGGCGGCGCTACCGCATTGGCCCGCGCCCGTGCGGCCCACCCATCACCAGCCGCCTGTTCGGCGGCCAATGCCGCAGACAGCCGCGCATTCAACCGCGCCCCCTGGGCCACGGTCACCCGCGCATCGAGCGTATCCACCAAGCCCGCCACCCGTGCCGCCTCGACCCCGCCCGAAAGCCGGGCCGTGAGCGACCCTGCCGCCATACCGGCCTTCACCGGCGCCAAGGCGCGGGCCGCATCACCACCGGCGGGATAGATCAGCGCCAGGCCAAAGTTTGCTGGGGTTTTGAGCATCTCCCACGCACCGGGGCGGGCCTCGACAAAATCCTCAACCGCGGTCAGCACGCCGCTGGCGCGCGCGCCGGATTCCACCGCGTTGAACCGATCGGCAAACAACCCACTGCCAGCAAACAAAATATCCGAGCCCGGCCGCACGCCGGCAAATTCGTGGGGGTGGCGGAACGCTGCCGGAATGGACGCCGGATCGGCATACGAATCGCGCCGGCCAAACGGCCACCCGGTGTGGCTGATCACGACCGCGGGAAACGCGCGGCCCAGCGCCACCGCCCGCGCATGCAGCGCCAGCAGGGTGTGATACACCGTGTGCCAGTTATGATCGCCGCCGATCCACACCAAATCGGGCGTCGGGATTAGGCCAATCGCATCGATCGGGTTGGCCCGGTGCACCACCACCTGATCGCCACCGCGCGCGCGCAGGGCGGCCACATCAAACCCCAAAGCGCGCCCCGCCACGTGCACCACAGCATGCCCGGTTAACGCCAGCGTCACTGTGCGCTCCACCAACGCCGCATCGCCCGCGCCGGCAATCAGAACACTCGCCGGGCGCCGCGCGCTGAACAGAGCGGCCAAAAACTCATCCCAAACAAACATTCCAAGACTCCCGTTTTTTCTTAAATCCACGCCAAATGTCTGGGCCGGGTGGGGTGTGTCAATCAGGTAGATCAAAGGGCCAGGAAAAGAAAAAGAACCTTCTTTTCTGAAGAAAAGAAGCAAAAGACTTTTATGACGCGGGGACAGGGGCTTCCATCCCTGCGAGACCGCCGAACCCACATGATAAAAGTCTTTTTGCTTCTTTTTCTGTAACTCCCAAGCCCCCTGGGCCAGCAGG
>JBBARC010000044.1:0-31564 GCA_040400005.1 Acetobacteraceae bacterium | reverse complement strand
CAAAAGACTTTTATTATGTTGGGGTTGGGGACGCGCTACCACCGCGGGCCTCGTGCGGGACGCGCCCAAAACGAAAAGAAGGTATACCGGTTGGCCCAAGCCTTTTCACAACGCCTGCCCTTCATCGACGCGCTTCGCGGTTTAGCGGCCATTTATGTTTTGCTGTTTCATCTCACCTTCATCGGCAACGTGCCCGGGCCACAAGCCTTGGGTTCGCTGCTGTTCGTCGGCGGGTCGGCGGTGAATATTTTTTTTATGGTCAGCGCCTTTTCGCTTGGCGCCAGCAGCGACGATGCCGACGCCACACGCGGCACGCTGGGCCGATTCTGGATCAGGCGCTTCTGGCGCATAGCGCCGATGTTCTACCTGATCACGCTGCTAGAATGCTTACATCTGCGCGGCAGTCCCGCCGAACCGCGCGCTGGCGCCATCGCCGCGAACTTGCTGTTCGGCTTCGGCCTGTTCCCCGATTATAAGGAAGGCATTCCCCTGGGCGGCTGGACCGTGGGCGTAGAAATGCTGTTTTACACCATTTTCCCGTTGTTTTTGGCGCGCAGCCGCCACTCGGCCGGCATGGCGCTGCTGTGCGCCGGCAGCGTTATCCTAGCCTTTTGCGCCGGCCCTGCCATTGCCGCACTCACGCCCCGCCCCCTGACCGGCACTACCGAACAATTGTATTTCTTCTATTTCTACGAAAGCCTGCTCATCCGCCTGCCATTGTTCATGGCCGGCCTGGCCTGTTTCCGCATCTACATGGCGCGACTTAGCGGCAGATCCCTGCCGCCCGTACTGGGGCTTGCGATCATTGCGCTGGCCTGCCTGCTAATCAGTGGCTGGATGGGCTGGGAGGGGCGGTTCATTTTCAATGTCACCGCAGCCCCACCGACCTTGGCGGCGCTAGCTAACACGGCCGTTGTTCACCAGTTGGCGCAATGCACCATTTGGGGCATCCTATTAATTGGCCTGAGCATTTACCCGCTGGCGCTGTTCGTTAACCGGGTGACGCTATTTTTTGGCCGCATCAGCTACTCGGTCTATTTGCTGCACCTGCCGATCATTGTCGCATTGCGGCCGGTGTATGGCCGCATCGCCACCT
Source organism: Acetobacteraceae bacterium (assembly GCA_040400005.1). Classification (GTDB taxonomy): domain Bacteria; phylum Pseudomonadota; class Alphaproteobacteria; order Acetobacterales; family Acetobacteraceae; genus JBBARC01. The sequence continues at coordinate 30,468 of JBBARC010000044.1, read as the reverse complement.
ACGGCCTGATGCCGGGTGCGGCCTACCTCATTGATGCGGCGATCACGCTGGCGATCGTCAGTGCCGCCGCGTGGTTATGCTTCCACAGCGTTGAAAAACCCGGCATGCGCGCAGGAAAATGGCTTGCCGCACGTGTGCCAAACGGGGCCATTGCGCTGAAATAGGGAAGAACCTTCGTTTCTGAAGAAAAGAAGCAAAAGACTTTTATGATGGGGGTTCGGGATTCGCGGTGGCGGCGGTGCCCCAGGCCCAGCGTCGTAAAAGTCTTTTTGCTTCTTTTTCTTCAGAAAAAGAAGAACCTTCCTTAACCCATCCTCCGTACCGTAACGCCGCACCAAGCCGTGCCGGAGGGCGACACATTGCGGTCTGTTTCACATCCACCTGTGCCGAGACCACGGGCATTGTGCCATGAATGAAGATGGCTTTTTGGTGCGTGCCAGCCAGGCATCGCCCAGCCGTGCCACCGTGCGCCGCCGCGCCATTGGCAGCGACGAATCTTTGCTATTGGCCGCCTTAGATCAGGCCCGGCCGGGGTTGATCATCATGGACCGCACCCAGCGGGTGCGCCTGATCACCAAGCCCGCCGCCGGCATGCTGGGCATCAGTGCCGCCAACGGCCGCGCAGGCCTGCCGATTATGCAGGTGCTGGCCGCAAGCCGCGCCCTCGATCCCGGCAATTTGCAGGTGTTGAGTGCGATTTTTGGCCCGCAAGGCCGGGCGCAATCGCGCGATGTGCTGATCTCCCTACCTGCCACCGGCGCCACCGCCGCCAGGGTTATCGCCATCGACCTGCGCTGCGTGCGCAACCGCGGCTTTATCGCCAGCCTGACCGACGTCACCCAAACCCAGGCAACCCAGGATTGGCTGCTGGAACACGCGGCCACCGACCCCATCACCGGCCTATGGAACCGCCAACATTTTATACTGATGCTGCGCGATCGGCTGGATATGGCGCACGGTGGCGCTACCACGCTGATGCTGCTCAATTTGCGGCGCTTCCGCGCGGTGAACGAAGCGCTTGGTGCCTATGCCGGCGATCAGGTGCTGCGCCTGGTTGCCGGCCGGCTTTCTGGCCTGCTGCGCGAAGATGACATGATTGCCCGTTTCGCTGGCGACGAATTTGCCGTGATGGCTGCCGGCATAACCGACCCTGCCCAGGCCCATGCGCTGGCCCAACGCCTGACCGATATCGCTGCTGAACCCTTGATGATCGACGATCACCGGGTAGAAATCGGCGCCGCCATCGGTATCGCCCACGCCCCGGCCGATGGTGCTAACGCCGATATATTGCTCGACCACGCAGCCCTGGCGCTGGTCGCCGCCTGCACCGATAACACACAATCGGTACGCAGTTTCGAGCCCAAACTTGATGAACTCGCCCGCACCCGCCGCGCGCTGGAGCAAGATTTGCACTGCGCCCTGGCCAACAACGAATTCGAACTTTTTTATCAGCCGCAAATTGAATTGCTCTCGCAGCGCGTGTCGGGATTCGAGGCGCTGATACGCTGGCGCCACCCGCGCAACGGGCTGGTGCCGCCCATCATTTTTATTCCGATTGCGGAAGAAATAGGCCTGATCGGCGCGATCGGTGCCTGGGTGGTGCGCACCGCCTGTAAAGCCGCCACCCACTGGCCGGCCGACATCACTGTGGCCGTTAACGCATCGCCCTTGCAGGTAGAATCGCCAGGCTTTGATTCGGTGGTACGCGATGCCCTGGTGCAATCTGGCCTGCCCGGCCACCGGCTGGAAGTGGAAGTGACCGAAAATATGCTGCTGCACGATAATGGCTGTGTTTACGCAACCCTGAACGCGCTGCGCTTATCCGGCGTGCGCCTGGCCCTGGATGACTTTGGCACGGGGTTTGCCTCCCTCAGCCAACTCAGCCGGTTTCATTTTGATAAACTCAAAATCGACCGATCCTTCGTCAGCGGTGATGGCAACGCGGCGCAACATAACGCCATTGTGCGCGCCATCGCAGCCTTGGGCACCAGCCTAGGCATTCCCACCACCGCCGAAGGGGTGGAAACCCTCGATCAACTCGACCAAATCCGCGCCAATGGCTGCACCTCGGTGCAAGGCTACTATTTCAGCAAACCGGTGCCAGAAAGTGCCATTGCGGCCCTTCTGGCACGCCTGGGCGAACCCGCTATGGCAAACCCGTAACGCACGGGCCGGCATCGCGCTGTGGTATCGCCTTGCCAACGCCACCCATCACCAGCATTTTGCGATCGTGACCCCCGCCCGCCAAAAAGCCCTGATCGCTGCTTTAACCCTCACCGACAGCCTGTTTCTGTTGTACTGGGCGGTTACCCTGATCGCGGCCCTAGGCGTGATCACCCCACCCGCCGCGATCCTTTACGCAAACTACCACGATCCTCGCGTCATCGCCTGGAACTGGTCGTTCCTACCCGTCGATCTCGCATTTTCAGGCACCGGCCTAACTGCGGCGGCCGCCTGGCGGCGCGGCGCCAAACATTGGCCGATCGCCGCCCTCATCTCACTTATTTTAACCATGGTCGCCGGCGGCATGGCGGTGAGCTACTGGGCCATCCTAGGCGAGTATAACCCCGCCTGGTTTTTGCCCAATCTCGCCCTGCTGATCTGGCCGTTGGCATTTTTACCAGCCCTGATCAAAAAACTCGCAAACGGCTAATCACCGGCCGCTGGTCGCCCAGGCAATTTGGCCAACGCCCGCCTCACGCCCATGGCCCATGCCGCCACGCAGCGCATCACCAACAATCGCGCCGGCCGCCATAACAATCACCAGCAACGCCAGTGTCGGCAGATCCATGCATTTGGTCATCACACATTTTCCTTCACATTAAACCAGCCGTGCTGATTGCAAGGCTGCCGCAAACACGTGTTGTAATTCCACAGCCGCAACTTTTAGCGGCGCCACCTCGCGGCTTGCACGGGCCACCAGCAGCGCCCCCTGCAACACCGAAACCGCATACATACCCAAGCTCTGCGCGCGATCAGGCGCCACCCCGCCATCCACCAGCTTTTCAGCCAGCACCCCGGCCCAGGACGCATAGGCTGCAGCCCCGGCGTCACTTAGCCGGTGCGAGGCAGTCGCTGCTTCCACCATTAAGGCTGCCACCGGGCAACCTTCGGTAAAATCACTGTCCAGCGCGGTTTTGGTCATCGCTTCGGCAAAACCGCGCACCAGAAGGGATGCATCGGCAACCCGCGCCGCCCCTTCGCGCAGCAACGCCGCGCCACGCTCACCGGCGGCCCGCAACGCCGCCTCCCCGATCGCTTCCTTGCCGTCGGGGAAATAGTGATACAGCGACCCCTTGGGCGCACCGCTGGCCGCCAGAATGTCGGCAATGCCGGTGCCGGAGAATCCCTGGCGGCGAAACAACGCAACCGCGCTGGCAACCAGATTATCCCGATGTTTTGGCGGCGCACCCATAAAACGATGTCCTTTCGATAAGCCCTAATTATACAGACCGGTCTACATTGTCAAGGGGGTGGCCGAGCAATCGGCACCAGCCACCCGCCGCCGCCCCTTGACGGCAGCCCCCCGGCGCGCCGATTCCCTGTGCCAGCAACCTTGCCAACCAACAGGAACGTGACGTGATGGACGACGATTTTAGACGCGCCGCCCTGGATTACCACCGCCTGCCGCGGCCGGGGAAACTGTCGATCGAGCCGACCAAACGCATGGCAACCCAGCGCGATCTGTCACTCGCCTACTCCCCTGGGGTCGCTGCTGCCTGCGAGGCGATCGCCGCCAACCCGGCGCTGGCCGCCGATTACACCGCGCGGGCCAATCTTGTGGCCGTTATTACCAACGGCACCGCCGTGCTCGGCTTAGGCGCCATTGGGCCGCTTGCCGCCAAACCGGTGATGGAGGGCAAAGCGGCCCTGTTCAAAACCTTTGCCGGGATCGATGCGATCGATATCGAAATTGCCGAAAACGACCCCACGCGTTTAATTGAAGTGATCGCCGCGCTAGAGCCGAGTTTTGGCGCGATCAACCTGGAAGATATCAAAGCCCCGGAATGTTTTGTGGTGGAAGCAGCCTTGCGCGCCCGCATGAACATCCCGGTGTTTCACGACGATCAACATGGCACCGCCATTACCGTTGCCGCCGCCGTGCGCAACGCGCTGCTGCTGCAAGGCAAAACCTTGGCCGATATACGGCTGGTTACCTCGGGCGCCGGGGCCGCCGCCTTGGCCTGTGTGGATTTGCTGGTAGCCATGGGTTTACCGGTGGATAATGTCACCCTCACCGACATCAAAGGTGTGGTCTACGCCGGGCGCGAGCCCAACATGGCGACCAACATGGCCCGCTATGCCCGCCAAACCGATGCCCGCACGCTGGAAGATGCGTTACCTGGCGCCGATCTTTTCTTAGGCCTGTCCGCCCCCAACGTGCTGAAAGAATCGTATCTCGGCCTGTTTGCACCCAAACCGGTGATCATGGCGTTAGCAAATCCCGATCCCGAAATTGACCCCAGCATTGCCCGCGCCGCCCGCCCCGATGCCATTATTGCCACTGGGCGCAGCGATTTTCCCAACCAGGTTAATAATGTCTTGTGCTTTCCCTTCATCTTCCGCGGCGCGTTAGATGTTGGCGCCAGCACGATTAACCAAGCCATGACCATTGCCGCGGTGGATGCGCTGGCCGGCCTCGCCCGCAAAGAAGCCAGCGAAGTGGTCGCCCGCGCCTATGGCGGTGCCGCGCAAACCTTCGGCCCCGACTACATTCTGCCCAAACCGTTTGATCCCCGACTGATTTTGGAAATCGCCCCGGCGGTTGCCCGCGCCGCCATGGCAAGCGGTGTGGCGACCCGCCCGATCAGCGATTTTACCGCCTATTTTTATGAACTTGAACGTTTCGTTTTCCGTTCTGGCCAGGTGATGCGTCCAGTGGTTGCCGCCGCCCGCAGCAAACTTAGCCGGGTGGCGTATGCCGAAGGCGAAGATGAACGCGTGCTGCGCGCCGTGCAATCGGTGATCGACGACAAAATCGCAGCCCCCGTGCTGGTTGGGCGGCGTGGCATTATTGAAGCCCGTATCACCAAACTGGGCCTACGGATGCGGCTGGATCACGATGTGCAACTGGTTGACCCCACCGCCGACGAAGCGCTGATGGCGGAACTGATCGCCGGCTACCAATCCCTGATCGCCCGCCGCGGTGTGCCGCCCGATGCCGCCGCCCGCCGCGTGCGCACCCGCCAAACCGTCGCCACCGCCATGCTGCTGGCACTGGGCAAAGTTGACGCAGCCCTGTGCGGTGGCACCGGCGATTGGTGGCGCGCGCTGGAATACGTGCTGCCGATCATCCCCAAACGCGCCGATGTAAAACGAGTCTATGCCATTTCCGCCCTTATTCTACCCGCCGGCGCGGTGTTTATTGCCGATACCCACATGGTGGTCGATCCCAGCGCCGAGCAGATCGCCGAAATGACCCATTTGGCCGCCGCCGCCGTGCGCGGCTTTGGTATCGAACCCAAAGTAGCTTTGCTTTCGCACTCAAGTTTCGGCGCCAGCAAATCCCCGTCAGCGCGCAAAATGCGCGATGCGCTGGCGCTTATTCGCGCCAGCGCGCCCAATTTCGAGGTCGATGGTGAAATGCACGCCGATGCCGCACTTTCGGAATCGATCCGCGAAAAAATTATCCCCGATAGCCCGTTGACCGGCAGCGCCAATCTGCTGATTATGCCAAATCTCGATGCCGCCAATATCGCTTTCACTTTGCTGAAAGCCGCCGGCGACGGGCTGCCGGTGGGGCCCTTGCTGCTGGGTATGTCGCGCCCGCTGCACGTGCTGGTTCCCAGTGCGACGGCGCGCGCTATTCAAAACATGACGGCGATTGCGGCGGCGCAGATTGTGCAGGCATTGTAAGGGAAAAAGACAAGTAAGACTCTTCTTTTTCTGAAGAAAAAGAAGCAAAAAGACTTTTGTTAGCTAAGTTGGATTCGCATCAGCAATCGTAGGGTGGGTAAGCTCTTGCGCCAGCCATCATCTTTGTGCGGCAGAAAGGAATTTTGTGCCGCAGCAGTCTTGCAAGATTTAAATCGAACCACCTCAAAAACTTGCTGATCCCATTCTAATTGAGAGAAATACCCAGTTCAGTATCAGGCACATCAATAATCTTTTTTAGGCGTTGAGGGTTTATTTGGCCTTTGAAGCGCGCCGCAGTACAATCGTTGAGATCAGTCACTTTGAAAGCAGAGTTGGTTTCCGAATACGCCCAGGCATTGAGGAGGATGCCAATCAACGACGGCATTTCATCGGCTGGAAACCCATAGGGGTTGGCCGCACCAGCAGCCTCAGAAAAAGGCGCGAGAAACGTTATTAATTTCGCACTCCTACCGCGTTGGAGAAGTGAGTCTGCAGTATCATTGCCGAATAGGCGATAGGCTACGTGTCCATCCACCTCGGCTCCGTGAATTAGGTAGTGGCTACAGCCATAAACGAGACCTGCGCGGGAGAAGCACACGTGGACGCAGTCGTCCTCACGCCGTCCAGCGCCATCACCAGGCCCAAGGTCGTGCAAAACCTCATCGAGCCTATGTTGGCATTCTTCCCAGCGTTCATGGTGACGAAATAGACCCGCTAAGAGGCCTCTGCGTTCAGAAAGCCTCAAGGGGCGCAAACCCTCGGCGCGGATAAGGGCTAATTCAGCATCACTTAGTCGGGTGCCATGGTAGACGCGCACCTGGTACGATGAAAGCCTTTTGCTGACATGCTCGACTATACCGTGGCGGCATACACCAGTGAGAACCAACTTGAGCGCGTCTTCGATGGACGCCGCATGGAAAGTTCGAAGTTGCTGGAGGGTCCTAATCGGTATCACTTCCAAAACAGCGGCGCGAACAACGGGTCCCCAGTCGGTTAAGTTGTCATAATCTATGACCTGCATGCTCTATGACCTTAGACCTGCAATCCACCCCCAACGACAGTCAAAGTACAGGAGTAGCTTTGCGCGATATGTCAGTAAGCCGCGACCTCGCGCAAAAACCGCGCCGCATCCGCAACCGCCGCAACCGTCTTGCCAATCATCGGCCCAATCGTAAAAAACCCATGAAAAACCCCCGCATATCGCTTAGCCCGCACCATCACCCCAGCCCGCGCCAACAGCGCCCCATACGCCTCACCCGCATCACGAATGGGGTCAATCTCCGCCGTCAACACACAAGCCTGTGGCAACCCATCATGCGATGCCGCGCGCGCCGGCGTTGCCCGCCAATCGCCAAACTCCGTATCACTACTATGATAATGCCCGCGAAACCACAGCATGGCATCGCGCGTCAGCAGCGGCCCCGCGGCAAACTCAATCGCCGATGGGGTGGTGAGATCGCGATCAACCCCAGGGTACACCAGCAACTGCGCCAAAATCGCCGGCCCGCCACGGGCTTGCGCCATCAGGCAGGCAACGGCGGCACACGTGCCGCCAGCACTATCACCGCCCACCGACAACCGGCTGGCATCCACGCCCAACATGGCCGCGTTATCAGCAACCCAAACCACCGCCACATTAGCATCTTCAACAGCGGTTGGAAATTTATGTTCCGGTGCCAGGCGGTAATCGACACTGACCACCACGTGGCCTGCCTGCACACACAACTCCCGGCACACCCAATCGGCACTTTGTAAATCGCCAATCACCATGCCGCCGCCATGAAACCACACCAGCACCGGTAAATTAAGCGCGGCCGACGGGCGATACACCCGCGCGCCAATACTCTCGCCGCCACTCACCGCCACGCGATGGTCGCAAACCTCGTGCACCGCGCGGCCAGGCATACGCGGGGCCGCCGCCATGCGCGCGCGAATATCGCCGGGGGTCATGCCGGCAATGGCAAACCCGCCAGCCGCGTCCAGCATGGCAATCACCTGCGCCGCATCCTGATCAAGCACTGCCATGCGCAAACCCCCTACATGTGTGCCTAAAATTGTATGTTAAACCACCGCATCAATACACACCACGCCCAGCTCCGATGCCAGCGCCCGGCAGTAATCGGCATCCCCCACTTCGCCGTCGTCATCCAAAATATCGGTCCAGCCGGCAACCTCCTCGCCGGTCAGGCGCCGCAGCATAATCAGCGCCAGCTCCGCCGGCGCGTTGGTCTCGCCACCGCGAAACCCCACCAGCACCGGCATCACGTGGCCCGGCGATTTCAAACTGCCCACCCCGGCATCGGGCTTGCCCGCCGCGCGCAGGGTCATCGCCCGGTCGGCGGCCGATATACCGGTGCCGTCACACTCGGCGGCCTCCACTGATCGTAAAAAAATCGGCCCCCGGTAGCCTTCCCGGTATTCCCCCGAAAGCACCAGCCCCAGCGCCATGGCGCGCGCAGCTGAGACCGAAAAACAGGTCAACCCACGGCCCCAGGTGACACTCAAATTCACCACGTTATCGGTGGCCGTGCCGGCGGCGAACAAAAAGAAGCCGCGTCCCCGGCTGCCCTCGTGCGCGGGGCTGACCACAATAATGGCCTCGGCGGCCATCAGGGCTTCGGTTGCAAAAGCGGCATGGGGCTGGTCCAGCACGGTCGCGTCACTCACCTTGGGGGCATCCTTGCAGCATTACCTGCCCGGTATAGGGGCCGGCCGGCGCCCCTGCCAGCCACGCGCGGGCAACGCCGGCCATACCTAAAGCGCAGGGCCAGCAGCGCACCCGTGCCGCCAGCACAGGCGCGCTTGACCTATACGGCAAGCCGTGGCCTAGTTTTACCTGAACGCCGTTCATACAGATCCGGCTACGGGGGTAACACCATGAACCATAACGATATTTTGGTCACGCGAGAAGATGCCATACTGCGCATTACTTTTAATCGCCCGGCCAAGCGCAACGCGCTAACCGTCGCCATGTATGCCACTATGGCCGATGCGCTGGAAGCCGCAGCATCCGATGATACCGTGCGCGTGGTGATGTTCGCCGGCAACGGCGCGCTGTTCACCGCCGGTAACGATCTGGTCGATTTTGTCAGCAACCCACCCGCGGGCGACGATGCCCCGGTATCGCGGTTTTTGCGCGCCATCGCTACCCACCCGGCGGTGCTGATCGCCGCCGTGCAAGGCCGCGCCGTTGGGGTAGGCACCACCATGCTGTTGCACTGCGATTTTGTCGTCGCCGAGGAAACCGCCGAACTGCACATGCCTTTTGTCGATCTGGCCCTGGTGCCAGAAGCTGCAAGCTCGCTGCTGGTGCCGGCCAGCATCGGCTACAAAAGGGCGGCCCGCCTGTTTATGCTGGGCGAAAAAATGAACGCCGCCGAGGCCCTCAGCCACGGCATTATTAGCGAAGTGGCGCCGGTGGGCGGTGCGGTGACCGCCGCCGAGGCGCTGGCCACCACCCTGCTTGCCAAGCCCGCCGGTGCGCTGCGCGCCTGCAAGCGCCTGATGAAGTCGGAAACCAACACCGTGCTCGGCCGCATGGCCGAAGAAGGCGCCGCCTTTGCCGCCCAGTTGCGCACGCCGGAATTACAGGCGACAGTTGCCGCCTTCTTTGCCAATAAATCGAAAGCGGCCTGATCACATGAGCCTTCCCGCATTCCTCGCCAATCGTTTACGCCTGCCGGTGATCGGCGCGCCGTTATTTATTGTCTCCAACCCCGATCTGGTGATCGCACAATGCCAGGCCGGTATTGTTGGATCGTTTCCCGCCCTGAACGCACGGCCGATAGAAGCGCTGGAAGAATGGCTTGTTCGTATCACCACCACACTTGCCGCCTACGATGAAGCCAACCCCGCGGCCCCTTCGGCACCGTTTGCGGTAAACCAGATTGTGCACAAAACCAACGATCGTTTAGACCACGATGTGGAAATGTGCATAAAATACAAAGTGCCTGTGGTCATCACGTCCCTCGGCGCCCGGCGCGATGTCAACGATGCCATCCATTCCTATGGCGGCATCGTGCTGCACGATGTCATCAACATTGCCTTTGCCCACAAAGCGCTTGAAAAAGGCGCCGACGGCTTAATTGCGGTGGCAACCGGGGCTGGCGGCCATGCCGGCACGCTATCGCCGTTTTCACTGATCGCCGAAATTCGCGAATTTTTTGATGGCCCCCTGGCATTATCAGGCTCTATCGCAACCGGTGCCGGCATTCTGGCCGCCCAAGCGGCAGGTGCGGATGTCGCCTACATAGGGTCTGCTTTTATCGCCACCACCGAAGCCAACGCCGTAGGCGCGTATAAGCAGGAAGTGGTCAATTCAACCGCGTCCGATATTGTTTATACCAATCTGTTTACCGGTGTGCACGGCAACTACCTGCGCGGATCAATTACCGCTGCCGGGCTCGACCCTGATAATCTGCTGCAATCGGATAAAACCGCGATGAATTTCAGCAGCGGCAACGCCAAAGCCTGGCGCGATATCTGGGGTGCGGGCCAGGGTGTTGGCAGCATTCGTGATGTGGTGCCAACTGCCCAGCGCGTGGCCCAGTGGCAGGCGGAATACCAGGTGGCACGGCTGCGCGTTCTCGCGGCTTAGCCCGGGTTTTAACGATGGCAAAAACCCTTGTTTATTGCACGGGTTTTTCCACCAGTAAAAACATTTGGCAACGCCGCTACCGCGCCTGGCTTGATAGGTTACAACACTCCCCGCTGAAACCCGACCAAATTCTCATCGTCGATGATGGTTCGCCCGTGCTGCCTGCATGGGCGGATTTAACCATCATCGATGGGCAAGATGATGCCGATCCATCAACCATCACCTGCAACGCCGGCGCGCTGTTATACCATTTTCCCACCCAAGCGGGGCGCCACGACATTTATGATTTTCCCGGCTGGTACCGGTCCTATACTTTTGGCGCGTTGTACGGGGCCGCCCACGGTTTTGATAAAATTACTCATCTCGAATCGGATGCAGCCCTGATCACACCGCAGATCCATAATTTTTTCAATACATTCACCAATGGCTGGGCCACTTTATGGTGCCAGAAATACCAATTTCCTGAAATCGCCATTCAAATTGCGGCAGGCCAGGGCATCGCCGAACTCGCCGAATTTTGCCGCCGCCCTTACGCGGAGTTGATCGGCCGTAACCACGAAGAGGATATCCCCATCCCCTGGGTAGAACGCCGCTTTGCCGGCGGGCGCTTCCCCGAAGCCTATCAGGATGTGCCGCGCCATCTCGATTTCGTCACCCAAATCCATTGGCACCGCGACCTGGTGCATCACTGGTGGCGCCCCGAGGCCGCCTTGCTACCCACCGGCCCAGACGCGCCCAACGCCACGCCCAACACCCAAAAATTCGATTTTACCCGTGCCGGCAATACCGATCCTTATCTGGGCGCAGGCTGGTCACGGGCAGAAGAAAATTTACGCTGGATGACCGGCCAGGAAAGCCACTTCACCCCGCCCCACCTGCCACCAAACCAGCGCTGGATACTGATGTTTTTCCTCAACCCCTATTTGGCATCCGAAGTGTGCGACCGCCAGCATTTGACCGTTATCATCAACGATGCGGTGCTCGCCGATTTCGAACTCCGCCAGGCGGAAATCCTCACCTGCCAATTGCCCGCAAGCCTGTACCGCGGCGATGGCACCGACACCCTGCGCTTTATCCACCCCGATGCCATATCGCCGCTGGCCGCCACCGGCCGTGGTGCTGCGCGTGAAATCTCGTTCGCCATGCGCTGGCTGATACTCGCGCCGTTGGCACCGGCCTGAACGCCGCGCCCCACCTGCACACATGAAATCAAGGCTGCAAAAACAACCGCCCCGTTGCATACGAAATCCAAAAATGCCGGCCCTGCAACAGCGGGGTCAGGCCCAGCAAACCATCATAGCCCAGCCAATCCCCATTGCTCACCACTGGCACGATCACATCACGGGCCACCGTATTGGCCATTGCTACACGGGAAAACCGATAGGCATGCGCTGAGAAATTGCGGTTATTCACCGCCATCCCCACGCCCATCGGGGCATCATCGTCGATACCGCCAGCAGCCCGGGCGGCAGCGCGCGCGGTTAGCACCAGCACCGGCGACCCGGTATCCAGAATAAGCATCACATTGGTCTGGTTTACCTGCACCGGCACCCGCATCCGCTGATCGGCACCTTGTGTCAACGCAATCGTTTGCCGGCTGCCAGCCCAATCCGGCGCCCAATCAGGGCTTGCGCAGGCAGCCAGGTTGCCACCTGCGGCCTGCCACAACATCATCCGCCGATTGGGGATATCAATCTCCACCTCATAGGCCGATAGAACATCCACCCCCAGCAGCCCATCAATCATACCGCCGCGACCATCAGTTTCGCGCAAATCGGCAATCGCCACCTGGCGATCCGGCAAACTGATTTTGCCTAAGCCCAGCCTACCAACATGACCAATATAAATACGGTTAGTGGTGCCGCCGACACCTTCCATCGCCATGCTATGATCAAAATCGCGCGGCACCGCCACCCGGTTTGCCGCCGGCTGCGTCAGCATGGTGACATCCGCCCCGGTATCCACCGCCAGCCGCGCCGGCATGCCGTTGATGCTGACATCAACAAGCAATTTGTCGTGCACTAAACTCAACGGCAAATCGGCAGCCGTCCACCATTCGCAGCCCAAAGCGGCGCCACTTGGCCCCGCGCAAGCCATAACCAAAGCCGCACGCAGCACAAACTTACTCATAAACGCCTGCCGCATAAACCTACGAATAGATGCCTGCGGCATAAACTTACGAATAGATGCCTGCGGCATAAACTTACGAATAGATGCCTGCGGCACCGTGCCGCGCCAGCACGCTCATAATCTGCGCCATCACCAGCAACAGCATCACTGTGGTCAGCGTGCGCAAAATACCTTTCATCAACCGCCGCGCCGCCACCAGGGCGGTGGTGGTGATAATAATCAGCAGCAAAGTTTGCATGTCGGTGGTCAGCCCTGCCGTGCCCATCACCATGCGCACGAAAAGCTCGAAATAATCCATGCCGGCCAGCACAAGGGTTGCGAAGGCGGCAATAACGCCCAGCACGGCGTGCGCCATATGATTGGCCTGTTCCATGCCTGATCCTGCTCTCCCCCACCGCGCGGCACAAACTGCCGGGCGGCTAAACTACCGCATTGCCAGGGATTGCACGTCAAGGGGGCGCCACCCCCTTAGGTTGTTGCTGGTGCGCTTTTGCCACCCCACAACCGGGGCAAACTGGGGCAAACTAGCACTTGACGCTTCCTGAATACGAGAACAAAGTAAGAACATGCAGCCCCTCCCAACCCCCGCACCACCAGCCCCCAGCACCGCCCTTTTGCTGGCCGATCTGCGCGCCCGCATCAGCCTGCTGCACCGTGCCCCGCTGCACACGGCCCAAAACATCCTGCCGTTTGGCATCCCCGCACTCGACACCCATTTGCCCAATGGCGGCCTCGCCCGCGCCGCCCTGCACGAAATTGAAGGCGGCGGCGCCGATGCCACTTACGCCGCCGCCGCCACCGGCTTTGCCGCCGGTATTTTCGCCCGCCTCGGCGCACCGGTTATTTGGTGCACCCGCCATGATGATATCTACCCCCCCGGCCTGGCGCTGGCGGGGCTACTACCGCAACGCCTGCTGCACATGCGGGTGGGATCCGATGCGGCAATTTTACTGGTGATGGAAGAATCCCTGCGCCACACAGGCGTTGGCGCGGTAGTCGGCGAAATTGCCCAGCTTTCCACCACCGCATCGCGGCGGCTGTCGCTGGCAGCCGAAACATCCGGGGTTATGGCCTGGGTGCTGCGTCGGCCCTGTTATGCCGGGTCCTGGCCAACAGCCGCCGCGTCTGGTCTCAACGCACGCACCGCCACCACCCACTGGCGCATCACCCCGCACCCATCGCCCGTAACCGATCTCGGCGCCCACGCCGTTGGCCGCGCCCGCTGGCAGGTCAATTTGCTGCGCGCCCGCAACGCCGCCCCCGCCACCTGGATACTGGATGCCTGCGATGCCACGGGTTGCCTCGCTCTACCTGCCCTATTGGCCAACCGATCGCCTGCACAAACAGCGCGCAACGCCGCCTGATACCGCGCTACTGATCACCACGCGGGATGGTGCCAAACGCGTGGTCTATGCCGCCAACCCGGCGGCCCGCGCGCAGGGTCTGCATCAAGGCATGGCGGTCAGCACCGCACAGGCCCGCAGCCCCGGCATCAGCCTGCACCCGGCCACCCCCGATGACGATCGCGCCGCCCTACACCGTCTGGCGCAATGGTGCGCCCGCACCCTGTGCCCGCTGGTGGCCCCGGCCCCGCCCGATGGTCTTTTGCTTGATATCACGGGCACCGATCATTTGTTTGGTGGCGAGCCCGCCATGCTGGCCCACATCGCCAGCCGCTTTGCCAGCGCCGGTATTCATCTGCGTGCGGCCATCGCCCCCACCGTAGGTGCGGCCCACGCGCTGGCCCGGTTTGCCGCACTAAATTTTATCTGTGTTAGCCCAGCCGGCCTTGCCGATGCCCTGGCCCCCCTGCCGGTGGCCGCCCTGCGCCTGCCCGCCGCAAGCCTGGATATCTTGGCCCAACTGGGGTTTGCCCACATCGGCCCGCTCGGCCAAACCGCACGCGCCCCGCTCGCCCGCCGTTTGGGTGCTGCCCTGCTCACCCGGCTCGACCAGGCCTATGGCCGCATCGCCGAACCGATCAACCCGCTGCCCGATATCGCAGCCCCCCTGGTGCACAAAAATTTCGCAGATCCGGTGCTGGCGCCGGCGGCCATCGCCCACGCCCTGCACGCCTTGCTGGCACAGTTGCTAGCCCTGCTCACCGCCCAAGGCCTCGGTGCCACCGCCTTAACCCTAACCTGCACACGCAGCGATGCCACCAGCCAAATTTTGCCCATCGGCATCAGCAGCGCCACCACCAGCACCACTCATCTCTCGCGCCTGCTGCGTGCCTGCATCACAAACATCGCGCCAGAACCAGGGATAGACCGCATCACCCTGCACGCCGCCACCCAAGTTTTGGTCCGCCCTGCCAGCCCCAGCTTGCTCGCACCAGATACCCACACCCACACAGATCTGGCCGATCTCATCGACATCGTCGCAAACCGCGTCAAAAATGCGAAAATTTTTCGCACGCTCCCCACCGCCAGCGACATCCCCGAACGCGCCGCCCGCAACGCCTCCCCCTTAGCCCGCATCACCACCACCTGGCCGCCCAACCTGCCCCGCCCCACCCGCCTTTTATCACCACCCCACCCGATCGACGTGCTGGCAGCCCTGCCCGACCAGCCGCCGGCGCAATTTATCTGGTGCCGCCAGCGCCACCGCATCATCCGCGCCGATGGGCCCGAACGCATTTTTGGCGAATGGTGGATCAACGCCTGCGAAACCCACGCCGTGCGCGATTATTTTCAGGTTGAAGATCAAACCGGCCAACGCTTCTGGCTGTTTCGCCGCGGTGATGGCACCAACCACCAAACCGGCGATCTATCCTGGTATCTGCACGGGTTTTTTGCCTGATGCCGCACCCGCCAGCCCAATATGTCGAGCTGCAAGCCGCCAGCAATTACTCGTTTTTGCGCGGCGCATCTCACCCGGAAGAACTCTTTCTGCAAGCTCGCGCGCAAGGCCACGCAGCCCTCGCCATCACCGATCACGCAACCCTTGCCGGCATGGTGCGCGCGCATCTGCACGCAGCCCAAACCCACGTGCGCCTCATTGTCGGTGCCCGCGTCGACCTCACCGATGGCAGCGCGCTCACCCTCTACCCGCGTAACCGCGCCGGCTACGCCAATTTGTGCGGCCTGCTCACACTGGGCAAACGCCGTGCCGGCAAAGGCGGCTGCCATTTAGCCTGGCCAGATATCGCCAACGCCCACGCCGATCTCATGGCAATTTTGCTACCCGGCATAACCGATCCTGCCACCCCGGATTTTGCCAAAATGCTTGCCCATACGCACGATATTTTTGGCGCGCATGGCTCGGTGGCGTTAGTGCGCCACTGGCGCCCAAGGGATGCGCAACGCCTCGCCGCCATTGCTAACGCCGCTTACGCCCACCGCTTATCCCCCGTGGTCACCAACGATGTTTTGTATCACACCCCGCAGCGCCGCATGCTGCAAGATACCCTGTGCGCCATCCGCAACCGCACCACCATCGATGATCTCGGGGTATTGCGCCAAAGTTTCGCCGGCCGCCATCTGCAAACCCCGGCTGAAATGTGCCGCCTGTTCGCCCGCTACCCAGCAGCTTTAGCGCGCACAATCGACATCGCCACTGCCTGCCAATTTTCGCTCAACGAATTACGCTACCAATACCCGGCAGAAGCCATCATCCCCGGCCTCACCCCGCAACAAGCGCTGGAAACCCTCACCTGGCAGGGTGCGCAAAACCGCTATGGCGTAACTATCCCCGCCAAAATTACCGCCCAACTGCACCACGAACTGTCTCTTATCGGCCAGCTTGATTACGCGCCGTATTTTTTAACCGTGCATAGCATCGTCATGTTCGCCCGCAGCCGCGCCATTTTGTGCCAGGGCCGCGGCAGTGCCGCCAATAGTGCAGTCTGCTACGTGCTGGGCATTACCGCGATCGACCCCGCCGAAAGCGATCTTTTGTTCGAACGTTTCATCAGCGCCGAACGCCGCGAACCACCCGATATCGATGTCGATTTCGAACACGATCGCCGCGAGGAAGTGATACAATGGATTTTTGAAACCTATGGCCGCGATCGCGCAGCGTTGTGCGCCACCACCATTCGCTACCGCGGCCGCGGCGCCACCCGCGATGTCGCCCGCGCCATGGGTTTTGCCGAAGATACCGTCAACGCGCTCACCGCCCAGGTGTCAGGGTGGAGCAGCACCCCGCCCAGCACCGACGATATCGCCGCTATCGGCCTTGATGCGCGCGACCCGCGCCTAGCCTTAACCCTGCAGTTGGCCGCAGAGTTGATTGATTTCCCGCGCCATTTATCCCAGCACCCCGGCGGCTTTGTGCTCACCCAAGATCGCCTCGATACATTAGTGCCAATCGAGCCTGCCGCCATGGCCGATCGCCAGATTATCGAATGGGATAAAGACGACATCGATGTTTTGCGCTTTATGAAAGTTGATGTTCTGGCCTTGGGCATGTTAAGCTGCCTGGCAAAATGTTTTGCCTTCCTCGGTAGGCACAAAAACATTAACCTTAATCTCGCCACCATCCCGCAAAACTGCGCGCAAACCTACGCCATGATCCAGGTCGCCGATACGGTGGGCGTGTTTCAAATCGAAAGCCGCGCGCAAATGTCCATGCTGCCGCGCCTCAAACCCGCCTGCTTTTATGATCTGGTCATCGAAGTTGCCATCGTTCGCCCCGGCCCCATTCAGGGCGACATGGTGCACCCCTATCTGCGCCGCCGCGAAGGCCGCGAAGCGGTCACCTTCCCCACTGATGAGCTGCGCAGTGTTTTGGGACGTACCCTGGGCGTGCCCTTATTTCAGGAACAAGCGATGAAAATCGCCATCATCTGCGCAGGCTTTACCCCAGGCGAGGCCGATCAACTGCGCCGCTCCATGGCGACGTTTAAAATGACCGGTGGTGTTGCGAAATTTCGCGATAAAATGCTGCACGGCATGGTCGCCCGCGGCTACACACCCGATTTCGCCGATCGCATTTTTCGCCAAATCGAAGGGTTTGGCAGCTACGGCTTCCCCGAAAGCCACGCCGCCAGCTTCGCCCTTCTTACCTATGTCAGTTGCTGGCTAAAATGGCACCACCCCGATATTTTTTGTGCAGCACTGCTCAACGCCCAACCCATGGGGTTTTACGCCCCCGCCCAAATTGTCCGCGATGCCGAGCAGCACGGCGTTAAAATCTACCCCATCTCGATCAACCACAGCCGCTACGAGTGCACGCTCGAACACCAACCAGGCACCAAACTTCTCGCCGTGCGCTTGGGGTTTTGCCTGGTCAAAAGTTTAACCGCCGATGCCGCCACCAGCATCGCCACCCATCGCGGCGAGCAACCGTTTGCAAATATCGAAGATTTTTGGCGCCGCACCAAACTTTCCCGCACCAATATGGAACACCTGGCTGCCGCCGATGCGTTCGCCTGCCTCAACCTCAGCCGCCGCCAAACCCTATGGCAAGTCCGCGCCCTGCCCGATCAAGATCTGCCCCTCTTTGCTGCTGGCGAACATTTGGCCGAAACCGCCATCACCCTAACACCACATTTGCCCGCGCAATCCGTTATCGCCGACTACCGCGCAACCGGCCTAAGCCTGCACAACCACCCGCTCATATTTTTGCGCGAAACCTTTGCAAACTTGGGCCTGATAACAGCAGCCCACATCGGCCACGCCCGCGATGGCAGCAAAGCCCACATCGCCGGCTTGGTGCTGGTGCGCCAAAAACCCAGCAGCGCCAAAGGCGTTATGTTCATGACCATCGAAGACGAAACCGGCACCGCCAACCTCATCATCTGGCCCAGCCTGTACGAACGCCAACGCCGCATCATTCTCGCCGCCCGCCTCATCGCCTGCCGCGGCATGGTGCAACGCGAAGGCGCCGTCATCCACCTCATCGCCAACGACATGACCGATTTTTCCACCCACCTCGATGCGCTTTCCCATGATGAGACTATGGTGAAAATAACTGCGCGGAATTTTCATTAAGGGAAGGAAGAATCTTCTTTTCTGAAGAAAAGAAGCAAAAGACTTTTGTAATAATGGGGCTGTTTGTGTCGCGGCTGGGTCGCGCACACCCCAACATAGGGCGGGTTCCACGCGCCGTTCTTCCCCGTCCCGCAACATCTGCCTGGTGCTGCGTCCCCCTGCATTAACGCGCCCGGACCAAATTATTATCGCAAAACTATCATGGCATGGCAGCGAGCGTAGCGTGGGTTTTAACCCGCGTCTTCTCTCACTAGCCCCCTTTCCTATCAAAATTTACATTCACAACAAGGACCTTTCTCCGTGTTCAGTAGGGTGGGCTTTCAGCCCACCGACGCATGTTGCAACCACCCCAGACAAGCTGTGGAAGCCAGACTCTCGTATGGCAACAATCATCGGTTATTGGCTCAATCGGGTTACTGCACCAGCATTCATCTTAAACCTAGAGCTACACCCCTCGCCGACCGGTTGACGCCGCCGCCTTCGTGGCGTTTTTTGTCTTGCTATTTGGGGCGATCCCATTTTTACCCCCGAGAGGCGGGCATTACAATTGGCACTAAATGGTCCCGACAAGTCCATAGTAGGACGGATAAGCGAAGCGTCATCCGTCGCCGCAACTCACCGCCCGCAAATAGGTCGGGCCTTAACCCACCGGCACATTTTGCAGCCTAAGCAACCACCCGCGGCCGCCGACGCAACGCCGGACTCTCCAAACACCGCCAAGAAACCTCCGGTATCGCAACCATAGCCGCCAACGCCACCATCAACGCACCGCTGGCGGAAATATCTCCCCGATCCTTATAATGCGCCGCAAACTCCAAAATCGACAGATGCGTCAGGTACAAAGCATAAGACCGTCCACTCACCCACCGCACCAAACCGGCCGCAACCCCACGTGCCTCGCGCCACCGCGCACAAGCCGGCAAACACAACGCCAACCCCAACGCCAACACATCCGGCGCCAGCGCAAACCGCATGTGCCGGTTAGCCCCAAACAGCCAATCCAGCGCCACCCAAAACGCCGCGTTCAACAAAACCCCAGGCATCAGCAGCAAAACCCAGCGCCCAAACCAAACCGGCCGGCGCAGACTAACCCACGCCACCACCACACCAAACCCAATCTGATCAACCCCGGTCAACACCGAATACGGCAGCCCATTAAACGGCTCCGTGCTAAACCGCCACGCCGCCGGCCCCACCAAAAACACCGCCAGCACAATCGCCAACGCACGGCCCCCACCCACCACGCGTGCCAACGCCAGCAACGCCACCGAAAACACCCCGTAAAACCATTCTTCCACGGTCAGAGACCACGACACGCTAAACCAATTCCCCTCGGCCACGTGCCAATTAAAATTTTGCACAAAAAACGCATTGCGCGCGATCACGCCCAAACCCCAGTCGCGATCCTTGCTGGCATAAAACACCAGCGGCCACGCCACTGCCAGCACCGCCAAACACGCATAGTACAGCGGCAACGTGCGCCACCAGCGCCGCGCCATAAATATCCGCCAATTGACAAAACTCGGCACGGCGGAAGCCCGAATAACAATGCGCCCAACCAAATACCCGCTGAGTACGAAAAAAATCTCAACGCCCAAAAACCCGCCATACGCCAGAGGCAGATATTGCGGCACGCCAAACCATAACGTTATAAAATACTGGGTATGGCACACCAGCACCAGCAGCACGGCCACCGCCCGCGCTACATCCAGGCCAAAAACCCGATCATGATCCACGAAAACCTACTGCAGAAACGGGTTAGATTTTCGCTCCGCCCCAATCGTGCTGCTCGGCCCATGGCCGCAAACAAACCGCACATCATCACCCAACGGCAGAACTTTGTTGGTGATCGCATCAATCAACGCCGCATGGTCGCCATAGGGGAAATCGGTGCGCCCGATCGATCCCTGAAACAGCACGTCGCCTACTTGGGCAAACCGCGCCGCCTTGTTCACAAACACCACATGCCCCGGTGTGTGGCCCGGGCAATGCAGCACATCAAACACAAACGGCCCCACCCGCACGGTATCCCCTTCGGCCAGCCACCGGTCGGGCACCACATCGCGTAAATTGTCCACCCCAAACATTTTGCCCTGCGCGCTCAAACTGGCGCACAGCGGCGCATCGCGCAGATCGGGGCCAACGATCGCCACCCGCGCCGCACCCTCGGCCAACCCGGCATTCAAATTAGCCGCCAGTTCCATCGCCCCACCGGCATGGTCCAAATGCCCATGGGTCAGCCAAATCTCGCTCACAGCAAACCCCGCCCGGGCAATGGCGGCCTCAATTTGCGGCACATCCCCGCCGGGATCGATCACCACGCCAGTGGCCAGGGCGGGGTCCCAGATCAGCGTGCAATTCTGTTGAAACGGGGTCACCGGCACGATGCCCACCTTAAAACCAGCCATATGCGCTAAAAATCCTATCTATTACCGGCGGTTAACCCCAAGCGGCGGCACCTAGCCGCCGTTCCGCCTAATCTCCCGTAACAATCGGGTAAGCCCAAAAGTAGGAATTTTCTTTTTGACTTCCGAAAAAAGAAACAAAAAAGACTTTTATGACGCTAGTTCGGCAAACGCGGTGGCAGGGCTGCCCCTGTCCGCGCATGACAAAAGTCTTTTTGCTTCTTTTTCTTCAGAAAAAGAAGGGTCTAACTTTCACCCCAATACCCCGCCTAACCACCCGGCGGTTTTTTGAAAAAACTCTCTGCCGACCCCCGCGCCGCGTGCTTTGCGCCAATCGCTGCCTCGACTCGGCCAATCTCGGCCTGCATCTCGCCAATGTAATCGCGCAAATCGCCGATACTGAGGCCATCAAGCGGAATTTTTTCCACCCGGCGGCGCTTCTTGGCCAGCGCTTCGTCGTCATCAACCATAAAAAACCCCTTTCCACCTTGGACCGCCCCCTTTCTACCTTGACCCGCCAAGGGCGCGCGCCGCATATCCCGGCATCGTTCCATCAACATGGCGCGCCCCTGGCACAAGGCCCCGCGATCCCCCGCGGGCCGGCCTGGCACCGGGCGGCTGCGCGCCCAAGGATATACGCCATGACCCTACCCCTGATGCCAAAAGCCACCGCCGTGTGGCTGATCGACAAAACTGCCCTTACCTTTACCCAAATCGCCGATTTCTGCGGCATGCACCCGCTCGAGGTGCAAGCCATCGCTGATGGCGAAGTGGCCCAGGGTATTGTGGGGTACGATCCGGTGGCCAATCAACAGGTCAGCGCCGAGGATATCAAGGCCTGCGAAGCCGATAGCGCGCGCCGCCTAAAGCTGATGCCACCGACCAGCTATTCGCCCAAAAAACAAAAATCCTCGCGCTATACCCCGGTTGCCAAACGCAACGACCGCCCCAACGCCATCGCCTATTTGCTGCGCAATTTCCCGCAATTGTCAGAAGCGCAAGTGGTAAAGCTGGTCGGCACCACCAAAGACACGATCCAGAAAGTGCGCGACAAGCACCATTGGAACAGCGCCAACATCAAACCGGTGGACCCGGTCATGCTGGGCCTGTGCAGCCAGACCGATCTTAACGCGATGGTTGCCACCGCCAATGATCGCCTGGTGCGCGAAGGCCGCGCCGTGCCGCCGCCGCCGATGCCGGAACACGAAGAAGCCGCGTAAACCTAACGCGCCGGCGTTACAAAGTTTCGCCCAGGGGCTCCACCCCTGGGCGCAAAACTGTTGAATTTTTAAGAGAAAATTCGGGACCAAACCGCCACTATGGCGGCCTATCACATTCGAAGTTTTTCTAACTCGTCCTTCAGTTTGAGCTTTTGAATTTTCAATCGTGCCAGTTCCAGATCATCTGGGCGGGGACGGTGATCTTCCGTCGATATCCGCGCTTCCAGGCTGGCATGACGATCAGACAGGCTTTCGATACGGCCTTGCAGGCTCATGGTACCTCCTTGCCAGGCACACGCCCAAACGGGGGCGGGGCCAAAAGCACGCCAAAGCGGGCGTGCCACAGAAACGTAATACAACGCCGCGGCAAATTGCCACATTAAAGACATTAATTTTTGGGCCAAAATTGCCCCGCCCCCCCCCCCGCATGCGGCCGCCTCGGGCTTTTTCGCCGATATCGTTAAGCAAAGCCTTGCGGCCAGGGTGCCAGCCTGTGCTAAATCCGCGCAATGCTTACAGATCGCGACTCCCTTTTGCGCAAGCTTCACGAATTGCGCAGCGAGCACCGCGACCTCGATACGGTCATCGCGCGCCTAGCCGAACAAAAGCTCGATCAGCTCCAGGTCCAGCGCCTGAAAAAAAGAAAACTCATGCTCAAAGATGAAATCTCGTGGCTCGAAAGCCATCTGATCCCTGATAACATCGCATGACCGCCCCTATTGCCAGCGCAGACACACCCTTGGTCGGCGTCATCATGGGCAGCCAGTCCGATTGGGCCACCATGCACCACACCGCCGAAACCCTCAGCGTGCTGGGTGTCGCCCACGAAGTGCGCATCGTCTCGGCCCACCGCACGCCAGACCGGTTGCGCGAGTATGCAACCTCCGCCCGCAGCCGTGGTTTGCGCCTAATCATCGCCGGCGCCGGCGGTGCCGCCCATCTGCCCGGCATGTGTGCAGCCCACACCCCGCTGCCGGTGCTCGGCGTGCCGGTGCAAAGCCATGCGCTGACCGGCATGGATAGTTTGCTCTCCATTATTCAAATGCCGGCCGGTATCCCGGTCGGCACGCTCGCCATCGGCCGCGCCGGCGCAATCAACGCGGCCCTGCTGGCCGTTGCCATTTTGGCCACCACCGATGCCGCCCTGGCTCAGCGCCTAGATGCCTGGCGCGCCGAGCAAACCGCATCAGTGGACGAAAGCCCCGCCCCGTTGTGACTGGTCATGTCGGGACTGATCAGACAGACCATTTCCCCCTCCCGCCCGGCGCCGTCATCGGCATCGTCGGCGGCGGCCAGCTCGGCCGCATGTCCGCCATCGCCGCCGCCCGCTTAGGGTTTCGCGCCCATATCCTGGCAACCGGGCCGGATGCACCGGCAAGCCAGGTGTCGGCCGGCACCACCATCGGCGCCTACGATGACCCCGACGTGCTCGCCAAATTTGCGCAAACCTGCGACGTGATTACCTTTGAATTTGAAAACATTAGCGCCGCTGGCCTCGAAATCCTGGCCGCCCACCGCCCGGTGCGCCCGTCGGTCGCCCTACTGCGGGTCAGCCAGGACCGTATCGCCGAAAAAAGCTTTATCAATGGCGCTGGTGCTGCCACCGCCGCCTGGGCGCCGGTCGATCGGCTCGATGATCTACCCGCCGCCATCGCCGCCATCGGCCTGCCCGCCGTGCTCAAAACCACCACGCTAGGCTACGATGGCCGCGGTCAAGCGGTGGTGCGCAGCCTCGAAGATGCCCAAACCGCCTTCGCAACCCTCGCGCCCAAGCCCCTGATCCTAGAACAATTTATAGATTTTGCCTGCGAAATCAGCGTCATCGTCGCCCGCGGCGCCGATGGCACTATCGTCAGCTTCGACCCCGTGCTCAACCGCCACCGCAACCACATCCTAGACTTAACCCTCGCCCCCGCCCCAATCACCGCCGAAATCGCCGCCGCGGCCACCGACACCGCCCGCCTCATCGCCCAAACCATCCGCCTGGTAGGCCTTCTGGCGGTCGAAATGTTTGTGGATAGCGCCGGCCGCGTGCTGGTCAACGAAATCGCCCCCCGCCCGCACAACTCCGGCCACTGGACCATCGATGCCTGCCCAGTCAGCCAGTTCGAAATGCACATCCGCGCCATCGCCGGCCTTCCCCTGCCGCAAGCAGTACGCCATTCAGATGCGGCAATGAAAAACTTGGTCGGCCCCGATGACATGGCGCTATGGCCAGAAATTCTGCAAACCCAAGGCCTTATCGCCCACCACTACGGCAAAACCGAAGCCCGCCCAGGCCGCAAAATGGGGCACGTCACCCGCCTATTCCCCCACGGCGCCCTACCCGGCGAATTTGGTATCCAGGCGGCGCTTGGGTGCCTCGGCACGCACGTAAAAGTTTAAGGATTTTCTTTTTCTGAAGAAAAGAAGCAAAAAGACTTTTACTATGCTGGGCCTGGGGCAACCAAGTCACCCAGCACTCCGAACCAACATGATAAAAGTCTTTTGCTTCTTTTCTTCAGAAAAGAAGACCTTAACCTTCCTCCCCGCCCAGCCGCCCTTCCCTTCCCCCCGCCGCCTGCGCTACGTGCCTACGCATGGCCAGTAGCAATGATATCCGCGCGACTTTCCTCGATTATTTTGCCCGCGAGGGCCACGAGGTTGTACCAAGCTCCCCCCTGGTGCCGCGCAACGACCCCACCTTGCTGTTTACCAACGCCGGCATGGTGCAGTTCAAGAATGTGTTCACCGGCGCCGAACGCCGCGCCATACCGCGCGCGGTCAGTGCGCAAAAATGCGTGCGCGCCGGTGGCAAGCACAACGACCTGGATAACGTGGGCTACACCGCGCGCCACCACACGTTTTTCGAGATGCTCGGCAATTTCAGCTTTGGCGACTATTTTAAGGATCGCGCGATCGAGCTGGCCTGGTCCCTGATCACCCGCGATTTTGCCCTGCCGGCGGACAAACTGCTGGTGACTGTCTATGCTGACGATGAAGAGGCCGCCAGCCTGTGGCGCCGCATTGCCGGCCTGCCTGATAGCCGCATTATACGCATCCCAACCGCCGATAATTTCTGGCGCATGGGCGATACCGGCCCGTGCGGCCCGTGTTCCGAGATTTTTTTCGACCACGGCGACCACGTGCCCGGCGGGCCGCCGGGCAGCGCCGATGAGGATGGCGACCGGTTTATCGAAATCTGGAACCTGGTTTTTATGCAGTTCGAGGAAGGCCCCCCCGGCACCCGCACAGCATTACCACGGCCCTCAATCGATACCGGCATGGGGCTGGAACGCCTCGCCGCCATTTTGCAGGGTAAGCACGACAATTACGATACGGACACTTTTGTGGCCCTGATTGCCGCCAGTGCGGATGCGACTGGGGTTGCCGCCGACGGGCCGTTTAGGGTCAGCCATCGGGTGGTTGCCGATCATTTACGCAGCACCAGTTTTTTGATTGCCGACGGGGTGCTGCCGTCTAACGAAGGGCGCGGCTACGTGTTACGCCGCATCATGCGCCGCGCCATGCGCCATTTGCACATGATGGGCACGCGCGACCCGGTATTTTACAAGCTGGTCCCCGCCCTGGTGCGCCAAATGGGTGCCGCCTACCCGGAATTAGGCCGGGCTGAAGCATTGATCAGCGAGACCCTAAAACTGGAAGAAAACCGTTTCAAGGCCATGCTAGAACGCGGGCTGTCGATGCTGACCGATGCCACCGACGCGTTAGGTGCCGGCGAAAAACTCTCCGGCGCGGTTGCCTTCAAATTGTATGATACCTTTGGCTTCCCGCTCGATCTCACCGAAGATGCGTTGCGCGAAACCGGCCGCGCCGTCGATGTCGCCGGCTTTACCGCCGCCATGGCCGAACAGCGCACCCGCGCCCGCGCCGCCTGGAGCGGATCTGGCGATACATCCAGCGAGACCGGCTGGTTTGATTTGCGCGAAACCCACGGCGCCAGCGAATTTTTGGGCTACGCCACCGAAACCGCCGAAGCCGAAGTGCTGGTGGTGCTGGTGGACGGCGCGCCTGCGCAAACCACCGGCCCGGGCGCGGCCGTGTCGCTC
This sequence comes from Acetobacteraceae bacterium, assembly GCA_040400005.1. Classification (GTDB taxonomy): domain Bacteria; phylum Pseudomonadota; class Alphaproteobacteria; order Acetobacterales; family Acetobacteraceae; genus JBBARC01. The sequence continues at coordinate 4,275 of JBBARC010000044.1, read as the reverse complement.
ATTCTGAACCAAACCCCGTTCTATGCCGAAAGTGGCGGCCAAGTTGGCGATTCCGGCCGCATCACCGGCGCGGACGGTTTAATCATCGACATTACCGACACCCAAAAGAAACGCGGCGATTTGTTTGTGCACATGGGCGTGGTGGTGGCGGGCACGCTCGCCCCCGGCATGGCGGTGGTCGCAACCGTGGATCACGCCCGCCGCGGCGCCATTCGCGCCCATCACAGCGCAACCCACTTGCTGCACGAAGCGCTGCGCCGCCGTTTGGGCGCGCATGTCAGCCAAAAAGGCAGTTTGAACGCGCCCGATCGGCTGCGTTTCGATGTTAGCCACACCAAACCTGTTACCGCTGAAGAACTCGCCCACGCGCAGGACGAGGTCAACGCCCGCATCCGCGAAAACGCCGCCGTCACCACCCGGCTAATGACCCCCGATGAGGCGGTCGCCGAAGGGGCGATGGCGCTGTTTGGCGAAAAATACGGCGACGAAGTGCGTGTGGTCAGTATGGGCGATGGCGATGCAGAACGCGGTGCTTATTCCATCGAGCTTTGCGGCGGCACCCACGTTACCCGCACCGGCGATATCGGGCTATTTCGTATCGTATCAGAAACCGGTGTTTCGGCCGGGGTGCGGCGCATCGAAGCGGTGTGTGGGGAAGCCGCTTTGGCTGCTATTGCCGAAACCGATCGCCGCATGGCCGAAATTGCCCATTATTTGCGCGCAAGCCCGGCCGAGGCGCCGGCCCGGGTGGCAGCGTTAATCGAAGACCGCAAAAAACTCGAACGCCAGATCACCGAACTGCAAAAGAAATTAGCAACCGGCGGCAGTGCAGCAGACACTTGCGAAACAATTGGCGATGTTACCTTCACTGGCCGTATCAGCGCAGATTTTGCCGCCAAAGATTTGAAAGCTCTGGCCGAGACAATTTTAAAGCAAGGCGATGCCCAGGTGGTGGCGGTGATTTCTACCGCCGATGACAAAGTGAGTATCGTTACCGCGGTCAACGCCACCCTCGTTGCGCGGTTTTCGGCGGTGGATCTGGTACGCGCCGCCAGTGTCGCGGTCGGCGGCAAGGGTGGTGGCGGCAGGCCAGACATGGCCCAGGCCGGCGGCCCTGATGCAACGGCTGCCGAGGCCGCGTTAGACGCCATCCGCGCCATTTTGCGCGCCGGTTAAGCAACACCCATGAGCAACCCGCAACCCGCCCGCGGCACCCGCGATATTATCGGCGAGGATCAGCGCCGCCACACCCATGTGATCGACACCGCGCGGCGTGTTGCCAGCACTTACGGGTTGGACGAATGGACCACGCCGATTTTTGAGGAAACCCGCGTGTTCGCCCGCACGTTGGGTGAAACCTCCGATATCGTTAGCAAAGAAATGTATTCGTTCGAGGATCGCGGCGGCGATAGCCTGACCCTGCGGCCAGAAAACACCGCCGGCATTTGCCGCGCCCTGGTCACCAACGGCCTCACCCAAACCCTGCCGCAAAAAGTGTTTTATGCTGGCCCGATGTTTCGCTACGAACGACCGCAAAAAGGCCGCTACCGGCAATTTTATCAAATCGGTGCCGAAATTTTGGGCTCACCCGATCCCTTGGCCGATGCTGAAGTGATCGCGCTCGGCCTCGATATTTTGCGCAACCTTGGCATCGCCGACGACGTAACTTTGGAGATCAACACGCTGGGCGATAGCGCCAGCCGCGATGCTTGGCGGGCCGCCCTGATTGCATATTTTACCGATCACCAAAGCCAGCTTTCCAAACAAAGCCTCGATCGTTTGTACAAAAACCCTTTACGCATCCTGGATAGTAAAGATGAGTCCGATCGCGCCTTGCTGGCCGATGCGCCAAAAATCGGTCCCTATCTATCGCCCGATGCCGCCCGTTTTTGGGATGATGTGCGTTGCCTGCTCACCAAACTCGGCGTGCCGTTCACCGAAAACCCCCACATTGTGCGCGGCTTAGATTATTACAGCCACACCGCGTTCGAATTCGTCACCAGAAAGCTTGGTGCGCAAGGCACCGTGCTGGCCGGTGGCCGTTACGATGGCCTGGTTGCCGAAATGGGCGGCCCGCCAACCCCCGCCGTGGGCTGGGCCGCAGGCGTTGAACGCCTATCCATGCTGCTGCAATCACCCCCCACGCCGCCGGCCCCCATTGCCGTGATCCCCATTGGCGATACGGCAGAAAACGCCGCGCTGCCCTTACTGCAAGCCTTGCGCGGCGCCGGCCTGCGCGCGGAAATGGCCTATCGTGGCAACATGAAACGCCGGCTAGAACGCGCCAACCGCATCGGCGCCCGCGCTGCCATCATTTTGGGCGAAGACGAACTCGCCCGCGGCATCGCCACGGTCAAAAACCTAATCAACGGCAGTCAAACCGAAATGCCGTTAGCACATGTGGTGGACAGTCTGCGCGAAGCGTAGGGCGGATAAGCCCTTGCGTCATCCGCCATAGCAACCGCACCAGTCGAGCACCTCGAGGAGTCCACCCTTGAAAAACAGTGTCTTTTTCGAAAGTGAATTCTTTACCCTCGTGCTATGCTCGATCGCAGCACCGCTCGGCGTTTATGTCTATCTGATGTGGCAGCGCGCCATTTCCCGCCTATCGGTGGTCAGTTTTGGCCTCGGGCTAGTCATACTCTCCAGCGTCGATGTCATCATGTTGCAGCGGCTACGAACGCTGGCTGTGGCAACCCCATCCGTTTTTGATGATCAACTTTTTGCCTCAGAATTTTCGGCCACTCTCTACGTCCTGCCGCTATTCTTTGCCGGTGTTGGTGTCAATCTGGCGTCCCATGTCATGATCAGGCATCTCACCGAAGCCGAGGATCGCTTCGAGAAACTGTTCAAACACCCTAACGGCAAGTCTTAGCATCCGCCCGAGCGACAGCAAAGCCTGGGGTCGATAAGCTCTTGCGCCATCCACCATCTTAACCGCCCCCCCCCACCAGGACTAAACCCAACATGGACTACGCCGAAAAACTAGATCGCATCGTCGCCCGTGCCGAAGAACTACACGCCATGCTATCGGAAGTGATCACCGGGGAAGCGTTCGTGCGGGCCTCCAAAGAGCTCGCCGAAATTGAGCCCATCGTTGCCCGCATTGGCGAGTTGCACATAGCCCAAGCCGATCTTGCCAGTACCGAATCCCTGCTATCCGACCCCGACATGCGCGCCATGGCCGAAGAAGACCTCGATCGCCTGCGCCACCTAATACCGGTGCTGGAACAAGATATTCGCGTCGCCATGCTGCCCAAAGACGAAGCCGATGCGCGCAGTGCCATTTTGGAAATTCGCCCGGCCGCCGGCGGCGACGAAGCCGCGTTGTTCGCCGGCGAATTATTCACCGCCTACCAAAAATACGCGGGCGCCCGCGGCTGGCGCTTTGAATTGCTCGAATACAACGCAAGCGAACTCGGCGGCCTGAAAGAAGGCATCGCCGAAATCAACGGCCGCGATGTCTTCGCCCGGCTAAAATTTGAATCCGGCGTGCACCGCGTGCAACGCGTGCCAGCAACCGAAACCCAGGGCCGCATCCATACCTCTACCGTCACCGTCGCGGTGCTGCCAGAAGCGCAGGAAGTTGATGTGGAAATCAACGAATCGGATCTGCGCATCGATGTCTATCGCGCCTCCGGCGCCGGCGGCCAGCACGTCAACAAAACCGAATCCGCCGTGCGCATCACCCACATGCCGACAGGCGTTGTGGTCGCCATGCAGGAAGAACGCAGCCAACACAAAAACCGCGCCAAAGCGATGAAAATTCTGCGCTCCCACCTCTACGAACGCCAACGCTCATCTTTACACGAAACCCGCGCCGCCGATCGCAAATCACAAGTCGGCACCGGCGATCGCAGCGAACGTATCCGCACCTACAACTTCCCCCAAGGCCGTGTGTCTGATCACCGGGTGAACCTTACCCTCTACAAAATCGACAAGGTTATGGCTGGCGATTTCGATGAATTCATCGATACGCTAACCGCCGAAGATGTCGCGGCGCGGTTGGCGGCGGATAATTAGTAACCCGCTTAAGGATTGACCCATGAAGAATGGATCAAAGCGGGTTGGCATTAGTCTTTTTTGGCGCGCTGCCGCCCGCCAACCCGGTTCGCAGACCAAGCCGCGTTGATGCCTACCTTGATCATGGCAGAGCAATCATCAATGCAACTTGCTTCAAGGCAAGAGTCCTCTTTTTCTGTAACTGCCCAGGTAGGGGCGAGAACGCTAACTGCCTCAAAAGACTCAACTCTCGGCGCGCAGGCCATTACGTTA